>NZ_PVBK01000035.1:0-15462 GCF_002968535.1 Neorhizobium sp. T7_12 | reverse complement strand
CCGAACGGCGGTTGGGAATATCCACTCTACCTCATCGTCCTGTCTATCGCGCAATTTCTGCTTGGCGACGGCCGCCATGCACTCCGCCCCTCCCCCTCCCTTCGCTGATCTGCCCAAGGAGATTTCACCATGTCCAACGTAAAGCTGACCCTCATCAGCCATCACCTCTGCCCCTACGTGCAGCGGGCCGCGATCGCCCTGACGGAGAAGGGCGTGCCGTTCACGCGCCGCTATGTCCATCTGGCCGCAAAGCCGGACTGGTTCCTTGCCATTTCCCCGCTCGGCAAGGTGCCCCTGCTGATCGTCAAACAGGACGGTGGCACGGACATCGTGCTGTTCGAAAGCGCCGTGATCTGTGAGTATCTTGAAGAAACGCAGCCCGGCGCGCGCCTCCATCCCACCGATCCGCTGACGCGGGCGAGGCATCGTGGCTGGATCGAATTCGGCTCATCGATCCTCTCGGACCTCTGGGGCTTCGAGACCGCCAAGGATTCCGAAAACTACGAGGCCAAGCGCAACGCCCTGATCGACAAGTTCGGCCGTGTCGAAGCCGAGCTGGGCGACGGGCCATTCTTCGCCGGCGCGGCGTTCAGTCTGGTCGATGCGGTCTTTGCGCCGATCTTCCGCTATTTCGATGTGTTCGACACCATCGCGCCGACCGGCGCGTTCGACGCGCTGCCCCGCGTGACGGCATGGCGAAAGGCACTGGCAGCGCGCCAAAGCGTCCGCGAGGCCGTCACACATGATTACGCTGATCGCCTCAAGACCTTCCTGAAGAACCATGACGCATGGCTGCTGAAAGCCACCGCCTGACGAATTCGCAAAAGTCCCAATTAAAGAGAGTGTTTTCCCGCGATAGTCGACGATCGCATAGCGATAGTTGCGACGCGCAAAGCTAGACCGAGTACTCCCCCTTGCCACCCCTCGCCCTATGATAGGGCCGTCACCAAGGTTCCTTTACGCTATCTCGTGATTGGAGCTTCGGCGACTTCACATTCCTTTATATAATCTATCTCGTCCAAACCTGTTCGGCCGGCAATGAAAGCGCCAACCTTCCCACCGAAGGAGACAACGCGCCGCTTGCCTTCGTAGCCATGAAAACCGAAGGGCTTCAGCGGCATTTCCTTCATAAGACGCACCAGGTCGGCCTGCATATCCGCAGGAACCACATCTGCCGATATCGGAAGCCGTCGGAAAAAGAAGGGCGCCTGCTCCTTAAACAAATCTATATGCGCGTCGGGGCTGCCCCTTCCACAGCCCGACCATCTCGCGGAACTCAACCCTCGCTCGCGAAGGCGGAACTACGCGGACTGGTGGTATCACGAGACGACTGCTCTATCTGGAGGGCGCGCTTGTTAGAAGAGTCGCTTGATCGCTTCCGCGCCTGGAGATCATCGCTCGTCGAAAGGTATCCCACCCTTCATCTTGTCAGCAATAGTAACCGTCGCAGACAGGGCTGCCGCCGCACCATCCACCGTGCCAGACCCGCCGCCTGCAAATTCATGCAGTGCGCCGAAAGCCAGCCCACCTCCCGGCAGGGCGGAGTCGATTGGCAGCGAGTGGGATCGACAGGATCAGCTCCCAATCCTTCGCCGATGTCAGCATGGAGGTGACCGGATATTGCCAACACACCGCTCAAGCTCCGAAAAGGAGCCTGCCGGAACTCTCTGCCAAAATTGCCATGCGATTTGAAACAATCTGCTTGGGGCTTCACGAATACGACCAATAGATCCCACCGGACCCACTATCTTTGGTGCGGCTCAGATCGTGATGCGCCGAGGGCATCCGACGAGTTGAGGTAGAGGTCACGCATGAAAACGCTGCTGCTCAAGAAGAATGACGTAGGACGGCTTATCGGCATGATGGAAGTCATCGGCGCGGTCGAAGAGGCTTACAGGGCCTTCAGCAGCGATCAGGTGGAGCAGCCCGACTATATCGGGATTCATCTGCCCTCCCTGCGTGGCGAGATCGACTTCAAGCTTGGCTACCATAAGGTCGCTGAAATCATCTCCATGAAGGCGCATTCCGGGGGCTTCACGAACAACCCGGTAGAACACGGCGTGCCGAATAGCATGGGCACCATTCTCCTGTTCGATGCCAGGAGCTGTGCGCTGATTTGTATCATGGATGGTAGCTTGATCACTGGCCTTAGAACCGGGGCGGCGGGAGCCGTCTCCGTCAAAGCACTGGCGAGAAAGAACTCCAGAACGATCGCGTCGATTGGCACAGGCAATCAGGCAAGAATGCAAATCCGGGCGATCAACGAGATCATGAAGATCGAAGAGATTCACGCCTGGGACAGCACCTACGAAACAAGTTCCAAATACAAGGCGGATATCGAGCGTGAATTCGGGATTCCCGTCACCGTCGCAAGCTCGAAGAAGGAGGCTGTCGGACGGGCCGACATCTTGATTACAACGACCAGAGGAAAAGGGTCGCTTGTGGAAGCGGAATGGGTAAAATCCGGTACGCACATCGTTGCAATCGGCACGGATCAACGCGGCAAACAGGAGCTGGATCCGGAGCTTTTTCGAAACGCCAAAATCATTGTCGACTCGCTTTCTCAATGCACGGAAAAAGGCGAGACTTGGCACCCGCTGAATAAAAACATAATTGCCAAGGACGACATCCACGGCGAAATCGGTGAGGTACTGCTGGGAAGGAAGCCGGGACGAGAAAGTGATGATGAAATAACGATCTTCGATTCCACAGGGATGGCCATACAAGACAATACGACCGCCAGCAAAATCTATCAGAACGCAATATCTGGTAACGTCGGCACTTTCTTCCAGTTTTTTGAGGAATGACAATGCGCAGCTATCCCACCATTCAGGACATCCGTGAAGCTCAGCAACGACTAAAACCGCATGTCAGACACACGCCGCTATTGCGTGCCGACAAAATCGAAAAAGCTGCTGGCTGTCAGCTCTACCTCAAGCCGGAAACCCTGCAGATCACTGGCGCATTCAAGATCCGCGGCGCCCTGAACAAGGTTCTCTCGCTCCCCCGAGAAGAGATCGCAAACGGGATCATTGCGACCTCGTCGGGCAACCACGCCCAGGCGCTTGCTTATGCCGCGAGGATGCTTGGCGTAAAAGTGATTTTGGTGCTACCGGTCACCACACCAAAAATCAAGATCGCCAATACAGAAGCCCTTGGCGCGGAAGTCATCCTTTTTGATGGTGACAACGCTGCTAGATGGAGAAAAGTCTACGAGATCGGTGAAGGAAACAATTATGCGGTTATTCACGGCTTCGAGGACCCTGTCGTAATGGCTGGTCAGGGAACGATCGGGTGTGAGATCCTCGAAGACTTGGAAGATGTGGACACAGTTATCGTACCCTTGGGCGGTGGAGGGCTGATCTCGGGCATCGCCACTGCGATAAAAGAAACCAAGCCATCAGTGCGCGTTATCGGCGCAGAGCCTGCCTTGACGCCGAAATACTTTTACAGCCGCAAAAATAAGGAACGCACATCGCTTCCGTTAAAGAATACGATTGCGGACGGTTTGAGGTTAAGCGTACCGGGTCAAAATCCGTACCCGATTATCGAAAAGTATGTCGACGAGATTGTTCTTGTTGAAGACGAACACATCATCGCCGGAATGTGTGCCCTTGCTAAGGATGCGAAATTGATCGCGGAACCAGCCGCCTCCATCGGAATAGGAGCACTGTTGGCAGGCAGCATAGACGTGAGGCCAGATGAGAAAGTGTGTGCGGTCTTGTCCGGCGGCAATTGGGATCTAAGCGACCTTGCCGAGATTTACAATTTGGCGCGGTGATCAGTCTCAGCTTCGGTCAGTAAACCACGCCGATCGCTGTTGGACGTCTGCAATTCTCATATCCTCTCTCACAAAGGACGACAAGCTCACCAAGCCTTTCGACGAAAATCCGGCGACGGCAGAATGTCATCTCACAAACAAGGCGTCGTGCCGACAGCCGTAATTGAACCTTAGTGCCAGCGCAGGGCAAATCGGCAATAATCCGGACGGAACGGCTATCAATACGATCAGACACACGTTTGCACAAAGAGCAGGAACGCCGACCGGTGGCAGCCCGCGCTAAAACAATGATAACCCCGTCGCTCTCGTCGGAACGCTCTACAATCAATCCGGCCGGGATCAGGGATGACAAACGAAATTTGGTCGCCATGGTGCTGACTCCTTTTGATAGCCGCACCCAGCTTCGACTTGAAATCATCAAATGTGAGTCAGACCCCAATCTTCACCCCTGTAGACGATCAGCGCTTGGCCTGCCCGGCGCTGGCCGGGCAGGCACATGTTGCTGACAGAAGATTTTTTCGATCTCATCAAGCGAAATCCGAACGTCGAGAGGTCAGGCAACGAACACGGGCGGCCATCGTGCGCCAGATCGCGCCCGGCCTAGCCATTCACGCATGATTACCGAGATGGCAGGGTCACGCTGGAGAATGATCCTGCCTCAGGTCGCCTAGTGGTGGCTACCTACGGTTCAAGATCCAAAGTCTACAAGGCGCCTATCCCGCCCGGCATCGAGCGGGTAAAAACGACGGCGCGAAAAGCTGGCTTGCTCACAAATCGACCGAAAAGCGCTCGGACTCCAAGCAGGATCAGCAGATTCTTTCCGCGCCGGCGGGGCTTTTCAAATTGATGGCATTCGCTTCATATAGGTTCGCCAGTGGGTGTGCTTTTACGGAATGAGGACGACGGAAATGATTTCAAAGGGCGCTGAGGAAGCATTCTCGCCAACGGCGTCTGCTTCCACACCACAGGTCTCCAGTCCAGCTATTTTTGAACAGAAGACGGTAGACTTCAACTCTGAGCTTCACGCTCGACCGTCGATTTATTTCACCGGTCCGGCGATCGTAGAGCACGTCGCTTTCCTGCCGTCGGATGGCGTAATCAAGGAGTTCCACGATAGTCTCGAGGCCGAGGGTGGAATTTCAGTTAGAGTGGAACGGCACACTGAGTTCGTCACGGTGACGCGGGTCCGAAAACTGGCCAGCGAGCCCGAGCGTTGGCCGGACGCCGAGCTGTGTGAAGGTGATTTTGCGCGCCTAGCAGGGTTGAGTTCTCCTTTGCTCGTTTGCCGCGTGAGTATTCTTGTTCTCGGGAACCCTCCTGATCTGCTTGGAACGGTTCTGAAAGCCCTCGACTTCGGCGATACCGCCGCGTCATCAATCGGCGGCGGGGCGGCGCAGGTGTGCTCCGACTTTCGTGTTCGAGCGGACAATTCAAGCAGGATCATTCTGTTCAACAAGGATCTGAATGCACATCGCCTGGGGCGCATGGTACGTCGCATCGTTGAGATCGAAACCTATAGGTCAATGGCGCTGCTCGGGTTGCCGGAGGCGCGTCGTCTCGCCCCGCTTCTGGGCGAGTATGACGCTGAACTCGTTAGGCTGACCAATCGCAACTTGGGGACGCCTGCAGACCAGCACAAGCAATTGCTTGAGGAGATTACTGTTCTATCGTCGCATATCATTTCAGCCACCGCGCAGGCCAGAAACAGGTTTGGCGCAACCGCTGCCTACGCCAAAATCGTTGAAGAGAGGATAGCCCTTCTACGGGAAACCCATGTCCCCGGCTTTCAACGTTTCGGTACCTTCGTGGAGCGACGGTTCAAGCCTGCGGTGCGTACCTGCGAAGCAACCGCGTTGAGGCTTGAGCACCTATCGAGTGCCGCGATGCACTTGCTCGACCTGCTACAAACCCGGATCCAGGTCGAGATTGAGTTCCAGAACGCCACACAGATCCAGGCGATGGCCAATCGCGCCGCGACGCAGGTCAAGATCCAGCGCGCGGTCGAAGGCTTTTCTATGATCGCAATTAGCTATTACTTGCTGAGCTTGCTCAAACTTATATATGAAACGGTAGACCACGTAGGGCTTCATCTAAATCCGTTGATCATGCTTGTCGCTATTCCCGTGGTTGTGGGATCTGTGGGGATCACCATTTTCCGCGTCAAGCATGCGCTTAAAACAGAGAGCTAGAGGTATCGCTGCTCGACCCGCGCACGCTCCGACAATTGGCGCAACCCTTCTGTATTGCGAGCAATCGCGGCAGCGGCGGCGATAGTGGTCCTACCGCATTGCCGCGTTCTGTTGCGTTGCGCGCATCAAGCTGTACAAATCCAGAGGTCGCCCGACGACGTTCTATTTTTCGCTCTACACTTGATGGTTTATTTTGACAGTGGCACATGTCCGTTGTTCAAGGTTTATCGCAATGCGGCTCCGCTGACGCAGGCGCCTTGCTGGTCGCATGCGCGAGGCAATTTCTTTGTGCTCGCTGACATCGCTGCGAATGCCAATCGTGGCGCCGCACTGATTCGGCCATGCATTAGACGCGTCAACGGATGGATGCTTCGTTCGACATCGAGCGCGAGATCAACGGGCTCGCCGCTGCCGTTCGACGAGGAAGTCAAAGAGCGCGTCTTCCAACTCATCACCCTCCTCCGTGGAGTTCATACGAGGCGCCCGCAGCCTTGTGCCGACAAATCGGGATAGCGTAACACTTTCGCGAAATTTACCGTGCGCAGAACTTTTCCGTTCTACTGACAAATCGACTGCTTTCGACCATTGGCGCCCATCTGTAGGCTACAAGGCGCGCTGAATAGGTCGAGGTGAGCGAAGCATTTTTTCACAGGCGCTTCGGCTTCGTGGCAAGCACATTCCGGATCGAGAAGCTCGAGTGAATGCGCAGCACACCCGGCAACGTCGAAAGGATCTCCTTATGAATCCTTTCGAAATCTCCTGCGTTCGCCACCTCGACACGCAGAAGGTAGTCCGACCCTCCCGTCATCAGAAAGCATTCGCGGATCTCGGGGAACTTCCGGACCGCAGCTTCGAAGCGGTCGAGGTGCTCCTCGGTCTGGCGTTCCAGCGTGATATTGATGATGACCGCGATCGAGGACTCCACGTTGGAAGTGTCCACGAGCGCGGTGTAGCCCCTGATCACGCCCGCCTCTTCCATGATGCGGATTCGTCGCAGGCAGGCGGAAGGAGACAGTCCGACTTCCTCGGCCAGCTTTGCATTCGAGGTCCGGGCGTTGAGGCGAAGGAGCCTGATGACGTTACGGTCGATAGTGTCCAAAGATACCACGGCGGATTCTTTCAAAGCCTCGTATATTCCTCTTCAGAACATAGAATTTTCGCACAATCAAATACTCTTTGATGGGATATTCGACGATTATTTCAATATGTTTCCGGCATACGCAGGTACGGGGATCGAGACTTTGCAAACAGTGAGATTGAGCGAACTGCAGGTCGATGAAGTCGGTAGCGTCGAGGGCGCTTCCGGTTATCTCACCTTCGATCTCGAAGCGCTCGGGCGCAACTACGAAGCGCTCTCCGACCTGGCGGGGCCTGGCGGCGCCGCCGCGGTGGTCAAGGCCGACGCTTACGGTCTCGGGGCGGAACGTGTGGCGAAGGCCGTCTACGAGCGTGGCTGCCGGCATTTCTTCGTCGCGCAGTTCGTGGAGGCCACGAAACTTCGCCCAGCCCTGCCGCAAGATGCACAGGTCTTTGTCCTTAATGGGCTGCAACCGGGCAACGAGGACATATGCGCCTACGAGGACATCGTCCCGGTCATCAACTCGATCGATCAATGGCGGAACTGGGCAAGGACCGCGCGCAGGCTCGGACGACGATTGCCGGCGGCGGTGCAATTCGACACTGGCATGTCACGGCTCGGGCTTCCACCTGAAGAGCGCTCTCAGCTCGTCAAGGAGATCGCCTTAGGTGACAACGTCGAGATCCTCTTCCTGCTGAGCCACCTTGCGTCGGCGGATGACGGAGAGAGCGTTCAGAACTTGGAACAGCTCGAAACGTTCCGAGCCATCGCCGACGAATTTCCTGGCTACAAACTGTCCTTCGCGAATTCCGGAGGAATCTTGCTCGGCAGGCCCTATCGCCTTGGCCTCGCCCGGCCCGGCATCGTGTTGTACGGCGGCGCGTATGCGGACGATATGCATCCGATGGAGCCGGTCGTCCGCCTCGACGTCGCAGTTGTACAGACCCGGACGGTTCCGGCCGGCGCCAAGATCGGCTACGGCGGCATCCATGTCGCCTCCAGGGAGACCAGACTGGCGACCATCGCGGCCGGCTATGCGGACGGGCTGCCACGTTCCTTGGGCGACCGTGGCGCGGTCTACTTCGAAGGCGTGCGACTGCCGATCGTCGGCCGCGTCTCGATGGACAGCATCACGATCGACATCAGCGCCCTGCCCCTTGGCAGAATCCGGCTCGGCAGCCTTGTCGAAGTCCTCGGGCCCAACCAGACGTTGGAGGACGTCGCGCGCGACGCCTGGACTATCTCCTACGAAATCCTCACCGGCCTCGGCCACCGCTATCACCGCCAATATCGCTAACGGCTGGAAGAGCCCCTTCTCCTCGAGGATAATATGAAAGTCGCAGTTCTCGGCGCCGGCATCATCGGCGTCACGTCCGCATATCAGCTTGCGAAGGCAGGTCACGAGGTGGTCGTCGTTGATCGCCAGTCCGGGCCAGCTCTGGAGACTAGCTTCGCCAATGCAGGCGAGGTTTCCTTCGGCTACTGCTCGCCCTGGGCCGCACCTGGCATCCCGCAGAAGGCTCTGAAGTGGATGTTCATGGAGCACGCGCCACTGATACTCCGTCCAAAGTTCGACGCTGCCATGCTGTCGTGGATGCTGAAGATGCTGTCGAACTGCACCCATGAGAAGTACGCTCTCAACAAGAGCCGCATGCTCCGCCTCTCAGACTACAGTCGCTCGGCGTTGGCGGAACTGCGTCAAGAGACCGGAATCGCCTACGACGAACGCATGCAGGGAACCTTGCAACTTTTCAGGACCCAGCAGCAGCTAGACGCCTCCGCAAACGACGTAGTGGCGCTGGCGGCGGATGGAATTCCTCACGAGGTTCTCAATCGTGACGAATGCATTCGCTACGAGCCCGCTCTGGCACACGTCCGCGAGAAGATCGTGGGCGGTCTCCTCACTCCGAAGGACGAGACCGGCGACTGCTTCAAGTTCACCAACGCGCTTGAGAAGAAGGCGGCCGAACTTGGCGTTCGCTTCTCCTACGGGACGACGATAGAGGGCCTCGACGTAGAGTCCGGTCGCGTCCGCGGCGTCGTAACCGGCAGCGGTCGGGTTCCCGCCGATGCCGTCGTCGTAGCGTTGGGAAGCTATTCGCCGCTCCTCCTGAAGCCTCACGACATCCATCTCCCGGTTTATCCGGTCAAGGGCTACTCCTTGACGATTCCGATCGACGACCCCTCTCGTTCGCCGGAGTCGACCGTGATGGACGAGACCTACAAGATCGCCATCACGCGTCTCGGCGACCGCATCCGCGTCGGAGGCATGGCCGAGATCTCGGGCTACACGAACGACCTCGCACGGGCTCGGCGGAAAACGCTCGAGCATTCGGTAACCGAGCTGTTTCCTGGCGGAGACGTCTCAAAGGCGAGCTTCTGGTCCGGCCTACGCCCCATGACGCCGGACGGCACTCCGGTGGTCGGTCCCACGAATATCAAGGGCCTTTACCTGAACACCGGGCATGGAACTCTTGGCTGGACCATGAGCACCGGGTCGGCGCGAGTGGTTTCAGACTTGGTCAGCGAGCGCACCCCAGAAATCGACGCCGCCGGGCTGTCGATCAGCCGCTATGGCCGCAGGGCCAGCTCCTCGGTCACCGAGAGCTTCGTGCGGTCGAGGAGCTTTTGAACCTGCAACGATTCGCGTTTTGGATGCCGTGGCATAAGCAAGCTGGTAGGTACGAAGGCGCTCGGCAAGTGATCAGTCACATTGGTCGACCTTGAGGCCTGACCGGATGGTGACGTAGTTGACGGGAAGAACGCTCTCCTCCAGGGCCAAGGGGATCTGGTTGCGGACGATTCTGCTGATGCCGACTTACTGCGGTTAATGTCGAAGGATTCCGAAAGACCCGGTGAAGCGTGGATCTGCTGGGGAGGATTCTACGACTCCACGCCAGAGCGCGCGCGGGAGAGAGAACCGCCGTTGCTCTGCGGGAATACCTAGTCAGCGATCCTATGCCGGGGCGGGTCAAGCGACCCGCTCCCGACCTTCGCAATCACCCAGATCAAACGGCTTTTGACAATGGCGCAGCCAGGCCGACGGCTGCAGCCAAGCCGCCGATGTCAGCGATCTCGGTGTATCCGTAAAAGGGATTGGCCGGCTCGTGGCCGCGATTAACCCAGACCTTGCTCTTAATCCCCAAATCATAAGCCGTCATCAGATCATAGCGGAACGAGGAGGACACATGAGTGATATCATCGGGGCCGCAGCCGAGCTTGTCGAGCATGTATTCGAAGCCCTTCATCAGCGGCTTGTAGGCGCCAACCTCTTCGGCGGTGATCACGCAGTGAAAGGGGGCGCCAAGCTTTTCTACATTTGACATGATCAAATTGTTCATTGAGTTAGAGAGGATGACCAGTGGAATTTCCTTGGCGACCTCGACCAGTCCCGCCGGGACGTCCGCGTGCGGACCCCAGGTTGGAACTTCATCATAGATAAGTTGGGCGTCCTCCGGTTTGAATTGGATGCCGATGCGTTTGCAGCTACGCTCGATGGAATTGTGCACGACCTCGACGAGAGGTTTCCATGCACCCAGAACCTCGTCTAGGCGGTAGCCTCGAAAAGCCTCGATGAAGGAAACCATCGCCTCTGGCGAGAGGCGCTCACTGTAGACGCGACGCGCGGCGCCGGCCATGTCAAAGTTAGTCAGCGTGCCGTAGCAGTCAAAGGTGATGAACTTTGGTCGGAAGGCAGTCATAGCGTGTGTTCCTTTCACTTTTCACGGCACGTTGTGCCTTTACGGATCATCATATGGACGATGCAGGAATATAGTCACTGATGCTTTGGGTCGGAGGAGATGGCTGTTATTCTCCGGCTACGGTGCCAGTACGTTGCCGTCGACATTTGCGGTATTACTATACGAGCGTCGGATATAGCGGCGGATTCTCCTAGAAAACGGCGATCTCAACACCATAAACTGAAGTACTTGTCAGTTACGCCATCCAGCTCGAGCAAGCGGTCCATGTCCAACTCGGCACACGCTGATTCCGGGCGTGATGAACGTCGCCAGATAGTCGTAGCCGACCAAAAGCAGATTGCACTCGATCACGAAATCGACCTTCTCCACCGTTGGGAGGACTCCCGAAAAACGAAAGGTCGATGGCTGTTGGGAGCAATCTCGGTGAGCTCTGTCGGAGCGTTGAGCCAGTTCGGGCACGAAGGAGGCCGCGGCGCCGGTAGGCCGCAATGCGGCAGCGACAACACCGATACGCTCAAGAGTTTGTGTCTGTTCAGTTTCATCTCACCCCTATTTCTTGCCATGAGCGAATCCTGTCGGAGCACTTCGTTCCCTTCCTGCATTCCGACCGGCCTAAGCACATAAGCATAAGGTCGCCGCGATAGCAACCTAATTGTACAACAATCGCTAGTTCTCGACTTGACATTGCTTGGCCGCCACTCGTGGGCAGGCCTCCGTTCAACAACGACAAGGCACCCACTGACTCGCCGAAACAGTGAGAATATTCGGGATTTATTGCGGGTTGATCGGAACGCTCTCCTACACTGCCACCCATCCGTGGGCAGGAAGTCACCGAGCAAGGCGACAAAAGAGCTTGAATCGCCGTAGGATTGTTGTACAATCAGAAAATATGAGATATTCCGGCCGTCGAGCTGCCTATCTCAGGGCGGGATCTGAATAGGATGGACGATGAGCGACAATCAACAGTTTCGGCCAGCTTGCGTCTCTGAGCTTTCCCAAGCATGCTGTCCCGTCGGCGCAGCGGAAGCCGAAGTAATTTCTGAACGACTATACGGCGCGCGTGGCTCGGCCACCCGCTTCGAGACCGAAAAAGACGACACCTTCCTCCTTGACTGCGGGCACCAGGGGAAGTTCGTGCTAAAGATCGCCCATCCGTCTGAGCGGCTGGAGGAGCTCGATTTCCAGGTAGCGCTGATGCGTCATATCGAGCAAAGAGCTCCTGACCTCCCAATCCCTCGTGCACATCGCGACGTCGACGGAGCGGATTTGCCCATCGTCACCACCAGTGCCGGCGAGCGGCGAGCGGTGCGGCTAGTCACCTTCCTCCCCGGTACTCCACTTGACCGAACGACTTCCACGTCCCCACAGCGCGAACGGATCGGCGAGATCCTGGCAAAGCTGCGTCATTCCATGGCCGATTTTTCTCACCCTGCAGACGACCGGGCGCTAGCATGGGATGTTACCCATTTGCTCGCTCTCTCCAATCTATTGAGCTTTATTCCGGAGGGTCGCAAGCAGGCCTGGACGATCCGGGCACTCGAGCGGTTTGCCGAAATCAAGCCGAGTCTGGACCTATGCCGGCGGCAAGTGCTCCACAACGACTTTAATACCTCGAACCTTGTCGTTGATCACGCCACCCCGCAGTTCCTGACTGGCGTTATCGATTTCGGAGATGCAGTCCGTACCGCCATCGCGGTCGATGTCTCTACCGCGTTGATGAATCAGATGCCAAAGACGATTGGCTACGGGAACCGCCGTGACCTGTTCGACGAGCCGCGCGACGTTCTGCGCGGCTATCTCCGCCACGCCGAACTCACTGACGAGGAACTGCGGCTCATCCCCTTCCTGTCGATGGCCCGTCTTGCGGCCCGTGCGCTACTCACGTGCTGGCGCGCCGAAATCTTCCCCGACAACAGCCGCTACATTCTGCGCAATACCGAGGCCGGCTGGGCCCACCTGGAGTGGTTCCACTCGATTTCGACCGCTCAGATCTCCGATCTTCTGACACGATAGGAATGTCATGTTCAAGCAAGCGACCACCCTGCCAAAAGGATACCGTGGCGACATGCCTAATGGCTTCAACCCTCAGGACACGTCTCATCTCACGAGTGAAGATCTGGCCCATGTCGCTAGACGGCAAAGGTTGCTCGGGCCTGCTTATCGGCTCTTCTACAAGTCGCCGGTGGAGATCTCTCGTGCCAAGGGCGTCTTCCTCTATGACAAGCACGGTAACGAATACCTCGATGCCTACAACAATGTAGCATCGCTAGGTCACTCTCATCCGCGTGTGGTCGAGGCAATCCAGAAGCAACTCGAAATCCTCTGCACCCACACGCGCTATATGCAGGAGCCCCTGCTGGACTACGCCGAGGCCCTGATCAGTACGTTCGGCGGCGAACTCGGCCGGACCGGATGCGCGATGTTCACATGTACCGGCTCGGAAGCCAACGACCTCGCCTTGCGGATCGCACGTTATCACACTCGCAAAACCGGTGTCATCGTCACGGCCGAAGCCTATCACGGTAACAGCGGAGCGGTCGCGGCAATCTCGCCGTCACTCGGTAGGAAGTCGGCCCTTGATCCTTATCTTCGGACGGTCGCTGCGCCAGATTCTTATCGGCTGCCCGTCGAGGAAATCGGCCGCCGGATGGCGGAGGATGTCACGCGGCAGATCGCAGACATAGAGCAGCATGGCGGCGGCCTTGCGGCCTTCATCGTCGACTCCGCCTTCTCCTCCGATGGTCTCTATGTCGATCCGACCGACATTCTGGCGCCGGTAGCGGAGATAGTACGCAAGGCCGGCGGTCTGTTCATCGCCGATGAGGTGCAATCGGGATTTGGGCGGACCGGAACCCATCTTTGGGGTCACAGCCGTCACAAGGTCGATCCGGACATCGTCACCATGGGAAAACCCATGGGCAACGGCTATCCCGTCGCCGGCGTAGTCCTTCGACCCGAACTCGTCGCCGATTTCGGATCCAGCATGCGCTATTTCAACACGTTCGGCGGTAACTCGGTCGCCATCGCGGCTGCGAGGGCCGTGCTTGACACGATCATCGAGGAGGGATTGATGGACAACGCCGCCAACCTCGGTGGCGAAATTCTACATGGCCTCCGTGACCTCCAGAAGAATTACGAGTTCGTCGGCGATGTTCGAGGGACCGGTCTCTATTTCGCCGTCGAACTTATTAAGGATCGGGATCGGAAAACGCCAGACATGGACCGTGCCCTTGCAGTCGTCAATGCCTTGCGCGACCAGCGCATTCTCATTTCCGCGACGGGAGCGGATGCCCATATCCTAAAGATCCGACCACCGCTCATCTTTACATCGGCCAACGCGACGCGTCTGATCGAGGGCATCGATAAAGCGCTTCGGTCCGTGCTGATTTGAGGCCCGACACGCAGCGGCCGGAAGCCACAGTTCATCTCCCTTGTTCTGAGCCGCCGCATATGGCGTAAGTATGGGAACACAATCGCCACCGAAGCCAGAGCCATGCCGCCAGAGTACCTCACGAATCAAACGGAAACTGCTGAGACGAACCTCGAACCCCTACCCGCGAGCGCGGTGGAAATACTGACCCACGCCGTGCGACAGCGCATCTTGTCGGGAGATTTCCGACCCGGCGAGTTCCTACGTGACGTGAAGATGTGTGAGGATCATTCGACCTCACGGCACACGTTCCGTACGGCAGCCCAGGTGCTCGTCACGCAGGGCCTGCTGCGTCAGATACCTAACCGCGGTTTTATGGTGCCTGAATTTGGCCCAGACGACATCGTCGATATCACGCGCATGCGCGGCGCCATTGAGGGCGAGGCCATTCGTCTGATCGTGTTGACCGGGGTCATCCCATCAGAGGCGCTGGAGGCGGTCGAGGTTATGCATACTTCAACGCTATCCTCCGACAAGTCACTGCTGGTGACTGCGGATAGAGACTTCCACCGGGCGATCATCGCCGCTAGTGGCAGCGCCCGGCTGAAGCGAACCTACTCAGGACTTGAAGGCGAGATCGAGCTTCTCCTCGTGCAACGGCAAGATTTCTACACCACTGCCGACGAAATGGCGGAAGAACACGAAAGGCTCATCAGCAGCTTGAGAAGCCGCCACTACGATACAGCGCGGGAGGCATTCAGAGAGCACTGGGAAGATCTCCAGATCAAATTGCTCGATCAACGCTGATGGGCCTGGCTGCGAATTTGTCAGTTCGGAAAGACAACCCGGGAAGGCGTCTGGGGATCTCCGCCCTTTGGCGCCATGTCTCAAGTAGCATGCGCGTTGGGCCGCCGGTTGATGGCATTGTAATCGAGGACAGTGAACCAGCGGCGTAGTCGAAGCGCGACGAGTTGTAAGAACCGTATCATAATCTGTTGCAACACCGGCGCCCAGCGTAGCGGAACTTGTCTCCGAACGATGTTACGGATCGGTTTCAGCCCGGCCTCTCTGCAGGAAAAATGGAACCAAACACGGCCGGAGATGCGATGGCCGTGTCTTTCGTTCCCCTTGGGGGACCGAGTAATTTCAATTTCACTTCTCAGTTTCGATATCGTCTGCGCCTCGTCGGGCGCTGCGGCCTGTTCAATCCCGCCGCTTGGCGATCAGGTCGTCGACCACGCCGGGATCGGCAAGCGTCGAGATATCCCCGAGCGCGCCGAAGTCGTCCTCTGCGATCTTGCGCAGGATGCGGCGCATGATCTTGCCGGAGCGGGTTTTCGGCA
>NZ_PVBK01000034.1:0-27896 GCF_002968535.1 Neorhizobium sp. T7_12 | reverse complement strand
CGCCGCTTGGCTGGTATGACGTGCTGCTGGAGCTGTCGCGGGCCGAGGGTGGTCGCTTGCGGCCCTACGAGATCGAGGAGCGCACCCTCTTGGCGCAGCACAATCTTTCCCGGCTTCTCGACCGAATAGACAAGGCCGGTCTTGTTCAGCGCGAGGTGTTTTCCGAGGATGGACGGGGTCGATGGGTCATCATCACCGAGGACGGCCGGGCCATGCAGGCGCGCATGTGGAACGTCTATGCGGCGGCGATTCAGCGACATCTAGGCGACAAGCTGGACGACGCCCAAGCCGATCAACTGGCCGAACTGTTGGCCGCATTGTCGCGAAATTCCTAACATTCGAGTCAATATCGCCGCCGCTGAATTTTAGGGGGAATCTCTGTCGCGAAATTCATTCGCAAAAGCCAGAGCTTCGCGAGTGAATCATTGGCTGTCAGTCGCCGGTTCACATCCGTCCTGCCGAACCAAGATCTTGCTCTGCATAGACAATCTGTCACCAAGCGAAAATAGGAATAGCGGGGCCGTCGGTTCAGATCCCATCAAGGCGGACATCGCTGACTTTCGCAATATGGCCTGCCGAGGAAACAGAAGATCAGTCCATTGGATAGCGGCTTCGCGCCCCGCCTCCGCCATTAATCACCCTGTCTTTCATTTTGCCGTCTTCTCCGTCCTGGGGGCTACAACCACATCACCTTGGCATTTTGCAATGCTGTGAGGGGAGGACGGCAACTACCTTGTTCTGACCCCATTCTAGCAACTCTTATCCGCGCACGCCGCCGTCCGATGGATTCCTTCTGGTGTTTGGCCTTTTTACCCCGCCGGTTGCGTTCATTTTGTCCGGCCTGATAGCGTTCGCCTATTTTATCGCGCATGGCTCGGGTGGCTTCTTCCCGGTTCTCAACCATGGCGAACCCGCTATGTTGTATTGCATCATCTTTCTCTACATATTCGCGGCCGGGCCCGGGATCTGGAGCTTGAACGCCCTCAGGGGTTCAAAGACAACGGCCGCCGTCGTGGCATGATTTTAATAGACGCGTGATGCCGAAGGTCGGTGTGGTCATCATGTCGGGCTTCGAAATCTACTTTAGCGGGATCCCGAGGACGGCCATGAGGTTCTATTCGGCCGTTCTCATTCGCCCGCTCTACTCTGGTTATCTCCACCCGGCGGCCCGTATCTCCTTGCCAGCTGTTCATGCCTTCCGACGTTGATTCCGGCAGCGATGACGAGGCAACTCCATCGCCGAGCGGGATCCTCAGGGTGGCAAGTGCCTCAAAGGGTAGATGTAGGATGCCATGGCTAGGTTGTCGTTCTCCGCGAATAATCTGGAAGGGGCGGTCGTCACGTTGAAGGCGTGGTGGGCATCGCAACAGGCTGGGCCTTCGTGATGGAATACGTGCCGGTGGTCCGGCCCCAGCACCCGATCCTGAGGTGCGCCCTTTTATAACCACCGCTCGCTAAACGAGGAATCGGCGGTTTCCTTATCTCGACGTTCGTCGGGATTGAGCCGCAAGCGTTGGCCTTTTACGCTCACTCCAGCGGGCAGGCGACACGATAGCTGCGCCAGGAATGGGCGGCAGTTACTCGGCCTGCTTCGCTCTATAGACACGAAATAGGAGCCGGCGACGACGGCGCCTAGCAGGACTATCCCACCAGCACCAATCCCCGCTCGGCGACCAGCAATTCTTGAGTTGGTTGTCATGCCGCCGAACGTAGTTCGCCAGCAATGTCCCGGCTAGATCACCTAAAGTAGCAACGTCTATAGCTACCTTTCGGATGCCCATCGCTCTTAGTTGAACGCCAACCACGACGCTCCTGAGACTAGACAGCCGAGTACGTCCGTCTGGCGGACGCAAAACAGGAATTCGTGCTGACTGGGCGGTGTCCGGTACATCCTGATCTCCTCCCGGAAATCAAATCGACACGGGTCTCCAAATTTTCCGCAAGCCTAGTGCAGCCGTGCGGATATCGTGGCAGCGATGGCTTCCTTGAGTTCGCCGACAATCTCTTCGTAGTCGGCGATCCGTTTACAGGGTGCTGGCTCGGTCTGCCTGGCTCTCATATCCTTGATGACGTCGGTGAACATCCGGACCTGTTGCTCAAGGTCGATGCTGTCGCTCACTGATATACGCACGATGCTATTCCCCGGCTAGTTCTCCCCCAGCCGCCGAGCATAGAACCAGCATTGCTCGCAATGCACAAATCAGCTTTTCGGAGTAAGCCTCGGTCCGAGACCAACTTAGCCTAAGCAGGCTCATCTACTTAAGCGCGAAATAGATGAGGGCAATTCCCAGAATGATCGAACCGCACATGAGAGCGGGCGCATAGACGAAATCCATGATCGGGCCTCCGGTGTTGCCGCCCTACCTAGAGCAGCTTGCCAAGGCATCCACCCCTAAGATGAGACCAAAACACAACGGTCCTACGTTAGAGGCTCGTTAGTCAGACTGAAGTCCGACGCCGGAACATGCGAGAAGCAGAGGGGTTTATCTGGCGAGTACGCGAAGCCATAGCGTCCCTGGCACCATTCAAACGGCTTCGTCAGATGGTGTGTCTCCCCTTCAAACCCGTCGCCTCACGGGCGGCGGGTTAAGCAGGTTCAAACGATAAAGTGACAGTCCGCCGGTTGAAGCCAGCGGGCTTGCTCCATCAATGGCAGTCAGAGACGATGAGCACTCGGGGCATTCGGCCTTCGCAGCCTTCTGCGCTGCTGCTTCTGTGCTACCTCGCACGTCGCACTACCGACGGCCTCGCATTCCTTCATGGCATTCGAAGATGCCGCATCCGTTGGTGCGTCCGCGATTGACCTGAGCTAGGTCAGCGCCGCTCAGAGGTATGAGCAGGCTAGGGTCCGGTCTTTCTTTCCGTGCAAGAAAATTGGCCAATGTCCTCCAAGGTGTATGTGCCGAGCTCGGTTTGTCCCCTCGTTGCCGGGTCCCAATCGTAGACAACGACCACCTTGTACTTCCCTCCACGCAGGAGACGAACGACTGAGTGCTCCAGCTTCCGCATGTCATCGAAGTAAGCTTCGGCGTCTGGAGGTTCCGCGGATTGCGGCGTGTGCAAAACGCCCCTGGACCATACCAGCCCCACTTTTCAGATGCCAACACGCTATCGCATAGCAATCTGGATCTATCTAGAAGTGCCTGCACTTACCTCGGCGCGTTTCCTGCGCCGTGCGCGAGGCAGCTTGCATCCGACCGTTCAAAAAGTCGAGGGGAGGGAATCAACGTTGAGAAACTGGAGTTCAACATCGATGTCCAACCAGGCTGACGCTCATCTGAGTTTCGACCTCCACCCGAAGCAGCGGCAGCGCCTGCCGACGTCGAGCACCTTAAACAGCCGCGCTTAGCGCTCCATTGCCACATCGGTATCCGCAGCGACGGGGCCGATAGGACCTCGGAAAGCGGCCAGACTTCTCCTTTGGTCCGTTCAACTGAGTGCGGCCGTAATCAGACTGGAAAATGCTGTAGGCAGGAACTAATCGTCCTGTGAAGACTTCTTCGTTGGCCTCAACGGCCGAAGAGGGGATGCAATGACGCCTGATGACGTGAGCGCGACAGAAATTGAAGCGTGCGGCGCTCCTCGCGTTCTAATCGCTGAAGACGAGATCTTGGTTCGGCTCGATCTTGCCCAGAGCATTCGTGATTTGGGTTGGGAAGTTGTGGAAGTATCTTCGGCTGACGAAGCCATTGAGCTGCTGCGCCATCCTCTGCATTTCGATCTCCTGGTGACCGACATCCAGATGCCGGGCCACAAGAACGGGCTGGATCTCGCCCGCCATGTGCGCGAGCAATTTCCCGACATGAAGATCGCGATCGTCTCTGGCGCAGCATATCTGGTTGAGCAATCTCAGGACCTCTGCCACCTTGTCATGAGCAAGCCTGCTTCGGATGCCGTTCAACGGCTGTTAGAGTTGATGAAAGCTACCGGTGATGGACCACAGCATCGCTGAAACAATCTTGCTGGTCGATAGCAATACGCCCCAGCGGACAGCGGTCGCGCAATATCTGCGCGAGTGTGGCTACCGCGTTCTTGAGGCAACGGGTGCCGATGAGGCCCGACAAGCGATCGCACATCACAAAGTGGATATCGTTGTGACGGACGTTGGCCTCAAGGACGACAGCGGATTCGCGGTGTCATCTTTCGTTCGCAAACAACAACCGGAGGTCAAGATTATATTGACGCACACGGTAGAGAAGATCGCGGCTGTTGCCGGCGATCTATGCGAAGACGGGCCGCTTGACCATCCCTATCATCCCCAACTGTTAGTGGAACGGATTAAGCGCCTGGGCCGAAAAGGTGACTAGCGGATCGGTATCTGTTCATCGGAGTGGGATTTCCTGGTTGACCTCAGGATGCTGCACCGCCTGGCCCGCATCGAAAGTCTCAGCCTAAATTCTCACAACGCGTAGCTTTGGTTTCAGCGCCACCTCACGCTAGCGTCGAGCCATTCAGTTGAAGGACATTCCTAGCTTAATAGTCCTATCGTAGAGTTTTCATCGGAATGGCTCGTTCCGGTTGCACCATCAACGGCCGTGATTTGAGCTGCCGGGGCGGGAACAGAGGCCGACCATTCCGTTCGACGGACGTGTGCTCGGCTACAGCCAGCTAAAAGCAAAGCGCGCGGGTGCAGATGGAGGAATATCGCCTAGCCACAAGTCGCCCTGACGATCCGGCCCGTTGCTGGATCCGTCTCGATGGTCACGCGGTTCCCCCTGAAATCGTGAGTGACCATTTGGTCCGGCCTGATCTGACGGACAATGGTTGCACCCGTCAACCGCATAACTTCTTCATCAGTTAGCCTTGGCTTCCCCGCAAGTGCCTGAGCCGCCGTGGGCGCGCAGGTTCGTTGGGGCGGCACCGCCGATGCAGTCCTGCCGTTGCATGAGAGCAGGACGGGAAGCAATCCAATGAAAAGAATGCCGAGAGCCTGATGCGGTGTATTCATTAAAAGGTTCCTGGTTGGCATTGAACGAGAAGATATCGCAGCAGCCGCGAAAATTGTTGGCCCCGGCGCCAAAACTGTGGCGGAGCACTCTCTCATCCGTTTCGTGACAGACCTTGGTCCCTCTCTCCGAGGCTGTGATGCAAGGCCTTTGGTAGGAGTCTCGACTATCAATCCTTAAAATTTTATCGACTTCTCTAACTCAGGGGTCAGACGGGCATGAAAGGATGTCAGCCGGAGGTCCTGATGTCCCAACTGGTTTCCTGTATCACTGAGCAACACAACTGGCTGCTTTTGCTTGTTGCAATCTGCGTCTGCACCGCCGGCAACCTGGCAGGGGTCTTCATGTTGTCGCGCGCTCGGCAGTGCGTCAAGGCGCACCGGAACCTATGGCTTGCCGTCGCCGGGACTGTGTTTGGCGGAACCATCTGGGCAACCCATTTCATCGCCATGCTTTCATACAGTATTCCCGTTTCCTACCGGTTGGTGGAGACAGGCTTGTCGATCGTCGCAGCGATTGCGGTCTCTTGTCTTGCGACTTTTGCGTCCCTCTGCGGCCGAGGTCGGCAAGGTGCCGTCGCTGCCGGGGTTTTTCTCGGACTGGCTATCGCAACAATGCACACCATCGGGCTCAGCGCTATCAGTACCTCTGCCATTATTGAAGGCGACCTGGGGACCGAGGTGGCTGCATGGATGTTGGGCGGCGCGTTTGGAGTCGGTGCGATGCTGGTTCTTGCTCATCGGATGACTGGCGGTCGGCTGATCCTCGCAGCGCTGCTGATCGTCGGCGCGGTCTGCAGCCATCACTTCGTTTCGATGAGTGGCTTTGATATTGTGCCGTTGTATTCAGACGCGGCTCGTACACTGACATTCATCGACCGGGTGGGCATTGCGGTCGGCGTCTGTATCGTCTCCAGTCTGTTGATCGCTACAGGCGTTGCGGCACTATTCTTCGATCGGCACCTGACGGATGTCAAAGGGCTTGCCAACGCGACGTTCGAGGCAGTCGTATTGACACGGGCCGGGCGGATTGTTCATGCCAACGAGAGATTTGCAGCACTCATCGGGAAGGCGGTCGCCGAACTCAAGTCGTCGGTTCTGTCTGATTTTCTGGCTGACCGGCAAGGGCCGCAAGGTGTCCTGAAGTCGCCAAAGGGCCCGGTTCCTGTCGAGATCGTCGAGGGCATTATAGAATACCGCGGCCGCGAAACGTCGGTACTCGGTCTGCGAGACATCAGCGAGCGGCTGGAGGCCAACCGGCAACTGGTCCATCTTGCCTCCCATGATCCGCTGACCAGCCTTTTGAACCGGCGTTCGTTCGCCAGTTGGTCTGAGGAAGCTATCGCCGAAGCTGTGGCTGGGGGAAATGAAGTCTCGCTGCTGACATTTGATCTTGATCGCTTCAAGGCGATCAATGATGTCCATGGCCACGCCGAGGGGGACTTGATCTTGCAACAGGTTGCCGATGTTCTCAACGCTTCGTTCGACGACCGCGCGATCGTGGGGAGGATGGGTGGAGATGAATTTTCTGTCCTGTTGCCGGGATGTCAGGCATCTGCGGCCCGGCAAGCTGCCGCGGCATTTTTCGCAAACTTCAAATCGCTGTTTGATGCGCACGAAAAGGCAGGGGCGTTAGGCGTGAGCATCGGTATCGCGACGTTCCCGGAACATGGACTTGAACTCAAGCAGTTGCAGAATAATGCAGATGCCGCCCTGTACCGTGCGAAATCCGAAGGGAAGGGGAGGATATGCGGGTTCGACCGTTTTCTTGACCAGCAACTGCGTACGCGGCGGAGGCTGGAAGAGGAGCTGCGCAGCGCCGCCCAGGCCGGCGAACTGTTCCTGCTCTACCAGCCAATCGTCGAAACGGCGTCGGGTGAGCCGCAAGGCTATGAAGCACTGTTGCGATGGCGCCATCCAACTTACGGCGTCCTATCCCCGGCGGTGTTCATCGAAGCTGCGGAGGAGAGCGGCAGCATCGTCGAGATTGGGAAGTGGGTCCTCGAAGAGGCTTGCCACCAGGCGGCGTCTTGGGACGACAGGCTCTTCGTCGCCGTCAATGTCTCGACGCGACAACTAATTTCTCCCGATTTAATCGAACACGTGACGACCGCCCTTGAAACAAGCGGTCTTGCGCCAGAAAGACTTGAGCTGGAGATTACCGAGACGGGGCTGCTCGAGGATCGTGCCAACGTCACGCAATGCCTTACCACGCTTGCCTTCATCGGCGTTAAGCTTGTGATGGATGACTTCGGCAGCGGTTACTCGTCGATAACCAACCTCCGCCGCTACCCGTTCCACAAGGTGAAGATCGATCGCAGCTATGTCGCAGCGCTCGATGATGACCCGGTCGCCGAGGTCATCATCGATTGTACGTTGGCGCTCGGGAAGAGCCTAGGCCTCACCATTGTCGTCGAAGGTATCGAAACGGAAGCACAACGCCGTCGCGTCGCTGAAAAGATTCCGGATCAAATGCAAGGTTTTGTTTTCGGTCGCCCGGACGCCATGCAGGGCCGGACCTCGGTGTCAGAACACGAGCCGCGCCCAAAACAGGCACAGCGACCGGTGTTTACGCTTCGCTAACCATGATTCGCTACCCTATGGTTCTCGATGCGGTCTCCTCCCTACGCGTCGATGAGAAAACTTGGGCCGTGAGACTATGTCTCCGGCCCTTTTTCGTGTCATGGGAAATTCCTAACTCGACGTCCCGTCCTGCGGTTGAATTTCCGGGCGGGGGCGAGCTCGATCCTGTGTTCACAGTCACGCGTGAATTTTCGGAGGCGGCGCGAAGCCGGACACAACTTTTCCAGGCCTGACGCCGTAGCACCTCGCGGATTGGAAGGCGATGCGGCTTGCTAGGAACAGAGCCCTCGGGACTGGACCGCCGGGGCGATAGGGGTTATCTGCAGGGCTTGTTGCGATGCTGAAAACGTCGCCGAAACATCACCGCAGATACCCAAGGCCTCTCAAAGTGAAAAAAGTCCAGCGCAGCTTTGCCGTCGAGTACAGATCGGGTCGGCGAAAACTCAATTCCAATCCGAACTCGATCTGGGGAGACATGGATCTCAAGTCCGTTGCGCAGGATCTGCAGGACGAGACAATGCCGTTCATGCCGGAAACTTCCGAGGTTCACAGCACCGGAGTGTCTTTCGCCGGCGAACAACAGGCCGCGGCGTTGTTGACACCGCCGATCGAGCAGGAGACAAATGCAGCGGCTTTACAGGAGACCATAATGGCCGACGAAAACAATACGATGACTGATGCTGACACGCCGACGGTTGCGGCGCCCGCACCGAAGAAGGAGCGCAAGCCTCGCGCCAAAAAGGCGGCGCTTGAGACGGCCTCGGCCGCAGTTTCGGCGCAACCGGCAGCGGCTTCGAATGCCGCAGCGGTCAAGCCGAAGAGAGGACGCAAGGCAAAGGCCGACGAAGGTGCGCCAAGCGCCAAGCGTGCGCCTGTCAAACGTGCTCCGAAGGCCGTGCAGGCAGCGACCGCGCCGTCGGTGGCGGCCGTTGACGAGTTTGCGGATCTTCTGCAGCTGGAAGAGGAAAACCAGAGACTGCGCAAGCAACTGGCTGAGAAGCTGCGTGCTGAAAATGCCGATCTGCGAAAGCGGCTCAACCTCGGTTGATCGGCAGCCGTCGGTCAAGCGCTGGTCGCATTCTCAAGGCTATATCGAGACGAATATCTTGGCGGCGGCTGGTCCTGCCGCCAACGCTTTTGCTCGCAGCCTGCATGCGAGGTAGAATACGAGGTCGAATAAAATGGCGTCTCCATGGAAACTTCTTGCCCGGCTTGTGTCCCCGCGACGTCAGCAACGCCAAGAACACGGCCCGACCGATGACGTGAAGCCGGACATATTGGCCATCGCCAAGCCGACTGAAACGGTCGCCGACAACGGGTTGAACGCCGTCGATCCCAAGGTCGACGAAAAGCCGGTCCTTCACGAACAATCGGAGGCGGTGTCAGCGGACCCGGATCATTCCGAAGAAACGGCAAGCGGTATCCACGGCACGGCAGATATCGAAGGCGCCGGGCCCGCGGAGGCGGTTGATCCGGCCTTGTCCGATGAGGCCGATACTGCCGCACACGACGCTCCAAAACCCTCCCAGGCGGGCGAAGGTGCAACGCGAAAGCGCAGCACCGGGGGCAAAAAAGTGGCAGGGGGTGAAGCCGTTCCGCCACCCTCTCCAGGCGTTCCCGCCGTTTCTGACGATGCAATCCTCCTTGATGAAGAGATCAGGCTGCTGCGGGACCAGCTGGCGCGCAAGCTTCAGCTGCAAAATGCGCAACTGAAGAGGATGCTGGAGCGGTTCGAACGCTGAACGCGCCGTTTGTCCATCGCACCGAATAGCCGATCGAAATTGGCCCAGCCTGGATGTGGTCGGGGTTGCTGGCGCATCGGGTAAGGCCGTAGGACAACATGCCGGCTTAGCGGCGCGCAATCATCTCTAAGGATTTCGAAGCAATCTCGTCCAAGCCAATCGAGAGGTGCATCGAAGTTGTGTGTTGACTGGCGAAACCCGCGCCCCAAAAGCGAGCTGAAGGAGGTCAAAAGAGCTTGCTGCTGAACCATGAGCCATCAGAAGTAGCGACCTCGTGGTCTGTTCGTCAGTTTGAAGGAGCTGGTGTAGTTGGTGCCAAAGCTGCTGGCGGTGTTGTACCAGCTGACGCAGGTGGTGTAGCTGGCGGGCTGGGGTTGGTAGCGGGTTGATCGAAATCTGACCGGAATATCAGCACGGCTACAATGACCACCAAAACGACGACGAAGCCAATTATTGTGTTTCGATTCATGAGTAATCCTCCCAAAACCAAGGGTCGGCTTTGGGAGAGGTAGGCCAGACAAACGGGCTTGTCCACTCCGAGGCCGCCTCTGGTGGGCCATAGGATCCGGCACGTCTCATGAAGAGACCGGGTCGGCGCAGGCTGCAATCAAGGCTGAAGAATTGTTCTCGGGGCACCGCCAACCGGCGCCCATCAATCGCGCGAGAGTCGCGCCTCGAACCTCTCCGCCGATGACCCGGGGCCGATACGCTGCCAACTGCAGAAGCAATTGCCCCGGACGTTGCAGCACCGGATATGCCAGTCGTTTAGTCTTGGAAGTTTGTTCATCGGGCCGTCGTCCAGGAATGGGAGCCGGCCGCACCGTAGGACGTCACATGATTTTGCAACAGTTGGGCCACACAAAAGACTTTATTTCTCGACGTGGGGAGCTAAGGTTCCAACCGGGGTAGGGCCTTTCCGCTCAAAACTTTTGACGACATCTTGGATACGCAGACGCCGATGGCAGACAAACATGATCGCAGTGATGGCGGGGCAACTGACCGTCGCTCTAAGCAATCTGAGGCCGAGGCAGTGGCACATCAACAGACACACGACGCCGCCGCGTTCCTGGCGGCAATCATCGAGTCCTCCGAGGATGCCATCATAAGTAAGTCCCTCCAGGGGGTCATCACCACCTGGAACCGGGGTGCGGAGCGGCTTTTTGGATATAGCGCCGCCGAAGCTGTCGGAAAGCCGATTACCATTCTCATACCTGAGGAGCGGCTTGACGAGGAGCCGTCGATCCTTGCGCGGATCCACGCCGGAGAGCGCGTCGACCATTTCGAGACCATCAGGCGTCGTAAGGATGGTACCTTTTTCGATATTTCGCTGACGATCTCGCCGATCCGCAACAACGACGGCAGGATTATCGGAGCCTCGAAAATTGCCCGTGACATTTCGGACCGGAAGCGCGCAGCAGAGCGCCAGGATCTTCTCCTTCGGGAGATGCATCATCGGGTCAAGAACCTTTTTGCAATCACCGGGAGCATCATCACGTTGGCAGCGCGCACGGCGCAGACGCCGAGCGAGCTCGCCTCTTCAATGAAAGACCGTCTTGTCGCGCTCTCGCAAGCACACGAGATGACACTGCCGAGCTTTACAGGCGACGAAGCATTTCAAGAGCGGTCCACGACCCTGTTCCAGCTGTTGTCCAGCCTGCTTTCCCCGTACGATGAGGGTGAGGGAGGTCGGTGGCGCCTTCATGGTGAAGACGCAACGATCAGCGCCGAGAGAGTGACAAACCTTGCACTGCTCTTTCACGAATACGCCACCAACGCGGTGAAGTACGGATCCCTATCCAATGCGGAAGGGCGATTGGACGTGACGCTCAATGCATTCGATGAAAGATTCGAGATTTCGTGGCTTGAGTCTGGTGGAGGACCTTCCAGGAAAGGGGAAACGAAAGATGCGGGATTCGGCACGAGGCTGGAGCAGATGATCATCCGCAGCCTCAATGCAGACGTGTCCAGAGATTGGCAGCCGCACGGCCTCCTGATCAAACTGAAAATGCCCCGCGCCGCATTCGCAGCGCCAGCTGAGGCTCAAGGTGTGCCGAGACCGTAACCAATGCTCGTGGTTGATCGCCGCGAAGCGGAGACGCCGACCGAAATGGTGCGGGGCTGAGTCGATGAAAAGCTCCCACGTTTTTCAAGGGAGCCTCCTAAAGGATTTTGAGTGCCGGAAGAAATTGCATTTTTCTTCGAGGCTCATTTTCTTTTAGTCGCCCCTCCATCTGCGCTTGCCGTCGAGACGCTTCACTCCTACCGTCCATCAAGAAATGAGGGGTTGGTGACATGGGTATCTCTCATGGCCTTTTTGGGCATGGATCGGCGCTAGATCCCAACGACCTGAAGCGCCGCCTAGACGGTGTTCTGATCGAGGGAGAAACACCGCAACTGGCCAAAGGTGATTCGAGATTTCTTCGTCTTCACTCAGTCCCAGATCATCCTCGTCGACATCCAGTCCATCACCGGCAGCAAGGTCGACACACGTCCATCCCATATAAGGCCATCACCCGCTTCGCGGTTGAAACGGCTGGGACGTTCGATCTTGATTCCGAGCTCAAGATCTGGGTTTCCGGCTCCAGCACGCCTATCGCCAAGACGCTCAAAAAGGGAACCGACGTGCGCGGCATTCAAAGGGAGTTGGCGACAGGAGTGCTGCGGTAGACCGGCCAAGGTCCAGTCCTAGTGTAAGTCGGATCCCGGAGCCTGACTCCCAGGGCCATTGCCGCGCGTTGCCGGCGGAATCAAAATCTAAAGCCTTGATTGGGAGCTTCTGGTAGAGGCCGGCATTCAATGCGGAAGTAGACGTAGATGTCACCCCCAAACCGGCACCTAGGGAAATGACTTTGCGCCCGACAACATCATGAGCAACTGACGCTCCCCCCTTATTCCATGTTGAAAGAGATCGATCAGATCTCGAGCTATCCGGTTGGCCGCCGCGCTTCCCTTCTCTAAGCGCCTTCGTTCGCACAATTGATCGAATACCTTTTGGAGCATTTCCAGGTCTTCGGGATCGAGAATAGACGCCGACTGAGAATGGTTCTGGAGCATCGTCTTTAGTCACATGCAAGATCGAGAGCGGTTGAAGGGGACCCCACGATAGAGACGGTAGCAACGGGTGCCTTGCCGAATAATTCGGGATCGCCAGGCTGATCAGAACACCGCTCATGCCGGTCATCGACCAGCGCGCCAGCTTCGATCACTGCAGCGACAAATGCCAATCGAGCCTTCGCCAGTCTTTCTCGGCCAGCTTGTGCGGCATAGCAGGCGTCCATTGCGATGAGGCGGTAATTTCCAGTCCTTACTGGCCATCGATCGAACAGAGCGACCAGCGCCTCGTCAACGCCGCTCACGGAATGCACCATATTATCATCGGTCCGATAGTAGACGCACAAGCCCCACGGCGCAGTCTCCATTGTTACCCCCTTGTCCCAATCTTGCTCCATTTTATCACGTGATTTGTGCCTCCTTCAGCGCCAGGCCGAAGCAGGCCCTGGCGTCTTCGATCGACAGACGGCCATCCATGGCTGCGAGCATTGCCAGTTGGGCCTTCGCGAACTGCGAACCCTTCACCACGGGCCAGCACACATTCTGACCGCCCCGCGAATCCATGAAACCATATGCTTCAAATGGGCCGCGAATGACGATCCCACAGGCGAAAAATGGAGGGTCCCAGAATACTGTTCTCATGAAATGCCCCTTCCCGGAATGGAAAGGTAGTCAGATTTTTCGCATCTGACAAAGCGGAAATGTCGTATCCATCCGTTCATCGGCAAAAGAAGGGGAGTGACATGCAAGGGGAGCCGTCCGGAACCCCGAGGAAATCAGGCGAAAATAAGGATCTCTGTCCACCCAATCACAATGACGTGTTTAGGTTTTGGACGTCGTCGCACAAAGACTTCCCAAATGAACACCAGTAAATACTTTCCTGCGATTCTCCTTTGGGACAGATCCAGAACAGTGAGCAAGCTGAGCTTACACCAAAGGAGGGTCATCTGCGTGGTCGCGAGCTATATGACTGGCCAACAGTGCTCACTTCATGCGTCAACCTCGGCCCAAAACTCAAGATCCGCCATTTGTTGCTTAGAAGAGAGATAAGATGTTTCTGACAGCCGCGGGCGATCAACGTTTTGTGATCAATGCCGAGGTTGCCTCGAAAGGCTATTTTTATATCATGCCATGACAAAATACGTGGGGAGAACAGCTATGCTAGCTTTCGGAGATGGTGGACGCTCTTCGTTTCGTCCGTCCAAAATCCTGTGGCTTTGGTCGCTGGTCGGCGCATCGGTACTGACGATGATCGTTGGCTTCACCTGGGGAGGCTGGACGACATCGGCGCGCGTGCGAGAGATGAATATGGTCGCAGCGCGGGATGCGCGGGCCGATCTGGTCGCCGACATATGCGTCCACGACTTCATAAGCGCGAGCAATGCCGAGCAAAAGCTGCAGGCCCTCAAGGCCACATCGTCCTGGGAACGCGAGAATTTCATCAAGGAGGGCGGCTGGACAAAGGTCGCCGGGATCGAGGGGCCTGTTATCAATGCGGCAAATAATTGCGCGGAACAACTGATGGAAATGAAAGAGCTTCCGCAACCGACCTCATCGGCGGTGACGGACAGTTAACCTTCGAGTGGATGTGATGAGATGTCCAGTCGAACCAGGCCCGCCTGAAATGACTTCGGGCGGGCCTAACGGGGATCGATGTCGCGGCAGGCTGCGCAGTGGCCTATTTGTTGGGTTTGTGGAGCGACGCACCACTTCAATGCTCAAATGTTTTACACAATTCCCGTCTCCGTCAGGAGCCGACGCGAGGAGCTAGGATTGCAAACCGAGGATTTTGAGGAAACGGCTGCCGAGATCCACTCTGCGCCATACAATCCGAAGCCGTTTCACAAGCACATGATGAGCCCCTCCAGCGAAGCGACGCTTCGAGTCAATTCGATCACCATCAATGGGATTTGGTGCGAGGTTGTAAAGGCTGACCAGCAGTCGCTGCTGGGCACCGTCGCATTCATCGGCCGCGGCGATCCCCTTTTGTGCAATCGAGACCCGAGCGAATTCACCAATACAACACTAGGGGCGGAGATCACACTCAGGGCCGTGACCGATGGGCGCGGACTGCGAAAGACGGATGTCCTGCCGTGGACAATCAACCGGCATCCGGCGGCAAACCTCTCACAAAATATCGCTTCAGATTTATGTAACATTGACTTAGCTGCGCGGGCCACTGACGTGCCTGCCGAGTAGGGGGCCGCCAAAGTCTCCGACGTTATTCGATGGCTTCGATTGGGATGCGTCAGCCCACGAAAGCGTATTTGGTCTAGTCCCCGACACTGCCACTGCAGCGCCCGATTTAGGTGGAGCGCCGTCCGCGGCCGACTTGGCCTCAACCTCTATTTAATCCAGCCATGGAGATGAGATGTCCCTCAAAGCATTCGCGCTCGCCGTTTTTGCCCTCGCTGCAATCGGTCCAGCATCGGCAAATGCGCGGCCCGGCTCCGCGCCTACGATGATCAAAACGTTTGGAGCTTGGGGTCTCTATTCGTATTCAACAGATGGCCGGAAACACTGCTATGCACTCTCCACGCCACAGGAGGCTCGGCCGGCAAATGTCGATCACGGCAACAACTATATCCTGGTGGCCCCAGACCCAAGGGCCGGCAGCTACTATCCGCAAGCTGTCATGGGCTATGACGTGCTCGGCGGCTCAGAGATAACGGTGGCGGTCGATGGCCGAAATTTTTCGATGACGTCGAAAGGGAATTCTGCCTGGACGAAGAACGCGAGCGACGACGCGGTCCTGGTTGCGGCGATGAAATCCGCCACCTCAATGACGTTGAGCGCAATCTCGAAACGAGGCACGCGAACGAATTACAAGTACGCACTCGCGGGCATAACAGCGGCGCTTACAGCAGCTGCAAAGTGTAGCTGAACTCGATCGGCTACCGATCACGCGGTGACGTTTCAGCGTGCTCTACTCGATGCCAATCGAGAAATCGACCGATCCCGCCCCCTCACGGCGCGATAACACTCCTGTGTCCGCCTCTATCTTTTTACGTTTATCATGTCATGATATATTTTGATGAGCGATCAAAAAGAATCGCGGGTTGAAAGCTAGCTTAAAAAGCCGGGGAGGGTGCAGATGAAGGATATTGCAGAAGTTGCCAAGTTGACGCTGCTGCTTGAGCGAATCCTAAGGGAACGCGGGCTTCTGGATCAGGAACAGTTCGATGTGACGGCGTTGCCGGTTGATCTCCAGAAGAGGATGGGCCGCCTCATCGAGAACGCCTCCGAGCTGCAGGGTCTCTTGAGGATTGGCCACGCTGCTCGTCTTGGTGAAGCACTTTCTCCGCCCGTTCTTGAGGCAACCCGCGTCATGGTTCAGGAAGTGTGCGAGGCATTGTTGGACCGTGATAAAATTCAGATTGAAAGCACGGTGCATTAGTGGGGCATGGCTATGTCGATGTCATCCCCCGCACGGGGTTCTGTGCAGGCTGGTTTGCTTGCCGCTGTTTTTTCAATCGTGACTTTCTCATATGCCGTTGCTGGCGAAACGTCGAACTGCGCGGACGCCGCCAAGAGCGCGATGGTTCGAACCCCTGGGCAGATCTTGTCGGTCAGATCCGGGTGTGGTCGGTGTGTCGTTGTTTTTCTCATGCACCGTGAAGGGCAACGGCCGAAGAGGGTGGTGCTAGATTTCACGAACGAAATGAGTTCCTCCCACGGTGCCAAATCGAAGCAACCTGCCCTGGGTCAAATCCGAGCAATGAGCGATTGAGGCATTTGCATCTTCATCAGGAGTGACGAAGCTTGTTGAACGGGGCCTTCGAATTTTACTTTTCAAAAAGTGGAGGTACTTGGACCGGGCTAATGGGCGGTGCAGCCTTGCTGGTTCTTGCCTTGATGCTGATATGGGCAGGCAGCGCGGAGGCCGCGCCACCAAACCACCCGCAGAGACCACCTGCGTTGAAGGCTAAACAGGCCACCTATATTACCGACGTGACAGGCAAGCGCGTTCGAATCGTTGGTCCACGCTTCTATCCAAACCCCACGAAAAGCCTAGCATTTCCCGGTCGCGGCGCGAGCCCGCCGGACCGGCAAAACCCCTAGCGACAGTAGGCGCAGCGTGTTGAGGGGTCGGCGCGAAAGCACAAGGAGGTGTAATTGATGAATCGACGCGAAGAAACAAGAGCGGCAGTCATAAACTATCTCCGATCTATCCATGCGTCGCCCGCCGCGCCTGTCAACCTGCACCACCTGACAGTCGCCCTGGCCAAGGCGAACTTTACTCAGGAGGAGATCGTAAGAGCATTGTTCTGGCTGGAAGCGGATCGCGTCCTGGAGCTGATGCAAGGCAATCTTGTCCGTGTCATGCATTTCATGACAGTCGATGAAGATGCGCCGGCTTCGACGCGCTGATGATTTAACGTTCACGGGCCTCGCCTGGCCCAGTAAGATCAATTTCTAATTCTGTTCGAGAACCATGACTTGCTCGATTTGCGCCGACCATCGCTTCCCTTTCTGAGTTACAAAGAAAAAGGTCGCAGGCTTGGTCCTCCGTATCCAGCGGAAGAGACGGGTCGGCTGCCTTACACTGTCAACAGCGCCGGCCGCGACAAGAGTTGCGACGGCATCGGCAATCGCGTCATCGGCAGCTCTCACGTGAGCGGACAGCTCGGCCCAGGTGAACGGAGCGGTGCAGTAGATCTCTCCACGGTGGAAAACTTGCATTCGCCGATCGCGATGTCCGCGACCGATTACTCCGAGCAGTTGCTTCTCGACCCCGTTGAGTTCCGAAATTGCCACGGCAACCTCCTCTCTTGTCGGCGTCTCATCAGGGTTTAATCCCACCGTTCTCAGTGGTTGAGTAAGGTGGGACACCAGCGGGCAAAACGAACCCACTTGGTCCCCCGCCTCCGCCGACGTCACTTGAACGAGAGTGTACCGAAGTTTTTGTCACCCCGGAAACCATCGCTTATCCCGTGGGTTAGATGTCATGAAGCGCCATCGATGCCCTATTGCCAAGTTGACCGATGAACGAGCGGCTTTTTTTCGAGTGAAGCCAGATCGTGTAAGGGCCACTTGATAGGAGCAGATTTTGACGTAGCGGTCGAATTCAGCGTCGGACACCCTGGATTGACGGGCCACACGGCTCACATCACACCCGCACTCATTGAGCGCGGGTAGCAGTTCTACTCCGCATCCGGCTGAAACACTTCCTACTTTCAAAAGCCCCCTCTTACCGTCGCCGCCAAGACAATCTATGATTCGCGCGCGCGACAGCGGACATCGTGCTCGAGGCGGACCATGCACAATCCGCCGCGCGCACGCGAACCGTCCTCCCCAACGCGGACACCGAAATTATATATCATGGCGTGATTCAATAAAAGGTTTTTGAATGCCGAGTGCAGAAGAAGTTGACTTGAAAAAGGAACTGCCCCCTGACTTGTACGGCGCGCTCGCCGGATTCCGGCTCGCATTGCGTCGTTTCCTGGCACTCAGCGAAGCAGCACTTGCGGAGGCCGAGGTCACATCACAGCAATACCAGGCAATGCTGGTGATCAAGACGGCGGCCGGTGGGCGCATTATGATGAGGGAACTGTCAGAGCAGATGTTGATGCACCCTCACGGTGCAGTACAGCTGGTCGACCGCCTCTCGTTGGCTGGTCTGGCAAACCGAATGCCCTCCGAAAATGACAGACGAAGTGTCTTGATCGGATTGACGCCGAGAGGGGAGGGCCTCCTTGAGGCGCTCGCAAGAATCCACGTCGAAGGCTTGTTGGCCAATCAGCCTTTGCTCGTCGAGTCGCTGTCGAAACTGCGCGACCTGGCTGAGATCTAATAGTGCGAGACGGCGAACTCTGGAAGAGGTTTGATCAGAAGGGTAGCATCTGGTCCCGGACAACCGGGATATGGGCGGTGGCCAGCGTGAGGGGAGCAAGCCACAATGCGGTAATGACACTTCCAAGCAGCCAGAAGATCGTGTCGAAATTCACGCTGGAGCGTTGTTTCGACCATCGCGAGGCGTCGGGATTTTGGGAGAGCTTCCAGGTCACGCCTGCAAAGAAGATGGCGCTGAGCAGGCTCCCGAAGATAGCCACGAAGTAGAAGGTGATGGTCACGAGTCCGGCGGCGAATTTTATGCCGAAGGGATCAGCGCCCTGGCTCAAAACCGCGACACCCGTTGCCCCAACGAATATGCATACAGGCGCTAACGGCCACCAGAGAACAAGCCAGCCGAAGGCATCCTCCATACCTCGTGCGGCCGCTTTCAATGCCATCGAAACACGATTGGTCACGCCAGCATCCTCGCAACTTCTTGCGGTTCACCACTGCAGCCCGCTAAAAAGAGGGCTATGCGTCCTCGACGTATTCTACATCATCCGATGTCATGGTTTAAGGAGGTTTGCGTTCAAATGCCCGCGATCTCGGGGCTTTAGGCGGGTTGGTCCATCGAAGGCCGTTGGCCGAGTGTGATGAACGGCTGACATCGTTGAACGTCACATCGAGCTTAATAACGGGGGCTCGGCACCTCGTCGGCCGGCTTGCACCATAGGGGCAAGTATCGCTTGTCGATGATGCACATTCCGCGGTGTCCCCAGAACAGCTGGAGAGTTCGCGCATCTTGGGCGGACCTGGATTCCGGACGTCGCAGATCGAGCCGATGTCGGTCGTGACAATGGAAGGAATTCGGATATCAGGCTGCCCTCATCTGAGGTGTTCCTCTTAGAACGAAGGGTCGATGACGCATGCGTCGGATGGTGAACGCAAAATCAGACGTCGGAGGGGTTAAGAGCGCCCCGAGGCGGCCCCATCGATTTTTCCAAACCGAAAAGACCGCCGCGCTCGCGGTCGGCGATCATCTCTTTCAGTTGCCGGATCTGGTTTGGATAATATTCGTCCCCAGTACGGCGCCATTTCTTCTCCAGACTGCGAACTGCGCTGTGCAGCACTCGCAGTTCATCGTCGATGTTTGACATGACTAGCCTCCACATCCAGAACCTAAGTCAACGGCCAAAAAATACCACTCCTTCGCTAGTCGCCTTTGATATGTAAGGGAATGGAAGGGCTGCGTGGAGGCATAAGCGGTAGCAGTTCGTGATAGACGGAAAATCATTCTCATGGCTACCCGCTGATTGTTCCCACTGCACCAACTCGATTGTGTATGCCGTATTATCATCGGTAGGGACGGGTATGCCAGTCTGAAGAGGCTTAGCAAGATTTGATCCGCAGCCGTCTCTGACGCCCAGGAAGAAGGGTTTGCCGGCTATATCAGGGGCGGGTCTAGCCGAGGAGGCTCAGCGGTGAGAACACAGGGATCCACGTTGGTACCAAACTCTTGAGGGCGCCGGATAGAAGTGCCAGGATCTGGATCGGAGACATTTCGAAAAAATTTCTACTGCGACCGCTGCGATAAACGACGCGGAGTTTGCGGGTGACCGGGTCATAAATCCCGCACGCTATACGTCTTCCAAACACATAAAAATGCTGTTCATTGTTTTCCATGCAGCAAACCTCTGAGGCCAGCCTATCTGGACCTGTCCTTGGGGCGATCGCAATTGAAACTCGCGCTCTTGGTTGACTGTTAAGGTTACGACTGCGGAAGCGAACACCAAAGGAGTTGCCTCAGCTCATTCCCGACAATCACTGCATTTGAAGCAAGTTGTCCCGTGGCACCGCAGCCATTCTCCTGGTCTGGACCATCCTGCCGGCGTTCAGCGGCGTAGGAGATTGCTCCCTAACAGCAAGATGACTACGATCAGGAAGACCGCTGGCGCTGTGACTACCGCATTTCTTCAAAGCCTCGTTAACCAGCAAGGACGGGCAACCCAACACGACGCCGCAGGCTCTCGATTTCGATGTCATTGAGGCAACGATACTCGCCCTTGTTCAGAGAACCGAGACTCAAAGTGTCGATACCGACTCTCACGAGCCTCTGACACTCGAAACCGAGAGCCTCCACCATCCTTCGGATCTGCCGATTGCGTCCCTCACGCAGCTCCACTTCGAGCCACACGTTCTTTTCCGCGGACCTGAGGATGCGCGCAGATGATGCGGTCAGGCTTTCTCCGCGATCCGCGATGCCGGCTACCATCTGGTCCATATCGGTCTCGGTCGGCTTCCCCGAGACCCGGACATGGTAAATTTTCCTGACGTTTGTTTTCGGGTCGAGAAGACGGTGTGCGAGCACAGTGTCATTGGTGAATAGAAGCAGCCCTTCACTCGCCTTGTCCAGGCGACCGACAGGGGAGATATGTGAAGTATTGAGGGCCCTGAGGCAGCTAAACACCGTATCTCGGCCGCCGGGATCGTTCCGAGTGGTTATCAGGCCGCGGGGCTTGTTTAGCACTACGTAGGATTTCGCTGCCCTGCGCACCGACGCGCCATCGACTGCGAGCACGTCGAGATCAAAGTCGATCCAGATGCGGCAGTCTCTCGCTCTGGTACCATTTATCCTAACCCGGCCCTCGTTGATCAAGGTTTCGGCTTGTGTCCGCGAGCAGTAGCCGAGTTTTGACATCGCCCGGGAGAGAGTGACCCGTCTGCCGCTTGGTGTGCCGCTATGCTTTTTCATCTTTGGATAACACGCAAAAAAAGGAGATCGAATAGAGCGCGTTAGCGGGAGCGAGCCCGCTCAGCGAGAACGGCCCGGTAATTCGAGAGCAGGATGATCCCGCCACCAAATAGAACCCAGAGGTCGATAGCCTCACCGTAGGCGTAGTACCCGACCACCGCTGCGAAAGGGACCCTCAGGAAGTCGATCGGCATGACCACAGACGCTTCCAATCTCTTGAGCGCTTGCGCCTGGCAGTAATGCGCGCTGAGCGCACCAAGCCCCGCAACTAGCATCCAAGGGACGTCGCTGAGATGCACGTCATGCCAGTCGGTGAGAGCTGCAATCAATCCCAGTGGAGCCTGGATTAGGATCATCCAAACCACGATGGCGCCAGGAGAGCAGTCACGGGTCAGCCGCTTTACGAAAATCAGCGAGAGCCCGTATCCAGCAGCGGCGATCAGGACAAGGCCGGCAGCCGGATCGACCATTGCGGTTCCCGGTCGAACAATGACGAGCACACCTATGAATCCCCCGATGGTGGCAAGAATGCGTGGAGCCGAAAGCCTCTCCTTCAACAGCATCCATGCAAAGAGCGCCACCCAGATTGGCATGGTGAATTCCAGCGCGAAGACCGAGGCAAGTGGCAGCATGACAATGCCGATCGTCCAGAAATACTGAGCACAAAAGTGCACCACATTTCGGAGGACATGAAGCTTCACAAGCTTCATTTTCCGGATCTCGGGCAACAGCATTCGTCCGACCGCCAAAATCACAATGAGGCCGACCAGTGCTCTGAAGAAGAGGACCTGTCGGATTGAGAGGGTCGCGGCCAGTTCACGCGAACCGACGGACATTCCGATGAAGGACGCCATGCTGAACGCCATCCAGATCAGCCCCTGGCCGAAGCTTTTCCGCACTTCAACATCCGCGGAAGGAAGGTTTGTAGCAGTCATTCTGTGGCTCCGGGTCAGGCGGATCAAGGTCGATGGACTAGAAGATGGCTTTCAGAAGCTCTGCCTGCGACCCGGGGGAGTCACATTCGAACTTCCAGATGCCGAAGCCTACCTCCGGAAGCTGCATAAGTATCAACCCCTCGCGTTCAAAGGTGGCAGTGATCAGCGATGCGGTACGCCGGTGAATGACGTGCCTGCAGCTCTCGTAGTCCCGTACTGTTGACCGGGAGACAGTCGATCGCTTCGCCAGATCTTCCTGGGTCCAATCGAGCGCCCCCCGTGCCGCGCGGCACAGTGCAGGCGAAAGAGCGGGGAGACCGGTCAGGGTGACGCCTTGCTTCTGACGACCGCGGCCCGCAATCTTCAACTCGTCGGGCGCAAGATGGATCTGGTCCTGAACGAAAATTCTCGATGGCGCAACAGCCGTGTTCCTATCCTTACATGGCATGTCGAAGTTCCTTGGACGACCGGGGGATGGGGTCGGTACCCGGCGAAGCTGCTCCCACAGTCCGGGTCGGCGGCGGGTGAGCACACCACGGACATCGCGTTGCTGCACGAGGCAGTTTTCGGTAGCAGGCATAACAGCAGTATCGGTTGCTGGCGGGCGGCATATCAAGCTCCTCTGCCGGAGGGGACCGGCTAACAAAACCAACGTTTATTTGGAAATCGTGCGTTTGCCCCGAAACGCCCACGGCTTACGGCCGGGCGGCGCTCGGGGTGGAGCCATGTGCTTGAGATCTGCTGCTCGAAGCCGATATGATTTCTGCCTTGGTCATGTCTGATAATTGGATCCTTGAACGACGGACACAAGAGCGGGGGACATTCCGCCGCACTCAGGGGTTGCCGCTGAAGTCGGCCTTCCAACAGAAATGCAATGTCGGCGCGCGCAGACCTGCACAACAGTGACCGCAGGCCACGCGTTCTGCGCCTCCGCAATCGACAAGTGTGCTCGTCAGGCGGCGCTGGAAGCGACGTGAGGTTCGACGAAGGTCACCGTCAGCCTGTGAACGTGGCCGTCACGACCGTTCCAGTTGATCGACTGCCCCGGCGAGAGTCCCAGAAGGGCGACGCCGATCGGGGTCATCACATTCACCATCGATCGCTCAATGTCAGCTTCGCCTGGAAAGCAGAGCGTAACCGTCCGCGTCTGCCCATTTTCCGTCTCGTAAGAAACGGTGGAACCAATCCCGACGGCTTCTGTCGGAAAGATATTGTCGTCCACGACCGCCGCCCGCTCAAGTTCCGCGAGCAGCTCGTCGGCTACGTCGAGGTCGCGACCAGGCGCCGCCATGGCGAGCGAAATGAGGCGGGTGTGCTCGGTTTGGCGCACGATGATAGACGGCTTGGTGCCGAGAGTTGGGATCATTTCCATTTGTCATGCCTCTTCGCGCAGCCTTGGAGCCGCGCTGTCATGGTTTAGTTTAGTGCCGTGAAGGGGAGTCGCGCAGAAAGCCAGCGAACAGGAGTATGACGATCCCAGGGTTCAGGTGCGCGACAGCAACGAAAGACCCTGGGCTAGTGTCCTGCGATAGAACACGCCCGGCGGAGGCGACAGCAATGTAAGCGCGAAATATTCGTCATGGTCAATAGATCATGCCGTTCCTGAAGCGGAAGTCAAGGCCGATCCAATAGCATCAGAACTCGGCAGATGACGCGCCAAAAAAGGGGTTCACTTACCGCGGCTGTTCCGGTATGGCGCCCGCGCCGATCGCAATCATGCGGATGTGGCTTAGGAGAAAAATCTTGAATGTCGATGAGAAGCTGGAACCAATTCTAACTGAAGTTTTGCGGCGTAACGGCGGTGAACACGAGTTCCATCAAGCCGTGCGGGAAGTGCTCGAAAGCCTGGGGCGGGTGATTGCCAAACATCCCCGCTACGCCGAAAACGCTCTGATCGAGCGTATTTGCGAGCCGGAGCGACAGATAATCTTCCGCGTGCCCTGGGTGGATGATACCGGGCAAGTGCAGATAAACCGGGGCTTCAGGGTGCAGTTCAATTCAGCGCTTGGCCCCTATAAGGGCGGCATCCGCTTCCACCCTTCGGTAAATGTCGGGATCATCAAATTTCTCGGCTTCGAACAGACCTTCAAGAATGCGTTGACCGGAATGCCTATCGGCGGCGGCAAGGGCGGGTCCGATTTCAACCCAAGGGGCCGTTCGGACGGAGAAATCATGAGGTTCTGCCAGTCCTTCATGACCGAGCTTCACAGACACCTTGGTGAATACACCGATGTCCCCGCGGGTGATATCGGCGTGGGAGGCCGGGAAATCGGCTACATGTTCGGCCAATACAAGCGCCTCACCAACCGTTACGAAGCCGGTGTTCTGACGGGTAAGGCGCTGTTCCATGGAGGCTCGCGAGCCCGTAGAGAGGCGACTGGCTACGGAGCGACCTACTTTGTCCAGCGCATGCTTGCAACCCGAGGGCTGGAGTTCGACGGAAGGCGTGTGACAGTCTCAGGCTCTGGAAACGTCGCAATCTACACGATGGAGAAAGTCGCTGAATTTGGGGGGCGCATCGTCGCATGCTCCGACTCGAACGGCTACGTGGTCGATGAAGACGGCATTGATTTCGGCCTGGTCAAGGAGATCAAAGAGATCAGGCGGGAGCGGATCTCTGAGTATGCAAAACGGAAGGGGTCACGCGTCCGCTACGTTGAAGGCGGCTCCATATGGGACATCCCTTGCGACGTGGCAATGCCATCGGCAACCCAGAATGAACTGACCGGCAAGGACGCGCGCGCCCTGGTGAAGAACGGCGTTGTGGCAGTAGGTGAGGGGGGCAAACATGCCCTCCACACCAGAGGCTGTCCGTCATTTCCAGGAGGCCGGTATCATGTTCGCGCCCGGCAAGGCCACGAACGCAGGCGGAGTTGCCACCTCGGCTCTGGAAATGCAGCAGAACGCCTCCCGTGACAGCTGGACCTTCGAGCAAACCGAGGCGCGTCTCGCAACGATTATGCAAGCGATCCATGACCGTTGCGCTGTCACTGCCGACGAGTACGGTGCCCCAGGCGATTACGTGCTGGGGGCCAATATTGCAGGCTTCGTTAGGGTCGCTGAAGCAATGGACGCTCTCGGCGTGATCTGATCCCTCAAGTCAGGAACGAAAGCCATCCGCTTTGGATGCGGCGGCGTGCCGCACTTCATGCACCCGAACGGATGGCTTGACTTCCGAGCTGCCAATGGCAATCTTAGGGTCATGCTGATCAATCACGACCTACTCCCGATCGAAGTGTTGCGGGTTTGCCCTATCGCAGGATCATAACCCGGATCCGGCCCTCGTCGCCTGCCGGATCCTGGGCGAAAAGAGTCAGCACCAGCGTTCACTGACGGCGCGACAATTCTTCCAGAACAGTCACCGCATGCATGGAGCCCCATGTCTGTAACGGAGGTTTCGCGAACAATGTCGCAAACTCATCCCTCTCCGAAGTATCAGATGTCCGTCGTCGGTGCATCGGATTACTCGTCACTCATTGACCTAGCTTACGCTGCCTTGTCGAAGGACTACGATGTCGCGGCTGAATTGGTTGGCAAGCTTGAGAAGAGCCTCGTCGTGCCTGACGGACAGGCACCACATGACGCTGTCCGTATTGGTTCCACCGTCACCTTCGAGGTCGAAGGCGGATCCCGCCGCACCATCAAGCTCGTCTATCCCGATAAGATCGACGTCATCTTGGCTAGAATATCGGTGCTGACTCCGATCGGGGTGGCACTCCTTGGCCTTCGCGAGGGGCAGTGCAGCCAGTGGTTCTCTCGTGACGGCCAAGCCCATCACCTGACCGTGGTTTGCGTTGTCCAGGAAGCCGCCGACCTGGTGCTCTAAATTCCATCGAACATCCGCAACCCTGAGGACACCAATGATCTTGCGCAACAGCAGACACAGAAAACACCGAGGAGGTTGTCTCACCGCAGGCCCGTAGCCCTGTGCCGCCCATCGGGGTCGGCACAGGGCGTTCCTGTTGAACCAACATGGACATCCAAGGAGACCTACGATGAATGCGTCCCATCTGCCTCTCATACTCTTCGACGAGGACACCGCTATCCTGCGCCGTTTGCTCGATGACACCACTGTGTTTCATCGGGCGAAGGCTTTGATACGACGTAAAATCGCAACAGCTCGTGTGGTTGACGCGTCGAGCCTTCCTGGAAATGTCGCGACGATCAACAGCCGAGTCGCCTTTCAAGTCGGAAGTGACCTGCCGACCACGGCGGATCTCGTAGACACCGTGCAGTCCATCAGGCTGTTCCAGGATATCATCCCGCTACGCAGCCTGGTGGGGCTCGCTATTCTAGGTCTCCAGGAAGGCGACGTTGCAGTCTTTGGTCCTCATCAAAACCCGAATGCGACGCTTTCACTCAAGCGGGTTCTCCACCAGCCGCAGCGGGGGCTAAGGGCGATCTTCGGATCCGCACTCTCGTCAGCGCCCTCGGGAGCCGCACGCGGTGCCGGCCCTTCAGGTAATTTCGAGCGAGCTGGGCTTGGGAACGAGGCAGCGCGATGACAAATCCTTCCTTCTCCAACAACAATCCTACCGGCGGAGCTATCCATGTTCAGCTCCACTACGACCACCTGAGCGGAACTGCACACGCGTGGTCGACCGTCTTCGACGGAGTACTACCCTCGCGCTATCCGAATCGCGAAGCTGCAGCCGATGCGGCTCGCACTGTGATCGCAAGGATCATTTCAAAGGACGACCCCAAGAAGCCCATGCGAGACATTCGTATTTGGCTGCGCTGACGCGGCCTACAGCATTGCGTAGCCAACAATGAGCATAGCAGGCCGGCGAGTTGCCCGCCTTTCTGTCACCTCCATGAATGTGTGCTGGAGAAATGAACTATGTCCAGGGAAGTCTTCTGCCAACTGACGACAGGAGATGCCAATGTCCTGATGTCGATGCTCGAACAGGAGGCCGACCGGCCGAGTCCGTTTTCGATCCTGCTTCGTGAGAAGCTGAATCATTCGGACGTATACTTTCGGGAGGATATACCCCCGAATGTGGTGACGATCGACACTCAGGTCGCTTTTACCGTCAACGGGTTGAGCATCGGACCGCAAATTCTTGTGCGGAACGCAGAAGGGCTACTTCCCAGTTTCGCTCTCTCGCTTCATTCGATGCGCGGCCTCGCGATACTCGGCCTCGCCGTCGGGCAAAAGACCGAGTTTTTAACGGACGACGGGCACTCTGAGGTACTTTCGGTCCAGCACATTCTGTTTCAGCCTGAGGCTGAAGCGCGCTTAAAGCAGCTCGGACAGCGTCTCATCGAACCGATCGACCATGCTCCGCAGGTGGTCAGCTTCCGGCCGCGGCCCAGGAGAGCCGTAGTTTCCCGTGACGATGATCCTGATCCCAGTGCTGCATGATAGGATGGATCCACCTGAGGGCCGCCGAAGGAATTCCCGCCGACGACGGACAATAGTAATACCAGCCGAAACTCTTGGTGAGCTTTAGAAGGAGCCGGGCTCCGGAATCGTGCCTTTCTGCTCCAAGAGCAACGGCATCCGCAGCGGTACGATGCCGGATTTCCTCATGTCGTCCCGCTTGAAGGTGTTGGTGGCCGCAATAGTGTGGATGGCATTGCGGCGGGCATAGGTGATCGCCGCGCGGAACTCTTCGCACCTGATGGTGCGCAGGATTGCTTTCCCCGCGGATGCGGCAATGGAAGGCGTCGTAGCTGTATGACCGCTTCGCGCATGGCCCCCGGCGTGCCGGTGGGGCCAATCAGTTCCACTTGCAAGTCTCACCCCGCGGCGCATTTGGCCCATCCGTCCGAATACCCCTGAAGCTTCGACAGGTGCGATTCCTCGCCATCGGACGTATTGCGCATCCGGTGGCCCGACCGGTAAGTTTTCGGATCTGTCCACTTCGCCCGGAGAGCCGCTTTCGGCTCGCCTTATCGCACAGACCATTAAGCACCTGGACAGAGCGGCGTTGCCATATCAGCACGCTGCTGTTCGTGCTTGGGCCTGAACGAGCGGTACACCGTAACCGGTGTTCTGCCCCCACATTGCCTGCCGCCGCCTGATCTGTGATCGACATTCCATGGATGAGCGACAAGGAGTTTCTCCATGGAGTCTACGTTGGAGGTTCTCACGAGGCGGCAGAGCCGTC
>NZ_PVBK01000033.1:0-41896 GCF_002968535.1 Neorhizobium sp. T7_12 | reverse complement strand
CCTCCCCAACCCCTCCCCACAAGGGGGAGGGGCTTCACTCGGCGGTCCGTTTGGGGTTTCCGCCCCGCGCCACAGCAAATGGAGGTGTCCCCATGAACACTCTCATCCTGCGCACCGTCGCCCCGTCTCTTACCGCGTTGATGCTGCTGTTCTCCGTCTTCGTCCTGCTGCGCGGCCATAACGAACCTGGTGGCGGGTTCATCGGCGGGTTGATCGCGGCCTCGGCGCTGGCGATCTACGGCATCGCCTTCGGCGTGCCGTCGGTTCGCCGTGCCATCCGGTTCCACCCGATGGCGATCGCCGGCTTCGGCCTGCTGCTCGCCACCCTTTCCGGCGTGCTGTCCATCTTCTTCGGCGTGCCGTTCATGACCGGGCTCTGGGTCTATCCGGTCATTTTCGATGTCGAGCTGCCGCTCTCGACGGTGATGTCCTTCGATATCGGCGTCTATCTGGTCGTGGTCGGGGCGATTACCTCGATCGCGCTGGCGCTCGAACAGGAGCCGGGCTCCGACGTGGAGGGGGAGGACTGATGGAAGCGCTGTTTTCGATCCTGATCGGCCTGTTCTTTGCGGGCGCCATCTATCTCATCCTGTCGAAATCCACCGTGCGCATCCTGCTGGGCGTGGTGCTGCTCGGCAACGCGGTCAACCTGCTGCTCTTCACCGCCGGCCGGCTCACCCGCGAGGTGCCGCCGATCATCCCGGCCGGCATGGACGCGCTGTCGCCAGGCGCCGCCAATCCTCTGCCGCAGGCGCTGATCCTGACGGCGATCGTCATCTCGTTTTCCTTCTTCGCCTTCCTCCTGGTGCTGACCTACCGCGCCTACCAGGAACTCGGCACCGACGATACCGACGAGATGCGGCTCGCCGAACCGCGGCAGGAACCACTCCCGCCGCTGGGATACTGAGAGGATGGTTTTGCAGGTTGTCATGTTCTTTCCCGCCACTGGCTTTGAATGCCGCGGCACCCCCCTCTGCCCTGCCGGGCATCTCCCCCTCAAGGGGGGAGATCGGCCAGGGGCGGGCTTCCTGCTCCCTATCGCTCCGCTTTCTGTTGAGCGATATGGGACGCGAGGCGGTGCGGCACCCTTAACCCTCCCCCTTGTGGGGAGGGTGGCCGGCAGGCGGGAGGGGTTTTATTCACGGCGAAGACCCCTCCCCAACCCCTCCCCACAAGGGGGAGGGGCTCCACGCACCGCCTCGCATCCCATATGGCATCGCCCTGCGCTCGCGGGGGACTCCAAGAGCGGGGCGGGGCGAATGGCTCGACTTGGGAAAATTGACACGCCACCCGGAGGTCTCCACTGATGGCCTCTCCTTCCGTCGACCTCTCCGCAGCCCTGATCCTCGCCGCCCCGGCGTTTCCCGACTGGCTGGTCGTTCTCCCCGTCGCGCTGATGATCGGCCTCGGTGCGGTGCTGATGATGGTGCGCAAGTCCGTTCGCCTGCATGGCGGCATCGCGATCGCGGGGTTGGCGCTGCTCGTCCTCCTCGATGCCGCTCTGCTCTGGCGCGTCTCGGTGCATGGTCCGGTCACCATGGTGATGGGCCGCTGGCTGCCGCCGTTCGGCATCGCTTTTACCGCCGACCTTTTCGGCGCGGTCATGGCGCTCGCGGCGGCCGTCGTCGCACTTGCCGCCGGCATATTCGCGCTCGCCGATATCGACGCGAGCGGCCGGCGCTACGGCTTCTATCCGTTCCTGATGCTGTTGATGGCCGGCGTCACGGGCGCGTTCCTGACCGGCGACATCTTCAACCTCTATGTCTGGTTCGAGGTCCTGCTGATCTCGTCCTTCGGCCTCCTGATCCTCGGCTCGCAGCCGGAGCAGATCGACGGGGCGCTGAAATACGCGGTCCTCAACCTGATCGGCACGACGCTGTTCCTGATCGCGGTCGGTTACCTCTATGCGATCTTCGGCACGCTCAACATGGCCGATATCGCCGGCAAGGCGGCAGGCCTGCGCGAGACCGCGCCGCTGACGACGCTGACGGCACTGTTCATCCTGGCGTTTGCGATGAAGGCCGCCGCCTTTCCGGTGAATTTCTGGCTGCCGGCCTCCTATCACACGCCGCGCGTGGTCGTGTCGGCGCTGTTCGGCGGGCTGCTCACCAAGGTCGGCATCTATTCGCTGATCCGCGTCACCATCATGCTCTTCCCCGTCGAGCGCGAGGCATTGAGCTTGATTGTCGCCATCTCGGCGGCGCTCACCATGCTGGTCGGTGCGCTCGGCGCCCTGGCGCAGAACGATATCCGCCGGCTCGTCGGTTACGTGGTCATCGCCGGCATCGGCAACATGATGGCGGGCGTCGCGATCGGCACGCCGGCGGCCGTCAGCGGCGCCATCCTTTATGCGCTGCATTCGGTGGTGACCATGACCGCGCTTTATCTGGTGTCGGGGGAAGTCGGCCGGCTCGGCGGCACCTGGGCACTCTCCGGCCTCGGCGGACTTTACCGGAAGGCGCCGTGGTTCTCGGGCGCCTCCTTCCTGCTGTTCCTCGCCGCCTCCGGCCTGCCGCCGCTCTCCGGCCTGTGGCCCAAGGTGGCGCTCCTGAAAGCTTCGCTCGATATCGGCGCCTGGTGGCTGGCCGCGGCGATCCTCCTTTCCGCCTTCCTGGTCACGCTGGCGCTCGCCCGCGTCTTCCTGCTTGCCTTTTGGCGGCCGCAGCCCGACCCTGTTCCCGAGGCTGCGGCTCCGGCCGGCTCGCCCGCCGATTGGCGTATCGCCCTGCCGCTCGGCTGCCTGACGGCGCTCGTCGTTCTTTTCGGCCTGCTGCCGGAACCGCTGCTCGATCTCGCCCAGAGGGCGGCGGAGGGGCTCGGCGAGCCTGCGGCCTATATCCAGTCGGTCTTCCCGGGAGGGACAGCGCGATGATCACTTATATCCTGTCACTGGTCTTTGCCGTCGTCTGGGTCGCGGTCACCGGCAGCGCCACGCTGCATAACCTGATCTTCGGTTTTGCGCTGTCGACGCTCGTGCTCTGGATCGTCCGCGACGAGATGGGCGCCCGCGGTTACTGGCGGCGGCTTGGCCGCATCCTGTCGCTGCTCGCCCTGTTCCTGAAGGAGCTGGCGCTGTCGGCCTGGAAGGTGGCGGTGCTGGTGATGAGCCCGCACATGGACCTGAAGCCCGGCATCTTTGCCTTCCCGCTGACCGTCACCCGCGATTTCGAGATCACCCTGCTTGCCAACCTCATCACGCTGACGCCCGGTACGCTGTCGGTCGACGTTTCCGAGGACCGCAAGACGCTGTTCGTCCACGCGATCGACTGTTCCGATGTCGAAGCCACGAAACGGGATATCGCCAACGGCTTCGAGCGCAAGATCATGGAGGCGTTCCGATGACGACGGCTGAAATGATCATCTCCTACGCGGTCTGGCTGGCGCTTGTGGTGCTTGGCTTATCCTTCCTGCTCACCGTCTGGCGGGTGATCAAGGGGCCGACGCTTCCCGACCGGGTCGTGGCGCTCGACATGCTGACCGGCATCGTCATCGGCTTCATCGCATTGATCGCCATCCGCACCGGCTTCACGCTCTATATCGATATCGCCATCTCGCTCGGCCTCGTCGGCTTCCTCGCGACCGTGGCTTTTGCGCGGTTCATCCTGTCGCGCGGCAACAGGGAGGCGCCGAAGGGGGACATGATGAAGACGTTCACGGCGTCGGTGCCCGAACCGCGACGCAAATCCGCGGCAAGGCGCCCATCCGGCACCGAGCCGGCCGTCCGGCGGAAGGCGAAGAAATGATGGATATTCTATTGGCCGCGATAACCGCACTTCTGATCCTTGGCGGCGCCGGGTTCGCGCTGGTGGCGGCGATCGGCCTCAATCGTCTGCCGGACCTCTATACTCGCATGCATGCCGCGTCCAAGGCGGGCACGGTCGGCTCCGGGCTCCTGTTGCTTGCGGTCGGCGTCCATGCGGGCGACCTGCCGACTTTTGCAAGAGCGCTTGCAGGCTTCTTTTTCTTCGTGCTGACAGCGCCGATTTCGGCGCATCTGCTCGCTATGGCAGCACACAAGGTTGGCTATCCACTTTGCGCTGAGTCCGTCCGGGATGAAATGAAGGATTACGATAAGCGAATATAATCCATTCTGGACCGAGTTATAACCCTGTCGCGACTGAGCAAATGCCCATCTATTCATCAGTAAAGCTGATGTAGGGGCGATATAGGTGGCAGAAAGGCTGGTAACCGGCAAAATTCGCACTTGGAGATGAAGCGAAGCAGTGGTACTTCATTACAAGTAGAGTGCAGATGTTGTTCTAGATTAGGCGTTCCCTCGTCATTTTGGTGAGTCGACAAGTTCTTCCGATGAGGAACAATAACGCCGTTCACACGCAAGGGAAGGTTCCAATCGAGCGCAATATCCGGTGTGAACCGTTTTCTTTTCCGCATGAAGCTTAGGGGTAGGCTTCGGTCGCAAGACGGCGGGGCGGCATAGGTTTTCTCCGGGAGACTCTACGAACGGGCAGGTGTCGCGGAGGTCGCGGGGCCAGCCAGTCACTTAAACAGGAGACAGGAAATGACAGACGTCGCATTGGGCAAAAGCCCGGATCTGCTGGTAGAGCTGACCGCAGATATTGTGGCCGCCTATGTGAGCAACCATGTTGTGCCCGTCAGCGATCTTTCGAATTTGATCGCGGACGTGCATTCGGCGTTGAGCAACACCTCTTCGCCGGCACCGGTTGTCGTGGCCATCGAAAAGCCGAAGCCCCCGGTTCCGATCAAGAAATCGATCGAGGATGACTATCTCATCTGCCTGGAGGACGGGCAGAAGTTCAAGTCGCTGAAGCGGCATCTGATGACTCACTACAACATGACGCCGGAAGAGTATCGCGAGAAGTGGGGCCTGCCGGCCGACTATCCGATGGTGGCCCCCGCTTATGCGGAAGCCCGCTCCAGGCTCGCCAAGGAAATGGGTCTCGGCCAGCGCCGCAAGCGCGGCAAGGCCTGATCCGGGCGACGCCCGACAAGGCAGGGAGGATTTGAGACCAGCCCGATGAGGACCGATCGCAACAGCGGCGGGGTGGCTGGTTTTGGCATCGACGTAAAGATGCGGATAAAGAACCGGGCCGATTGAGTGCCCGGTTTTTTCTTTTTTGAAACAGGCATCGCGGGGATGGGTAGAGGAAAAAAATCCCATTATCTTTCGGGAGCTTGTGGAAATTATCAACAATTTCAGCTTATAATTGCGTGGAGGCGGTTTCCAGCGTCCCCGTTTTTGCTCTAGGGTGTATGAATTAATTCCTATTAATTGAGGAGTTGTCATGCCTTTCGAGAGATATTTCCAGCCCTCCGCCCCGCCTTCCTCTTTGCCGTTTTCCCCGCCTGTGCCGCTGGATACGGCCGGTTCGCCGATGCTTCCCTCCAGCCTGCCGCTCAAGAGCGCCTGCCGCATCGTCCGCCAGATGGTCTCCGAACTGGTCCAGCTTTTCGGCGATAGGGTGATGCTGCGCCGCGACCGGCGCCGGCTTTCCTGCCATGTGCGCCAGATCGCCATGTATGTCTGCCATGTGGCGCTCCAGATTTCGATGAGCGACATCGGCGAGGCTTTCGGCCGCGACCGCACCACCGTCGGTCACGCCTGCCACGTGGTCGAGGATCGCCGCGACGACCTCGCCTTCGACGAGTTCGTCTCGGCCGTCGAGCGCATCGTCACCGCCGTGTTCGGCCTCTCGGAGGTAGCGGCCCATGACTGAATCAATCCGGAAACCCGTGATGGACAAGGCTGTGGACCCGACCCTCAGGCGGCACCTCCTGCGACTGATCCGCCAGCTCGCCCGCGGCGACTGCGCGATCACGGCCGGTGAGGCGGGTGAGATGAGGCTCGTCGGGGCGGAGGAACGGACCTATCCCGAAGCGGTGATCGCCCAGGCCCGCTCGCTCGGGCTGGCGCAGCTCGGCGACGGAAGGATCGCTGCAAGTGCGGCGGCGTCCAGCTTCCTTCGCCGTGCGCTGGTGACGGGCGAGGAGGCCTTCGTCGAGCAGCATGGCGAGATCGTCGTGACCTCCACCGAGATCGACGGCGCCCGCCAGCCGGTGCGCCGGAACCTTGCCGAATCACCGCTCGGCGTGATCGCACGAATGAAGGACCGCGACGGAAAACCCTTTTTGCCGGCCGAAGCCTTGGACGCGGGCGAGCGGCTGCTCGCCGATTTCACCCGCGGACAGCTCCAGCCCCGCGTTACCGCCTCCTGGGAACCGCGGCTCGCCACCCGCGCCAAGGGCACCGCCGGCGGCCAGGCCGACATCGCCGACAGCGCGATATCAGCCCGCAACCGTTTTTCCAGGGCGGTGGAAGCGATGGGGCCGGAACTTTCCGGCGTCGCGGTGGATGTCTGCTGCTTTGCGAAGGGTCTTGAGACGGTGGAACGCGAACGCCAATGGCCGGCCCGCTCGGCCAAACTCATGCTGCGCACCGCGCTGCTCGCACTTGCCCGCCATTATGCGCCGCCGGCTCCGGCAAAACGCCGCCAGAACCACCACTGGGGAGCCGAGGATTACCGGCCGGTCCTGTGACGGAGAAGACTTGTGAGGGTGACGCTGCAAATGCCGCCCGTGACCGGTTCCGCAAGCACCGGCCTACTGCGCCGCCCGTTTCGCTGCATAGGCGGCGCGGGCGGCGTCTATCCTCGGGGAGTTCGCATGTGTCCAGTCGGCCAGCGCCTGGACCGGTTCCCAGAAATCCCGGCCGAGGTCTGTCAGGGCATACTCCACCTGCGGGGGCGTCGTCGGGGTGACGGTCCGCGTCACGAAACCATTCTCCTCGAGATCGCGAAGAGTGGAAGCCAGCATCTTCTGGCTGATCTCACCGATCTCACGCTTCAGTGCATTGAAGCGAAGAGGGCCGTTACCCAGAACGCGCACGACCAGAAGCGTCCACTTATCGCTGATCCGGGCCAGCATGCGGCTGATTGGCCCGCAGGACACGGTATCCTCGCGGTTACCTGGTTTCCGTAAAGTGCTGTCTTGATGGGGCACCTGATCCTCGGATAGATGGTTACGGACAGAAACCAACATACATGAGGATACCATGGTTCCGAAGCCCAAAATCGCGGTCATTATCGGCTCTACCCGCCCCACCCGCTTTGCCGACAAGCCGGCACAGTGGATGTTGAAGCAGGCGCAGGCGCGTGACGACATCGAGGTCGAACTGATCGATCTGCGCGACCACCCGCTGCCGTTCTTCGACGAGATGGCCTCGAACATGTGGATGCCGAGCCAGAATCCGGAAGCTGTCCGCTGGCAGGAAACCGTCGGCCGCTTCGACGGCTATATTTTCGTGGTCGCCGAATACAATCATTCGCTCACCGGCGTGCTCAAGAACGCCCTCGACCAGGCTTACAAGGAATGGATCCGGAAGCCCTTTACCGCCATCGGTTACGGCGGCACGGGCGCGTCGCGCGCGGTGGAACACCTGCGCGGCATCGCGGTCGAACTGCAGATGGTATCGACCCATGCCGCCGTCCATATCGGTGGCGGGGACTTCATGGCGGTCGCCCCCAGGGGCGGCAACAAGCCGATCGAGGAGATCGAGGCAAATCTGTTGGCTTCTGCCAAAACGGCGCTCGACGAGCTGGTCTGGTGGGCAAAGGCCACAATGGCCGCCAAAGCAGCGGAAGCCTGATTCCTGATGCCCAATCCCTGAGCTTCGTTTGAAGCTCAGGGATTTTCAGGCTGATGACCCGATCCGGGCCTTTCTGTCGAAGATCCGGGCTTCGGCGCTTAGATTCCGATACCACCAGCCATGTTCACGGTCTCACCGGTGATGTAGCCAGCGTGTGGTCCGGCGAGGAAGCAGATGGTTTCGGCCACCTCTTCGAGGGTTGCAATGCGACGGATCGGATGCATGTCCAGGATGGCCTCACGGTTCGGAAGCTCGCCGGCAACCTCCGCCGCCATGTCCGTCGGCATGATTCCCGGCTGGACCACGTTCACGGTGATATTGCGGGGGCCAAGGTCGCGCGCGATGCCCTTCGCATAGCCGGCGAGCGCCCACTTTGTTCCGGCATAGTCGGCGACGCCCGAGAAGGGCACGACTGAGCCGAGACGAGAGCCGACGAAGATGATCCGGCCGCCGTCGGTCAGCTTTTGCGCCGCCGCGCGGGTGTTGGCGATCGTGCCCAGCACATTGACCTGCCACTGGCGATTATAGTTGTCCCAGTCGAGTTCCGGATCGTCCACCATCTGGCCCTGGATGGCGATGCCGGCATTGTTGACGAGGATGTCGAGCCTACCGAATTCCGCCATCACCGTGTCGATCAGGGGTTTTGCGGAAGAAAGGTCGGCCTGGTCGCTCTTGACCGCAATCGCGCGAGCGCCCTTTGCCCTGAGCTTTTCCACGACGACTTTCGCCTTCTCGGCCGAGGCCGCGTAGCTGATCGCTACGTCTGCTCCGTGATCGGCGAAGGCTTCCGCCGTCGCGGCACCGAGGCCGCGCGAACCGCCGGTAATGAGGACGACCTTCCCCTTGAATATGTTGGACATGAGTATCCTTTCCCAATTCGACGAGGGTTCCGCTCGATCCTGCCAAGCGGCGCCCAATTTCATAACGTATGTTACAATAACGATCGGTATGAAATTTGACAGGGCCGGTCAAGCGGTTTAATAACGATCGTTATGAAAATAACAGGACAGAGCTGATGGGACGCCATCGCGAATTCGATGTGGAGAAGGCGCTCGACGCCGCGTTATGCGTCTTCTGGCGCAAGGGCTATGAAGGTGCCTCCTACGCCGACCTGACCGAGGCGGCGGGTGTCGAAAGACCCGCCCTCTATTCCGCGTTCGGCAACAAGGAAGCGCTCTTCCGCAAGGTCCTGGCACGCTACTACGAGCGGTATGTGGACTATGTTCCCGTCGCACTGCAGTTGCCGACGGCGCGTGAGGTTGCGGCGCACCTTCTCCAGGGTGCGATCGACCTCACCACCCGTTATCCCGACCACACGGGATGCCTCGCCATCCAGGGGGCCCTGGCGGGATCGGATGAAGCGGAGCCTGTCCGCCAGGCCTTGATAGAGGCGCGCGCCGAAGCCGAAGCGCAGCTTCGCGAACGCTTCGAGCGGGCAAAGGCCGAGGGCGACCTGCCGGAGACGGCGAGGCCCGATACGCTTGCGGCATTCCTGATGGCCGTTCTTCACGGCATGGCGGTGCAGGCAAAGGCTGGCTTCAGTCGCGACACGCTGGAGGCTGTTGCCGAGCAGGCGCTCGCCACGTGGCCCGCAGGCAGGGGCGAGGGGTCTTTTGCGCCCTAAGCCGCAGCCCTGATCCGTGCCTCTTCCCGGATGCGCTTGACCATCGAGCGCAGCCCGTTGGCGCGCTGGGACGACAGGTGTTCGACAAGGCCGATGCGGTCGAAGATTTCGATCGCGTCTGTGGCGGCGATCTGGGAGGCGGTCCTGCCGGAATAGACGGCGAGCACGATGGCGACGAGGCCGCGCACGATATGGGCGTCCGAATCGCCGTCGAAGGTCATCACCGGGTCGGCGCTGCCGTCCCCGAGATGGCTGACCAGCCAGACCTGGCTCGCGCAGCCCTGCACCTTGTTCTCCGCGATCTTCTGGTCGTCGGGAAGGTCCGGCAGCGCCTTGCCAAGTTCGATCACGTAACGATAGCGGTCTTCCCACTCGTCGAGGTATTCGAAATCTTCGATGATCTGCTCGAGGCTGGCCATAAGCGCTCCGGTTCTTCTATCCGCTCCATATAGGCACTGCAGGCTCGGATAAAAGCAAAAAAAACGCCGTGAGGGGTAAACCTCACGGCGTCAGCAAATGCTGAATGACAGGGCAGGCAGATCAGGCACCGGGAACCGTGGCATTGAGAGCCCGGTGCAAGCTTTGAAATTCGAATTCGGATCAGACGTCCGGTATCAGGTCGATCTGGTGCGCCGACCTGATGCGCGGGATTAGTGGGTCGGCCGTTTCTGCGGGACCGGAACGGTGCCGGTGAAGATCGTGTCGGCGCCGGTTGCGGCTGCCGTTTCGGCCTGCTTGGCCGGGAATGGGGTCGGTTCCGGATCGGCAAGCACCGCGGTCCGGGTGCCCTTGTCGCCGAACTGCTTGTCGAGCAGCTCGAAGGCGACCTGGGCGCCCTGCCTGGCTCTCGTGCCGAGCGCCGAGAAGGTCTCGGCACCCTTTTCACAGACCTCAGGCTTTTCGGTGCAGATGGCGCTCACATATTGATAGGCTTCGGTCGCAGCCGAAAATGCATTGCTGACCTGCAGGGGCGAAAGCCCGTCGGTCTCGGTCGCCGGCTTGCTGCTGAAGTAGGAGAGCACTACCAGCACCGCCGCGAACCACATACTTCCCTTGATGAGAAACCACATCGTTCTATCCACCTGTTTTTCCCGCTCTTGGGTATCGAGCGGGCCGCCGGATCTGTGCCGGTCTTGAACATGGTTGTACCGCCGGGAAGCAAATATGGCTTTGACGAGATCGTTCGGTTTTTCGGCAAATTTGCTTAAAATGCGAAATATCGGCATTTGCAGCGTCTTTGCCGCGAACTTGAATCGAATTTTAGCGATCGATGTTAAGCATAATTGCGGCGGTCCGCCCGAAACCTAGGGCTTTGTCGGGCGCCGGTTTGCCACAAAGGTTAACGCATTGCGAAAAATCGAAGCAAATCCGCCGCTTACGTGGCGTTAACCACAAACTCGGAAGGCTTGGCCCTTCTGTCCCAAAGCCGGATTTTGGCCCATTGCGGGACTTCCAGACACCCCTTCTTTTATCCTTTCCTTAAGCCACGGGGGCCTATTGTCGGCTTCGATAAACGAGTCTGTGCAGGGTTTTGCGTGCGCGTATTGAGTAACATTGCCGGAAAGGCGGTCATGCTGGTCGACGAGACCGCAAGCCGCTGGCTGACGCGCCTCGGCGAGGGCGACACCGCGCGTCCCGGCGAAATTGCCCAGTTCCGCCGGCTCGTATTCTGTGGCCTTGCCGCATTCGTCACCGTGCCGCCGGCGCTTGCGCTGCTCCTGCCGCCGGCGCTGGCCCTGCCGGTCGGCGTTGCGCTGGTTCTATCGCTTTTCCTTCTGGCCGCAGCCGCCTCCTTCGCTTTTCCGCGCCATGCCGTGGCCTCCGTTGCTGCGCCCCCACCGGAAGACGCTGCCTTCGATGCGATGCCGGGCCTGTCGCTTATTCTCGATCCGCATGGCCTGCTGGTGAAGACTGGCGGCCGCGATCAGCATCTGTTTCCGCCAAGCCTGCGCGAGGCGGCCGGTGAGCCGCTTGCCGAGCGCGTCCACGTGTCCGACCGGATCGGCCTCGTCCAGGCTTTCGACATGCTGCGCCAGGGTGTGCCAAGCGCCGCTGCCGATGTCCGCATCGAACGGCCGTACTCGGCGGCCGGCCGCCAGTTCCTGTCCGTTCGCCTCGACATGACCGCCATCCGCGACGGCGAAGGGGAACTCCTCTACGTCCTGGCGCAGGCGCGCGACATGTCGGAAGAAGAGCAGCTCCGTCTGGAAGCCGCGGCCAATGTCGCCGAGGCCCGTTCCGCCCATGAGGCGAAGTCGAGGTTCCTCGCTGCCGTCAGCCACGAGCTGCGCACCCCGCTCAACGCCATTCTCGGTTTTTCAGACGTGCTCATCGGCGAATATTTCGGCCGGCTCGAAAACGATCGCCAGCGCGAATATGTCGGCCTGATCCGCCAGTCCGGCGGCCATCTCCTGTCCGTCGTCAACACGATGCTCGACATGTCGAAGATCGAGGCCGGCCGTTACGAACTGCTTGCCGAGCCCTTCGCCATCGCCGAAGCCGTGGAAACCTGCCGTGCCATGCTCGATCTGACCGCCCGTGAAAAGGGCGTGACGCTCACCAGCCGCGCCCCGCGCGGGCTTGGCGAAGTGATCGCCGACCGCCGCGCCGTGCAGCAGATCCTCATCAACCTGGCCGGCAACGCGATCAAGTTCACCGGCCCCGGCGGCGTCGTGTCGATCGACGCCGTGCTCGAGGGCGATGACGTCAAGATTTCGGTCAGCGACACCGGCATCGGCATCGCGGCGGAAAAGCTGCAATATATCGGCCAGCCGTTCATGCAGGTGGAAAACGCCTATACCCGCACCTACGAAGGTACCGGCCTCGGACTTTCTCTGGTAAAAGGTCTGGTGGCGCTGCACGGCGGTCGGTTCACGATCGCCAGCCGTCCGGGCGAGGGGACCGTGGTGACGATCTCCCTGCCGGCAGACGGCTCGGGCGTCGAAGCAAAACGGGATGACTCCCGGGAGGAAAAAGTCGAATTCCCGCCGCGGCTGAGGGCAGCCCGGCATGCGGCCATGATGGACGAACAGGATTTTATCGATGACCGCGCGGAAGCGAAAATCGCCTGACAGAAAAAAAACTGTCAAGCAACCGGGCATTCTGTCGAACCTGCTGCTGGCGGGAGCGCGGGCTGCTGCGCGCCGGCCGAAAGCCCTGTTTGGCTGCGCTGCCTTCGGCATCGTCTTCTCCTTCGTCGCCGGCAACGCGCTCTGGTACCAGCCGGGCGGCCATCCGTCCCCGTTCCTCGCCACCCGCGATTCCAAGAACCCGAACCAGATCGCCGGTTATCGTCCGGCAAGGCGCACCGCGCCCGCCGATGTCACCACATTTCGTATCGAGCGGGCCGACCCGAGCGTCGTAGCGCCGGCTCCAGCCCCCGCGCCGGCCGCAATGCCAGCCGCAGCGCCTGCCCAGACGGCAGCGCCCGCGCCGACGGTTGTCGCGCCGATGCCGCGCCCGGCGCCGCAGCAGGTCGCCGCCCAGCCGGCAGCATCCCCTGACGCCCAGCCCGCAGCGCCAAAACCCGCTGAGACAGCCCGCGCCACACCGGCCGCGCCGGCAAGGCCTGCGCCGTCCCTGGTCCAGCCACCCCGGCCTGTCTCTCCGACCCGCCCGGCCGAGAGCGCCAATGCGCGCGGCGAAGACCCGGTTGCCGCCGCAATCCGCGCCTCCGAGCGCAAGCCGACGATGACGCCGCCCGCCAATATCCCGAACGGGGCCTCCAGTTCCGGCAGGCCCGTGGCCACGCCCGTCTCCCAGAAGCCGAACGCGCCCGTTCAGCCTACGAACCTGGTACTGCAGATCCAGCGCGGCCTGTCGAACATCGCCTATGCGGATGTCGAAGTGGACGGCGTCGCCGGCAGCCAGACCAAGGCCGCCATCCGCCGTTTCCAGCGCCACTACCGCCTGCCCGAAACCGGCGAACCGGACGAACTGGTGCTGAAGAAGCTGAAGTCTATCGGCGCGCTGTAGGGGCGCACTGTCCCGAATATTCTTTTGCTGGCACGGCAAGTGCAACAACGAACGCTTTGGGCCGAAGCGGTCATTGCAGGATTGAGTTGGGTTCGTCTGAGATGGGGTGAAGGGGACAGGCAGGTTTCGGCGGCTAACTCCGAGGAAGCGGCCATTCAACACCTTGCTACTTGGGCAGGCCCTCGGTTAGCGGTTTTCACCATAAAAGGCGGTTTGTCTGTCGTAGTCAAAGGGGCAAAGGTGAGAGCCTAGGGATACGCGACGGCGATTGCCTGCCGGTGCTCGTCGGTCATCTCCGCTTCGATTTCATCGAACCAAGCCAGCATCTCGTCCCAGTTGCTGCGGCTGAATACCTTCACTCCGTAACGCTTTTCTAAGTCCACCTGCTGCCTGCCTACGATTTCATGCATGGGCCCGTCGATGAGAATAGCGTCACAATAGGGCGCATAGGTCGAAATGTGATCCACGTCGTAATAGAAGCCGGAGTGCCTCTTCAGAGCGTCATCTCTGTTCTGGTAGGCTCCTTGAACCACTAGCATCTTCAGTGTGGCAAACATCCGACTCCTGAGGTCCTGCATCGGGACAGCCTGGAACTGTTCGGTTGAATAGAACTCAACGATGCGTTCTAGCTTAGCCTTGTGGTCCATTTCTTTGGGAAACTGGCTCAGCATCACCTGCACCACTTTGGACATGACGGGCGAGTCCAAGAGGGCTGTGTAGTCGCCCGAAAATATCCGCTTTGCGTAGGTTATGTAGGAGTTGACGTAGCCGTTGGCGGCGGCTTCATGCTCCAACCCTTTGTCTTGTTCGAAGGTGTTGGTCGAGTTTCGCCAGTTCGGGAAAAGGTCAATCAATCCTTCGATAGCTTCGGTTTTTCCCTTTCGGACAACGTCGCGGTCGCGGTTGTAGCCGCCGACGTCAATTCTATAATACCCATCCCACACATGGATGTCGTCGCTGATGGCGTCAGCTTTCTCAAACTCCACCGGCTCGTTGTGGAGCCAAGCGTGGAGGGCAGCCTGCAACTGGTCGTTCTCAATACGGTAGGCGGGCTTGAATTCGTGACCGCGTGACGTGTGCTTGATGAACTCCATCAGTTCCGCGTACCGCTCCCACATGTGCGTTTCGTCCTCGTGGATGCTAGAGAACGGCACAACCAATTGTTGGTTGGCTGTGAGGTTGGAAATGCGTTCGGCCGCCTCGACAAATATGGGATCGTTGGCGCGGAAGGCGTGACTAAAAAAGAACTGGTCCAGATACAGGACCTTCTTCTTCACCTCAGGCAGCGAGACTTTCTCATTGTACCGGCAACGTCCACACCCGCGGTACACGTACCGGGAATAGACATCCACGTTGCCAAAGGCCTGCTTGGCGCCACAGCCGGGACAGTCTCCGATAATGTGGCTGACAAGGGCCATGTTGCGCCGAATCGGGCACAGCACCCGTTCCAGAGAAATAACGAATTTAAGGGTCCGAGAACAGTATCGAGAAAAAGGAGGGCCCTTAAGGTTGGCGGTTGCCTAGACGAACGGCAGCTTTCGAGCGGCGACGGAAGTGCTCCAACCGTCAGGAACTGGGGTCGGGAGCGGACCTTCATGAATGCTTCGAGGGATGCCCACAATTGACGCGAAATCGCCGCGATCGCCCCACAGCCCACGGGCATTTGCCGCCTTCTCAAGGGAGTGCCTCTCCCCGCCGGAACGGAGAGAGGATGAAAGGCAATGTCTCGATATGCAGGAAATCGCCTCAGAAAACGGCGAGATATCAGCTCAATGCGCAAGTAGCGAAGCCCAAACTCCTTTTAATGACGCCGCTTCCAGCGCCACTACCGCCTGCCCGAAACCGGGGAGTCCGACGAACTGGTGTTGAAGAAGCTGAAGTCGATCGGCGCGCTGTAGGGCGGCCGCGCTCAATCTCCCGAATGTTCTCTTGTTTATTACGGCGAGGGGCCACCAGCGACCGCTTTTGGCCCAATGCGGTCATAGTCGGCACGATCTCTGAAGGGCTGCTTTGCCCCCTCATTGCGGTCATTCAACCCGATCTTGCGATGTCTTGAAAGCTGCCGGTCCGATTGGTCACTGAGCCCGGCGAACCTAGAAGACGAAGCCGCCAAAGTTCATCACGAATTCTGGCCGAAGCATCTGGGCAAGACATAGTCTCTTTCGTCCGAAATGCTGCTAGGGCAAGCATCGAGGTGGTGTGTCTGGACCAGTTCCGTCGCATCTTTTCAAATTGGGTCTTCACCCATTGCCCGCGCAGTAATGCACCTCCTGCAAAACGGGAGGAAACATGGTAGGATCGCGAGCTCGCTTTCCCTACTGATGGAGACCGTGATGAACTTGCTTCGACGGCTGAGGGATCTGTGCGATGCCTTCAACGCTCATGATCTCGATCTGATCATGACCTACTTCGCTGAAGACTGCATATTGGAGATGCCACGCGGGCGCGATCCATGGGGGTCTCGCTTGGAAGGCAAGACCAAGGTGCGAGAGGCTCTGGCGTCGCGCTTTCAGGGCCTGCCTGACGTTACCTACAACAACGCTGAGCACTTCGTTGATGAAGCATCCGGAACTGGGATATCGAGATGGACCCTCATGGGTACGTCGGTTAACGGGACAAAGACGGAAGTCCAAGGCTGCGATCTTTATACGTTTCGGAATGGTCAGGTGATCCGCAAAGATTCCTATTGGAAGATCGTCGAATAGCACAAGACCAGATGTTGACGTTCTTGAAGTGCCTCAGTTTTGAGCCGTCGGTCAGCTTCCGGCCCCAAATTTGGTCACTCGACTAAGCCGACGCTGTGTCCGCTTCTGGCGCGAAGTCGCCACGGTAGCCCCACGCCTGGCGGCGTTTGCTGCCGACTGCCGGACATATGCCGCCTCGTTTTGCCACATTCCCGAATGTACGATGTTTCCAGCGGCGAGGGCTCGTCGCTCAACGCATCGCCACCGCTTCCAGCACCAGCCGTTTCAGCTCTTCGGCAGGTGGGGCGAGGCGGGTTTCGGCGACGTGCAGTGCAAGCTCGATCGCGCCGAGATCGGGCAGGCCTGCTTCTTTGGCATCAAGCGCGGCAAGCTGCGCCGGTTTGCCCTCGACGATCCGAGGGGTGACGCCGAGCCCTGCGGTCACGGCGGCCCAGAGGCCGGCCAGGCTCGGGCTAGCGAATGCGTGACGCCAGGCGATGCCGTTGCGGTCGAGCGCATCGATCGCGGCTTTGCGGAAGGCGCAGGGTGGATCGAAGGCGACGATCGCGAGCGTCTCTCCGGGCATATGCCGGAAACCATCCGGGCCGATCCAGGCGATGTCGCGCCTTGCGACGATCTCCGCCCGCGGGCTGGCGAGCGTGCCCCAGGTCAGCGCCACGTCGAGTTCACCCTTGTCGATCGCCTGCACCATCGCGACACCCCGGTCGACGCGCGCCTCGACCCGCACCTTCGGATGGACCTTCGAAAAGCGGCCGAGCAGGTCGGGCAGCCAGGTTTCGGCGAAATCCTGCGGCACGCCGATCCTGACCCAGCCTTCGAGCTTGCCGACGCCGCGCACCGCCGCCCGCGCCTCGTCGTTGAGTTCCAGGATGCGCCTGGCATAACCAAGCAGGATTTCGCCTGCTTCGGTCAGGACAAGCCCACGGCCCTGCTTCTGCAGCAGGGTTTCGCCCACCTGTTCCTCGAGCTTCTTCAATTGCAGGCTGATCGCCGAAGGTGAGCGGCCAAGCCGGTCGGCGGCCTTGGCGAAGCTGCCGAGCTCCAGGCCGAGGGCGAAACTTCTCAACGTGTCGATATCGAGATTGATGGGCAGCATCGTCGTTGAGTTCTGCAAAAGAGTTTGTTTGAAACTTCGCGATTTTCAAAACGATTGTGCGGGGAGAAGATAGCGGCGTCAACAGAAATCCGAAAAGGAGAACGTCATGCCCTTCGTTCATGTCATCATCGCCGGCAAAAGCATCGAGCCGGAAGCCAGGCGCCGGCTGCAGCAGGAAACCACGGTGCTGATGAACACGATCATGCGCAAGCGCCGCGAGGTCACAGCGGTCCTGGTGGAGGAGGTCGATCTTTCCGGCTGGACCGTCGGCGGCGAGCCGCTGGAAGTGGCCGCCCATGTGGAGGCCAATGTCACGCTCGGCACCAATACGGCCGAGGAGAAGAAGCGTTTCATCGAGGCGATGGACGCGCTTTTGAAGCAGAGCCTCGGCGAGATACCGCCCGCCACCTATGTCATCGTCCGCGAGGTCGAGGCCGACGCCTGGGGTTTCGGCGGAGTAACGCAGGAATACCGGCGTACAAATGCAATGACGGCGTGATCCTCATCGCGCCGGCTGGATGGCGCCCGGCATGGCCGGGCGCATCTCTGCCTTTAGAAAACGGCGAGATATTTCAGCAGCGAGATGATGCCGATGATGATGATGATGATCTGCGCGATCTGCTTTGCGCGGCCATCGATCGGCAGGCGCGCGACGAGATAGAGAACTAGGACGATCACCAGGAAGGTGATCAGAATGCTGATCAATGCGGAAGTAGCCAAGCCCCAAACTCCTTTTCATGACAGTGCCGTACGACACCGCCTGTGTAAATATGGTGCAGTGGGCGAAAGGGAAGGGCGCGACAGCGCGATTTTCCGTTTCTTCTCAGGGACTTCCGTGGCCTTGCTCCCGTGGAGTGGCTCAGACCGCCTCGGCGCCGAGCTCCCAAGCCCAGTGCAGATGTCGGTCCTTCAGCGTCCGGTCACGCAGGTAGCCGGTCAGCTCCTCGTCGATCTCCTCCAGCCGCTCGATCGCGAAATCCTCCGGCCGGTTGGCATTCCAAGCGGCTTGCAGGCTCTTGCTCACATGGCTGCCGTGCCGGAGCGTAAACCAGATGCGGTTCTGGATCTTGTCGAGGTCTCCGGAGCGGCCGATCCATCGCTGCCCCATGGGTGCAAAACGGATGGCATAGATGCCGGCCGGAGCCTTGCGTTCCTTGTAGGCGGAGATCGCTGCTTTCCTGTCGATAGTGTTCATGTCCCGTGCCTTCCTTGGTGGAAGTGCAGCTAATATCATCCGGGTAATATTATGGCAATAGTTATATCCGGGTAAAATTGGTGCGAGGTGAGTTTGCGCCCGGCCCCGAAGCGCCGTATGAGGGGCCATGCGCCTGAAATCCGAAATCGTCGTCTCCGCCATGATCCGCCGCGTCTTCGGGCTTGGCGGTTTTGCCGCTGTCGAAAAGAAGGGTGCGGAGGCGGCGGGCGCAATCTTCATCCGCCAGCGTTTTCGCGACGGGCTGGAAACGCTCTACGCGCCGGCGCCGCAGAATTTCTTCGGCGACGAGGACGACGGCGGGCGCAAATTCGAGGTGAGGGCGGAACGGGCCGAGCCGGAAGCCATCCGCGAGATGCTGTCGCGGGAACTGCGCTTCGATCCGGATCTCTGGCTGCTGGAACTGGAGATCGACGACGTCGCCGATCTGTTTGAAGTGGTGAAAGCGATCTGACCGGTCACCGCGCCCGGTAGAGGCCGTTGAGCGGCTTGCGGGCGCTGGCGGTGGTGCGGACCACCCGTGGCTGGCGGCTGTCTTCCGCGCGGTTGTCGCCGAACATCGGCTGATGCTGCTGTTCCGGGTAGGTGTAGCTGTCGGCGCGGCGCCAGGCCTCGACGCGTTTGCCGCATTCGTCCTCGTCGAGCGCGTCCCAGAGCGCGGCGGCGCGTGTCACCCCGTCCTGTTCCGCACCCAGATGGTCGTAGAGCCGCTGCAGGATGAACAGCGCATCGTCCGTCTCCATCGCCAGGCCCTTCAGCGTCGCCGCGAGCTGCTGGCCGGAAATGTCGAGCATGATCCGCTCCGAAAGCCAGTGGCTGGCCGAAAGCGTGTCGGCAAGCACGGTTGCAAACAACCCGGTCTCGCGGTTGCGGGCGAAGCGGACGAGCAGCGCCTCCTGGATCGGCGATAGATTGCGCAAGCCCAGCCGGTCTGCGGCGGGCCGGTCGACATGGCCGGCAAGCGCCTTGATGCGGTTGCGCAGCAGTTCCTCGCGCGTGTTGCGCTCGGCCTCGTCGACCATTTCCGGCGTCGGCCTCAGCGGCAGGAGCGCGCCGAGGTTTTCGGGCGCATCGCTGCGCTTGGTGCGGTCGTGGCGCAAGCCCACCAGCGCGTCGATCACCGTCGGCGACAGCGCCTCGCGGCGCACGATGGCGCGGGCATGCGCTTCCCCTTGGGTGCGGGCGATGGCGATCAGCGCATCGTCGGAAAGGCAGGTCGAGGAGGTGAGGAAAGGGGCTGCAACCGCGATCGGCTGGCTGGCGATGAAGAAGGCGACGGCCGGCGGCACGGTCTTGCATTGCGACAGCGCTGCGACCGCATCGCGGCGGGCCTCTTCGGACGATGCGGAAAACAGGGGGGCGAAGAGCTCGGCGAACTGTCGAAGTTCCGACCGCGAAGGGTACGGAAGACTTTCGAAGCTCGTCACGGTGGCCATCAGCACCACATCCTTTTTACGCATGGCCTGGGGCCTTTCAAGGTCTCGAAACTCATTCGTCACTGGCAAACTCGCAATCAACGCAAAACAAATCCGGAGTGCCGAACGCCGATCAGGTGTGCCGGAAAAGCTCGCCTGGCGTTCTCATCGTACCTTGCCTGGGAAACTCCCGGTGGCGCGCCGTCCGCTCACGCAGCTGTGAGAACATCCGCAGAATGGGGTCGCCTTGGTTTAACCGGATGCTAACTCTTGGAGGGTTAACGGTCTGTAAAAATGGTTCGTTTCGATACGCCGGTAATTTCTTGCAGTCCCGCTGTTTTGCCAGGAAATTGCAGGTCCGATCGACGCCTTTAAAGGCTGTGAGCCAAACCGGCGCTTCTGCGTTTTGGGGTCGGACAACAGACATGTACCGGTAGCAAGTGCTATATTAGCAGTAAGACATTGTTAACGGTGGTCTGGCTGAATCCAGGGGTAACCGGCGTGTGTTTTGCCGGGTTTCAAGTACCGGATGGCCCCGCGTCCCTGGGACCTTCTCGATAACGGCCGGTTCAGGCGGAACCGGCCGTTTATGCCGAAATGTCGTTGCGCTTTCGAACAAGGCGCACAGGCGAGAAAGGCGCGGATGCCCGGACTTCTGTCTCGGGAAGCGTCAGGCCCTTGCAGAGGGCAGGGTGAGATCGGTCCGTCTTCATCCGTCTCGAATTCCTTAAACGGAGACGAGCATGGCAGAGATCGTAATACTGAACAGATGGCGCAGCGAGCATGCGCGCCGGCCGCAGATCAGGATCGGCGAAAGCGACAATGCCGGACAGCTTCTGCTGTTCACCGGCGTGCGATACGAACGTTTCGAGGATTTTGGCGACCGCAAGGCTGAAAACCACGCGGTGCGTGCCGAATAGTCGCCAAACGGAGATCAGAACCGGCTTCGGGAGCGCCATTCGAAGGGCGCGCAGGTAGCTTGGTTCAGGAATTGCGACACGATACCCGCAAAGCTCGGTTGCGGGACGAGACTTCTCAAGACCACATATCCCTCCTCCGCCCGTGCTTCCACCAGGATCGACTGCGAAACCGCCTGCGGCAGCGCCTTGCGCAATGCCGTCAGCTGCATCGGCGAGGCGATCACCACATCCAGCACGCCGCCGGCCGACGTCCGGTCATTGATGCTGAACACCTCGTTGGACGACTGGTCGTAGACGCCGAGCGACCAGAAGGGCACGCCGCCATTGGCGGCCGTCAGCCTCACCGGCCCTTCCGAGATATCGAAGGCGCAGACCGTCGCATCCACGAACGGATCGTCCTTGGAAAGCCCGGCGCGGTCCGGCTTCTCCCCCAGCCGGTAGAAACGATAGATCTCGCCTTCCGCCAGCACCCGCGTATAGGCGTCGCGCTCGCTGAAATCGGGCAGCGCCAGCACGATGATCAGGTGCAGCAGCGCCGCACCGACGAGCCCGGTGATCACCGCCAGCAGAACCTTCAGCGCAAAACCCCGGGAACCGGCCTTCCGGGACGCGAAGTCCCTGGACCCCAATCCCAAACCTCTCGGGCGCAGACTTCTAAATCCCAGCCTTCTAAACCCAAGGCGCCTAAATCGCGGACTTCCGAACCCAAGACTTCTAGACATTGCCGCACCCGGTCTTCTCGATACGCGGCATGGTGAGGTCGATCAGCCCGGAACTGCCGGCCGTCGGCGTGTCGAACAACGTCAGCGTCAGCCGGAACGCGCCGGGCGTCGCGACCGCCAGCCAGTTGCCGGGCTTGGCGGTTGCGGAAATCGCGATGTCGAAACCGCCGTCGCTGCTGCTGTTGCGCAGCACGACGCGGGAATTGAGCGCGGTCGGCAGGTCCGATTGCGCCGAGGGCGGGGCGGCACCGGGGGCTGCGGCAAACAGCGTCCAGAAACGCGCCGGCGGCGTGTGGCCGGTGAGGCGATAGGAGCAGTTTCCATTCAGCCGCTCGCCGGCCTGGTCTACCGAAGCGATGAAGGTAAGGCCTTCGGCGCTCGCGTAGATGAGTTTGCCGGCGCTGGCCCGGTGCGATTTCGCGTAAGGGTCCGCCTGCGCGGTCTGCGCGTCAGGAAAGGCTTCCCACGAGCCGAGCTTGATCGCACCGAAACCGATCGTGGCATCCAATGCCACGAGAGTGGACCATATCCCGCCGCCGAAGGCGATGGTGAGCGCGATCGCGATGAGGAAGGGAACACGGAACACGGGTTTGCTTTGGCCCTCGGACAGCTGTGCCAGAGGGTTAGCATTGATTCTATTGCGAAGGAATGGGGCCGCAGGCGAAACCCGGACCTGTTGCGAGCTATAACGCATTGCGTTATAGTCTCCACATGATCAGGGATTTTGCGGATCGCGAAGCCGAGCGCATTTGGTCCGGCAGGAAAAGCCGGAAATTGCCCCCGGATATGCAGCCGGTTGCGCTGAGAAAGCTACGTCTTCTCAATCAGGCACGCGTTGTCGGACTTGCGCATTCCGCCCGGAAACCGGCTCGAGGCCTTGAAGGGCGACCGTTCGGGTCAGTTTTCGATCCGCATCAACGATCAATGGCGTATCTGTTTCAACTGGACCGAAGGAGGCCCTGCCCATGTCGAAATCGTCGATTACCATGGCTGAGACCGAATGGCTCCACAACCCGCATCCGGGAGAAATCCTGCTGGAGGATTTCCTGAAACCCATGGGGCTCAGCCAGAACGGGCTGGCGCGTGCCATCGGCGTGCCGCCGCGCCGGATCAATGAGATCGTGCTCGGCAAGCGGTCGGTCTCCGCCGATACCGATCTCAGGCTGGCTCGCTATTTTGGCATGTCCGAGGGGTTCTTCCTCGGCCTTCAGGCGGATTATGACCTGATGCAGCGGCGCCGCGAACTGGGCGACGCCTTGAACAGCATCGAGCCGCGCGCAGCCTGATCCCTCAAGGCCAGCATTGATTCCACTGAAGCAACGGGTGTGCGTGTCTTTTCGGCACGCCCGTCCCCATGACTTCGGTACGAGGCCGAATCACTCCCTATAAATCTGCCGTAAGACGCCCGCCGTCCTTCCTCCGATCCCCGCCGGATCGGCGGCGAGAGGCCCGCTGCCTGTGCCGGGATCGGTCATCCAGGGCCTTTGCGTGCCATTCCCAAACAGGGATGATCTTAGGGTTAACCCTTTGATAAGGTTGTTTCGAGCGGTTCCTGTGACTAAAAACCGCCTGTACCTTCCCCGGTTCATTCCTTGGCTACCGTGTCTGCGACGACGTTCCGGAGCAGAGACGATGAGAGCATGGATGATGGCGAGCGGTGCATTGATAGCCGTGGCTGCTGGATTTTCGGGTGCCTATTACCACCTGAAACCGGCGCCGGGGCCTTCGACCCCGAAGGACATTTCCCTCGATTTCATGACGCTGACCGAAAGCCAGCCGACGGAGGCGCGCCGCGCCATCGTCGACGGTATCGAGATCTGCCTTCCCCAGCCGGCGCGGGAGGGCTGGACGAGCCCGCCGGTCAAGAACCTCGCGGTCGACAGCTATATCCGCTTTTTCGACCTGATGGGGCAGGAGGTGGGGCAGGCCGAGCGCAGCGCGGAATTCCGTGCCTGGCTTTCGCAGGCGGGCGGCTGCCTGTCGGAGCGGGACCGGATCGCCTTCGGCAAGCTGACCGAGGGCGGCCTGCACGAAGGCGTGACTGCGCTCTGCGTCGCCGCGACCATGCGCGGCAAGCTCGGAAGCCAGGGGGTCAGGGGTTTCTGGAACTGACGGCCGTCGCCTCGGCGAGCGATCCCGTCGCGGTCTTGTCGGCCACCTTGGCGGTGGCAGGTCCGAGCCGCCCGGCTTCTTTCAGCTTTCCGGCGATCTGCCGCAGCAGGCGGGTGGATTCGGCCGACAGGGAACGCGGGCGGATGAGCGCCTGCAATCCGGTATCGGGAGTGCCATCCTTCTTCTTGGCGACGGCGTTGCCCTTGTGGTCGCCGGTCGGCAGCGGGTTGTCGATGCCGGGAATGGCGCGCAGCTCGATGCCCTGGTGGGCATAGTCCATCACTGTCTTGAAGGTCGAGGCCGGCAGCGAGCCGCCGGTCATGTTGTCCATCGAGGTGAAGTCGTCGTTACCGAACCAGACCGCGGTCGTGTAATTGCCGGTAAACCCGATGAACCAGGCGTCGCGATAGCTCTGCGAGGTACCGGTCTTGCCGGCCGTGACGATGCCGCCGTCGAGCGCCGCCCTGCGGGCCGTGCCGATCACCGGGATCTGCGTCAGGATGCGGTTCATCGACGATGTCGCCTGCTCGGAGAGCACGCGCTTGGCCGGCCGTTCGTCGCGGTTGAAATCGTAGAGCACGTCGCCGCCGTAGCCGAGAACCTGCTCGATGCCGTGGCGGCGCGATTCCATGCCGCCGGCCGGCATCACGGCGTAGCCCGTCGCCTGGTCGAGCACCGTCATTTCCGAGGTGCCGAGCGGGATGGTCTTGTCCTTCCTGAGCGGCGTTTCGACACCGAAGGCCTTGGCTGTCTTGACGATCACGTCGGTGCCCAGATAGTCCTTGGCGAGCCTGACCGGCACGGTATTGAGCGACTGCGCCATGGCCGACAGCAGCGTCACCTTGCCCTTGTAGGAGCGCGCGTAGTTCTGTGGCGACCAGCCGTTCCAGGTGATCGGCGCGTCTGAAATCGTCGATTCCGGCTTGAAGCCGTTCTCCATCGCCGCCGAATAGGTATAGAGCTTGAAGGACGAACCCGGCTGGCGCAGCGCCTTGGCGGCGCGGTTGAACTGGCTTTCGCCGTAGTCGCGGCCGCCGACCATGGCGCGCACGGCCCCGCCGTTCTCGATCATCACGAGGGCGCCCTGCTTCACCTTGAAGCTCTCGCCATATTCGCGCAGGCTCGATTCCACCGCCGATTCCGAGGCCTGCTGCAGGCCCATGTCGATCGTCGTGCGCACCACGACCGAATGTTCGTGGAACTTGCCGGCCTGCGCCAGCCGCTGCACTTCGTCGAAGGCCCAGTCGAGGAAATAGTCCGGCGCCTTGACGTCGGCGCGGTCGACGACGGTCGCCGGGCCGCGGCGGGCGGCGATCACCTGGCCTTCGGTCATCATCCCGCTCTGCACGAGGTTGGAGAGCACTTCGTTGGCCCGGGCGCGGGCAGCCGGCAGGTTGACATGCGGCGCATATTTGGCCGGCGCCTTGAACAGGCCGGCGAGCATGGCGCTCTCGGCAAGGTTCACTTCCGCGATGTTCTTGCCGAAATAGAATTGTGCCGCCGCCGCCGCCCCGAACGTGCCGCCGCCCATATAGGCGCGGTCGAGATAGAGCGACAGGATCTCCTTCTTGGAGAGATTGGCTTCCAGCCACAGCGACAGGAAGGCTTCCTTGATCTTGCGTTCGATCGACCGTTCGTTGGTGAGGAACAGGTTCTTGGCAAGCTGCTGGGTGAGCGTCGAGCCCCCCTGCACGACGCCGCCGGCCTTGGCGTTTTCGCTCATGGCGCGGGCCAGGCCGAAGAAGTCGATGCCGAAATGATCGAAGAAGCGGCGGTCCTCGGTCGCCAGCACCGCCTTGATCAGGTGGTCCGGCAATTCGTCGATCGGCACGGAGTCTTCATGGATGATGCCGCGATGGCCGATGATGTTGCCGTAGCGGTCGAGGAAGGTGACCGCGAAATCGCCACGGTTGCGCCAGTCCTCGTGGGTTTCCTCGAAAGCGGGCTGGGCGAGCGCCAGGAGCACCACGAAACCCGCGGTGCCCAGGGTCATCGCCTCGCCGGCGAGTTCGAAGCCGAGGCGTTTCCAGCCGCGCACGCGAAACCGGCGGAAGAAGATGGTGATCTCCTCCCAGATTTCGCCGAGCCGGAAACCGAGATTCCAGACGGTGGAATCGATCCAGGAATCGATGCGCAGCAGCAGGTGGCGCTTGCCGCGCGGCCGGTCGTCGGATGACTTTGGCTCGTCCTGCACCTTCGGAATTCCCTGCCCTTCGATGAGATGTGCTTGACGCGATCCCCGCAAGGGATCAAGAGCTCTAGCCTCTCACCGTTAATCAGCTTTAGCTGACAAATGGTTGATGCGCGATATCAAAATCGCAACAGGTAAAATGCAGATACCGGGATTTGTTCCGCCCTGCCGCAAATGTGATATCCACGATGACCGACGAACCTTTCTGGAAGACCAAGCGGCTCGACCAGCTGAGCCAAAATGAATGGGAAAGCCTGTGCGACGGTTGCGGGCTCTGTTGTCTCAACAAGCTCGAGGACTGGGACTCGGGCGACGTTGTCTTCACCTCCGTCGCCTGCCGCCTGCTCGACGGGGAGAGCTGTCGCTGCAAGGACTACCAGCACCGCCAGGCGACCGTGCCGGACTGTATCCAGCTCACTCCGACGACGGTCAACGAGATCGCCTGGCTGCCGCCGACCTGCGGTTATCGCCTCGTCCGCGACGGCGAGGACCTCTACTGGTGGCATCCGCTGGTCTCGGGCGATCCGAACACCGTGCACCAGGCCGGCATCTCCGCCCGCGGCCGCACGGTCAGCGAAAACGAAGTCGATGTGGAAGATTTCGAAGACTACGTGGTCGACTGGCCGCTGACGGTGGGCGAGGAGCGCTGATCTGGTTTGAACGCTGGAGAGATGGTCGGTAGCCACAAGCCGCCTACCGCGCCGCTGACAAGATCGCTGCGATTCCGGCCAACGCGCACCACCTTCATGCGCGCGCTGGCCAGACAGGAGGGCCAGAAATTACAGTTTCACGCCGACACTTGCCAGGAAGCTTTCCATACGATTGTCAACCTCAGCCTTCGTCTCCGCCCACGCTGGGAACGACTGGAGAAGATTGTCGTGCCAAGCGATCAGGTTTGGATATTCCTTGAACGGAAACTTTGCACGATCGACCTGGGAGAAGGGAGCCGCGATATCGATATCGGCAAAGGTCAACCCATTGCCGACCATGAACTTGCGGCCTTCAAGATGCCGGTCGAGTACCTTCGCTGCAGCGCGGATCTTGCCCTCGGCAAATTTGATGAGGGACTCGTCCTTCGGTACGCCCATGACCGTCTTCCCCACGCGCTCATCGAAGATGGTGGTGGTGAAGGTGCGCCACTGCTCGCCTGACCAGAACATCCACTGAAGCACCTGGAAGCGCTCCTCCTGCGTGGTTCCGACCAGTGGCGAATTCACCTTGTTGGCGAGATACAGATTGATCGCAGAAGATTCCCAGAGAATGGTGTCTCCATCCTCCAGGACCGGCGTCAGACCGTGCGGATTGAGACGTGATTTGAACTCGTCGGTCTGGCTCTCGCCTTTGAGGAGGTCAACGTTAACGCGTTCGAGTTCAACGCCCATGATCTTTGCTGCGGCGTTCACGCGACGCAAGCTGCCCGAGCCAGCGTCGCCATAGATCTTGATTGTCATAACTCTTCCTTTCGGTTCCGGGCCCGTGGACGGGCGGCTGAATTCCGATTCTCATATTCCCTTGGCGAACGGCAGCCATGCCTTATGAATGTCATCTATTCCATTTTGGAATTCATCGATGTATTGCGTGCCAGCAGATCATGACTTGCTCAGTCAGCTCGATCGGTCTCGTTCGGAATAAAACTGATGGATAAGCTGGATGCGATGCGGATGTTCGTGCGCGTCGTCGAAAGCGGAAGCTTTTCGCAGGCAGCGCGAGACCTGAACGTCGGCCAACCGACGGTCAGCAAACAGCTTGCTGCGCTCGAAGCGCGGCTCGGGACGCAACTCCTCGCGAGAAGTTCGCGTGCCCTTGCCGTGACGCCCGCAGGACAGGAATATTACGAGGCCACTGTCCGTATCCTTCAGGATATCGACTTCGCCGAAGAGAGGGTCCTTGAAGGGCAGTCGGCCCCCTCGGGGCTGGTCCGCGTCACCCTCTCGCCAGCATTCGGGAGGATGTTCGTTATTCCCCGGCTGGCAGATTTCAGGAATCGTTTCCCTGATGTCGCGATCGAGATGGAGGTCTCCGGGCGGCACGTTGACCTTATCGAGGAGGGAATAGACGTCGCGATCCGTATCGGTCGGCTTTCGGATTCGGCACTTGTCGCCCGACATATCGGCGACATGCGGATGATAACCCTGGCCTCCGCCGGCTATCTTGCCCAACACGGCACGCCGCAGACGCTGGACGAACTGCGCACCCACGAGCGTATCAGCTATGTCTACCAGGGAGATATCATCGGGTGGGGTTTTGAGGTAGACGGCCGGCAGGTCACGGTCGACGGTGGGGGAGCGTTCCGCACGAACGACGCCGAGCATGTCCGCGGTGCGGTCCTCGCGGGCCTTGGTATCGCCCACCACGCGAGCTGGTTGTTCACGGATGTGCTGGCCACCGGCGAGGTTGTGCAAATTTTGGACCAGCATGCGCCGCCGCCCTTTCCGATCAACGCTGTTACCGTTGCCGGACGGCGCATGCCCTCCCGAGTGCGGCATTTCGTCGATTTCCTCGCCGCGATTTGCGCCGAGGAGCGGGAATTAAGGATAGGCGACGGCTAGTCCGTCATCGGCTATCCTCAGAATGGATGGTTTCGCCGCTTCTACAGCCTGAACGACGTCACTTCACTGCGATGACGACCTTGCCCTTGGCGCGGCCCGTTTCGACATAGTCCAGCGCCTCGTTGGTCTTGTCGAACGGGAAGACCCGGTCCATCACCGGGCGGATGTGGCCCGCTTCGATCAGCGAGGTGATCTGTGCGAGCTGGCCGCCGTTCGCCGTCATGAAGAGGAACGAATAGCCGATCTTCCGGCGTCCCGCTTTTCGCCTGATGCCGAAGCTCAGCAGGCGCATGGCCTGTTGAAGCAGCCAGCCGGAGCCGTTCTGCCGGGCGAAATCCGGATCGGGCGGGCCGGAAATCGAGATCAGCTTGCCGCTCGGCTTCAGTACGTCCAGGGATTTTTCGAGCGTATCCTTGCCCAGGCTGTTCAGCACGACGTCGTAGCCCTGCAGCACCTTCTCGAAGTCGTCTTTCTTGTAATCGACGACGACGTCCGCCCCGAGACTTTTCGCGAGGGCGATATTGGCGGTGCTCGTGGTCGTCGCCACATGGGCGCCTAGATACTTGGCGAGCTGGATCGCTATCGTGCCGACGCCGCCGGAGCCGGCATGGATCAGGACTTTTTGCCCCTTCTGCAGGTTGGCGCGCTCGACAAGGACCTGCCATGCCGTCAGGGCGACAAGCGGAATGGATGCGGCCTCCACCATGGCGAGATTGCTGGGTTTTCTCGCCACATCGGCCTCGTCCATGGCGATATATTCGGCAAACGTGCCGATGCGATCCTGCGCCGGGCGTGCATAGACCTCGTCGCCCGGCTTGAATTGCCGGACCTTCGCCCCGACCCGGACGACGACGCCCGCCACATCATTGCCCAGCACCAAGGGAAGGCGGTAGGGCAGGATAAGCTTGAACTCTCCGTCCCTGATCTTGTTGTCCAGGGCGTTCACGCCGGCGGCATGAACCTCCACCAGAACGTCGTTGTCGCGCAATGCCGGCTCGGGTATTTCGCCGGGCCGCAGGGCGCCGCCCTTGCGATAGCGATCGATCAGGAATGATTTCATCGGACTGACTTCCGTTTCCGTGGTGGCCGGCATCGCCGGCGGGCCTGCGATAATGCTCAGGCGGGAAGCCCGTTGAACTTCCGAAGGTTCTTGTCGACGATGGTTTCGGGCAGGAAGCGACGTATGAAGCGGACCTGTCCTGCCATTTTTCCGGCAGTGTAGCGCCGTTTTGGCAATGCCTCATTGGCGGCCTTCAGGACGGCTTCGGCGACCACTTCCGGTGCATCTCCCTTCGCGACGGCTTCCTGCATCAGCCGTTCCGCACCGGCGCGAACCTTATCATAGACGGAAAGCGGGCGGTCAGCGCGGGTCAGGTTCTCCTCGAAGGCGGTGCGGGTCAAACCGGGCTCGACGAGCACGACGCGGATGCCCTGGTTCCGCACTTCATGGTCGAGGGACTCCGAATACCCTTCGACGGCGTGTTTGGTCGATGCATAAAGGCCGTTGAAAGGAGCCGGGATCAGCCCGAGTATGGAACTCAGGTTGACGATGCGGCCCTTCTGCTGGCCCCTCATCACGGGCAGGACGGCATTCGTCATCCGGATGGTGCCGAACACGTTGACGTCGAACAGGGCCTTCGCCTGCTCGATCGTGGATTCTTCGGCACCGCCAAGCAGGCCCACCCCGGCATTGTTGACGAGAAGATCGATCCGCCCTGCGCGGCGCAGAACCTCGTCGACGGCACTTTCGACCGATGCGTCGTCGGTCACGTCGCAGACCAGCATCGTCACCCCGTCCACCGTGTCCGGCATCGGCCTCCGGCTGGTGCCGAAGACAAGATAGCCATCTCGCCGCAGCGCCTGCGCCGTCACCAGTCCTATTCCTGAGGAGGCGCCCGTAACCAGGGCAACGCCACGTTTTTTCTTGCTCATCGGTTTCGCTTTCATTTTGTGATGGAACATCGTTGAGCGATCAGTTACTATCAAATCCGTATCAAGTCACTACTAAAAAGATATCGACATGAAGAATCTTTCCGACCAGCCCTGCCTGATCGCCCGGAGCCTGGCGCTTGTGGGGGACGCGTGGAGCATGCTGATCATGCGCGACGCCCATGCGGGGCTGACCCGCTTCGACGAGTTTCGCAAGAGCCTCGGCATTGCGCCGACCATGCTGACCGGACGGCTTTCAGGCCTGACGGAGGAGGGGCTTTTGGAGAAACGGCGCTATTCCGACCGTCCGCCACGGGATGAATATCTGCTGACCGAAGCCGGCCGCGACTTTCTGCCGGTTCTGTTTGCGATCGGCGCATGGGGACGCAAGCATCGCGGCGGCGGCAAGGTCACCCGGTTCTTCGACGCCGAAACCGGAACGGAAATCGATCCGGTCACCATCGACCGCGCCACCGGCGCTCCGGTCGGAACACGCCCGATCCGGATCGCCGCGCCCGAATGAACCGCAACACCGGTTGAAAGCCGGTCCTGCGTCCCGTTGCCGGCGACTGTCCGTTCCTCGGCGATGCCGGATCGATAGGCCCTGGGGCTAAACCGGCGAGCGAGAAAGGCGCGCGAAGAGGCTCGAAGCGCAGGTTTATTACTTGTCAATGACATAAGTTAAGATGGGCTACGCAAGTTTTTCAGGTAATTCTACCAGTATGCCCGGGCGCGCAGAAACGCTAGGACTAGGGTGACAGTCAAGATTCATTCCGAATTCATTCGATGGCATCCAGATGAATGCAGAAGGCACGCTGGCAGACCGCCTCTACGAGGCAGCCCTGGTTCCTGAGCTTTGGACGGAAACTTGCGAGAGGATGGCATTGGAGGCGGGGTCCAGCACCGCCTCGATCTTCACCATCGACGGCAGCGGCAATCATCGTTACGTCACCACTCCCAATATCGCCGACGCGTTTGCCGAGTTCGTCAAGAGCGACACCCGGCTGGACAATGTTCGCCCCGTTCGGGCCATGGAGCGTTCGCCCTTTTCGTTCGTCCGCGTGACCGATCTCCTGAGCGCGGAGGAATTTGCCAATGATGCGATCCAGCGCGACATCATCGAGCCGCACGGCATGCAATGGGAGGCGGGCTGGGCTTTCCAGGAGCCGACCGGGCACGTCATCGTCATCACCCTGATGCGCGCCAAGGGCCTGACGCATTTCTCCGACGAACAGCTGGCGCGCCTTAATCTCTTGAAGCCGGATCTCGCCCGGGCCGCCTATATGGCGTCGCGGCTTGCCTTTTCCGAGGCGCGTTCGATGACCGAGACGCTGTCGCTGCTCGGATTGCCGGCTGCGGTCATCGGCGACGGCGGCCAGGCAATTGCAATGAACCCGGAGATGGAGGCACTGAGCCCGCGCATCCGCACCGGCGCCGGTGATCGGCTGGTGCTGGAGGGGACGGGTGCCAGTGCTCTCCTCGACGGAGCGATAGAGCACTACAAGGCGCAGGCCACGCCGACCGTGCAATCGCTGCCGATGGCGGGCCGCGACGGGGCGCCGCCGCTGATCCTGCATCTTCTGCCGATCCGCCGCGCCGCCCGCGACATCTTCTCCCGTTCGATGGCGGTACTCGCCGTCACCCAGGTGGGGCAGGTCGGCCCACCGGACATGCGGGTGCTCTGCGGCCTCTTCGACCTCACCCCCGCCGAAGCCCGCGTGGCACGCGGCATCGCCATGGCCCAGACGCCGGAAATGGCCGCCGCCGCGCTCGGCATCTCGCTCGAAACCGCCCGCTCACACCTGAAGAAGATCATGCTGAAAACCGGCACCACCCGCCAGGCGGAACTGGTGCTGCTGCTTTCGGGCCTGAACGCGCCGAGCTTCGGCGGTGGCGGTCGACCGGAGCCGTGAACGCCTCGCAAAGCGCGCTCGGGTTAAATTGGCCACATTCCTTTGCTGGATGACGTGCACGCATGTGCGAAGTCGCAATTGGCTCAGGCAGGAGCGAGTGCAATCGATCGATGCGCTCGGCTGTCGTGAATTGATGCCGCATTGGGTTGTAGAATGAAATACAGACCGGAAATCGACGGCTTGCGGGCCGTCGCTGTGGTTCCTGTCCTTATATTCCACGGTGGTTTGGGTTTCCGCGGCGGATTTGTCGGCGTCGACGTCTTCTTCGTCATCAGCGGTTATCTGATTACATCGATCATGTATGGCGAAGTCGAAGAGCGGAAGTTCAGTATCGTCCGCTTCTACGAGCGGCGCCTGCGACGCATCATTCCAGCGCTTGTTTGCGTCTGCCTGGCTTGTCTGCCCTTTGCATGGGCATGGATGCTTCCCTATGAGCTGCGCGACTTCGGCCGCAGCCTCTATCAGGTGAATCTGTTCGTTTCGAACTTCTATTTTTGGAGTAAAACCGGCTATTTCGATGCAAGCAACGACCTGAAGCCGCTTTTGCATACGTGGTCCCTCGGGGTAGAAGAACAGTTCTACATCATATTTCCTGTTGTTCTCATGGCGTTGCGCCGGTTTCGTCGCCAGTTCGTTCTGGCGGCCATCCTCCTGTTGAGCATGGCGAGTTTCCTTGCCACGCAGGTCGTGCCGCTGTTCGATCCTGCGGCAAATTTCTATCTTCTGCCCACGCGCTTCTGGGAGCTTGGCGTCGGCGCCAGCATCAGCCTGGCGAATTTCGATCGAGAAAAAGCCCGCTACGGCGGTTTGGCGGCGGCTTGCGGTCTCGCGATGATCGTCCTGTCTTGCTTCTTCGTTGAAGGCGGACCGTATTATCCCGGCTGGCAAACGCTGCCTGTCGTGATCGGAACCGCGCTGATTCTTCTGTTTTCATCTTCAGAAAATCTCGCTGGACGGCTTCTTTCCGCAAGAGCCTTGGTCTTTGTCGGTTTGATCAGTTACAGCCTCTATCTCTGGCATCAGCCGGTCCTCGCCTTCGCGCGCTTGCGACTGTTCACGGATGACCTGAGCGCTTCAACGTCCGCTCTTCTGCTTAGCGTCACGGCGTTGCTTGCGGTTGTGAGCTACTATCTCGTCGAGCGGCCGTTTCGTGACGGGAACCGCGTCGGCACAAGGGCTTTCGTCACTCTGGCCGGGGTTACGGGAGCCGCCAGCATCGCTTCCGGGATCATGTTCGAAATGACCGACGGCGCGGCGTTCAGGTCGCCGGGTCTCTACGAGATGACCGAGGTGAGCAAAGGTCTGAGCGAAAACTGTAACGGCAAGATGGCGCCCGAATGCTCCACGTCGGATAGTCCGGAGATCGCGGTGTGGGGAGATTCCTTCGGCGCCCATCTCGTGGAAGGAATCCTGGCCTCGGCCCCCGATGTCAAACTCGTGCAGTTCACCAAAAGCCTTTGCGGACCGTTCACCGACATTACCTACCCGGTCGCCAGCGACGGTCGCAGGTCGCCCGAAGGCTGCCTGTCCTGGAACACGGACGTCCTCGACGCCATGGCGGCAACCAAGACGCTTCGATACGTCGCGATAGGCGTCAATCTCGATATCTATACGGAAACTGAAACGTTTGTTCGGAAGGATGGACAGAGTGTACCGGCAAGCCGGGCGCTGCTTCTGGACAGCTTTTTAGCGTCCTTGTCCGGCCTGCGGCAAATGGGATTGAGCCCCGTGGTTTTCGCGCAGCCGCCGCAGACGGGGACCGATGTCGGCAGTTGTGTTGCCCGTTCACGATTGCTGGGCATCGCGGCCGACCGCTGCGATCTGTCTGCTGACGACGTGAACCGGCGAGGCCGCGTTGCGATGGACATCATGAATGTCGTGGCGCGGGACTATCCGGTGATCGATATGGGCACCGGCCGGTGCAACGGCACGATCTGCCGGGTTTCCGAGGATGGCGTCTCCCTTTATGCGGATGCGGGACACTATTCTGAGGGTGGAATACGGCTGCTCGGAAAGAAGTACCATCTGTACGATCTTATCGTGAAAGCGGCGACTGAGGGCTGCGGTAATGGCCCTGTTCCCGCTGCCCGACCCGCCGGTTTCTGCCGCCCTTGAGAATATCCACAAGTACCCCTTGACCTTCCCATGATGGGAAGCTCCACATAGGGCGGGACAGTAAGACATCCCGACAAAAAAAGGGGAGATTGCGCCCGTGAACCAGACCGTCAAGCCGATCCACAAGGCCGAGCCTTTTACCGTGCCCGTTGAGGGCATGACCTGCGCCTCCTGCGTGCGCCGCGTCGAGAACGCTGCCGCGAAAGTGCCGGGCATCGACAGGAGCGCCGTCAACTTCGCGACCAAGAAACTGACGGTGGAATCGGCCGAGGGCTTTTCGCCGGAAGAGCTGACGAAGGCGATCAGGAAAGTCGGTTACGAAATCTCGCCCGGCGCCATCGACCATGCGATGCGCGAGGCGGGCATGATGCCGCCTGTGGCGCCGACGGCGCATGCCGGGCACGAGCACCACCACGGGCATTCCGCACCGGAAGCCCACATGGACCATGCCGCCATGGGGCACGACCAGGCGGGCCATGCCGGCGGGCATGACCACATGCATATGCACCAGGGCGAGGAGGGCGTGCTGAAGCGCGACTTGGCGATCGCCTTCGTGCTGACCCTGCCGCTGTTCGTGCTGGAAATGGCAGGCCACGTCTACGACCCGTTCCACCACTGGCTGATGGGCGTGATCGAGACGCAGAACCTTTATTATCTCTATTTCGCACTGGCGACGGTGGTCGTCTTCGGCCCCGGCTTCCGGTTCCTGAAGCTCGGCCTGCCGGCGCTGCTGCGCGGCGTGCCGGAGATGAATTCGCTGGTCGCGGTCGGCGTGCTGGCGGCCTACGGTTATTCGCTGGTGACGACGTTTGCCCCGGACCTGCTGCCGGAAAGCGCGCGCTTCGTTTATTACGAGGCCGCGACGGTGATCGTCACGCTGATCCTGTTCGGCCGGCTGCTCGAGGCCCGCGCCACGGGCCGCACCGGCGAGGCGATCGAGAAGCTGAGCCGGCTGCAGGCGAAGACCGCCCGCGTCGAACGCGAGGGCAAGCTGCTGGACATCCCCGCCGAACAGGTGGTCGCCGGCGACGTGCTGGTGATCCGGCCGGGCGAGCGCATTCCGGTCGACGGCACGGTGATCGATGGCTCCTCGAATGTCGACGAATCGATGATTTCGGGAGAGCCGCTGCCGGTCGAAAAGGCGGCCGGCGCGACCGTGGTCGGCGGCACGATCAACAAGACCGGCGCCTTTCGTTTCCGGGCCGATAAGGTCGGCCGCGACACGATGCTGGCCCAGATCATCCGCATGGTCGAACAGGCTCAAGGGTCGAAACTGCCGATCCAGGGGCTGGTCGATCGGGTGACGGCCTGGTTCGTGCCGGCGGTGATCGCGCTGGCTGTTCTCACCTTCGCCGTCTGGTTATTCGTCGGCCCCGAACCGGCGCTCGCCCATGCGCTGGCCAATGCGGTCGCCGTGCTGATCATCGCCTGCCCCTGCGCCATGGGGCTTGCGGTGCCCACCTCGATCGTCGTCGGCGGCGGCCGGGCGGCAGAGCTCGGCGTGCTGTTCCGCAAGGGCGAGGCGCTGCAGGAACTGCGCAATGTCCAGCTGGTCGTGTTCGACAAGACCGGTACAGTCACCAAGGGCCGGCCGGAACTGACTGATCTGGTGACCGCGCAAGGTTTTGCCGAGGACGAGGTGCTGGCATTGGTCGCGAGCGTCGAGGCGCAGTCGGAACACCCGATCGCCGAGGCGATCGTCAAGGCGGCCGAGGCCAGGGGCCTGACGGTGCCGAAGGCGGAACGCTTCTCGTCGGTGACCGGCTACGGCATCGAGGCGGAGGCGGACGGCCGCAGGATCTCGGTCGGCGCGGACCGGTTCATGGAAAAGCTGGGGCTTTCGGTTGAGGTGTTTGCGCAAGCCGCCGCCCGGCTTGGCGACGAAGGCAAGACGCCGCTTTATGCCGCTGTCGACGGCAAGCTGGCTGCCGTGATCGCGGTTGCCGATCCGCTGAAACCCTCAAGCCGCGACGCGATCAGGGCGCTGCAGGCGATGGGCGTCGAAACGGTAATGGTGACCGGCGACAACCGTCGCACTGCAGAGGCTATCGCCCGTCAGGTCGGGATCACAAAGGTCGTGGCCGAGGTCCTGCCGGAAGGCAAGGTGAAGGCGATCCACGAGATGCGGGCCGGCGGCAAGAAGCTCGCCTTCGTCGGCGACGGCATCAACGACGCGCCGGCGCTCGCCGAAGCCGATATCGGCATCGCCATCGGCACCGGCACGGATGTGGCGATCGAAAGCGCCGACGTGGTGCTGGTCGGCGGCGATCTGTCGGGTGCGGTTTCGGCGATCGCCATGAGCCGCGCGACCATGACCAACATCAAACAGAACCTGTTCTGGGCCTTCGGTTACAACGTGGCGCTGGTGCCGGTTGCGGCCGGCGTACTTTACCCTGCCTTCGGCTGGCTGCTGTCGCCGATGATCGCCGCCGGCGCCATGGCGCTGTCGAGCGTCTTCGTGCTCGGCAATGCGCTGCGGCTGAAGGCGGTGAAAGTGGGAGAAACGAGATGAATATCGGCGAGGCCTCCAGCGCGTCCGGCGTTTCGGCCAAGATGATCCGTTATTACGAGGAGATCGGCCTGATTCGCCCGATGGGCCGCACCGGCAACAATTACAGGGTCTATGGCGATGAGGAGGTGCATATCCTGCGCTTCATCAAGCGCGCCCGCAATCTCGGCTTTTCGCTCGAAGAGACCGAGACGTTGCTGAAACTCTGGCAGGACAAGAGCCGCGAAAGTGCTGCCGTCAAGGACGTCGCGACCGCCCATATCGGCGATCTCGAACGGCGCATCGCCGAGATGCAGGGCATGCTGAAGACGCTGAAACACCTCGCCCACTGCTGCGGCGGCGACAACCGCCCCAACTGCCCGATCCTCGATGATCTGGCGGGGGATGGGACAGTGGCTCCAGCGAAGAACAAGATGAAACAGAATGCCTGATGCTTTTCCGCCAGGATGAGGCAAAACGGCCCCTCCTTCGATCTCCCCCCTTGAGGGGGAGATGCCCGGCAGGGCAGAGGGGGGTGACCGCTCCGCTATTCTTCGGCCGAATGTTTTGCCGCACCGTCGCCACCCCCCCTCTGTCACCTTCGGCGACATCTCCCCCTCAAGGGGGGAGATCATCTGGAGCATGCCGCACCGGCTTCATTCCTCAAATGCACTTGACCTTCCCTCCATGGGAGGCTGCACAACACACCTATCGAACAAGGAGATTCCGATGACTGCGATTTTCACCGTGCCGGACATGACCTGCGGCCATTGCGAAAAGACCGTCCGCGGCGCGTTGGCGGAAGCCCTGCCGGGTGCGGTGGTGGCGATTGATCTGATCGCCAAGACGGTAGCGATCGAAGGCGATGCGGCGAAGGCCGAAGAGGCGATCCGCGAGGCGGGGTATTCACCGGAGCGGGCGGCGGTCTGAGGTCTTCCCCACCACCCGTCACGAAAATTTCAACATTCTGACGGCCGACCGTTATACGTCCGCAAAACTCGCGTGGCAGAGGATGAGCAACTGCGGGACCGGCTTTCATTCGTGAGGCTGGTCACCGTTTTCACCCGCCTCGAATTGCCGGACATCGATCATGCTCAAAGCGCTGTTTTCAACCGTTGCCCTCGTCCTCCTCTTCGCGCCCGTTGCCCATGCTGCCGAGCCCGGCGTGACGGTCGTCACTCCTTGCCCGTTCGGCGATTGCAAGGCGGCGATTGGGCTTTCCTTCGCCGGCGAATTTAGCATCCCGACCGGCACGCTGTTCGACGGCGTCGAGTTCGGCGGCCTGTCCGGTCTTGACTACGACCCGGCAAGCAATCGCTACATCGCCATTTCAGACGACCGTTCCGAACGGGCGCCGGCCCGGTTCTACGAGCTTTCGATCGAGGCGAGCGCCGCCGGCATCAGCGATGTGAAGGTGGTCAAGACCGTGACCCTGAAGGACAAGAGCGGCGCGGCTTTTGCAGCCAAGAGCGTCGATCCGGAATCGGTCCGGCTCGGCAAGGACGGCATCTACTGGTCGAGTGAAGGCGACGTGAAGCAGCTTCTGCCGCCCTTCGTGCGCGTCGCCGGCCCGGATGGTGCCTTCGTTCGCGAGTTCGAGCTTCCCAAGGCTTTTCTGCCGACCGCCGACAAGTCCGCCGGTGTTCGCGACAACCTCGCCTTCGAGGGGCTCGCCACGCTGCCCGGCGGAGACCTGATGGTGGAGGTCGAATCGGCGCTGTTCCAGGACGGCCCGATCTCCGGGCTTAGCCGCGGCACGCTCGCCCGCATGATCCGCTACGATGCGGCCACCGGCAGGCCGAAGGCCGAATATGTCTATCCGATCGCGCCGATCCCCCAGGCGCCGACCGTCGACAAGGGCTATAACGACAACGGCGCTTCGGAGATCCTAAGCCTGGACGACCACCGCCTGCTGGTGGTCGAGCGCGGTTTTGCGCAAGGGTTCGGCAGTTCGATCAAGGTCTTCATGGTCGATACCGAGGGCGCCACCGATGTCTCGGCCATTCCTTCGCTCGCCGGTACCGAGGCGGCCATCGTGCCGGTGCGCAAGGCCCAGGTGCTCGACATGCGGGCGATCGGCCTGCAGCCGGACAATATCGAGGCCGTCACCTTCGCCAAGGGCACCGATGGCAGCGATCTGCTGATTTTTGTTTCCGACAACAATTTCTCGAAGGAACAGAAGACGCAGTTCATCGCCTTCAAGGTGCTGGCCCGCCCCTGAGGACGCCCGCCACCCCTCGAGATCTTGCTCCACCTTGTCGCAAGGTGGAGCATTGAGACGTATTCCGAAGCCGCGGCTTAGAACTTCACGCCGATGCCGACGTTGATCACGTGCTGGCTGAAGTCGAAATCGGCGCCTGCGAGGCTGCCGTTGCCGAAGTCGTTGTAGCGGTATTCGAGGCGGCCGAAGATATTGTCGGTGAAGGCGTAGTCGACGCCGGCGCCGACGGTCCAGCCGTTGAGCATGTCGTCGTCGTCAAAGCCGCCGCCGTCGATATGGGCGGTGGTGGCCGTCCAGCCGGCTGCTGCGAAGATCAACGCCCGGTCCATGGCGTAACCGACACGGCCGCGAACCGAACCGGAGAACCCGGTGTCGACGTCGATGCCGCCGGCATAGCTGTTCTCGTTCCAGTCGTAGTTGACGTCGCCTTCGATACCGGCCACGAAACCGCTCGAGAACTGCCAGTTATAACCGACGAAGCCGCCAAGCCTCCAGCTGTCGAAATCGTCCGAACCGCCGCCGGGGGCATCACCGTCGCCCCAGGCATATCCCGTATGGGCACCGATATAGGGGCCGTTCCAGGAGAACACGACGGGCGTTTCGACGGCTTGCGGAGCCTGCGGGATTTGTTCGACGGCGTCGGCTGCGTAAGCAACGGAAGAGGCGGTCATGGCGGCCGACGCTGCGAGAATGAAAAGAGCCTTCATGGATATTCCCTCCGATTGGTTGGCAAAAACGCAAATAGAGCGGTTTGCTTGGAAAGCTGTAGCTAAAATACAACATCGGAAAGAATCTGCAATTACGCCTTAAGGCGCTGAAAATACGTAATTTTAATTTTTGGCTCATCCCTTGACCTCAATCGTGGTTGAGGTTGTAGCGTCCCCGGGACTGAAAAAACGGATAAGAGGCAGGGCGTGTTGCAGGATATCAATGTGGGCTGGTCGAGGCTTCTCAGAGGCCGCGAAGGGGCGATGCTGGGGCTGATCTCGGCGGGGATCGGGCTGCATGCCTTCAACCAGTTCGCGATCGTCGCAGCGCTGCCGCCGGCAGCGAGAGAGATCGGCGGCACGGGTTATTTCAGCTGGGCCTATACGCTCTATTTCCTGGGTTCGATCGCCGGCGGCACGGGTGCGGCGGCGATGCGCGACCGGTTCGGCGCGCGCTTCATCCTCCTTCTTGCGGCGCTGGTCTTTGCGGCCGGCGGGCTGCTGGCGCTGTCGGCGCCGGCCTTTTCCTGGATCATGGCCGGGCGCCTGCTGCAGGGCATTGCCGACGGGCTGATCGTGGCGATCTGCTACAGCCTCATCCCGGCCAACTTTCCCTCCGCGCTGATCGCAAAGGTGTTTGCGGTGGAGGCGATCGTCTGGGCGGTGGCGGCGATTGCCGGACCATTGGCGGGCGGGCTTCTGACCGAGGCCTATTCATGGCGGGCGTCGTTCCTGGCCGTCTCGCCCTTCGTGTTGCTGCTGGCCGTCTTCGCGCTCACCGCGAAGGTGAGGGTGACCGAGGCGGCGCCGGTGCCGCTCTCCGCCGCCACCATTTCGCTCTGCCTTGCCGCCTCCTTCGTCCTGTCGCTGTCGTCGGTGGTGACCGGAGGGGCGATGCAGGCAGTGGCGGTGGTGGCAGGGGCGGGCCTGTTCCTGCCGGCGCTGAAGCTCGACGGGCGGATCGGGCCAAGGCTGTTTCCGGAAGGCGCTTTCCGGCTCGGTTCGGTGCTCGGGCACGGATTCTGGGTGCTGTTCCTGATGTCGGCAAGCCACTCGGTCGGCAGCGTTTACCTGGCGCTGATGATCGACGCCGTCTTCGGTCTCCGGCCGTCCGTGGTCGGTTATCTGGTGGTGACCATGGCGCTCTCCTGGAGTGCGGTCGCAGTGGTCGCGAGCAGGATTACGGCGCTTCAGCCGCGGCATCGGTGGATGCGCGCAGGCGCATTGTTTCAACTGGCCGGTTTCCTCTGCCTCGCGGCCGCGTTCGCGAGCGGCTCGCTGGTGCTGCTGCTGGCGGGCCAGGTGGCGATCGGTACGGGCTTCGGCGTCGCCTGGGCAAGCGTCAACCAGGCGGCGATGGAAGCGGCAGCAAGGCAGGAGCGCGATCTCGCAAGTGCCTTGCTGCCGACGATTTCGACCGCCGGTTACGCGATAGGCGCGGGAATCGCCGGGATGATCGCAAGCGCGACCGGCCTGGTTTCGGCGCTTGAGAGTGGCGAGGCCGGCGGGCCGGCCCTGTGGCTTTACGGGACTGCGGCTGCCGGTGCGCTCCTGACCTTCCTCCTCGGTTTCGGTGTGCGGCTGGCCAAGCCTTGAGCGGCGCAACAAAAGCGCATTTCGCTTGTTCGGCGGGACAGATTTCCCATATTTGAAGAAAAGGTCGCCGCATCCCGGCGGCCAAAGGAGTCCTTCCCGTGTTCCAGTTCGACAATTCCTATGCCCGCCTGCCGGACAGGTTTTTCGCCTCCGTCTATCCCGAGCCTGTGGAGGGGCCGAAGCTCCTGAAATTCAACGCGGAACTGGCAGAGGAGCTGGGCGTCGAGGCGGACTTTTCCGATCCCGCCCGGGTGGCGGCGATCCTTGCCGGCAATGTCGTGCCGCCCGGCGCCATGCCGATCGCCATGGCTTATGCCGGCCACCAGTTCGGAAATTTCGTGCCGCAGCTTGGCGACGGCCGGGCGATATTGCTGGGCGAGGTCGTCGACCGCAACGGCAAACGCCGCGACATCCAGCTGAAGGGCGCCGGACCGACGCCCTATTCCCGCAGAGGCGACGGACGTGCGGCTTTGGGACCGGTGCTGCGCGAATATATCGTCTCCGAGGCGATGAATGCGCTCGGCGTGCCGGCGACACGGGCCTTGGCGGCTGTCGCGACCGGCGAACAGGTCTATCGCGAGACGGTGGAGCAGGGCGCGGTGTTCGTGCGCGTCGCGGCAAGCCATGTGCGGATCGGCACCTTCCAGTTCTTTGCCGCCCGCGGCGACAATGACGGGATCAAATTGCTCGCCGACTACGTCATTGAGCGGCATTACCCGGAGCTGAAAACGGCGGAAAATCCCTATCTGGCGCTACTGCAGGCGGTGGCGGGGCGGCAGGC
>NZ_PVBK01000032.1:0-42933 GCF_002968535.1 Neorhizobium sp. T7_12 | reverse complement strand
ACCCTTCCCCGCCCATAACCTTATGCACGGCGCCGGCAAATACGGCCTCGCATCGCTGTCGAATCTCGACCAGCTGCCGCCGAAGGGCGCCGTGCTGATCGCCGCACCGCTGAAGCTCGTCAAGGGCACCGGCTCGCCGGTCCGGGCGCTGGCTCTGATCGCCTGATCCAGTCGAAGGGCCGGACCCAGAAGATTCCGGCCCTTTCCGTATCCAGCAGGAAGACGGGCGGCGGCATGGCGGATTTCGACTACATCATCGTCGGCAGCGGCATCAACGCACTGGTCGCCGCCGCCATGCTCGGCAAGAAGGGCAGGAAGGCCCTCATCTTGGAGCGCAGCGACCGCATCGGCGGCTGCCTGCGCACGGAAGAGATCACCGAGCCCGGCTTTATCCACGACGTGATGGCCACCACCATGGTGCTGTTCCTCACGTCTCCCGCCTATGCCGCGCTTGGCAAGGACCTCGAAGCCCGAGGCCTCGAATTCGCCCATGCCGACCTGCCGACCGGGGTGCTGCGGCCGGACGGTTCTTCCGTCGTCTTCTCCAAGGATCGCCAGCGCAATATCGCCACCTTCGAGGCACTCGCGGCCGGCGACGGCAAGACGTTCGACAAGGAAATGAATGCGCTCGGCGCCGATGCCGCCTTCCTGTTTTCGCTGCTCGGCGGCGCCCTTTGGTCCGGCACCACATTGAAGACGGTCGCCAGGCAGGGGTGGGACAAGGGCCTGCGCCAACTCGCCGCCTGGTTCGGCGATGCGCTGACACCAGCGCGCGGCTATCTCGAAACCACCTATAAATCCGAAGCCGCGCACGCCCTCTGGGCTCCCTGGGTCCTGCATTGCGGCTTGGCGCCGGAAAGCGCCTATTCGGCCGAAATGCTGAAAGTTATCGGTTTCGCGATCGAGCTCGCCGGCTGCCCGATCATCAAGGGCGGTGCTGCCAACCTCGTCGCGGCCTTCGAGCAACTGATCGCGGATCAGGGCGGCGCGATCCGTATCGGGGCGGATGTCGAACGCATCCTTGCCGGCCCGGGCAATAAGGCCGCCGGCGTGCGGCTGGTTGGCGGCGAGACGATCGACGCCACGTCCGGCGTCGTCTGCTCCACGACCCCGAACCAGATCTATGATCGACTACTCAAGGACTGGCCACAGCCGGCCCCTGCCGAGATACAGCACAGCGTCGCCCGCTATCGCTACGGTAAGGGCAACATGCAGATCCACTACGCCCTTTCCGCACCGCCGCGCTGGAAGGGTGATCCGGACCTCGGCAAGGTGGCGCTGCTGCACCTGACATCCGGTCTCGACGGCGTCTCGCGCGCCACCAACGAATGCGAACGCGGGCTGCTGCCCGCCGAGCCGACCGTCTGCGTCGGCCAGCCCGCCAGCTTCGATCCTTCGCGCGTGCCGGACGGCAAGTCGATACTCTGGCTGCAGCTTCCCGAAGCGCCGCGTTTCATCAAGGGCGATGCGGCCGGTGAGATCACCGCTCCTGCCGACGGCCGCTGGACCGACGACTTGCGCGAACTTTATGCCGACCGCGTCGAGGCTCTGCTTTCCCGCCACATCGACAATTTTGCCGAAATCAAGCTCGCCCGACGCGCCTACTCGCCGGCCGATCTGGAGGCGATGAACATGAACCTCGTCGGTGGCGATCCCTATGGCGGCTTCTGCGGGCTCGACCAGTTTTTCCTCTGGCGGCCCTTCAAGTCGTCTGTTAACCACCGCACCCACGTGCCGGGCCTTTATCATATCGGCGCCTCGACCCATCCGGGACCGGGGCTTGCCGGCGGCTCCGGCTTTCTGCTCGCATCGTCGTTGCGTTGAAACGACGTGGTCTAGGAGACATGGATTTCATGGCAGAACGGTTTTCAGGCGTGGTGCTGCGCTGGCACCAGGAGAGCGATCAGGAAAATCGGCCGACCATGGGCGAGATCGGCCTCAACCATTTCGCACCCTATCTGATGAACCGCATCATCTCCCGCTGGAACTCCAACATGGCGGAGGAACTGCGCGAATACGACCTGTCGACCGCCAAGATGCGCACGCTCGCCGTCCTCAGCGTCTCCGCTTCGCTCACCATCAACGAGCTCTCCGTGTTCGCCGTCATCGAACAGTCGACCATGAGCCGTACGCTCGATTCCCTCGAAGACCAGGGTTACATCCGCCGCACGCCGCGGGCCGAAGACATGCGCATCCGCGATGTGACGATCACCGAGGAAGGCCGCGCCGCGTTCGGGCGCTTCTGGCCGACCATGTACGGTTCACTGCTGCGGATGTTCGACGGCATCGATGAGGAGGAATACCGCGCCTTCACGGGCACGCTTCACAAGATCCTCCTCAACATCCGCAAGCACGAGATCTGATCGGTCTATTTCGTCAGCCGTGTCTGAAGGCTGTCGCGGATGCGCTTGCCCAGCGCCTGGTAGTTCTCGTCGAAATGATGTCCGCCCTCGATCGGCACGACTTCGACGCCCTTATCCTTCAGCGTCGGGCAGGGATCGTCGTCCTCATCGGTGCCGTAGACGCATTGGATGAACTTCGGATCGATCTTGGCGATATCGGTCATCGGATCGCCGCCCTTGCCGTCGCCTGAAACGCCAAGCCAGCCGGTCACGGAAATCTCGTAGTCCACTTCATGCGACAGGCCGAGCAGCGTGATCTGCTTGACGCGAGCCCGGTCCTCGGCCGGCAGGAGGTTGTAGGTGGCGGGCAGTACATCGGCGCCGAACGAATAACCGACCAGCAACACGTTCTGAACGCCCCATTGCCGGCGATAATGTTCGATAATCTTCGCCAGATCGTCCGCCGTCGCTTGGGGGGTGCGCTCGGACCAGAAATACCGCAGAGAATCCAGCCCTATCGTCGGAATCCCCTGGGATTGCAGATAGCCCCCCACCTCGCTGTCGAGGTCTCGCCACCCGCCATCGCCGGAAAAGATCACCGCCATCGTGTTCATGGCCGGCTTGGCTTCGAGCACGTTCAGCGGCAGGTCGAGCGGCTGGTTGGTTCGGCCCGCGGCAGCGATGCGAGCGGCAAGCGCCTGGGAGAGCGCCACATCGGAAGTCTCGCTCGAATTGCTAAGCTCGACCTCGGGGTGATCCTGTTTCAGGCGAAGGCCATGTGCCTTGCCGGCGGTATCGGCGGTCGCGGTGGAAATGATCGTCACGACGGACGGCAGGGCGCCGTCGTCGAAACCATAGACCGTGCGATTGCCGACCTTCTGTTTGGAAGCCGGCGTGCAGAGTTGCTTGGCAAGCGGAACGCCGGCAAGCGGGTCGACGGCAATCGCCTCCTCGATCGTCGCATTCGGGCTCTGGGAGATCATCGCCAGCGCCAGTGCGCCACCTTCTCCGATGCCGGCAACGATCGGGTGGCGGTATTGGCTATTGCCGATCCGCCGCTGCACCTGCTGGGAGACGTCCTCGATATCGGAAACCATATAGATGCAGTCGCCGTCGTCGGCGGCCAGCGACTTGATGTAGGAGGGGAAATCGATGCCGACCACGGCGGCACCGGCAGCGAGCAGCTTCTGCGCCTCCGTGTCCTCCCGAGCCCCCCAGCCCTGCCCGCCTGAAATCAGGAAGACGATGCCTTCGAGCTCGCTGCCATTGTTCGGCAGGAGGATGCGCGGCTGCGGGATAAGGCCCGTATGATAATCCTGCTGATCCTGGGCAGCCGCCATCGGGACACCGGACAGCAGCGCTGCAAACACGACAGCAAGAAAACGCAGATACATCATTTACCAACCACTCCCCTCAAGCCGCCGCCGATCAGGAGCGTCGCGTCCATCATCACGATGGCGGGGCTGACGCCCCCTGCCACAGCGAGATAACGGGGCTCCCAGGCGGGATGAAACTTCGACTTGAAAGCCTTCAACCCTTTGAAATTGTAGAACCGTTCACCGTGCTCGAAAACAACGCTGCCGATCCTGTCCCAGGCGAGTGCCGCTTCGCGTGTGGACATGCCGGATAGCGGCGCCATGCCGAGATTGAAATGTCCATAACCGGCATCGCGGAGATATTCCATAATCTTCACGAACAGGAAATCCATGGAGCCTTTCGGCGCATCCGGCATGAAGCGCATCAGATCGACGGTGCCTTCGTATTTCGTGTCGGTGAGCGACAGCGTCGCGAAGGCGACGATACGATCCTCCTTCTTGAGCACCGCGACCGGCTGGGCGCTGACATAGTCATCCCGGAAAGCGCCGAGCGAGAAGGTTTTCTCGCGCGTGTTGTGATCTTCGAGCCAGGCATCCGAAACGCGCCGGAGTTCTTCGATATGCGCCATCACATCCGGCTGCTCGATGACCGAAAACTCCAGCCCTTCGCGCGCACCTTTGTTGACGGCCTGACGAAGCCCGGCCAACCGGCCGCCCTTGAGGTCGAAGCTGGACAGATCGACGATCGCCAATTCACCGAGCTTGAAGGCCCTGAGACCTGCGTCGGCGCAATGCGAAAGGAGGCTGGGCGAAATCTGATAGAGCACGGCGCGGCCGCCTCGAGCGCGGGCTTCCTCGACGAAACGCCAGACCAGATCAGCCGTCTCCTCCTGCGGCCCGATCGGATCGAAAAGTGCGATCCAGGAGCGGCCCTGGATGCCGTACATGATGAAGGCATTGCCGCTCTCGGAGAACATCAGCCGCTTGTCGCCCATCCGGACGAGGTTGGCATCGGCATTGTCCTGAGCCATGACGAGCTGGATCGCCCGCTCGAGATCGTCCGCCGTGGACAATGCCGAACGCCGGGCCGCCGGCCGCAACAGGCTGAACACCGAGATCGTCGCCGCAAAAATCGCAAGGCCAAGGACTGCACGCAGTCCGCGCGGCGCTTCCTCGGAAAATTCGAACTGCCACCAGAGCTCGCGGCTGTAGTCCACTTCGCGATAGACGAAGAGCAGCACCGTGATCGCCGCCGCGACGACGATGAACATGGCAGCGATCCAGCTCGGCGTCAGCACCTGACCGAACAGCGACGCCCGGCGTTTGAACTGCTTGGCACTGAGGAACAGGCTGACCAGCAGGATGATCAGGAACGTCGCCTCGAAAAGCGCGATCGCCCGCATGAAGGCGAAAACCAGCGCCAGAGAGGTGCAGACCATGGCTGTCCACCACGCCCCGTCCAGCCGCTGGCCGATGCCGCGCGCCGCGACGAACAGCAGCAGGCCGAGGATGCTGGAAAGGAAATGCGCGCCTTCGAACACCGGCAGCGGCAGGTAGTTGCCAAGAAAATTGATGTCGGAATCCGGCGTCGGCGTCACGCTCGAGAAGATCAGCATTGCGCCGGCGATCATCGAGAAGGTCGCCAGAAGCGGCGGCGCGAGGCGGAATTCAAGCTTTCGAAGCGTCGATGCAATGGGGTGATGGGCAAGTTGGCGAATTTCGACGCCGATCACCACCAGCGTTGCGATGAGCAGCGGCAGGACATGATAGATGACGCGATACAGGACGAGGCTGCCGAGCACTTCATCGAGGCTGACCGTATTGCCGAGCGCCGCGACGATCACCGTCTCGAAGACTCCGAGACCGGCCGGCACATGGCTGAGGACACCGAGGCCGACGGCGGTCGCATAGATCGCCAGGAAGGACGGCCAGCCGATTTCCGTCTGCGGCAGAAGCACGTAGAGGACCGAGGCGGAGGCGGCGACATCAAGCGCCGTGATCAGGAATTGCTGCGAGGACGTACGGCTGTCCGGTAGGCGGATGCTCAGGCGTCCGATGGATACCGTCTGTCCGCCTCGCCCGAGGATCAGAAGAGCGATGAGCACGAGGATGATCGCAATCGCGCCGGCGCGAACCCAGATGCCGTCGACATCGAGGATTGCTCCTATCCTCGGCGCCGTGACCAGCGACGCGAGCGCGGTGACTGCCAGAAGCCCGATGCCGAAGGCGAGCGTCACGAATGCAATGACACGGCCGATGTCGTCGGGTGAAAGCCCAAGGCGCGAATAGGCGCGGAACCGGATCGCCCCGCCGCTGAGAGCTCCGAAACCGGCCGTATTGCCGACCGCATAGGCGCTGAAAGCGGTGATCGCCACAGGCACGAAAGGCAGCGTCCGGCCGATATAGGTGATCGCGTTGATGTCGTATCCGACCAGTGCCGCGAAACTCAGTGCCGTGAAGAAAACCGCAAGGCCGATCGAAGACCAGCGCGTATTGGCGAGCGCCTCGATGACGTCGTCGTAGCTCACCTCGTTGGTGAGGTTGTAGATGGCAAATGTCGTGAACGCGAAAACCGCCAGCGCCGCCAGGGCGATGAGGTAAGGACGGTACGTCTCAAGGATGTCTCGAAAGCGACTTGGCTGACGAACCGTGGATTCCATGTGGGCTGCCGGTGCTGGAAAAATTACGCATCTAGAGTTTGGTCAGATGCGCAGCAAAAGCAACGGGATCGCGGCTATAATGTGTCTTTATGCTTAAAACCTAAAGCGTCGAGACCGTCTTCAGCGCGCCATCCAGCGCAATGCCGCTTTCGTCCAGAAGGGCCGCCTGACGCAGGCGTTTCATCCAGGCCGCGCCGTCTTCCCGATCTCTCAGGCTCGTCAGCGCCGACATCACCCGGTCGAACTTCGAGAGCCCGCGCGCATGGGTATCGGAATAACCCTTCACCAGCCGGCGATTGTTGATCACTTCCACCGCGAGATCATAGTTCCGCGGGAGCAGCGAGGTCGCCGCGTCGAGCCAGGCTTCGCGATGCTCGGTTTCGCGTGAGTGACGCAACGTGCCGCGGCGGGTGCGGCGCAAGGCTGCAAGCGTGTAGAGCGTCAGGAACCAGAACAGCGTGCCTGTCTGCACCCGGCGGCCCTTGTTGATACGGCGGTCGAGCCAGGCAAAGACCTTTGGGCGGTTTTCGACCCAGAGACCCAGCCGCTTCGGCATGGTCCCGACGACCTCTTCCATGCGCGGATGCATGTATTCGGTCATATAGAGAATCTGGTCCTGCTTAACGCCGACCTCCTTGGCGACCCGATTGAAGCGGGTGCCGCGGGTCTTGAGGTCCGCGACGCGGATGACATCGTCATAAGCCATGGCGACGGCGACATATTTTGCGGACTGGACGGTGAAGGCATATTCGCGGTCTTCCCCACCATTGGCACGGTCGAGAGCATGAAGTTTGCCGACCCGATCGAGATATTCGCTGGCATAGGCCGGATCCTGGAAATCCGTGAGCTTCTTGACGCCTGCAAACAGCAGCGGCCAGGCGACCTCCGGAAATTCTGCGCGCAGGCGGTGCACCAGCCGGTCGAGATCCGGGTGGCCGGCGGTTTCAGGCATGACGTCGAAACGCTTCGGCGCCATCGCGACCACTTCGTCGCGCGGCTTGGTTTTCGCCCGCTCATAGGCGGCATTGAAAGCCCTGAGACTGGGCTCGACACCCTTGCCGCCGCCGCGAATGGTCGCCTCGAAAGCTTCCTTCGGGAAAGGCAGCATGTCGGCCGCCGCAAGAGCGCCGAACATCGAGGCGGAAATCACGCTGCCGTTTTTCGTCGCCAGCGTGTCCATGTCGAAGGCGATGGTGCGCTTGGCGGCAAAATCCGTGGCGCCGACCACCACGGTCGGATCGCCGATGCCATCGCCCGGCTTTTCCTTTTCGCCGACCGCAAAGGAGCGATGCGTCGAGGCGATCAGCGTGGTCTTGTCCGGCGTGACGAGGCCGCGCAGCACGGAGCGGCCGGCCTCCATCAACTCTGCAGCAAGCACGACATCCACGTCGCCCGGCGTCGGCATCAGCGAAAAGATCGGCGAGACGCCATCGCGGGCGGGCAGCATCTCGATGTAATAGATCGTCGCGCCGGTGCGCTGGGCAACGCCCGGCACCGAGGTGGACTGCGCCATCCAGCCCTGCTCTTCGGCAAGGCCAACGATCCAGTCGGCCAGCACGCCGCCGCCCTGGCCGCCCATGGCCATGATCGCCAGCGCCAGCGGCTTGTCGGAAGCGTAGAGCGTCTTGAGATTCACGGTCTCGTTCATCGATCAAGCCTCCGCAAAGACGACGCGGCCGGCGGCGCGGCGGGCCTGCAGCCAGCCGATCACCGAGCTACGGAATTTCGAGAGGAACTTGTCCCAGCCCGTCGGATTGTGGATGATATCGGCGCGATAGAACGAAGGACAGAGAACAGCCGCCTCGGAAACCTCGCCGCAATTGCCGCAGCCGACGCAACTGTTGTCGATCGCCGCGACCGGATCGTCCTTCAGCGGATCGTCGGTATGCTTCACCGATAGCGACGGGCAACCGGAAAGCCGAATGCAGGCGTGATCCCCGGTGCAGACGTCCTCGTCCACCCCGAAACGCTCCTTCACCATCCGCTTGCCGTCCTTGACCGCCTGGTTGAAGAGCGGTTTGACGCGGCGCTGCTTGTTCAGCATGCATTCGGAGGAAGCGACGATGATCTTCGGGCCTTTCTCCTTGGTGGTCAGCGCTTCCTTCAGGGTGTCGCGCATCTTGGCGACGTCATAGGTGCGATCGATCTGGCGCACCCAGGTGGCGCCGATGCCCTTTACCGCGTTGACGATCGAATTGTTGGTCTTGCGGTTCGGGTTGACGGCTCGTGACGACAGGATGTCCTGTCCGCCGGTTGCCGCGGAATAGAAATTGTCGACGACGAGGATGACGCCGTCCTGCTTGTTGAACACCGCATTACCAACCGAGGTCGCCAGGCCGTTGTGCCAGAAACCGCCGTCGCCCATGACCGCAATCGAGCGCTTGTCTGCCTCGACATTGAAGGCGGAAGCGGAAGCAGGACCAAGACCATAACCCATCGTCGTGCCGCCAATATTGAAGGGCGGCAGGATCGAGAACAGGTGACAGCCGATATCGGCCGAGACGTGGTGTTCGCCGAGCTCCTTTTCGACCAGCTTCATGGCCGCAAAGATCGGCCGCTCCGGACAGCCGGTGCAGAAACCCGCCGGGCGCGCTGGCACGACTTCGGCCAGAGCCTTCACCTTCGGATCGTTGAGGACATCGCTCGGATCCGGTACCGGCGGCTGGTTGCCGAGAAGCAGGCGATCGTACATCTCGATGAAGGTTTTCAGCCCTTTCATCATCACAGGCGCGGTATATTCGCCACCGAGCGGCAGGATGTCCTTGCCGTGCAGGCGGGTCTGGATGTCGCGGCGGCGCATCAGCGTATGGAGCGTCTGCTCGACATATTCCGGCGCGCCCTCTTCCACCATGATCACGGCCTTCTTGCCGAGACAGAAATCGACCACTTCGTCGTCGATCGTCGGGTAGGCGACGTTCATCACATAGATCGGCACCGAGGAATTGCCGTAAACGTCTGCCAAGCCCAGCTGCTGCAGGCCACGCATGACGCCGTTGTAGAGACCGCCGAGCGTGATGATGCCGATCTCGCCTTCCTCAGGGCCGAAATACTCGTTGAGCTTCTTTTCCTTGATGAAGTTGACGGCAGCCGGCCAACGGCGCTCCAGCTTGTCCTTGTCCTGCGCAAAATTCGCAGGCGGCAGAACGATGCGGTTAACGTCGCGGACCGGGTTTTCCAGCGCCTGCCGAAGTGTGAATTTTGGCCGCTGGTTATCCCTGGCGACGAATTGACCATGCACGTGACAGGCGCGGATGCGCACCTCCAGCATGACCGGCGTATTCGACGCCTCCGATAGCTGGAAGCCATCCTCGACCGCCTGGACCATCGACGGCAGATTGGGGCGCGGGTCGAGAAGCCACATCTGCGACTTCATCGCGAACGCATGGCTGCGTTCCTGCATGATCGAAGAACCTTCGCCGAAATCCTCGCCGAGGATGATCAACGCGCCGCCATTGACGCCGCCGGATGAAAGATTGGAGAGCGCATCCGAGGCGACATTGGTGCCGGCCGTCGATTTCCATGTCACGGCACCGCGCACCGGATACATCACCGAGGCAGACAACATCGCCGCCGCTGCCGCTTCCGAGGCCGAGGTCTCGAAATGGACCCCCAGATCCTCCATGATGTCCTTGGCGTCGGCGAGCACATCCATCAGATGCGAGATCGGAGAGCCCTGGTAACCGCCGACATAGGAAACGCCGGATTGCAGCAGCGCCTTGGTGATGGCCAGAATGCCTTCCCCACGAAAAATCTCGCCTTCTCCAAGCTTGAGATCCTCGACTTCGCGCGCAAAAGATCGCTCGGCCATGGCACTTCCCCTTCGCCTTATCGGCTTCAATCCATAATAATTTGCAAAAGCATATTTTCGGCAGCCGCCATTTGTCAATTCACAAATGCCGGCAGAACAGCAAGTACTGCCGTGACCGAACATCGTGCAAGACAGAGAGGCAAGCGACAGCCATCAATATATATGCTGATGCATATTATTTGGTTGATCCCTGGCGAAAACTGCCGGAACCGCCGCAAATCCGCTTGACGGGTCGATCAAACGCCATATAGTTTAAACTTAAAATAATGAGCGACTGAACGTCAGGAGGACTTGGATATGCGCATCGTCTGTATCGGTGGCGGCCCGGCCGGTCTCTATTTCGCGCTCCTGATGAAGAAGCTGCATCCCGAGCATTCCATTTCCGTCGTCGAACGCAACAAGCCTTACGACACGTTCGGCTGGGGCGTGGTCTTCTCCGACGCCACCATGGTGTCGATGAAGGCCTGGGACCCGGAAAGTGCGGCCGAAATCGAGGACGCCTTCAACCACTGGGACGATATCGAGCTGCTGTTCAAGGGCACGCGCCAGCGCACCTCCGGCCACGGCTTCGTCGGCATCGGCCGCAAGAAGCTCTTGAACATCCTGCAGCGCCGCTGCGAGGCGCTCGGCGTCGAGCTTGTTTTTGAAACCGATTCCAATGGCGATGTCGATTATCCTGATGCGGACCTGATCATTGCGTCGGACGGCTTCAACTCGAAGATCCGCAACCGTTATCCGGCGGTCTTCGAACCGGATCTCGTCGTGCGCCCGAACCGCTATATCTGGCTCGGCACCAACAAGCTCTTCGACGCCTTCACCTTCGACTTCCGCAAGACGGACCACGGCTGGTTCCAGGCGCATATCTACAAGTTCGACGACAAGACCTCGACCTTCATCGTCGAAACCACGGAAGAGGCTTACGAAAAGCACGGCCTCGGCCAGATGGACCAGCAGAACTCGATCGATTTCTGCCAGGACCTCTTCTCGGAAGTCCTCGAAGGCTCCGAACTGATGACCAATGCCCGGCATCTGCGCGGCAGCGCTTGGCTCAACTTCAACCGCCTGATCTGCGGCAAGTGGAGCCATTTCAACGGCAACTCGCATGTCGTGCTGATGGGCGACGCCGCCCATACCGCCCATTTCGCCATCGGCTCCGGCACCAAGCTCGCCATCGACGATGCGATCGAGCTCAGCAACCAGTTCAACAAGCTCGGCCATTCCAAGGACAAGATCCCGGAAGTCCTCGAAACCTACGAGGAAATCCGCCGCGTCGATGTCGCACGCATCCAGAATGCCGCCCGCAACGCCATGGAATGGTTCGAAGTGGTCGGCCAGCGTTATGCCGATACGCTGGAGCCCGAACAGTTCATGTATTCGATGCTGACCCGCTCGCAGCGCATCAGCCACGAGAATCTCCGGCTGCGCGACCCCAAATGGCTGGAAGGTTACGAGCGCTGGTTCGCCGGGAAAAACGGCATCGAGGTGACCGGCAACGGCCGCACCCTGCCGCCGATGTTCACGCCCTATTCGCTGCGCGAGACCTATCTGCCGAACCGCATCGTCATGTCGCCGATGGCCATGTACTCCGCCAAGGACGGGCTGCTCGACGATTTCCATCTGGTCCACCTCGGCTCCCGTGCGCTCGGCGGCGCCGGCCTCGTATTTGGGGAAATGACCTGCGTATCGCCCGACGCCCGGATCACTCCCGGCTGCCTCGGCCTCTGGAACGAGCAGCAGGCGGCCGCCTGGAAACGCTTCGTCACCTTCGTGCATGACAATTCCGCCGCCAAGGTCGGCATCCAGCTGGGACACGCCGGCCGCAAGGGTTCGACCAAGATCGCCTGGGAAGGCATCGACCAGCCGGTCGAAGAAGGTGGCTGGCCGCTGATCTCGGCTTCGGCACTCCCCTACCTCAAGACCAGCCAGGTTCCGAAGGAAATGGACCGCGCCGACATGGATCGGGTGACGGCCGACCACGTCCGGGCAGCCCGATATGCGGCAGAAGCCGGCGCCGACTGGTTGGAGTTGCACTGCGCTCACGGTTATCTTCTGTCGAGCTTCCTTTCGCCGCTCACCAATATCCGCGCCGACGAATACGGCGGCAGCCATGAGAACATGGCGCGCTATCCGCTGGAAGTCTTCAAGGCGATCCGCGAGGTCTGGCCGCAAAACAAGCCGATTTCCGTGCGTCTCTCCTGCCATGACTGGTTCGAGGGCGGAAACACGCCGGAAGACGCGGCGATTTACGCGCGGATGTTCAAGGATGCCGGCGCCGACCTGATCGACTGCTCGTCCGGCCAGGTGTGGAAGGAAGAAAAGCCGGTCTATGGCCGCCTCTTCCAGACGCCCTTCTCCGACAAGATCCGCAACGAGATCGGCATCCCGACCATCGCCGTTGGCGCGATTTCGGAGGCCGATCATGCGAACTCGATCATCGCCGCCGGCCGCGCCGATCTCTGCGCCGTCGCCCGCCCGCATCTCGCCGATCCGGCCTGGGTTCTTCACGAGGCGGCCAAGATCGGCTTGACGGATATTCCCTGGCCGAAACAGTATTATTCCGGCAAGGCGCAATACGAAACCAACCTCGCGCGTGCTGCGGCCGCCGTTGCCTCTCCGTCTGTCGGCCCGGCGGCTGCGAAATAAGGATCGCGTCATGAGCGAAGCGCCCTCTGCCAGACTTTCCAGCGCCAGACTTGCCAACCGTCACGCCCTCGTCACCGGCGCGGGCTCGGGCATCGGCGCGGCGATTGCGACGGCGCTGGTGGAAGCCGGCGCGCGGGTGACCCTCGCCGGCCGGCGGGCCGAACCTCTGGAGGCACTTGCCGCAACGCTTGGCAGGGACAAGGTCTGCGTCGCGGACGGTTTCGACGTCGCCGACGAGATGGCCATCGACAATGGCCTGAAGACGGCGCGAGCCTCGTTCGGTCCTGTCGATATCCTCGTCAACAATGCCGGCGAAGGCCCGAGCGCGCCCTTCGAGAAGACCTCGCTGGAGATGTGGAACCGGGTCATGTCGGTCGATCTGACCGGCGTGTTCCTGGTGACCCAGGCCGTGCTGCCGGATCTCAAGGCCTTTGGCGCGGGCGCCCGCATCATCAACATCGCCTCGACTGCGGGGCTCACCGGTTATGCCTACGTCTCGGCCTACGTGGCCGCCAAACATGGCGTCGTCGGCCTCACCCGTTCCCTGGCGCTGGAGCTTGCCAGGACCGGCATCACCGTCAACGCCGTCTGCCCCGGCTTTACCGACACGCCGCTGATCGCCCGCTCGATCGAGACGATCGTAGCAAAGACCGGACGGACGGAAGAGCAGGCGCGACAGGAATTTACCAGGAGCAATCCGCAGGGGCGGCTGGTGAAGCCGGAGGAAGTCGCGGACACGGTTCTGTGGCTGGCATCGCCCGGAGCAGCGTCGATCAACGGACAGGCAATCGCAGTTGCCGGGGGAGAAGTCATGGCAGGCTAGTCGGCCTCGGCATGAACCAGAAAACGAAAACCGGGAGATCAGGATGGAACTGGAAAAGGGCATAACCGAGAGCGGTAGCGGATATAACGGCACCAGCTGGAATATCCTCGGCCAGGTCTATTTCCCAAAGGCTGTCTGCGACGACACCTTCGCCTTTGAAACCAACAGTCTGCCGGGACAGTTCGTGCCTGTGCACGTCCACCCGACGCAGGACGAATTCATCCTCGTGCAGGAGGGTGAACTCGATCTGAAGCTCGACGGCCAATGGGTCAAGGCGAAGGCCGGAGATCTGGTGCGCATGCCGCGCGGCATACCTCACGGTTACTTCAACAAGTCCGACAAGCCGTGCCGGGCGCTCTTCTGGGTCTCCCCGGCCCGCAAGCTCCAACAGCTTTTCGAAGAGCTGCACGAAATGACCGACGTGGAGGAGATCGTGAAGGTTTCCGCCGCGCACGAGGTGGATTTCCTGCCGCCCTCCGCCAACGACTGACCCGGGAGAGGTCCTGCCGCCCGGAAAGGGACGGTCGATGAAAAGGAGAGGAGACAAACATGAGTGACGTGATGAAGGACATGAAGCGCAGTTTCCGCGACTACCAGCCGAAACATTTCCTCTGGGAAGTGAGCGAAAACGGCCGCGTCGGGACGGTTCGCCTCAATCGTCCGGAGCGCAAGAACCCGCTGACCTTCGAAAGTTATGCGGAATTGCGCGATCTTTTCCGCGATCTCGTCTACGCCTCCGACATCCGCTCGATCGTCCTGACCGGCGCCGGCGGCAATTTTTCCTCGGGCGGCGACGTCTTCGAAATCATCGAGCCGCTGACCCATATGGCGATGCCGGACCTGCTCGCCTTCACCCGCATGACCGGCGATCTCGTCAAGGCGATGAAGAAATGCCCGCAGCCGATCGTGGCTGCGGTCGATGGCATCTGCATGGGCGCCGGCGCGATCCTCGCCATGGCTTCGGACATGCGGCTGGCGACGCCCGAAACCAAGACCGCCTTCCTCTTCACCCGCGTCGGCCTTGCCGGAGCCGACATGGGCGCCTGCGGGATCCTGCCGCGCATCATCGGCCAGGGCCGCGCCGCCGAACTGCTCTTCACCGGCCGTTCGATGAGCGCCGATGAAGGCCAGGCCTGGGGCTTCTTCAATACCATCCATCCTGGTGACGCTCTCGAGGAAGAGGCCGTCAAGCTCGCCCATTCGCTGGCGGACGGCCCGTGGTTCGCGCACACGATGACCAAGACCATGCTGAACCAGGAATGGGCGATGGGCATCGAAGAGATGATCGAATCCGAAGCCCAGGCGCAGGCGATCTGCATGGCGACCAAGGATTTCCGCCGCGCCTTCGAGGCCTTCGCCGAAAAGCGCAAGCCGGTCTTCGAGGGCGACTGATGGCCAACCCCACGACCCTCAAAGGACCGGCACGCGATTTCCTCGACTGGCCTTTCTTCGACGACAGCCACAAGGCGCTCGCCGAAAAACTGGATGCCTTCGCGGCTTCCGGCGCGCTGAGCCATATCGACCATTCGGATACGGACAACGCCTGCCGCACGATCGTCAAGGCGCTCGGAAATGCCGGCCTTCTCGACGCGGCGACCGGCGCCGGCGGCAGCCGGCCGATCGACAGCCGCGCCGCCTGCCTGACCCGCGAAACGCTTGCCTGGCATGACGGCCTTGCCGACTTCGCCTTCGCCATGCAGGGCCTCGGCACCGGCGCGATCGGCCTTTTCGGTTCCGAGGAGCTTCGCCGAACCGTCCTGCCGAAAGCGCAGTCCGGCGAATGGATTTCGGCCTTCGCGCTATCGGAAAAGGAAGCCGGTTCAGATGTCGCCGCCATGGCTTGCGCTGCCCGAAAGGACGGTGACCACTATATCCTCGACGGCGAAAAGACCTGGATCTCCAACGGTGGCATCGCCGACGTCTACACGGTTTTCGTCCGCACCGGCGAGGCGCCCGGCACGCGCGGCATCTCCGCTTTCGTGGTGTTCGCCGACGATCCCGGCTTCTCGATCGCCGAGCGCATCGATGTGATCGCCCCGCATCCGCTGGCGACGATCCGCTTCGAGAACTGCCGCATCCCGGCTTCGCGCCTGCTGGGCGCGCCGGGTGAAGGCTTCAAGATCGCTATGCGGACCCTGGACATTTTCCGAGCCTCCGTCGCCGCCGCCGCTCTCGGCTTTGCCAAGCGCGCGCTGGATGAGGCGCTCGCCTATGCCAAGGCGCGGCCGATGTTCGGCAATCACCTGTCCGATCTGCAACTGACGCAAGCCGCCTTCGGGGACATGGCAGCCCAGATCGACGCCGGCGCGCTCCTCACCTACCGGGCCGCCTGGCGCCGCGACGTGCAGGGCCTGCCGACCACCAAGGAGGCCGCCATGGCCAAGATGGTCGCGACGGAGAACGCCCAAAGCGTCATCGACCGGGCGGTGCAGATGTTTGGCGGCCGCGGGGTGAAGAGCGGCGAGATCACCGAGAGCCTCTACCGGGAAATCCGGGCGCTGCGCATCTATGAGGGCGCGACCGAGGTCCAGAAGCTCATCATCGCCCGCGAACTGTTGAAGGCCTGAAGACGATCATGGCTTACACGACGTCCCGCCGATTGAATTTTGGAGATTGCGATCCCTCCGGCATCGCCTATTTCCCCTCATATCTGAACATCATGGTCGGCGTTTGCGAGGAATTTTTCGGCGCGATCGGCTCGCCCTGGCCGGACATGATCAGCCGCCGCAAGATCGGCGTGCCGACCGTGACGCTGGACGTCGCGTTCAAGAGCCCGGGCTACCATGGCGACATGATGGATTTCACCATCAAGGTTATGCGGATCGGCAACAGTTCCGCCGATCTCGAATACGAGGTGCGGGCCGGCGACAGGTTGCTCTGGACCGCCCGGCAGCGGCTGGTCGCCACCTCGCACGAAACCCACAAGGCCCTACCCTGGCCCGACGATATGCGCTCAGCGCTGACACAGCATTTGGAGAAGAATAATGCACACCATCCTGCAGCCTGAAGGCTGGGCAAAACCGATCGGTTACGCCAACGGCGTCGCCGCCACCGGCCGCCAGGTCTTCGTCGGCGGGCAGATCGGCTGGAACGGCCAATGCCAGTTCGAAACCGACGATTTCGTCGGCCAGGTCAAGCAGACGCTGCAGAACGTCGTCGCCGTGCTGGCCGAGGCAGGCGCCGGGCCCGAGCATATCACCACCATGACCTGGTATTTCACCGATAAGGCCGAGTATCTCGGCAACCTCAAGGGCATCGGCCAGGTCTACCGGGAAATCATCGGCAAGCACTTTCCGGCCATGGCCGCCATGCAGGTCGTGGCGCTGGTGGAAGACCGCGCCAAGATCGAAATCCAGGCGACCGCCGTCATTCCGGCCTGAGGCAGATCATGAACGAGACGATCGAATTTTCCGCCACGGTATCAACCATGACCCGCAACGGAGTTCTGGTCGTCACGATCGACAATCCGCCGGTCAACGCCACCTCTGTTGATGTCCGCAGTGGGCTTGAGAAAGCGCTCGCCCACGCAGAAACGGCCCCAGATGTGACCGGTGTCGTCGTCACCGGCGCCGGAAAGACGTTCATCGGCGGCGCCGACATCAAGGAATTCGGCAAACCGGCCATGGAGCCGATCTTGCCTGATGTCATCGAGACGATCGAAGGCCTGTCGAAGCCGGTCGTCGCAGCGCTCAATGGCGCGGCACTCGGCGGCGGCCTCGAAGTAGCACTTGCCTGCTACTATCGCATCGCCTCGCCGACTGCACAGGTCGGCCTGCCGGAAGTCAAACTCGGTATCGTGCCTGGCGCCGGCGGAACGCAACGCCTGCCGCGCCTGATCGGCATTCTGGCAGCACTCGACCTCATCACCTCCGGACGTTCGGTGAAGGCCGAGGAAGCCCTGAAGCTCGGGATCATCGACGAGGTAGCCGCGGGCGATCTCATCGAGGCCGCAATATCCGCGGTATTGGCGCTGGCTGGCAAACCTCTCCGCCGCACGGGCGAACTGGATGTCGCCGCTGCCGATCCGGCCGAAATCGAAAAGGCGTCAGTCAAAATTCTCGCCAAGGCGCGCGGCCAGAAGGCACCCGCTGAAGCTGTCCGGCTTGTCACCGCGTCCAGTCGCCCGCTTGCCGAAGGTCTGGCGGACGAACGCGCTACCTTCCTGACACTGCGCGACAGCCGCGAGGCCGCAGCGCTGCGCCATGTCTTTTTCGCCGAACGCGAGTCCTCGAAGGTCGAGGGACTGGAAGGCGTCCAGCCTCGCCCGGTCGAGACCATCGGCATCTGCGGCCTTGGCCTGATGGGCAGCGGCATCGCTGTCGCCGCCCTTGGCGCCGGTTATTCGGTGATCGGACTCGATCAAACGTCGGAAGCCGCTGAAAAGGGCCGCCAGCGCATCATCGGCCTGCTGGAACGCAATGTTGCCTCGGGCCGCCTCGACCAGGCCGGCTTCGAAGCCCAGAATGCGCGGCTTTCCGTGACCGCGGAGGATCTGGATCTCGTCCCTTGCGATCTCGTCGTCGAAGCCGTGTTCGACGATCTCGCGGTCAAGACCGATCTCTTCCAGCGTCTCGAGAAGGTGATCCGTTCGGATGCCGTGCTGGCGACCAATACCAGCTACCTGAACCCGGACGAGGTCGCCGCCGCGACCAAGCATCCGGAACGGGTGCTCGGCCTGCATTTTTTTTCGCCCGCCCATGTGATGCGCCTCCTGGAAGTCGTACGTTGCTCCAAGACCGCGCCGGACGTGCTGGCAACAGGGCTGGCGGTCGCCAGGAAATTGCGCAAGCTGCCGGTCGTCACCGGCGTCACCGAAGGCTTCATCGGCAACCGCATCTTTTCCGCCTATCGCCGCGAAGCCGAATTCCTGCTGGAAGACGGCGCCTTGCCGCACGAGGTCGACGCTGCGCTGGAAGACTACGGTTTTCCCATGGGCCTCTTCGCCGTCTATGACATGGCCGGCCTCGAAATCGCCTGGGCGCGCCGCAAACGGCAGGCGGCGACCCGCGATCCCTCGGCACGCTACGTCGAGATTGCCGATACGCTGTGCGAGGCGGGTCGCCTGGGCCAGAAAACCGGCCGCGGCTGGTACGCTTATCCGGAGGGCAAGCGCACCATCGACCCGGAGGTCACCGCAATCATAGAAGCAGCTCGGGCCAAAAAGGGCATCACCCCACGCGCATTCTCCATGAGGGAGATTGTCGAAAGGATGCTTGCCGCGATGGCTCTCGAAGGCGAGGCATTGCTGACGGAAGGGATTGCCGCGCGCGCCAGCGATATCGACCTGGTGATGATCAATGGCTACGGCTTCCCGGCTTATAAGGGCGGCCCAATGTTTGCCAGGACTTGAGCGCCCCCAGGTGGCGCTCAAGTACTAAGATGCTGAAATATATGAAATATTTCGATCCGCTAAAGGCTGCGGAAACGCTTCCACGTGCCTGTGTTTTACCCATCCAAAAGAGTTACGCTCATTTGATCAAACATGCTTGCATGTTTCCTTAATTCGCCTATTGTTTGCCCAAGCCTCGCAAGTAGGCATCTCCAAACAACGACAGGGAACGCTGCATGCTCGCACTTCCAGAGCTCACTCCGTCGAGATATTTTAACTATAAGATATCTTCCGCATCGTTGTCCCGTATTCCGACTGTCTCGTGGCGCGCTTAGGAGATCATGATGCCTTTCCCGTTTTCTGCATTCAAACGTAAGATGCTGCTGGGCACCATCGCTGCAGCCGCGATTGTCGCTCCGCTTGGAAGCATGGCCCGGGCGGCGGACTTCAAGTTCGCCGGTCCGCTCGATGCCTATACGCTCGATCCTCATGCGGTTTCGAACACGCTGATCTTCGCCGTTCTTGCCAATGTCTACGAGCCGCTTGTGCGCCGTAACGCGGAGCAGAAGATCGAACCGGCACTGGCAACCGAATGGAAGCAGACGGACGGCACGACCTGGGAATTCAATCTCCGCAAGGACGTGAAATTTTCGAACGGGAACCCGTTTACCGCCGATGACGTCATCTTCTCGCTGACCCGCGGTCAGGCCGGCGGCATCAAGGCGAACCTCAATTCGATCGCGTCGATCGAGAAGGTCGACGACCACAAGATCCGCATCAAGACGCGCGCCATCAACCCGATCCTGCCGAACCAGATCACCAACTGGTACATCATGGACAAGGAATGGGCCGAGGCGAACAACACCGTGCAGCCGGGTGCGGCCAACAACGCCACCGAGACCTTTGCCAACCGCAATGCCATGGGCACCGGTCCCTACGTCATCAAGGAGCGGGATCCGGGCGTGAAGACGGTCTTTGCGCCGAACCCGGGCTGGTGGGACAAGAAGACCGGCAATGTCGACAACGCGACGTTCTTCGTGATCCCCAACCCGTCGACCCGCGTATCCGCCCTCATCTCCGGCGAAGTCGACATGATTGACGGCGTGCCGCCGCAGGATGCCGAGCGCATCGAGAACGATGCGAAGCTGCACATGCAGGCGGGCCCCGACCTTCGCACCATCTACATCCAGCCCGACGTCGCCCGCGACAGCCTGATCTTCGGCAGCGAAAAGACCAAGAACCCCTTCAAGGACCTGAAGGTCCGCCAGGCCATGGAACTGGCGATCGATACCAGCGCGATCCAGAAGCGCATCATGCGCAACTTCTCTGTCCCCGTCGGCCTGCCGATCGGCAAGGAGGTCAACGGTTTCGACGCAGCCCTCGGCGCGCCGGTAAAGCCCGACGTCGACAAGGCCAAGGCGCTGATGAAGGAAGCCGGCTACGAAAACGGCTTCTCCGTCACGCTCGATTGCACCAGCGATCGTTTCATGAACGACGAAGCGACTTGCCTTGCTGTCGCCGCCTCGCTTGCCCGCATCAATATCAAGGTCGATCCGCGCGCCCAACCGACCGCCAAGTGGGCGACCCAGGTCAACCCGCCGGAATACAATACCAGCATGGCGATGCTCGGTTATTCGCCGGCCACCTATGACGCGCACATCTTCCTGACCTCGATCGCCGCCACCCGCGATCCCAAGAGCGGCCTCGGCGCCTTCAACATCGGTGGTTACTCCAATCCGGAAGTCGACAAGCTGATCGACCTGATCGGCAAGGAGACCGACCAGGCCAAGCGCACCGGCTATATCACCCAGGCCTTCAAGCTCATGAAGGCAGATGCCGCCTTCATTCCGCTCCACCAGTTGAACATTCTCTGGGGCGTCAAGGACAACGTCACCGTCGTCCAGCCGGCCGACCTTGCCTATCCGCTGCGTTATTTCACGGTGAAGTAATGACCATTGCATCCGATATAACGAGGCAGCTTGCCAGCCTCGTGTCTTATCCCACGGTCAGCGCCGTCTCCAATCTCGACCTGATCGAATATGTCGAAGCCCAGACCGCCCCCTTCGGCGGGCGTGTCCGGCGCTTTGCCAATCCCGAGGGCGACAAGGCAAACGTGCTGATCACGATCGGCCCGGAAGCGCCCGGCGGCATCATCTTCAGCGGCCATACGGATGTGGTGCCGACCGAAGGCCAGGCCTGGACCGGCGATCCGTGGACGCTCAGGGAAACGAATAGCCGCCTGATCGGTCGCGGCGCCACCGACATGAAGGGCTTTCTCGCCTGTTGCCTGGCAGCCGTGCCGGGCATTGCCGCCAAGAACCTCAAGAAGCCCATCCACCTCGCCTTTTCCTATGACGAGGAGGTCGGCTGCACCGGCGTCGGTTCGATGGCCGAATGGGTGGGCCAGAGCGACCTGAAGCCGCGGCTTGCCGTCATCGGCGAAGCCACCAGCATGGACATGATCGCAGCCCACAAGGGCGGTCTGATCGGCTGGTGCCGCATCAAGGGCAAGCCCGGCCATTCCTCCCAGCCCGACCGCTATGTCAACGCCGTCATGGTCGCCGGCGACATGATCGCCGAAATCAACCGCATCCGAGAGGACATGCGCAACGGCCCGCAGTTCGAAGGGCTCGACCCGCCCTATTCGACCACCCAGGTCACCGTCATCAGGGGCGGCCTGCATGGCAATATCGTCTCGGAAAACTGCGAGTTCTTCTGGGAAATGCGCCTCATCCCGGGTCAGAACACCTATGAGGTTCTGGACCACATGAAGCGTTTTGCGGCCGAAAGGCTCGAACCGGCCATGAAGGCGATCGATCCGTCCTGCGGCATCGTCTTCGACGTCCAGGCCAGCATCCCGGGCCTCAAGCCCAATAACGACCCGACGCTCGATGCGGAACTGTTGGCGCTTCTCGGCCGCACCGAACCCCGCTATGTTTCCTATGGCACGGAAGCGGGCATCTTCCAGATCGCCGGCGTCCCCTCGGTCGTCATCGGTCCGGGAGATATCGCCGACGCCCATCAGCCGGACGAATCGGTTGCGATTTCCGAGCTCGAGAAATGCGCCATCTTCCTCGACCGGCTCGGGGATAGCTGCTGCTAAGGAATTTGTCGTGCTGAATTATGCCGCGTCACGGATCGTGCAGACGATCATCGTCCTGCTGGTGATCAGCTTCATCGCCTTCCTGCTGGTCGCCAATATCGGCGACCCGCTGGCGGCCCTCCTCTCCGCCGACGCGACCGTCAACGAGCGGCTGGAACTGATCGCCAAGCTCGGCCTCGACCAGCCCCTCTGGACGCGCTTCCTGCATTTCATCGGCAACATGCTGCAGGGCGATTTCGGCTTCTCCTATCGCACCCAGGACCCGGTCGCCAACCTGATCGCCGAACGCCTGCCGGCGACCGTCGAGCTCGCCTTCGTCAGCCTGCTGATCACCATCGTGGTCGGCGTACCGGCCGGCATCTATTGCGGCGTCAACCCGAATTCGCTGTTCGGCCGCTTCATCATGCTGATCTCGACCGCCGGCATCACGCTTCCGAACTTCGTCGTGGGCATCCTGCTGATCGCGGTATTTTCCGTCCAGCTCGGCCTGCTCCCGTCGTTCGGGCGCGGCACGGTGGTCGATCTCGGCTTCTGGAAGACCGGGCTCCTCACCGTCTCCGGCTGGCGGGCGATCCTCCTGCCGGCAGCGACGCTTTCCACCTTCCAGGTCGCCTTCATCATCCGCATGCTGCGCACCCAGCTGATGGAAGTTGGCCAGAGCGAGCACATCCGTTTTGCCCGCGCCCGCGGCCTGTCGGAAGCGCGCATCTGGTATGTCTATGCGATCAAGAACACGCTGCTGCCGGTCATCACCATGCTCGGCCTGCAGCTCGGCAACATCATCGCCTTCTCCGTGGTGACCGAAAACGTCTTCGCCTGGCCGGGCCTTGGCTCGCTGTTCCTGCAATCGATCCAGGGCGCAGACATTCCGGTCATCGCCATCTATCTCATCTTCGTCGGGCTGGTCTTCATGGTCATCAATCTGATCGTCGAACTGCTTTATCCGCTGATCGACGCCCGTGTGTTGAGGAGGCAATCATGACGCCAGTCGTCAACATCCCGGCAGCCGGCCCAGCTCGCCGCAGCAGAGGCGCCAAGCTTTTGCGTGCCATGGGCAAGGCGCCCGGCGCCACGTTGTGTGCCATGGTGATCTTCGCGCTGCTGGTCTACGCCTTCGTCGTGCCGCTGTTCTCGCTGAACCCGTTCGAATTTTCCGGCATGTCGGTGCTGGACAGTTTCATTCCGCCGGCATGGATGGCGGACGGTTCTCCGGATTTCCCGCTCGGCACCGATGACCAGGGCCGCAACCTGATCACCGCCATGGCTTATGGCATGCGCACCTCGATCATCGTCGGCTTCCTGTCGGTCACCATCGGCCTCGTCCTCGGCGGCAGCCTCGGCCTGATCGCCGGTTTCGTCGGCGGCAAGGTGGATGCCTTCATCATGCGCGTCGCGGACGTGCAGCTTGCCTATCCGGCCCTGCTGCTCGCGATGATCATCGACGGTGCGGCCCGTGCGGCACTCGGCACCGAACGCAGCGTCGGCACCGCAATCGCGATCGTCGTGATGTCCATCGGCATCGCCTTCTGGGTCCAGTATGCCCGCACCATCCGCTCCTCCGTGATGATCGAGCGCGACCAGGACTATGTCTCCGCCGCCCGCATCACCGGTCGCAGCAATGTCGCGATCATCGTCCTGCATATCCTGCCGAACGTCATGGCCCCGGTTCTGGTCATCGCCACCATCAATCTCGGCATCGCCATCATCACCGAGGCGACCTTGAGCTTCCTCGGCATCGGCATTCCGGTCACCTCGCCGTCGCTCGGCACGCTGATCCGCAACGGCAACAATTTCCTGCAGTCGGGCGAATGGTGGATCTCGGTCTGGCCCTGCCTGATCCTCGTCCTCTTCGTCGTTTCGGTGAACATCCTCGGCGACCATCTGCGCGATGTTTACAATCCGCGCCTGCGGGGCCGCTCATGATCAACGCAACCGCTCCCCTCCTCGACGTCCGCGACCTCACCGTCACCATCAATCGCGAAGGGCGGCTGGTCACCGCGCTCGACAAGGTCTCCTTTTTCGTCAATCCGGGCGAAGTGCTCGGCATCGTCGGCGAATCCGGCGCCGGCAAGTCGATCACCGGCGCTGCGATCATCGACCTTCTCGTGCCGCCGCTGAAACGCACCGGCGGCACCATCACCCTTGCCGGGGAACGGCTCGACCAATTGTCCCCAAAGGCGATGCGCGGCGTGCGCGGCGGGCGGATCGGTTTCGTTTTCCAGGACCCGATGACCAGCCTCAACCCGGTGATCACGATCGGCCAGCAGCTCTGCGACACCATCCAGGCGCATCTGAAGCTTGGTGGCAACCAGACGAAAAAGAGGGCGCACGACTGGCTCGACCGCGTCGGCCTGCCCAATCCGGACGTCCAGTTCAAACGTTATCCGCACCAGCTTTCCGGCGGCATGCGCCAGCGCGTGGTGATCGCTCTGGCGCTCTGCGCCGACCCGGTTCTGGTCATCGCCGACGAGCCGACCACGGCCCTCGACGTCTCCGTCCAGGCCCATATCCTCGAACTGCTGCGCGACCTGCACCGCGAAAGCAATGTCAGCATGATGCTGATCACCCACGACCTTGGCGTCATCGCCAAGATGGCCGATCGCGTCGCCGTGCTTTATGCCGGACGCGTCGCCGAGATCGGCCCGGTCGGCGAGTTGTTCAATGCCCCTAGACATCCTTATACGCGCGGCCTGATCCGGGCGACGCCGATGCCGTCGGCCACGGGCGAGATGCGGCTCGACCAGATCCCCGGTGCCATGCCGGGACTTGGTGCGGTTCCACCCGGCTGCGCCTTCAACCCGCGCTGCTTCAGGGCGGAGGGTGACTGTCGCGCGACGATACCGCCGCTCTATCGCCAGGAAAGCTCCGCCTTTTCCTGTTTCCATCCGCTGGAAAGGGTGCCCGCATGAGCGCTTCCGATTTCCTCGTCCTCAATCACGTCAGCAAGGTCTACCGCCGCAACCAGAGCCTTATCGAACGGCTGAAGAAGAGCGAGAGCGGCGGCACGAAGGCCGTCAGCGACGTCAGCCTCACCGTCCGCCATGGCGAGACCATGGGCCTGGTCGGCGAAAGCGGTTGCGGCAAGTCCACGCTGGCGCGCCTCGTCTCCGGCCTGATGGCGCCCACATCCGGCGAGATCAGTTTTCCGCCCAATGCATCCGGCAACAAGTCGCGCCTGCAGATGATCTTCCAGGATCCCTATTCCTCGCTCAACGGCCGCTGGACGATCGAGGACATCATCGCCGAGCCGATCCGGGTGCATAAACTGCGCACCGGTAGCGCCGCGATCCGTGCCCGTGTCGATGAACTGCTGGTCCAGGTCGGCCTTTCCGCCGCGGACGCCGAAAAATACCCGCAGGAATTTTCAGGCGGCCAACGGCAGCGTATCTGCATCGCCCGGGCGCTTGCCGGAGAACCGGACTTCCTGGTTCTCGACGAGCCGACTTCGGCGCTCGACGTCTCGGTGCAGGCGCAGATTCTCAATCTGCTGCGCGACCTGCAGAAGAACCTCCACCTCACCAGCCTGTTCATCACTCACAATCTCTCGGTCGTGCGCATCATGGCCGACCGGATCGGCGTCATGTATCTCGGCGAACTGGTCGAGGAGGCGACGTCGGAAGAGCTGTTCCGCAAGCCGCGCCATCCCTATACGCGCCTGCTGATCGATGCCGCGCCGGACATGGATACCAGCGACCGCTCGCTGCATCCGATTGCTGGCGAGCTGCCGAACCCGGCCTTCCCGCCCTCCGGCTGCCGTTTCCACACCCGCTGTCCCTTCGCGCAGGAGATCTGCCGCAACACCTCGCCGCCGCAGAAAGCGACCGAGAGCGGTGGCATGTTCCGCTGTCATTTCGATCTTGATCTGTCGGACGCGACGGTCTTTCCGCCAGCCGCACAGGTCAGGATGGCCTGAATTTCAAGGATACCCCATGACGACCGTCTCCCGCCAAGCAACGATAGACAACGCCGTCGGCTATCTCGATGACGGTTCCCTCGAAGAAACCTTGCGCCGGCGCGTGGCAATCTCGTCCGCGAGCCGCGTCGTGGCCAACAAGCCGGATCTCTGGCGTTATGTCACCGAGGACATGCAGCCCTTTTTCGAGCGGCTCGGCTTCACCACCAAAATCTACGAGAACGATACGGCACCTGGCCCGTTTCTGCTTGCCGAACGCATCGAAGACCTGAACTTCACCACCGTCCTGCAATACGGCCACGGCGATGTCGTCGCAGGTCTCGACGGCCAGTGGGAGACAGGACTCTCGCCCTTCGAGATGACCGAGAGGAACGGCGCCTGGTATGGCCGCGGCACCGCGGACAACAAGGGCCAGCATGCGGTGAACCTCGCCGCCGTCGAGGCGCTGCTCGCGACGAAGGGCTCGCTCGGCTTCAACCTCAAATACCTGATCGAGATGGGCGAAGAGTCCGGATCGCTGGGGCTGGAGGAAATGTGCGCGGCGCACCGGGACGAGCTGAAGGCGGACGTCTTCATCGCCTCGGACGGCCCACGCCTCGCGCTCGACCGCCCGACCATCTTCCTCGGCGCCCGCGGCGGCATGTCCTTCCATCTGGAGATCGATGCCCGCGAAAGTTTTCAGCATTCCGGCAACTGGGGCGGCATCCTTTCCAACCCCGGCATCGAACTCTGCCACGCGATCACCGCCCTGGTCGGCCGCACCGGCCAGATCAAGGTGCCCGAGATGACGCCGGGTTCGATCCCGGAAAACGTCCGTGCAGCACTGAAGCATTGCCACATCACGCCCGCCGCCGGCGATCCGCCGATCGAGCCCTGGTGGGGCGAGCCCGGCCTCACGCCGGAGGAGAAGGTGTTTGCCTGGAGTTCCTTCGAGGTGATGGAGATGGAATGCGGCAACCTCGCCCAGCCGCTCTACGCCATCCCGCCGAAAGCCCGCGCCCGAATGCAGCTTCGTTTCCCGGTCGGCGTCGATCCGGATGCGGTCGTCCCGGCCGTCCGCAAGGCGCTGAAGGATGCAGGTTACGACCGCGTCGTGGTCAAGGATCCGACGGACGCGATTTTCCCCGCCAGCCGTCTCGATCCAGATCATCCATGGGTCAGACGCGTTGCCGCTTCGATTGAAAAAACCGTCGGCGCCCCGCCGGCGATCCTGCCCAATCTCGGCGGCTCGCTGCCGAATAACATTTTCTCGGATCTGCTCGGCCTCCCGACCATCTGGATCCCGCATTCCTATCCGGGCTGCCTGCAGCACGCGCCGAACGAACACCTGCCGATCTCGATCGTCCGCGAAGGGCTGGCGATGATGGCCGGGCTCTATTGGGATATCGGCGAGACTGCGGCGTGATCTTCAGCTTCGGCGTCAGGGCCTGCGCACGGCGCCGCTCGCTATGACAGGACCGGTCGCTACGCCTGTCGGCGAGCCGCCGAGCGGCTCGAGGCTGACGGCAAGCGTCGCGCCCTCGGTCAGGTTGCGACGCAGATCGGCAGGTATCACGAACTCTCCTGTCTGATCCGGCTCGAAGACGCCGAGAGACAGCGTTTTGCCGCTTCCGGGCACCAGCCAGAGCTCCAGCGACTTCTCTTCGCGTCCGCCGGCCGCGACCGGTACGATCCGCAAACGCCCGTTTCCAGCATCGTAGGAGGCAAGCAGGTTGATCTGGCTATCGGTCGAGGACAATTCCGCCACCAGCGGCGCATATCCCTGCGGACGTGGGATCACGCCCGATGCATAGACGACGGCAGCCACCGCAACCGCCGTCGTGGCAAATGAGAGCCGTCGCCAGAACAGCGCGGAATTCCACAGACCCCATGAGGACGGAGCAACCCGGGCGGGGCCGAAGAGCCGCGTTTCGATCCGGCCGAAAATCGCCTGGCTCGGCGCCACGTCCTCGTAGTCTTCGTTGAATGAGGCGAGGTCTGCCTGCCACCGTTCGACGATCCGGGCAAAAGCGCGGTCATTGGCGATCCGCTGCTCCACGGCGCGGCGGGCCTCGAGCGACAGGACGCCGAGCACATACTCGCCGGCCAGGATCTCGTCCTGCGGCCGCCTGCCCTGACTTTGTTCGCCCGACGTCATCGCTCCATGCACTCTCTCAATTTGAGAAGGCTCCGGCGCAGCCACGTGCGCACCGTATTCAACGGTACCTTCAATTCTTCCGCCAGTTCAAGATAACTCAAACCTTCCACATAGGCACGTCGAACCGCACGCGCATGCACCGAGTCGAGCTCCTCCATGCACCTGTCGATGCGACGGCCTTCATCCGCATTGGCCACCTGCTGTTCGGGATCGAGCGTGCCGTCGTCGGCAAGGTCGTAGGCGTCGTCAAGGTCCTCTGTGACAGGCTTCCGGGCTCGGAGGATGTCGATCGCGTGGTTGCGCGCGATCGCCGCCAACCAGGCAAGGGGCGAACCGGTATCCACGGCAAAAGTCCTGGAGCGCTGCCAGACCCTGACATAGATTTCCTGGAGCGCTTCTTCCGCGTCGGCCCTGTCTTTCAAGATACGCAGGCAGATCGAAAATAGTTTCGAGCTCGTCGCATTATACAACGACGCGAACGCTTTGCGATCACCCATCGCCACGCGATTGACCAGAGCCGCGATCTCATTGCTTTGCATTCGGAAAAAACCTCGCCGTCCCCATCTATAGAGAACGCAGATCTCAAAAAACAAGGCGCCTTCGTCGCAAAACCCGCGGCAGGGTCTTCCATCTCCTCGCAGCCGATATCCCGCCCTGCCTTTGCCTCGTCGGGATCACTGCTGCTCGCCGGGGCATCAGGCGACGTCGAGGGCAGGCACCGCCTGTCGACCCTTCGGAAAAGGCTTGAAGGTCAAGGCGATCAGGAAGGCGCCGATGCCGATCCCCCAGGAGCCGACATAGAGCCAGGTGTAGCTGGCGAGCGTGTCGTAGATCAGTCCTCCGGCCAGGGGGCCGGTCGCCATGCCCAGACCGCCGGCCATTGCCGTTCCGCCGATCACCGTGCCCATCATCCGCATCGGGAAGTTCTCGCGGGCGATCACCGCGTAGAGCGGCATGACACCGGCATAGATGAAGCCGAACAGCGCGGCGACCGTATAAAACGATCCGAGACCCTGCGCGAAAACATAGGCCAGCGCCCCGAAAGCCTGGACCAGCAGGCCGAGAACGAGAACCTGCTTGGCGCCGAACCGGTCTCCAAGAATGCCGAAGACGACACGCCCGCCCATGCCCGCCAGTCCTTCGATACTATAGATCGAAACGGCCGCTATCATCGGAATGCCGCAGGTCACCGCATAGCTCACGGTGTGGAAGATCGGGCCCGAATGGGTGGCGCAGCAGAAGAAATTGGTAAGCAGCAGGATGATGAACTGGGGCGATCTCAACACCTGCGCCGTCGACATGGACGACTGAAGTTCGCCGTCGGCGGGGGCAGCGGCATCGCTTTCTTTCGGAGCCGGGGCGCGCCTGACGAGGAAAGAAACCGGGATCATCACGACGGCCACCAGTATGGCGATGATCTGGAGCGACGTTCTCCAGTCGTAGATCGACACGAGCCACGCCGCGAAGGGCGACATGGTCATCGGCGCCATGCCCATGCCGGCCGAAACCAGCGAGACCGCGAGGCTTCGATGCGTGTCGAACCAGCCGGTGACGCAGGCCATCATCGGCGCGAAGATTGCGGCGATCGCCGTGCCGACGGCAAGTCCGAAGATGAGCTGGAAGGCCACCAGCGATGTCGTCAGGCTTGCCGATGCGAGACTGGCGGCAAGCAGGACCGAGCCGGCAAAAACGATGGGACGCGGCCCCCACCGATCGAACAGGCTGCCCCATGCGATGCTGGCGAATGCCATCGCGACAAATCCTATGGTCATAGCGCTCGAGACGCCGGTGACCGACCATCCGGTGTCGCGCGAGATGGGCAGGAGGAAAACGGGCAGGGAAAACATCGCTCCGATGGCGAGGCAGCCAAGCAGGCCGCCGGCCGCCACGATTACCCATCGATATTGAATATTGGTCATGTTCGTCTCCGTTTGTGGCACCCGGCAGCCAGCCATCGCGTCAACGATGTTGACCGCGCTGCCCGGAAATTCCGGTGTGTCAGAAAGTTCTATTGTCCGGACAGGTCCGCGATGGCCGGTTCTGGTTCCGATCGAAGCCTGCCTGTTCTTCCGAGGCCTGCCTCAGTACTGATCGTGCCGGCGCACCCAGGCCATCGGGTAATCGAGGTCGTCCTCATCGCGGCCCTTCGGCACGAGATCCAGAAAATGGTAGGCGCCGTTGAGCATGTCGACGCCGCGCGAGTAACAGGAATAGGTGTGGAACACCTCGCCGCTCTCATCCCGGTAGAAGACGCTGATGCCCACTTCTTCGGAAGCGTTGCTCGGTTGGACCTCATAGTTGTAATAGGCCACGCCCTTGGGGAGATCTTCCGGCCTCACCGAAGCCTGATAGTCGAAATTGAAATCGCTGCCGTTCGAGGAGAACCACGGGAAATTCCAGCCCATGCGTTTCTTGTAGGCGTCGAGCTTGGCAAGCGGAGCCCGCGAAATGGCGACGAAGGTCACGTCGCGGTGGTTGAGATGGATCGGGATGCCGTTGAAATTGTCGGCCCAGAACGAACATGACTTGCACGCCTCCTCCCAATCGGGGCCGAACATGAAATGATAGACGATCAGTTGCGAGCGGCCGTCGAAAAGATCCGCCAGCGAAAGCTCGCCATCCGGTCCCTCGAACCGATAGGGTTTTTCGACCCTTTCCCAGGGCATCGCCATCCGGCGGCGCGTCAGCGCATCCCGTTGGCGTGTGAATTCCTTCTCCGCAGCGAGCAGATCAACGCGAGCCTTCAACCATTCTTCCGGCGAAACGACTTGATTTTGCATATCAACCTCCTGTTTGTTGGAATGCAGCTTGATGGTCGAGGGATAGACTAGGGCCGGATATCGAATGGTGAGAGTGACAAGTGTGACGGGATTCCGATGGACTCGCTGATCACCGCCGCGGCGCGTGCGCTCGCCTCGGGTGATCCCCTTGGCGCATTGAAACGGGTGGCCCTGCGCGACGACGCGGCTGCGCTCGCCCTCCGAGGCATCGCCATGGCGCAGCTCGGCGATCTCGTCCGCGCAAAGGCCCTGCTCAAGCGTGCCACTCGTGCGTTCGGCCCCAAGGAGACCATGGCGCGCGCAAGATGTGTCGTCGCCGAGGCGGAGATCGCGCTCGTCTCCCGCGATCTTGCCTGGCCGGTAAAGGCCCTCGACGCCGCACGGGCAGCACTCGAAGCGCATGGTGACAGGGTAAACGCCGCACATGCGTTCACTCTGGAGATCCGGCGCCTGCTGCTGATCGGCCGTCTCGATGAGGCCGAGCACAGGCTCGCCGCCTTCGACCCACCTCCGCTTCCGCCCGCATCGAGAGCTGCGTATGAACTGGTCGTTGCAGGCGTCGCGCTCCGGCGGCTGCGGATAAAGGTGGCCCGCGCCGCGCTCGCGCGCGCAGGACAGGCGGCACGGGAAGCCGACATTCCCCCGCTGACCGCAGAGGTCGAAAGCGCGGCGCTTGTCCTGGAAACGCCTGCGGCGCGGCTGGTGGCGCGGGGGATCGAACGTCCGATCCTGCTGGAGGAAGTCGAAACGGTCCTCGCCTCGGGCGCGCTGGTGGTGGATGCATGCCGCAACGTCGTGCGGATCGGCGACACACAGGTATCGCTCTCGTCGCGGCCGATATTGTTCGCGCTTGCCCGCGCCCTGGGTGAGGCCTGGCCGGGCGACGTGCCGAGAACCACGCTGCTCTACCGCGCCTTTCGAGCCAGGCACGCGGATGAATCGCATCGCGCCCGGCTGCGGGTGGAAATTGGCCGGCTGCGCCTTGAGCTTCAGACGCTGGCGAATGTCACGGCGACGAAGAGAGGTTTTGCGCTGTCGTCGCTTGGAGATGGAGCAGTCGTCGTACTGGCGCCGCCTGTGGACGAGCAGCATGCGGCGGTGCTCGCCTTTCTTGCGGACGGCGAGGCCTGGTCGAGTTCGGCGCTGGCGATCGCGCTTGGCGCCAGTTCCCGCACCGTGCAACGGGCACTGGACCAGCTTTTGGCAGCCGGCAAGGTGCAATGGTTCGGCCAGGGGCGGGCGCGCCGGTGGATGGCTCCCTCCGTGCCCGGGTTCCCGACAATCTTGTTACTCCCAAGTCCGCTCCCCAACGACTAGGATGAGCGCATGAAAAAATCTCAAGCCGAAATAATCCGAGAATACGGGGCCTTCCCTGGGATAAATGACGTGCATGGCGTCACCTTCGATGGCCGGCACGTCTGGTTTGCCTCAGGGGACAAGCTGAACGCCCTCGACCCGGCGAGCGGTGAGACCGTGCGCTCGATCGATGTCGCCGCGCATGCGGGGACTGCCTTCGACGGCCAGCACCTGTTTCAGATTGCCGAGGATCGTATCCAGAAGATCGACCCGAAGACGGGCCGCGTGCTCGCCACGATCCCGGCACCCGGGAATGGCGGCGATTCCGGGCTCGCCTGGGCCGAAGGAACGCTCTGGGTCGGTGAATATCGTGGTCGAAAGATCCATCAGGTCGATCCCGATACGGGCAAGATCCTTCGTACCATCGAGTCCAATCGCGTCGTCACCGGCGTCACCTGGGTCGACGGCGAGCTCTGGCACGGCGTCTGGGAAGGCGACGAGGGCGAAGTGAGGCGCGTCGATCCGCAAACGGGAAACACGCTGGAAACGCTCGAAATGCCGCTGGGACTGGGGGTATCGGGCCTGGAATCCGACGGTGCCGGTCAATTTTTCTGCGGCGGCGGCAGCAGCGGCAAGGTGCGCGCGGTACGGCGGCCCGGATAGGGCTTACGGCCAGTTCGAAAGCATGCTTTTCATCGCAGGCAGCAACGTCGTTCTGCCGGATCAACCCAAATCGTCCCGGATGCAGGCCTTGAAGTGTCCTTTCGCCCCTTCCCTGAGTGGCGGCACGACACCCGCGCAGGCTTCGATCGCAACCGGGCAACGGGTACGAAAGACGCAGCCGCTCGGGGGATTGGCGGGGCTTGGAATGTCACCTTTGAGGATCTGCCGGTTCGCGTGCCGCGAGGGGTCGGGCGACGGAACGGCCGAAAGCAGGGCGCGCGTGTATGGATGCTGTGGGCTGGCATAGAGCTCCCGGCTCGGCGCCATTTCCATGATCCGCCCGAGATAGAGCACGATTACCGTATCCGCGACATATTCGACCACCGCGAGATCATGCGCGATGAACAGCATGGTCAGGCCGAGCCGCATCTGCAGATCGCGCAGCAGATTGACGATCTGCGCCTGGATCGACACGTCGAGCGCCGACACCGGTTCATCGGCGACGATCAGCTCAGGCGCAAGCGTCAGCGCCCGGGCGATGCCGATGCGCTGGCGCTGCCCACCGGAAAACTCGTGCGGGTAGCGGGAAATCGCATCCGGCGGCAGATCTACCGAGGCGAGGGCCTGGGCCGCTTTTGCGGCCCGCTCCGATCTGCTGCCGATCCGCTGGATATCCAGTCCTTCCGCGAGGATTTCGCCGATCGTCATCCGCGGCGAGAGGCTGGCGAAGGGATCCTGGAAAATATACTGGACCCGCGCATGCAGGCTGCGGAGTTCGCGGCGCGTCAGGCTCGTCGTTTCCGAGCCTTCGAAACGGATACTGCCGGAAGTGGGTTCGATCAGTTGCGCGACCATGCGGCCGATGGTGGTCTTGCCGCTGCCGGATTCTCCAACCAGGCCGACGACTTCGCCGCGTTTTATGTTGAAGGAGACATCCTGGACGGCGCGGACGACCGGTCCGCGGGCAAATGCCACCGGGGCAAAATCCTTGCCCAGCCGGTTCACTTCGAGGAGAAATTCCTGTGACATCGGTCAGATCTCCTGCCAACGAATGCAGCGGCTGAACTGGCCCTCGCCGGCGTCTGCCAGCGCCGGGTAGGCTTCTGAACAGGCCTCTATGCGGTAGGGACAGCGGGGAGCGAAAGGACAGCCTGACGGCAGGTCCATGAGGCTCGGAACCGATCCTGCGATGGTCGGCAGCGGGGTGCCCGCCTCCCTGAGAAGCGTCGCGGTTCCAAGCTGCGGCACCGAACGCATCAGCCCCTTGGTGTAGGGATGACGCGGATGGGAGAAGACCCGCGCCACGCTGCCGGTCTCGACGAGCGAACCGGCATACATGACGGCCACGCGGTCGGCGATCTCGGCAACGACCCCGAGATTGTGGGTGACGAACAACATGCCCATGCCGCGTTCCTTCTGCAGCCGCCCGAGCAGGTCGAGGATCTGCGCCTGGATGGTCACATCGAGGGCCGTCGTGGGCTCGTCGGCAATCAGCAGCGTCGGATTGCAGGCAAGCGCCATCGCAATGGTCGCTCGTTGCCGCATGCCGCCGGAGAGTTCGTGCGGATATTGCCGGGCACGTCGGCGCGGATCGGGAATGCCGACATCCTCCAGCCGCTGGATGGCGTCCGACAAGGCCTCCCGATGGGATTTGCCCATATGGATACGGATCGGTTCGGCAATCTGTTCGCCGATCGTAAAAACCGGATTGAGACTGGTCAGCGGCTCCTGAAAGACGATGCCGATATCATTGCCACGCACCCGGCGCAGGGTGTCGCCGCCAATAGTCTGCAGTTCGACGACTTCGCCCGTCTTGCGCTTCAACCGGAGCGTACCCGCAGCGATACGGCCCACGCCGCGCGGCAGAAGACCCATGATCGACAAGCTGGTCACCGACTTTCCCGAGCCGGATTCGCCAACCAGCGCCACAGTTTCTCCCGTCGCCACGGCAAGGCTGAGGTCCCGCACGGCGACGATCTCCCGATCGCCGATGCGGAACACCGTCTTGAGCCCGGAAATTTCGAGGATCGGCTGTGCACTCATCGTCAATCCAGAAGGCCGGTTTGCCGCAGGATGCCGTCGATGACGGCCGCCTCTTCGTCGTTCAGGGATCGTTGCGGGCGGGCCATGACATTGGTGTCGATGACCCCAAGCCTGCGCATGGCGGTCTTGAAGGCCCCCACCCCGGCCGAACCCGCACTGGTCCGCGCCAGGCTCACCCAGACCATCTCGAAAAGCCGGCACAGGCGCTCCTGCTCCAGCCGCGCACCTGCAAAATCACCCGCCTGGCAGAGGTTCCACAGGCGGACATAACCGTGCGGGTCGACATTCCCGAGGCCCGGCACGATGCCGTGCGCGCCCATGTTCACGACGCTGTCGGCGACGATCTCGGATCCCGTCATGACGAAGAAATCCGGCAGATCGGCCGTGTCTGCCATGACATAACGAAGATTGCCGTCATCGCCGCTCGAATCCTTGACGCCAACGATCGTGCCTTCGCGGGCAAGCGTCACGGTGGTCCGGCGTTCGAGCTTGGTGTGGACGCAGACGGGGATATCATAGGCGATGACCGGCATATCGACCGCCTCCCGGATATAGCGGAAGTGATCGATGGTCTCGGCCTGGTTTGTCCGGGCATAGAATGGCGCCGTGACGACAACCGCGTCGGCGCCCGCCGACTGCGCCACCTTTGCATGAGCGATCACCCGCTCGGTTGTGGGGTCGATCACCCCGACCAGGACGGGCACGCGGCCGCGCACCTGTTCGACCGCATGTTCGATGATGCTGCGGCGCGTGGCTTCGTCATGGAACACGACTTCGCTGGTCGAGCCGAGAACGAACAGGCCATGCACGCCACCATCGAGCAGATGGTCTATGACGCGCGTGAAGGAAGGATAATCCACCCCGAAAGTCGTGGTGAGCGGAGTGACGACGGGCGGAATGACGCCGGTGAAGAGAGGCATGTTCAACCTTTCACTTGAGTTCGGAGCGTGGATCGAAGGCATCGCGAAGCCCATCGCCCACGAAGTTGATGGCGAGAACGGTCAAGACGAGCGCTCCGCCCGGAAACATCCATTGCCAGGGGTAATTTTCGAGCACATGCGTGGCGCGGGCAGCATTGAGCATATTGCCCCAGCTCGCTTCCGGGGGCGTGACCCCGAGACCCAGGAAGGAGAGACCGGCCTCCAGCAGGATCCCGCTTGCCACCTGCAGGGTGGCGTAGACCACGAGAATATCGATCGTATTGGGCAGACCATGCCGGATCAGCAGGTGCCAGAGGCCGGCGCCCATGCCCCGGGACGCCACGACGAAGTCGCGTTCGCACAGTTCCAGCAGCCGGGCCCGTACCATGCGGGCGAGAACCGGCCACGACAGCAGCGAAATCACGAAGATGGTCGGCATTATGCCGCTGCCGACGATCGAGGCGAGAACCAGGAGGAAAATGACCGGCGGCAAGGTCATCGCGAGATCGACGAACCGCATCGTGGCACCATCCACGAAGCGTCCGGCAAAGCCGGCGATGGCCCCGAGGAAGAAGCCGAGGAACGTGGAGATCGCCATCGATACCGTCGCCACCAGAAGCGAAATCCGCCCGCCCTGCAGCAGCCGCGCCATGATATCGCGCCCTACACCGTCGCTGCCGAGCCAATGGGCCGCCGACGGCCCCTGGTTCATCGCCAGCAGGTCGATGTCGTTGGGCTTGTAGAGCCACCAGAGATCGTAAGTGAGCGTCAGGACCAGGATCGGGATCAGGATAGCCAAACCGACCACGGCCGCGCCGTTCTCGAAAAAGCGGGAAAGTGCGCGTCGGATGGGACCGGCGGAGCCGGCATGTGTCACGCTCGCCATCTTATGCCACCTTGATGCGCGGATCGACAGCGGCATAGGCGATGTCGGTGAGCAGGTTGACCAGGATGACGCAGGCGCCGGTCAGTAGCGTAGCGCACATGATGACCGGGTAGTCCCGCCTGACGACGGCGTTGACCATCAGCAAGCCCATGCCCGGCCAGTCGAACACGCTCTCGATGAAGATCGCCCCCCCGATGGCCATGCCGATCGTGGAGCCGATCAGGGTGATCACCGGCAGCAAGGCGTTGCGGACCGCATGTTTGACGATGACCCAGAACTCCCGGACGCCCTTGGCGCGCGCCGTGCGCACATAGTCCTGCGACAGAACTTCGAGCAGGGAGGAGCGCATGTAGCGCATGATCAATGCGCCATGGCCGATCGAAAGCAGGGCGGCGGGCAGGATGAGGTGCGCCAGCAAATCGCCGACGGAGAAAGGCGCACCCGGCGTCGACATGCCGCCAGCCGGCACCCAGCGCAGATTGACCGCGAATACGTAGAGCCCGAGAAGGGCGGTCAGGAAAGCCGGACTTGAAATTCCCACGAACGCCACCGTCGAAAGTGAAAGATCGGCCAGCTTGTTGCGGCGGACGGCCGCAAAGATGCCGGTCGTGATGCCGACGACCACTGAGATGACAAGCCCACTGAACATCAGCAGGATCGTCGGGCCGATGCGGCTCAAGACAAGCGGCAGCACCGCTTCGCCGTTATACTGGATGGAATAGCCGAAATCCCCCGTCAGGGCCGCGCCGAGCCAGGCGAAATATTGCACAGGCAGCGGCCGCTCGAGACCGAGCCGGGTGCGCAGCATCTCGAGATCGGACGCGGAAATCGGGACAGACGGATTGATGTAGGCATCGATCGGATCGCCGGGCGTCAGCCGCAGCAACGTGAAGATGAGAACCGTCAGGGCCAGCAGCATCAGCAGGCCGACAGCCGTACGGCGAAGGATGTATTGCAGCATGTTTTCACCAACAGGGTCCGCAGGAGATGCGGTCGGGCTTGCCCGCCAGACCGCATCTCGGCTTACGGGCACATCACGGAGCGAGATCCCATTTTTCCGGGTAGGAGACGAACGGGCCGCCGCCTGGAGCAGGTGTCCAGAAGAAGTCCTTGAGCTTGCTGGACACGACCCCATAGCGGCTCGCAACCCACATCGGCCCCCAGGGAAGCGCAGCATTCATTTCCTTGCAGACCTTCTGCCACCTGCCGTCGGCCTTGGCCGGATCGGTTTCCCCCATCGCCGCATTCAACGCATCGGTCAGCGGAGGCATTTCGACGCGCATGATGTTGTTGCCGGACGGAGGTGTCTGTGCGGCATTCAGCCCGACATTGAGCGATCCCGGATTGGGGCCGTTCTGCAGCCCCGCGTAGATCAATGGGAAGTCCTGCCACTTTTCGCTTCGCACGATGCCGTTGTAGCTCGGAACGTCGAGCGCGCGCGGAACCACGTTGACGCCGACCTGCGCCAGCATGGCCTGCATAGCCGCCATGACGTTGGCGACCTGCGGCGTATTGTAGTAGGTCAGCCACGGGATCGGCTTGCTGCCGTTGATCTTCTCCCAGCCCGCCGCCGCCAGCAGGTCCTTTGCCTTTTGCGGATTGTAGGCATAATCGGCCATATCCTTCGCAAGAAGCTGCGGCGCGACATAGCCGCAGTTGGCGAGTTTGGCTGCACCCCCGAAGAGGCTCGAGACGATGGCGTTTCGGTCGATGGCGTGCATGACTGCCTGACGAACGCGAAGGTCGCTCCAGATTCCGGCGCGGTGGTTGAAGCCGATATAGTTCACCACATAGGAATCACCCTCGATGACCCGGAAACCGCCATTGCCCTTGAAGGTCTTGGCGTCGTCGGGTTCGGCAAAGGTGAACTGGATCTCTCCCGCCCTGAGGGCCGCGACGGCCGCCGCCGGATTGGCGAAATAGCGGTTGATCAAGCGATCCGCCTTCGGCTTTCCGCCCCGATAGCCATCATAGGCAGCCAGTTCGACATACTGATCGCTGACATGCTTCACGAACTTGAAAGGACCGGTTCCGACTGGCTTGGTGGACCACCACGCGCTCTTGGCGACCTCCTTGACGTTCACGGACGACAGCGCATGCTGCGGCAGCATCATCAGCTGCGACAGAACGGAGAGGAATGCCGAGTTCGGCTTGCTGAGCTTGACGACTGCCGTGCGCGCATCCGGCGTCTCGACCGATGCGATATCGGCAAGCCGCGCAGCAAAAATGCTGCCGCTCTCGGCGTTCTTTGCGAGCTCGAGGGTGAACTTGACGTCGGCCGAGGTAAAAGGCGTGCCGTCATGCCAGTTCGTCTGGGCGAGCTTGAACGTGTATGTCAGGTTGTCCTGGCCGAGGGCGAATTCGGAAGCCAGCGCGCCGGTAAGCTTCGATAGATCGGATGTGTAGATGACCAGCGGCTCGAAATAGGTATTGAGCCAGGTGAAGCCGGCTGTTGCAGTCAGCGGGTTGAAATTGCCTTGGAAACCGCCTGGACCCACGTCGAACCCGCCGACAATGGTCTTGCCCGTTTGCGCCTGGGCCGTCGCGGGCACCATTGCGGCAGTCGTGGCAAAAAGCAAAGCTCCCGCCGCCAGAAGGCGACCGAAATTCCGTCGATGCATGCTCTCCTCCTCTTTTATATTTCGACTATCGCTAAACCGGATCGACCTCCTCGGGCCGGTTGATCGCGATGACTTTCCGGATGCCGGAATAGTGTGCGCTCAGGCGCTTGCGGCCCGCTTCGACATCTCTCGCCGCCACGGCCTCTGCAATCTCGTGGTGATCCTGCCAGGTCGCCAGGGGCGTGGGACTTGCGAGATTTGCGAAGCCCGAAGCCTTGTAGAAGGCAGACCAGAAGATATCGATCAGTGCGCTCAGCATCTTGTTGTTCTGGCAACGGAACAGAAGCTGATGAAATTGCTGGTCCTCCTCGGCGAAGCTTTCGCCGCGCTCAGCGCGCTGGCGCATGCGATCAGTAAGCCGTCGAAGCTCGGCCACATCATCGTCGCTGATCATCTCGATGGTCTTGTCGATGAGGCCCGTCTCCAGTACGCGACGGATCTCCAGCAATTCCTCCACATCACGCAGCGACGCCTGCAGCCCATAGGCGAGATTGTCCAGAAGCGGCGCGAACGAGAATTCCTTGACGAAAACGCCAATGCCGCGCCGCGTTTCGAGGATGCCGACGGATTCCAGCGCCTTGATCGCTTCGCGAACCGAATTGCGCCCCACGCCCAATTGGTGCGCCAGGAAAGTCTCCGGCGGCAGAGCCGCGCCGGCCGTCAGGTCATTGTCCTCGATATAGCTGCGCAAGCTTTCCTGCACGCTGACATGCAGAAGCGGCGGGCGCTCCAGAGGTTTTATGGGCTTGGCCAACACTGCTCCATGCACATTTCGATAATCAACATGATTGAGGTATATCGACTTGTAGGATATCTAGCAAGTCGATAAATTCTAGATAGCGATTGAACGGGTCCGGCTGGGATGGATTCGGCTGCTGCAAAAGGGGAGGCGGAGTGTGGGAACCAGGAAGTTTGAGCGGCGGAATGACCGCTGGGGCCGCATTCGCGGGAATTGGGCGACGCTATTGCTACCGATCAATGAAGACGATTCAATCGATCTCCCGCGTCTGGCCAGTGCGATCGACCAGCTGATTGCCGCCAAGGTGGACGGCATCTACTCGAACGGCACCGCCGGCGAATTCCACAACCAGACGGAAGCGGAGTTCGACCGGATTCAACAAGTGTTGGCAGACCGCTGCAGTGCTGCAGCGATGCCATTCGTCATCGGTGCATGTCAGCCCGATCCCCGCATATCCCTGGATCGGGTACGCCGGGCGGCGGCGCTCAAGCCGGAGGCAATCCAGGTGATCCTTCCCGACTGGTGGCCTGTGACGGCCGCGGAGGCGGCCGAATTCCTGCAGATGGCCGCTGGCGCTGCCGGCCCGGTGCCGCTGGTGCTTTACCAGCCGCCGCATGCCAAGCGCGTCTTTGCCCCGGAGGAACTGGCGGCAATCCTTTCAGGCGTACCGCAAGTCGTGGGTATCAAGCTTGGGGATGGCGATGCATCTTGGTACGATCAGGCCCGCAAGCATCTCGATGCGTGGGGAATTTATGTCCCGGGGCATCATCTTGCGACAGGCGTCAAGCAGGACGTTGCGGTCGGGGCCTTCTCCAACGTTGCCTGCCTCAGCCCGTCCGGAGCACAACGATGGACCGCGTCGATGGCCGACGATATCGACCGGTCGCTTGATATCGAGCAGCGGCTGCGCACCTTCCTGGATGACCACATAGCGCCCTTTGCCAGGGTGCACGGATATTCCAACGCGGCGTTGGACAAGCTCCTGGCTGCGATCGGAGGATGGGCGGAGATCGGCACCCGGCTGCGTCGGCCTTATCGCTGGATCGATCCGTCGGTCGTTTCCGCACTGCGTGAGAAGGCCAGGATCGCCCTTCCCGAGATCATGCTCTGAAACGTCGAGGTGGCATCGTGACACGACCCAACATCCTGATGATCATGACGGACCAGCAGCGTCGCGACACGCTCGGCATCTATGGCTGCGACTGGATTCCGACACCGCACCTCGACCGGCTGGGCCGAGCCGGAGCGGTATTCGAGCACTGCACAGTCGACAATCCGATCTGCACGCCTTCCCGGGCCAGCATCTTCACCGGCAAGCCCGTGCCGGATCATGCGGTCCAGCGGGTGCATGACAACCTGCCGCCGGACGAAGTGCTGTTCACCGAACGGTTGCGGCGGGAGGCCGGCTATCGGACCGCACTTTTCGGCAAGCTGCATGTCAGCAGCCGTATTCAGGAAGAACGGCAACGGCATCCGCATGACGGCTTCGACATCTACGAATGGTGTCTCGAGCCATCGGTTTCGATCGGAAGCCCCTTCAACGGCTACGCGGCCTGGCTTCGCGAGACGGCGCCGGATTTCCTCGACGCCCTTCAGCGCAACGGCCGAAAGGAACTTCATCATCCCGAAGCGCAACACATGAGCAAATGGGCGGCTGACCGGACCATTGCCTTCATCCAGTCGATGAAAGCAGAGGGGCAGCCCTTCTTTTGCCTGATGAGCCTGTTCGACCCTCACGACCCCTATGAAGATTACCCCCTCACCTTCAGAAATTGCATAGATGCGGCGAAGATCCCGGAGCCGGTCGTTTCGCGCACGATACAGCCCGGGTGTGTCCGCCAGGAGCAGCAGGGTTCCTATCTCGGACGTTTCTCAGACTTCTCTTCGGAGGAGATCCGCAGGATCCGTCTCGGTTATGCCGCTTCCATAGCCTTTCTCGATGTACAGGTCGGTCGCGTTCTGGCGGCACTGGACGAAGCCGAGATGGCCGACGACACGCTGGTCGTATTCATATCCGACCATGGCGACCAGCTTGGCGATCACGGGCTTTTCGTCAAGGGAGTAGCACTCTACGAACCTACCGTCGGAGTGCCGCTATTGTTGCGTTGGCCGGGCCACGTCAACGCCGGCACCCGATCTACCGCGCTTGCGCAAGGCCGCGACGTGGCAGCCACGTGCCTCGCAGCAGCGGGCCTCGATACGCAATCCTGCCCGGAAAGCGAGGATCTGGTGGTCATGGCATCACGGAATGCGGCGCGGCGCAGCAGCGCGATCTGCGCCTACCGCAACTCCGGTGTCAACGACAGCGGCAGTTTCTGGGATCCGCCGATGCGGGCGACCATGGCGCGGGACCAGCGCTTCAAGCTGACGCTCTATACCAGCGGAGGATCGAGCGAGCGGGAGTTGTTCGACCTTCAGACCGACCCGCAGGAGACCGTCAATCTATCGGGGGATCCAGCCCACGCCGCGACCGAACTCATGCTGCTTGCCGAAATCGCCACGTTCCTACAGGCGGAAGCCGCGGCAGCCCCACCCCGCGCAACATCGTCCACGCCGAACGCTGCCCAGCGGCTACAGAACAGGATCAAGTAGGCATCAGCATACAATCCCGCGCCGGTTCTCCTCCGGTTGCCGTATCGCAGTTGGTCGCGGGTTTGAGGAACGCGCTTGCATCACGACATAGATAATTGAATTTGCCGTGCGGGCATTTGCCATGCGAACTGGCGCGCCGGGCTTAGAACGCAAAAGGCCCCACGAGGGGGCTTTGTTATCTATGGGCTCAGATTTTGGAATTTGGTTGCGGGGGCAGGATTTGAACCTGCGGCCTTCAGGTTATGAGCCTGACGAGCTACCGGGCTGCTCCACCCCGCGTTATAAGGTTTTTGCCTGCGGCAAAAGACCGTGCGTAAAT
>NZ_PVBK01000031.1:0-46792 GCF_002968535.1 Neorhizobium sp. T7_12 | reverse complement strand
TAAACGAGGGTGGTGATCCCAGATGGATTCGAACCATCGGCCTCAGGATTAGGAATCCTGCGCTCTATCCTGCTGAGCTATGGGACCACGTTAGGAATTCCATACAAAAGGCGAGGCGTTTAGCCAAGCCTTTTCCTCTCCTCATTCCGTCAACCGCTGTTCGGCGAGCCGAACCCAGTAGGAAATGCCGTAGGAAATCGCCTCGTCGTCGAAATCGTAATGCGGGTTGTGCAGCGCTGCCGTGTCGCCGTTGCCGATGAAGATGAAGGCGCCGGGGCGGCGTTTCAGCATGAAGGCGAAATCCTCGCCGGCCATGGTCGGATCGACATTGGTGTCGACGTTGGAGGCGCCGACCACTTCCGTCGCGACGCCGATCGCGTGGTCGGTCTCCAGGTCGTGGTTGAAGGTGACCGGACACTGGCGGTAATAATCGATCTCGGCCTCGGCGCCGTGGGCGCTGACGATGCCTTCGACGATCTGGCGGATGCGGTTTTCGGCAAGATCGCGGTTCTCCTCGCTGAGCGTCCGGACCGTGCCCCAGAGCGTCGCCTGGTCGGGGATGATGTTATAGGCGGTGCCGGCGTCGAAACGGGTCACCGAAATGACGACCGAGCGGACCGGGTCCGCGTTACGGGCGGCGATCGCCTGCAGGCTGCCGACCAGCTGCGAGCCGATGAAGATCGGGTCGATGGTCCTGTGCGGCTGGGCCGCATGGCCGCCGCGGCCCTTGATGGTGATGGTGAAGCGGTCGGGCGCCGCCATGATGCCGCCCTTGCGGATGGCGAACTGGCCGAGCGGAATGCCGGGCATGTTGTGCATGCCGTAGACTTCCTCGATGCCGAAACGCTCCATCATGCCGTCGTCGACCATCGCCAGCGCACCGGCGCCGCCCTCTTCGGCGGGCTGGAAGATCAGCGCCACGGTACCGTTGAAATTGCGGGTTTCGGTGAGGTATTTCGCCGCACCCAGGAGCATCGACGTGTGCCCGTCATGGCCGCAGGCGTGCATCTTGCCGGGGACCTTCGAAGCCCAGGGTTTGCCGGTGATTTCGGTGAGCGGCAGCGCGTCCATATCGGCGCGCAGCCCGATCGTGCGGCCGCCCGGCCCCTTTCCGCGAATGATGCCGACGACGCCGGTACGGCCGATGCCCGGTACGACTTCGTCGACGCCGAATTCCTTCAGCTTCTGTTCCACAAAGGAGGCGGTGTTCTCGACCTCGTAAAGAATCTCGGGATTTTCATGAAGATATCGTCGCCACTCGCTGACTTCGCCCTGAAGTTCGGCGGCTCGGTTCAAAATCGGCATAATGTTCCCTGTTGCTGGCTGGTCACGCGGTTATGACAAGTCCTCCCGCCCGGAGTGTGCCTGTCATGATTGACGTAATCAATCTTCTTTGCCATTGCTTGGCCACATAGGCCGCATATGCGCCACACTCGTTAAAGCCGCAACAACGAGGGACACCCTTGCCGACTTCAAGCCTCCGATCCGTGTCCGCCACCCGGCTGATTTCTGCCGTTACGGCCATTGGGCTTTTCGTATCCGCAGGAAGCGCCGCGGCCAATCCCAAGATGGTGATCGACGCCCGGACCGGTAAGGTGATCGCCCATGAGGACGCGTTTCTGAAATGGTATCCGGCCTCGCTGACCAAGCTGATGACCGCATACGTCACCTTCAAGGCGTTGAAGTCCGGCAGGCTTACGCTCGATACGCCTATCGTGATGAGCAAGAAGGCGACCGATCAGCCGGCGAGCAAGATGTATTTCAAGCCGGGCTCCAAGCTCACCATGGACAGCGCCTTGAAAATCCTGCTCGTCAAGTCGGCCAACGACGTGGCGGTCGCGGTCGCCGAGACGGTCGGCGGTTCGCTCGACCAGTTCGTGGCGATGATGAACAGCCAGGCCCAGGCGCTCGGGATGACCTCGACGCGCTATATCAACCCCCATGGCCTGCCCGGCAAGGGCCAGTATTCGACAGCGCGCGATCTTGCGCTGCTGACGCTGCGCCTGAAGCAGGATTTTCCGGAATATCAGAGCTATTTTTCGCTCGAGGGCATCGATACCGGCGCCAAGCAATATCCGAACTTCAATACGCTGATCGGCCGTTTCGATGGCGCCGACGGAATGAAGACCGGTTTCATCTGCGCCTCCGGCTTCAATCAGGTCGGTTCGGCGACGCGCGACGGCCGCACGGTGATCTCCGTGGTGCTGGGGTCCGACAGCCTTGCCGGCCGCGCCGACGACACCGCCAACCTTCTGCAGCAGGGATTGACCTCGCCGGCGAACCAGGGCGTGCCGCTGACATCGCTGCAGCCCTATGGGGACATGGCCGAGGTCAACGACGTCAGCGCCACGATCTGCAATCCGCAGGCGGCCAAGGTGCGCAGCGAAACCCGTGACGATGCCGGCCGGACTGTCCAGCATTCGCCCTATATCCACGAGATGGACCGCCCGCCCGTCTACAGCTTTGCCGGACTTATTCCCGGCAGCGAGCAGATCGCTTCAACCAAGGGCAAGAACGAGATCGCCAACGTGCCGATCCCGCAGCCGCGCCCGACATTCTGAACGAGAACAGGCCATGTCTTCTGCCCGCAGCCGGATTCCGGTTTCCATCCTCACCGGGTTTCTCGGCGCGGGTAAATCGACGCTGCTGAACCGTATCCTCAAGGATCCGGGCACCAGCGATACGGCCGTGATCATCAACGAGTTCGGCGAAGTCGGGATCGACAATTTCCTGGTCGAAGCTTCGGGCGACGCTTTGCTGGAGATCGCCAATGGCTGCCTCTGCTGCACGGTGCGCGGCGAGCTGGTGGATTCGCTCGCCTCGATCATGGACGGTATCCAGACTGGCCGGCTGAGGCCGATCCGCCGCGTCGTGATCGAAACGACGGGCCTTGCGGACCCGGCGCCGGTCATGCAGTCGGTGATGGGCAATCCGGTCATCGCGCAGAATTTCGAGCTCGACGGCGTCATCACCGTGGTCGATGCGGTGCACGGCGTTTCGACGCTCGACCGTCATCAGGAGGCCGTGAAGCAGGTGGCGGTGGCCGACCGGCTGATCATCTCCAAACAGTCAATGACGGACGCTTCCCAGCTGGCCGCGCTGAAAAGCCGGCTTGCGGTGCTCAACCCGCGGGCGCCGATCGTCGATGGCGACAGCGAAGCGGCCGGCACGGCGGCCATTCTGGTGAACGGCCTCTACGATCCGGCGACGAAGATCGCCGACGTCGATCGCTGGCTGCATGACGAGCTGGCGAACGATGCCGAGGCGCATCACCACCGCGATCATGGTCATGACCACCACGATGATCATCACCACGGCCATGGACATAACCATGAACACCACGGGCATGGCCATCACCACCATCATCATGACGTGAACCGCCATGGCGACGACATCCGCTCGTTCTCGATCATCCACGACAAGCCGATCGATCCGATGGCGATCGAGATGTTCATCGACCTGTTGCGCTCGGCGCATGGCGAGAAACTGCTTCGGATGAAGGCGATCGTGGCGCTTTCCGACAATCCGGAACGGCCGCTGGTGCTGCATGGGGTGCAGAGCGTCTTCCATCCGCCGCAGCGCCTGCCGAAATGGCCCGACGGCTTGGACCGGCGCACGCGCATGGTGCTGATCACGCAAGGGCTGGAAGAAGCCTTCGTCTCGGATCTTTTCGCGGCATTTACGGGCCAGCCCCGCGTCGACCGGCCGGACCGCGCTGCGCTCGAAGACAATCCGCTCGCCGTTCCCGGCCTGCGGATGTAGGCCCGCTCAACCCTTGCGGATCAAAAAACGGTGCCCCGTCTCGGTCTTTTCCGAGCGGACCAGTTGGTGGCCTTCCTGGCTGCAGAAATGCGGGATGTCGATGCCGGCGAGGGGGTCGGTGGTTTCGATCGCAAGCTCCGCGCCGCTCTCCATGCCCTTCAGCCGGCGGCGCGTCTTCAGGACGGGCAGCGGACACTTCAGGCCTCTCAGATCGTAGAGGCCTGCGGTCTCAAAGCTCATTCCTGGCTCCAGAACTTCCAGAACGGCTTCTTCTTTTCCTCGCTGATCGGCGGTGCCGCATAGGCGAGCGGGTTCTGGGCCGGGATCGGAACCGTGGTCGTCGTGCCCTGCGCCGTTGTGACAGTGGGGACCGTACCGGTGCTCTGCGCGGCATTGCTCTGGGCGATCGGGCCGGCTGCCGGCAGGCGGTCCTGTTTCATGCGGTCGGCGGCGGTGCCGGGACGAAACGTGACGGGCGCGGCGGAGGCAAGCATGGTATTGGCCGGCTTGTTCTGGGAGGCCATCCGCTTTTCCATCATGTCGCGGAATTCGGACTGGCTCAGCAGCTTGCCGGCTTCGAGGGAAGTTCCGGTCGGCGCATAGGCGATGTCGCGGCCCTTGCGCTTGCCGGCAACCACGGCCTTGCGCTCGGCTTCGGTCGGCTCATACCAGACCTTGCCGTCGAAATTCTCGAGCGCCTTGGCGTAGGCGACCTGGTAGGTCTTTTCGTAGGAGGTCAGCGCAGCCGAGAGGGCCGGCGGCGTGGACATGGGCGGGCAGGCCGCGGCAGGCGCAAATGTGCCGTTGCTATCGACCTGCTGGTTGAAGACATACTTCTTTTCGCAGACGTTGACTTCCGGCGGGCGCTTGGTGACTTCGAAATGATCGAAGCCGGTCTTCAGCATTTTCCAGAAATCATAATTCTGGCTGTCGCGGTGGCGCGCCATGTTCTCCGCGTTCATCCGGAAGGGGAGAGCCTGGAGCTGCACGGAGGTCTGGCCGCCCTTGAAGGCGTCGCGGGCGAAGGCGTAGATTTCCAGAACCTGTTCGTCGGTCATCGAATAACAGCCGGACGACGAGCAGGCGCCGTGGATCATCAGGTTCGATCCGCTGCGGCCGTTGGCGGCATCGTAGCGGTTCGGGAAGCCGGTATTGATGGCGAGGTAATATTTCGAATTCGGGTTCAGGTGCGCCGGCGTCAGGTTATAGAAGCCTTCCGGAGCCTGGCGGTCGCCTTCCTTGACCTTGGGGCCGAGCTTTCCGGACCAGGCGCAGATGTCGTAGCTCTTGATCACCTCGAAGCGGTTGTCGGCCCTTGCCTTCCAGACTTCCAGCTTGCCCTCTTCCTTGAGGATGCGGATCATGATCGGCGAAGTGCGCGGCATGTTCTTCTTCTGCATCTCGGCGAGAATGCTCGAAGGCAGGGGCTGCTCGACCTTGTTCTTGACGCTCTTCAGATCGATGCTCGCGGAATCGAGCGTATCGTTGCAGCCCGTCAGGGCGGTTGCCACGAGGAGAGCAAAAGCGATGTGTTTCAGGCGCATCGGTACGGACCACATAGACTTGGAACGACGAACGAATTCGGTACAGGACTTCTATGAATAAAGCGGTAATCTTTACATATTCTTAACCGCTTGCGCCGGCCTGTCCAGCAAAACCGCCCGGCACCCAATGTTATCAGCAATATGGCCAAATTTGGCTATTGGCGTGGCGGAGGCCCGAAGATCAGAGATTGCGGCCGATATCGAGGAATTTCTGCCGGCGTGCAGCCCGCACTTCATCGCCCGAGAGCCGCCCAAGATCTTCCAGCGCCGAAGCAATGACCTTGCCCGTCGCGGCAATCACGACCTCCGGTTCGCGATGCGCGCCGCCGACCGGTTCGGGGATAATGGCGTCGATAATGCCGAGGCCCTTCAGGTCTTCGGCGGTGATCTTCATGTTGGTCGCAGCCTCGCGGGCGCGGGTCGAATCGCGCCACAGGATGGAGGCCGCGCCTTCCGGGGAAATGACCGAATAGATCGAATGTTCGAGCATATAGACGCGGTTGCCGGTGGCGATCGCGATTGCGCCGCCGGAGCCGCCTTCGCCGATCACGACCGAGACCATCGGCACTTTCAGGCCCAGGCACATTTCGGTCGAGCGGGCGATGGCTTCCGCCTGGCCGCGTTCCTCGGCGCCGACGCCCGGATAGGCGCCTGCCGTATCGATGAGGGTGATGACCGGCAGGTGGAAGCGATCGGCCATTTCCATGATCCGGATTGCCTTGCGGTAACCTTCCGGACGCGGGCTGCCGAAATTGTGCTTAAGGCGGGTCTTGGTGTCATGGCCCTTTTCCTGGCCGATGACGGCGACGGGCATGCCGTTGAAGCGGGCAAGGCCTGCCTGGATGGCGGCATCCTCGCCGAAATTGCGATCGCCGGCGAGCGGCGTGAAATCGGTGAAGAGATGGGCGGAGTAATCGACGAAATGCGGACGCTGCGGGTGGCGCGCGACCTGCGTCTTCTCCCAGGCGCCAAGCTTGGAATAGATTTCCCGGGTGGCTTCCCTGACCCGGGTCTCCAACCTGCCGATTTCCTCGGACGTATCGATGCTTTCGTCCTCGGAGGCGAGCTTTTTGAGCTCGTGAATCTTGCCTTCGAGGTCCGAGATTGGCTTTTCGAAATCGAGATAAGTCTGCATGAGAGCCGGTTTCCGGTTGTTTTATCTCAGGAACACGGAGTTCCTATTTTATGTTTGGGGCCTCTAATCCCGGTTTTTGGCCTGTTTTGCAAGAGGGTGGTGTGTTTGAACCAGCTCTCGCAGCCTTTCTTCCAGAACATGCGTGTAGATTTGAGTGGTGGAAATGTCCGAATGGCCGAGCAGTTCCTGCACAACGCGCAGGTCCGCGCCGTTCTGGAGGAGGTGGCTTGCGAAGGCATGGCGCATCACATGCGGAGAGATTGCGGCCGTGCGAAGTCCGGCGCGCGCCGCCAGGCCCTTGAGGTCGCGGGCAAATACCTGCCTTGGCAAATACCCCTCCTTGCCGGCGGACGGGAAGAGCCAGGGACTGTCGCCTGTCTTGGCGAGCGAGGCCTGGCGGGCCTGGCCATAGGGTCCGAGAGCCGCGATCGCCGACCGGGATAGAGGCACCAGCCGTTCCTTGTTGCCCTTGCCGCGGATGATCAGGAAACGTCCTTCCTGGTCGAGAACCTTGACCGGCAGCGACACGAGCTCGCTGACGCGCATGCCGGTTGCGTAGAGAAGTTCGAGCAGCGCCAGCATTCTGAGACGCGCAAGCTGATCGGGTCCGGGTTCGGCGGCTTCCTTCGCGGCCAGGTCCAGGAGCCGCGTCACGTCGTCCTCGCTCATGATCTTCGGCAGCGAGCGGCCTTTTTTCGGTGCGTCGAGGATGGCGGTCGGATCGTCGCCGCGCAAGCCCTCGGCATAGAGGAACTTGTAGAACTGCCGCATGGCCGACAGTTTTCTCGCCTGCGACGAGGCGGCAAAACCCTGGGCGCCGAGATGGGCGAGATAGGCCGAGAGATTGGCGCTTTGCGCCGTCAAGGCCGAAACGTTGCCGGCGGCGAGGAAAGACTGCAGATCTTCCAGATCTCGTTCGTAGGATACGAGCGTGTTGCCGGCGGCACCCCGTTCGGCGCTCATCATCTCGAGAAAGGCTTCGATATGGGCTCGGGAAAGGTCGGCCATCTACCTGCCGTTACTGTTGCGGCGTTGCCGGGTTCAACCGTTCGGAAGGAATGCGCACGGTCACGTCGCGCTCGCGCGGATCCACCAGCATGACGAGAGCCACCATGCTTCCATAAACGATGCCTGCGATCGCCGCCAGCACGAAGAGGAAACGGAAAAGGGTGGGCATTAAGGACTCCCGGAGTTGCGCCGCAATATATCGATAAAGGTTTACATATCGGCAAGAACAAACAATCCCCCGCATTCTTTGAGGGTTGCGACGGCTTGACGCTGCCGATGCATTTGTCGATACCGTTTTTCGAAATGGACCTGACAATGACAGAAGTCGCAACTCCACTCAGCGAAAAGGCGCGCGCCGTCCTCGGCAAGCGCAACCTGATCTTCGTCGGGCTGATGGGGGCCGGCAAATCGGCGATCGGCCGGCTGGTGGCGCAGACCCTTTCCATTCCCTTCATCGATACGGATGCGGAGATCGAAAAGGTTTCGCGCATGACCATCAGCGAACTCTTCGCCGCCTACGGTGAGGTGGAGTTCCGGGCGTTGGAGACCCGTGTCATCGAGCGGCTGCTGAGGGGCGGTCCCCGCGTGGTTTCGACCGGCGGCGGTGCCTTCGTCAACGAGAACACCCGCCACCAGATCAAGATCGGCGGCATTTCCATCTGGCTGAAGGCGGATCTCGACGTTTTGTGGGAGCGGGTGAACAAACGCGACCACCGGCCATTGCTGAAGACCGAGAACCCCAGGCAGACGCTCGAAAATCTGATGATCCAGCGTTATCCGATCTATGCCGAGGCCGATGTGACGGTACTGTCCGAAAACGTCCGCAAGGACGTGATGGTCAACGAGGTACTTTCCGCTGTGGCCAATCTGCCCGGCGAAAGTGAATTGCCCAGCGAAGGTGAATTGCAATGAACATGTCTTCCCGATCCGAGGGCCGTAACGCCGAGCGTCTGGTGCATGTGCCGCTCGGCGAACGGGCCTATGACATCCTGATCGGTCCTGGCCTGATCACGCGGGCCGGTGGCGAGATCACCGCGCGGCTGAAGGGCCGCAAGGCGGCTATCGTCACCGACGAGCACGTCGCGCCGCTTTATCTCGAAGCGCTGATGGACAGCCTGCAGACGGACGGGATCGAAGCCGTCTCGCTGACGCTGCCGCCCGGCGAGAAGACCAAGAGCTTCGAACATCTGGCGACCGTTACCGACATGGTGCTCTCGGCCCGTATCGAGCGCAACGACGCGGTGATCGCGCTCGGCGGCGGCGTGATCGGCGACCTGGCCGGTTTTGCGGCCGGCATCGTCAGGCGTGGCGTGCGTTTCGTGCAGATCCCGACCTCGCTTCTGGCGCAGGTCGATTCGTCGGTCGGCGGCAAGACCGGTATCAACACCCGCCATGGCAAGAACCTGCTCGGTGTCTTCCACCAGCCGGACCTCGTTCTCGCCGATACCGCGGCGCTCGATTCGCTCTCCGAACGCGAATTCCGGGCCGGTTATGCGGAAGTGGCGAAATACGGGCTGATCGACCAGCCGGATTTCTTCGCCTGGCTCGAAAAGAACTGGAAGGCCGTATTTGCGGGCGGCCCGGAGCGGATCGAGGCGATCGCGATCAGCTGCCAGGCGAAATCCGACGTGGTGGTCGAGGACGAGCGCGAGACCGGCCGCCGGGCGCTGCTCAATCTCGGCCACACGTTCGGCCACGCGCTGGAAGCGGCAACCGAATATGACAGCAGCCGCCTCGTGCATGGCGAAGGCGTTGCGATCGGCATGGTTCTCGCGCATCAGTTCTCGGCGCGCATGAACCTTGCAAGCCCGGACGACGCGGCACGGGTCACGGCCCATCTGAAAGCCGTCGGCCTGCCGACGTCGATGAGCGATATTCCCGGAAAACTGCCGCCGACGGAAAAGCTGCTGGACGCGATTGCGCAGGACAAGAAGGTACAGAGCGGCAAGCTCACCTTCATCCTGACGCACGGCATCGGCCAGTCCTTCGTCGCCAACGACGTTCCGTCGTCCGAGGTCTTGAGCTTCCTGGAGGAAAAGCGGCCGAAATGACGTCCAAACAGGGCCTCAAGTCGCGTGCTGTCAACGCGGTGATCCGCGGACTTCTTCGCGCGTTCGGCGCTTCCCTGTCCGAGCAGACGCTCGCCCTTTCCAGCCATGACGATCTGCATGCCGCTCTCGACCTCGTTCATCGCGAGGGGAATTTCGACAAGCAGGATCGCGACCGGCTGAGCGGCCTCTTCGAACTCGAGGAGCTCGAAGTCTCCGACGTGATGCGGCATCGCACGGTCATGCGGGCGGTCAATGCCGACGATCCGCCGGAACTGGCGGTCCGCGCCGTGCTCGAAAGCCCCTATACGCGCATGCCGCTCTGGCGGAACTCGACCGAGAACATCATCGGCGTCGTGCATGCCAAGGACCTGCTTCGGGCGCTCGCCGAGCCGAATGTCGAGCCCGAAAACCTCGATATCGTCAAGATCGCCCAAAAACCCTGGTTCGTGCCGGACAGCACCAGCCTCAAGGACCAGCTCAGCGCCTTCCTGCGCCGCAAGGGGCACTTTGCGGTCGTCGTTGACGAATATGGCGAGGTGCAGGGTATCGTCACGCTGGAAGACATCCTGGAGGAAATCGTCGGCGACATTGCCGACGAGCACGATATCGAGATCCAGGGCGTGCGCCAGGAGGCGGACGGATCAATTGTTGTCGACGGCTCAGTGCCGATCCGCGATCTGAACCGCGCGCTCGACTGGAGCCTGCCGGATGCGGAAGCAACCACGATCGCCGGTCTCGTCATCCACGAATCGAAGCTGATCCCGGAAGAACGGCAGGCGTTCACGTTCTATGGGAAGCGTTTCACGGTGATGAAGCGGGAGAAGAACCGGATTACGCGGCTAAGGATCCGGCCGGCGGAAGATGTGACGCTACCGGCGGAGTAATCTGCCGCGGCTCCCCCTCACCCGACCTCCGCTTCGCTGGGCCACCCTCTCCCCGAGGGGAGAGGAGGAGTGGAGACGTCGCGACATATCTTCTTCTCCCCTCGGGGAGAAGGTGGCCCGAAGGGTCGGATGAGGAGGTGCCTCAGAAGAATTCGATTTCAACGTTGGCCAATCGGCCATCTCTTCCTATCTATATCCCGCTACCAGCGCGTCGGTTCGCCCGGTGCCGAGGCTTCGACCGCCAGCGCGTGGAGGCCGGCGTCGAGTTCCGGCTTCAGCAGCGCATTCACCGTCCGATGCCGGTCGAGCCGGCTCATTCCGGAAAATTTTTTCGAAACGATGCGGACCCGCATATGGGTTTCGCCGGTTCCGGTGATGTCGGGTTGATGGCCGGCGTGCTGATGGCTTTCATCGATGACGACCAGCCGTTCCGGTTCGAGATTGTCGGTGAGCGTGATTTCGATCCGGGATTTGACGGACATTTCGGTCTCCGTTGCGACGCAAAAGGGGCATCCCACAAACCAGTAAGAAAGGACTTTGTCAATTCTTGCCGCGCCCTGTTCGTCGCCCCATAATGAGGGCCTTATGAAACTAGATTCCAAATATTTCGACCGCATCCGGACGCGCAAGAACAGGCAGCAGGAAGCTGTTCCTGAAGCGCCCACCTGCCAGTGGGACGGATGCGACAAACCCGGCGTCCATCGCGCTCCCGTGGGCCGCAACGCGGAAGGCCAGTTCTTTCTGTTCTGCTTCGAGCACGTCAGGGAATACAACAAGGGCTATAATTATTTCTCCGGCCTCTCGGACAGCGAGATCGCCCGGTACCAGAAAGAGGCGATCACCGGCCATCGGCCGACTTGGACCGTCGGCGTCAACAAGGCCGCCAAGGATGCGCCGCTTCATTCCACGGCGCGTTCAGGTGCTGCCGGCGCTACCGGCACCCAGCAGCGCTTCAGGGATCCGTTCGGCTTCGTGTCGAGTGCGCGGGCCGCCGGGCCCCGTTTCCAGACGCAGGGGCGCAAGCTGAAGACACTGGAAGCCAAAGCCTTCGATACGATGGAGTTGGCGGCCAATGCGTCGGCTGCGGAGATCAAGACCCGCTACAAGGAACTGGTCAAGAAACACCATCCGGATGCGAATGGCGGCGACCGCGGTTCGGAAGAACGTTTTCGTGCCGTCATTCAAGCATATCAGTTGTTGAAGCAGGCGGGTTTCTGCTAAGCCGTAAAAATTATGGCAGTGAGGATGACGGCCGGGCGGCGGCTCGCGCCTTGGAGAGACGATGAGTAAGATTGATCTAGATATTTCAAACCTTCCCGATACCACCGTTTCGGTCAGGGAAGTCTTCGGCATCGACAGCGATATCAGGGTTCCGGCATATAGCAGCGGCGACCCTTACGTTCCGGATCTCGACCCGGACTATCTTTTCGACCGCGACACGACGCTCGCCATTCTCGCAGGCTTTGCGCATAACCGACGTGTCATGGTGTCCGGCTTCCACGGCACCGGCAAGTCCACCCATATCGAGCAGGTCGCCGCACGCCTCAACTGGCCGTGCGTGCGTATCAACCTCGATAGCCATGTCAGCCGTATCGATCTCGTCGGCAAGGACGCGATCGTGCTGAAGGACGGCAAGCAGGTCACCGAATTCAAGGACGGCATCCTGCCCTGGGCCTACCAGCACAATGTCGCGCTCGTCTTCGACGAATACGATGCCGGTCGCCCGGACGTGATGTTCGTCATCCAGCGCGTTCTCGAATCCTCCGGCCGCCTGACCCTGCTCGACCAGAGCCGCGTCATCCGTCCTCACCCGGCATTCCGCATCTTCGCGACCGCCAACACGGTGGGCCTCGGCGATACGACCGGCCTCTATCACGGCACGCAGCAGATCAACCAGGCGCAGATGGACCGCTGGTCGATCGTGACGACGCTGAACTATCTGCCGCACCAGAAGGAAGTCGATATCGTCGCCGCCAAGGTCAAGTCTTTCGGTCGTACGGCCGAGGGCCGCGAGACGGTGTCGAAGATGGTGCGCGTCGCGGATCTTACCCGTTCGGCCTTCATCAACGGCGATCTCTCGACGGTCATGAGCCCGCGTACCGTCATCACCTGGGCGGAAAACGCCGAGATTTTCGGTGACATCGCGTTCGCCTTCCGCATCACCTTCCTCAACAAGTGCGACGAACTGGAACGCACGCTGGTCGCCGAACAGTACCAGCGCGCCTTCGGTGTCGAGCTGAAGGAAAGTGCCGCCAACATCGTTCTCGGAGCCTGAGCGGAGACGAGATCATGGCAGGTCGCGGAGACAATTCGAAAGCCAAATCCGGCGGTCCGGTCGACACCGAACCGTTGCGGCGGGCGATTACCGGCTGCGTGAGGTCGATCGCCGGTGACGCGGAAGTCGAGGTTACGTTCGCAAACGAACGTCCGGGCCTTGCCGGCGAGCGCATCCGCCTGCCGGAAATCTCCAAGCGGCCGACCGCCCATGAGCTTGCGGTCACCCGCGGGCTCGGCGATTCCATGGCACTGCGGATTGCCTGCCACGATACGAACGTGCATGCGAACATGTCGCCCCAGGGTGCTGACGCACGCGTGGTCTTCGATGCCGTCGAGCAGGCGCGCGTCGAGTCGATCGGCGCATTGCGCATGGCCGGCATGGCATCGAACATCAGTTCGATGCATGCCGAAAAATACTCGAAGGCGAATTTTTCGGGCATCGAACGGCAGGAAGACGCACCGATCGGCGAAGCGGTCGCCATGTTGGTGCGCGAAAAGCTGACCGGCATCAAGCCGCCGCCGAGTGCGGGCAAGGTGCTGGATCTCTGGCGCCCGTTCATCGAGGACAAGGCGGCCGGCGACCTCGACAACCTCCGAAACGTGATCGAAGACCAGCAGGCGTTCGCCAAGCTGGTGCGGCACATACTTACCTCCATGCAGATGGCGGAGGAGTTTGCCGACGAGGACGCCGAGCCGGAGGAGATGGAAAACCCGGATCAGGATGACCAGCCGCGCAGCAACGAGACCGAGAACGACGAGGTCGAGGAAGAAGCCGGCTCCGACGCCGCACCTGCCGAGCAGAGCGATGCTTCCGACGAGGAAATGGACGACGGCGAGATGGACGGCGCGGAAATGTCCGACGACGACATGTCGGACGACAGCGACGAACATTCGGAAACACCCGGCGAAACCCGGCGGCCCAACAGCCCGTTCGACGATTTCAACGAGAAGGTCGACTACAAGATCTTCACCCAGGAATTCGACGAGGAAATCACCGCCGAAGAGCTTTGCGACGAAGCGGAACTCGACCGGCTGCGGGCCTTCCTCGACAAGCAGCTTGCTCATCTTCAGGGCGCCGTCGGCCGGCTTGCCAACCGCCTGCAGCGCCGCCTGATGGCGCAGCAGAACCGCTCCTGGGACTTCGATCTCGAAGAGGGGTATCTCGATCCGGCCCGCCTAGTGCGCCTGATCATCGATCCGATGCAGCCGCTCTCCTTCAAGAAGGAGCGGGATACGCAATTCCGCGATACGGTCGTGACGCTGGTGATCGACAATTCCGGCTCGATGCGCGGCCGGCCAATCACGGTCGCTGCCACCTGCGCCGATATCCTCGCCCGCACGCTGGAGCGCTGCGGCGTCAAGGTCGAGATCCTCGGCTTCACCACCAAGGCCTGGAAGGGCGGGCAGGCGCGCGAAAAGTGGTTGGCGAGCGGCAAGCCGCCGACGCCCGGCCGCCTCAACGACCTGCGCCATATCGTCTACAAGTCCGCCGATGCGCCGTGGCGCCGTTCACGCCGCAATCTCGGCCTGATGATGCGCGAAGGCCTTCTCAAGGAAAACATCGACGGCGAGGCGCTGATGTGGGCGCATAACCGCCTGATCGCCCGTCGCGAGCAGCGCAAGATCCTGATGATGATCTCGGATGGTGCGCCGGTCGACGATTCGACGCTGTCGGTCAATCCCGGCAATTATCTCGAACGGCACCTGCGCGCCGTGATCGAACAGATCGAGACGCGCTCGCCGGTGGAGTTGCTGGCGATCGGCATCGGCCACGACGTGACGCGCTACTATCGCAAGGCGGTGACGATCGTCGATGCGGACGAGCTTGCCGGGGCAATGACCGAGCAACTTGCCGAACTGTTTGCGGAAAATGGCAGGCAGCAGGGCCGCATGCGACGGGCCAGCTGAGGTCCGCCGCTTGAAACTTTCCCGCTTCGTCGTCTGCGCCGGCCTTTTCGGCGCCATCGCCTCCCCGGTGGCGCCTGCCACCGACAATGTCTCGGTCAGGGCTCGGGCTATCACTGAATTCAAGCGCGGTTCGTCGGAAACGCGCTTCGGTTCGCTCGAATTTCTCGGCGGGATCGAATTTTCGTCACCTGATAGCCGGCTTCAGTCGCTATCGAGCATCCGCTTTCGCGCCGATGGCGAAAGGTTCGTGTCGGTGCTCGATACCGGTTCCTGGCTGACCGGCCGCGTTGAACGGGATGCGAAGGGGCGTCTCGCCAACCTCACCGATCTCGCTATCAATCCGATCCTCATCCGTGGCGGCCGGGTCGGCTCGAAATACAATTCGGACGCCGAGGGGCTGGCGCTGCGGGACGGCCAGGCGATCGTCGGCTTCGAGCAGTTGCACCGCGTCGATGCCTATCCCGATCCGGGGTTCGAAACATCGGCGCCTCTGAAGAGCCTCGATCTACCCATTCCCCGCCACGAGTTCCGGATGAATGCGGGCATGGAGACGGTGGCGGTGTCACCTCAGACAGGTCCGCTCAAGGGGGCGCCTGTCGCGGTCACCGAGCATAGCCTCGATGACCGGGGCAACCTTTTCGCCGCGATCCTGGAAGGGCCGCTCAAGGGCGTGTTCACGGTGGTGCGGCACGATCCGTTCGACGCGACCGATGGCGCCTTTCTGCCAAACGGCGATTTCCTGCTGCTCGAACGCCGCTTCAGCTTCATCGGCGGCCTCGGCATGCGCATTCGCCTGATCAAGGGCGACAGCATCCGTCCAGGCGCTGCGGTGGATGGCGACGTGCTTCTCGAAGCCGATATGGGCTATGCGATCGACAACATGGAAGGGCTCGACGTCATCACCGGGCCGGAGGGCAAGCCGCATCTGATCCTGATTTCGGATGACAACGGCAATCTGCTGCAGCGTAACGTGATGCTGGAATTCCGCCTGACGCAGTGATGCCAGGCGGAATGCTCCTTGAGCTCAGCGGGCCGGGGCGACCTGCGGCATCGGCTTCAGCACGTTCATCAGGGCGCCATAGGGCAGGAGAAGAACGACGCCGACCAGGATCTTGACCACGAGGTCGCCGAGCGCCCAGGAGATCCAGCGCGGGGCTTCTGCGGCAAACGCGCCGAGGAGCGGTGCGGACTGGATCGCGAAGTCTTCGTTCGGGCCGATGAAGGCGAAGAGCGGGGCGAAGGCCAGCGAGAAAAATAGCAGCGTGTCGAGCGCCGAACCGAGCAGGGAGCCAGCGAGCGGCGCGCGCCACCAGGTCTGGCGGCGGAGCCGATTGAACACGGAGATGTCGAGAAGCTGGCCGACCAGATAGGCGGTGCCCGAGGCGATGGCGATGCGCGGGGCGGAGGCCAGGAACGACAGCGTCACGCCGACGACAAAGCCTGTGAGAACGACGCGTCGGGCGATCGAAGGCCCGAACTGCCGGTTGGCGAGATCGGTCACCAGGAAGGCAAAGGGATAGATAAAGGCGCCCCAGGTCAGAAGATCGCCGAGGGCGATGCCCCAGAACGTTCCGACGACCGGGAACTGGACCAGGAAGTTCGACGCGACCACGACGGCCGCCATCAGCAGGGCATAGATGAAAGTATAGCGTGAGCTCAGCATTTTTTTATCCTGGGTGATGCCACCAGTTGGAGTTCTATGAAGGCCAAGAGAAAAGGCCTGGCCGGTATTACCCGTTCAAGCCTTGTTCAAAGCCGGATGATTGGTCGTCAGGCCGACTAAGCCGCAGCAGCGACTTCGGCGGTCTTCTTGACGATCTGGCGGCGCAGCAGGCGGGCGCGCATCGACAGTTCGGTCTCATCGGACTTCAACAGGAAGGCGTCGAGGCCGCCACGATGTTCGACGGAGCGCAGAGCGTGTGCCGAGACGCGCAGGCGATAACGCTGGCCGAGAGCGTCGGAGATCAACGTAACCTGGCACAGGTTCGGCAGGAACCGACGGCGGGTCTTGTTGTTGGCGTGGCTTACGTTGTTGCCGGTCTGAACGCCCTTGCCGGTCAGTTCGCACACACGAGACATGGATACACCTTTGTTCTTCTGCAATCGGATGGTACTTCCGGACAATGCCGGTGCGCCGATCCAACTGGTCCTGAGTGGAAAGTTGCGGTTCTATAGTCAGTGGGGCTCGTCGCGTCAAGCCAAAACCTTGACCTAACCCTAAGAGAATCCGCCGCCAGTGCCGTGAAGCCGCTATTTTCTTGCCATGATGCACCGTCTATATGTCTGCGGGAAGACGCTTTTCGGCGTCCTCATCGGTCAGGGCAAAATCATGAACCTTCGCGGCAGTTTCGTCAGTGCCTTCGTGCTCGTCTTCGGGTTCACGGCCAATCCGCTCAGCTCGGCGGAAATCCGGCATGTCAGCGAATACAATATCTCGCTCGGGATCCTGCCGATCGCCAAGGCGTCTTTTGCCAGCGAATTCAACAGCAGCGACTACAAGATCACCGGAACGTTCAAATCGGCCGGGATCGTCAACATCATCAGCCGCATCTCCGCCGAAACCAGCGTCAGCGGGCGCATGCAGGCCGACAAGCTGCAGGCCGATCGCTACAACCTCGTCTACAGCGCCGGAAAACGCACGCGCATCTACGATGTCGAATACCGCAACGGCAATGTTACCGGGACGACGGTCAAGCCCGAGCCGACCCGCAATCCGGAGACCTGGATTCCGGTGACCGAAAAGGACCTGCGTGCCGTACTGGACCCGTTGAGTGGCCTCATCTTCCCGGGCGACGCCAAGGTCTGCCCCAGCCGGCTGCCGATCTACGACGGTGAGTCGCGCATGGACCTGGTGTTGACGCCGAAGGGCACCAGGCCGTTTTCGACCGACGGCTTCAAGGGCGAGGCGATCGTCTGTTCGATCCGCTACCTTCCGAGATCGGGCTTCAAGCGCGGGCGCAGCGATATCGAATACCTGCGCAAGACGCCGATGGAAATCTGGTTTGCCAAGGCGCAGTCGGTAAATGTATATGCTCCGGTCTATGCCGTCATCCCGACCAGGATGGGGCAGGTTTATGTGACGGCCGTCAAATATGGCGGCTGACTAAAGCGCCCGTCCGGGCGCCCAAGGGGGCAGGGGTGAAAATCCGGGGGACGTTGATCGGTTTTACGGCGATCCTGATGTGGTCGTTGCTGGCCCTGATGACGGCTGCATCCGGAAAAGTGCCGCCTTTCCAGATGAGCGCGATGACGTTCGCGATCGGCAGCCTGCCTGGCATCGTGCTTTTTATTGTCAGGCCCGAGCGTATCGCGCTCCTGAAACAGCCGCCGAAAGTCTGGATCACCGGGATCGGCGGCCTGTTCGGCTATCATTTTCTCTATTTCACGGCGCTCCGGAATGCGCCGGCGGTCGAGGCCGGGCTGATCGCCTATCTCTGGCCGCTGTTCATCGTCGTCGGTTCAGCCCTGCTGCCGGGCGAGAAGCTGCGCTGGTATCACGTGGCTGGCGCTGTCGCCGGGCTCTGCGGCACGATCGCCATCGTTTCCCGCAACGGACTTGCCTTCGACGACGCTTATCTCATGGGTTATGGCGCCGCCTTTCTCTGCGCTTTCACTTGGTCCGGTTATTCGCTGCTGACGCGGCGCTTCGACCGGGTTTCGACCGATGTCGTCACCGGCTTCTGCCTCGGTACCTCGCTGCTGTCGCTGATCTGCCATCTGGCGCTGGAGACGACCGTCTGGCCAGCCGATGGCGGCGAGTGGGCGGCGGTCGTCGGGCTTGGCCTGCTGCCGGTCGGCGCGGCCTTCTATGCCTGGGACTACGGTGTCAAGAACGGCGATATCCAGATCATCGGCGCGGCCAGTTATGCGGCGCCGCTGCTGTCGACGCTGATCCTGGTCGCATCGGGTTTTGCCGAAGCGAATTGGAACATCCTGCTTGCCTGCCTGCTGATCACCGGAGGGGCGGTGCTGGCGGCGCGGGATATGTTCCGGCCAAAGCCGATTGCGGAAGCCGTGGCCGAATAGGCGTTCCTTAAGGGTCGGGGACGTGGGGGGAAAAGATGTATCTGTTGTTGTGGGCGGTGCTTGCCGCCTCGATCGCGCTTGCGATCCATTATTTCCGCTGGTTGAAAAGACCGGCGGGCCATCTTCGCGCGGTGCTGAAGACCTTACCGGTCTTGCTGCTTGTGCTCTACGCCGGTCTTTCCGGCGCCCCGGCGCTGTTGATCGCAGCGCTGGCGCTGGGTGCACTCGGAGACACCTGCCTCGCCTACGAGGGAGAGCCAGCCTTCGTCGCCGGGCTCGCGGCCTTCCTCGCTTTGCATATTGCCTATGCGGCGCTGTTCTGGCCATCGATAGAACCGAGCCTGCTTTTCACCTCCGCCTGGCGTTATACGGCGGCATGGATCTTCGTGGTGCTGACGGGCATGACGTTGTTCATGCTGTGGCGACCTGCCGGACGGCTTGCCATCCCCGTCGCCGCCTACGGGATCGCGATCGTCGCCATGGCGCTTTCGGCGCTGGCGGTGAAGCCGATCCTGCCCGCGGCCGGCGCTGTGCTGTTCGTCATGTCCGACACTGCACTGGCGATCCAGAAATTCCTGGTCAAGCCGGATGCACCTGTCATGGCGAGGTTGAAGCCGTTCGTGTGGGGCACTTACTTCGCGGCGCAGCTGATCTTTACATTGGCGATTGCCGGGCTTCCTTCGGCCTAGGTGACGGCTCCCAGCCGGGCGGCGCCATCTCGAAGCTCGAAAACTGAAAGCCGGGTGCGACCGTGCAGCCGACCAGCGTGAAGCGGCCAAGCGGTTCCGCTGATTGCCAGGCGTCGGCCGGGACCACGGCTTGCGGCCGTTCTCCTGTGGCAAGGTCTGTTCCGAGCCTCACCTCTTCGACCGTCTCGCCGTTGGAAATCCGCAGCAGCAACGCATCACCGGCATAGAAATGCCAGGTCTCGGCCGCGTCGCGAACCCGATGCCAATGGGAGCGTTCGCCGGCTTCCAACAGGTAATAAATCGCCGTCGAATGGCCGCGCGTGCCGCCTTCGGCGTCCCGAAATGTCTCGACATACCAGCCGCCCTCCGGATGCCGCTGCATGCCGAGCGTGGTGATGATCTTCTCTGGCGTCATTCAGAAATTATCCTTGCGCTTGCGGATTTCGGCAAACACTTCCTCGTTGGATTTGCTCTCCATCAGGAGGTTGCGGCGGATGGCCGGGTCCGATGCGCGCAGGAAGGGATTGGTCTCCTTCTCCAGCCCGATCGTCGTCGGAATGGTGAACCGGCCGGCCGCGCGTTGCGCTTCGATCTCGCTCGCGCGCGCCTGCAGACGCCCGTTGTTCGGATCGACGCTCAGCGCGAACTTCGCGTTCGAAAGCGTGTATTCGTGACCGAAATAGACGGCCGTCTCGTCAGGCAGAACGGCGAGTTTCTGCAGCGAATGCCACATGTCGGCCGCCGGGCGTTCGAACAGTCGGCCGCAGCCGAGCGCAAACAGCGTGTCTGCCGCGAACAGGATCTTGTCGTCGGGGAAATGGTAGCAGATATGGCCGGCCGTGTGGCCCGGCGTCTCGAGGACGCAGACGAGATGATCGCCGAACTGGAACTCGTCACCATCCGCCATGGTCCTGTCGAGGCCGGGAATAGCAACCGCTTCGTTGAACGGGCCGATGATCTCCAGCCCGAACTTTTCCTTGAGCGCCAGGTTGGCTTCGACGTGGTCGCCGTGGTGGTGGGTGGTGAAGATGTGGGTGATCTTCCAGCCGCGGCGGTCCGCCGCCTCGAGGATCGGCTTTTCCTCCGGCGCATCGATCGAGGCCGTCAGGCCGCTTTCCGGATCGTGCACGAGAACGCCGTAATTATCGCTGCGGCATGAAAAAACTTCGAGTTCCAGTGGTCTCATAACATAACCCCATTGCTGAAAGTGTTTTGCGTCAGAATGTAGAGACTGGTCCCTTGAAGTCCAACCACCGTCTGGTACCAAATTACGCATGCATACGGATATCGTCGATCTTCGCGAATTCTATCACTCGCCCCTCGGCCACCTTGCCGAGCAGTCGATTACGTTCGCGCTGTCGTCGCTCTGGGCGCGGCTGCCGGAGGAGCGGCTGGTGGGCCTCGGTTATGCCGTGCCCTATCTCGACCGTTTCCGCGCCGATACGGAACGCACCTTCGCCTTCATGCCGGCGGGGCAGGGGGCGGTGAACTGGCCGGTCAGCGAGCTTTCCTCGACCGCTCTCGTCTTCGACGAGGAACTGCCGCTGCCGGACTCTTCCGTCGACCGCGTACTGATGGTGCATTCGCTGGAATTTGCCGAGAATCCGCGGGAGACCCTGAAGGAACTCTGGCGGGTGCTGGCGCCCGGCGGGCGGCTGGTCATCGTCGTGCCAAACCGGCGCGGCGTCTGGGCGCGCATGGAACACACGCCGTTCGGCTCCGGCCGGCCGTATTCGCGCGGGCAGCTCACCTCGCTGCTGCGCGAAACCAACTTTACGCCGGGCGCCAGCGCCGAGGCACTGTTCTTCCCGCCGTCGAAGATCCGCGCCGTGCTGAAGCTGCGCCAGGCCTTCGAGCGCCTGGGCCGGCGCTTCTGGCCGGTCTTTTCCGGGGTCATCGTGGTGGAGGCCCAGAAGCGGCTCTACCAGGGCCTCCCGGTCGCGGCGCGCGCCTCCCGGCGCGTCTTCGTGCCGGTGCTGGCGCCGCGGGGCGTGCCGACGACGCGGACCCGGTGAAGAAGCGATAGTCCTGCCCTTCGCTTGGCTCGGGGCGTTCGTCATTCGAAACGATTCACTGGATCGTTTCGTCGGCTGCGCCGACCAATCCTCACCACTCGACAAAGCAGAAATTCGGCTTTAATCCCACTGGATCACACCCGCCGTTTAAGGCTTTCCAAAAAGGTTGATCCGATGAGCATCGTCACGAGTGAGCCCGTTCCGCGTCCCGGCATTCTGGATATCGCCGCCTATGTGCCCGGCAAGGAACATGCTCCGGGCGTAGCGCGCGTCTTCAAGCTTTCGTCCAACGAGACGCCACTCGGCGCCAGCCCGAAGGCGATCGAAGCTTTCAAACAGGCGGCCGGCAATCTCGAACTTTATCCTGACGGTCAGGCGATGGCGCTGCGCGAGGCGATCGCCTCGGTGCACGGGCTCAATGTCGCAAACATCATGTGCGGCAACGGCTCGGACGAGCTGCTGGGCCTGCTTTGCCACGTCTATCTCGGCACCGGCGACGAAGCGATCATCACCGAGCATGGTTTCCTCGTCTACAAGATCCAGATCATGGGCGCCGGCGCCAAGGCGGTCGAGGTGAAGGAGAAGGATTGCACCGTTGATGTCGATGCGATCCTTGCCGCCGTCACCGACAAGACGAAGATGGTGTTCATCGCCAATCCCGGCAATCCGACCGGCACCTATGTCCCGGTCGCCGATATCCGCCGCCTGCATGCCGGCCTGCCGAAGAGCGTCATACTCGTGCTCGACGCGGCCTACGCGGAATATGTGCGCAAGAACGACTACGAAGCCGGCCTCGAGCTGGTGTCGTCCAACAGGAACGTCGTGATGACCCGTACCTTCTCCAAGGTCTACGGGCTTGCGGCGCTACGCATCGGCTGGATGTACGGCCCGGCCGGCATTCTCGACGCCCTGAACCGTGTGCGCGGCCCGTTCAACATGAACGCCCCGGCGATTGCCGCGGGTGCCGCCGCCATCCGCGACCAGGCTTTCGTCGAAAAGGCCGTCGAGCACAACAATCTCTGGCAGGGCAAACTCACCCATGCGCTGGAGACGGTCGGCCTCAAGGTGACGCCCTCGGTCGCCAATTTCGTGCTCATCCATTTTCCGGATGTCGACGGCAAGCGGGCGCCGGAAGCGGACGCCTTCCTCACCAGCCGCGGTTACATCCTTCGCGCCGTCCGCGGTTACGGTTTTCCGAACGCGCTGCGCATGACGATCGGCTCGGAAGAGGCCAATCGCGGCGTCATTGAGACGCTCGGCGAATTTATGGGCAAAAGCGCATGAGCACGCTGCTTTTCGACAGGATCGCGTTGATCGGCATCGGCCTGATCGGCTCCTCGATCGCACGGGACGTCAAGGAACTGGGCCTCGCCGGCGAGGTGGTGATTTCCACGCGCAGCGCTGAAACGCTCAAGCGTGCCGAAGAACTGGCGCTCGGCACGCATTACGTCTCCTCAGCCGCGGACGCGGTGAAGGATGCCGATCTGGTCATCGTCTCGGTGCCGGTCGGCGCATCGGAAGCGGTTGCAAAGCAGATCGCCGGCAGCCTGAAGGCTGGCGCGATTGTCACGGATGTCGGCTCCACCAAGGCCTCCGTCATCGCGCAGATGGCGCCGCATATGCCGGAAGGCGTGCATTTCATCCCGGGCCATCCGCTGGCGGGCACCGAAAAATCCGGCCCGGACGCCGGTTTTGTCGGCCTGTTTCGGGATCGCTGGTGCATCTTCACGCCGCTCCCGGAGACGGATACGGTCGCGCTCGACAAGCTGAAATCCTTCTGGATGGCGCTCGGCTCGCGCATCGACGAAATGGACCCGCAACACCACGATAAAGTGCTGGCGATCGTCTCCCACCTGCCGCACATCATCGCCTACAACATCGTCGGCACGGCGGACGATCTCGAAACGGTGACCGACGCGGAAGTGATCAAATATTCCGCCTCCGGTTTTCGCGATTTCACCCGCCTTGCTGCGTCAGATCCCACCATGTGGCGGGACGTCTGCCTGCACAACAAGGATGCGATCCTGGAAATGCTGGCGCGGTTTTCGGAGGACCTCGCCTATCTGCAGCGGGCGATCCGCTGGGGCGAGGGCGACAAGCTGTTCGAACTCTTCACCCGCACCCGCGCCATCCGCCGCTCGATCGTCCAGGCCGGCCAGGACGTCGACGCGCCGGATTTCGGTCGCCACGCGCTCGACGTCAAGAAGTGATCGCGCTCAGATCGGCGGAATTTCGCCGATCTGGATGAAGCCGCCAGCGAAAACCTTGCCGCGGTTGATGGTGAGGTCGAGCGACGCGCTCTTGCCGCGGCCGAGCGCGGACAGCATGTTGGCGGCGGTCTTCAGCGTCGGGGCGATCTGAGGAAACGCCTGGCTCAGACTGTCGCGCCACGCATCGATCTGTTCGATCCGGAGCTTCAGCTTGCCCGACAGATAACCCTGCTCGTCGAAGGAGAAGGGCCCGGAAACGGTGATCAGCTTGCCATCGCCGAGATCAGCCGAAATGCTGCGCATCTGGCCCTCAGTGCCATAGAGAACGGTTCCGTTCGGATCGGATCCGTCGATCATGCCGGCGCGGCCGGTCAGGGTCAGGTCGAGATTGGCCGTGAACCGCGGCAGAAGCTGCGGCAGGTCCTTCATCACCACATCGGTGTTTTGCAGCGTCATGGCCGCATCGAGGTCGGTGCCGTTCTGGCGCAAATGGATTTCGGTGTGACCGGCGCTGATATTGAAAGCCTGGCCGGTGGCCGATGACAGGATGTTCGTCCTGGCGTTCTCGATCACGGTGGAGGTGCGCTCCACCCCGCGAAACCGGGTGGTCAGGCTCGACTGGAAATTCTCCCAGGTGGTGGAGACCGAAAGTCCGTGGCCGGTGCGGAACTCGATCGGCGAATCGAGTTCCCAGACGATATGGCCGGGATTATAGACTTGGGCGGCGGACCGCAGGGATCCGAACATTGCGGAAATGCCGTTGGTGCGGTCGTCGACCGAGACCTTCGAGCAGAACAGGCCGATCCGGAACGGGTAGCCGCGATAGTCTGCGTTAGTGCATTCGGCCGAAATGCCGCGCCCTTCCTGGCTGCCGAGCAGGGCCAGCGTCCGCTCCTTCAGCATCGACGCCGCATAGAACCAGCCGGCGGTATAGAGTGCGATCACCAGCACCACTCCGCAGGCGAGTAGCCATAATTTGCCGCTGACGCCAGTTCGGCTTGACGCTGCCATGATGTTCTCCAATGGTGCTGAAAACTTGGGGCTGGATGCTTCAATTGGAATGGTGTGGCGCGGGATATGGACGAATTTTGGGTGTTTGGCTACGGGTCCCTGATGTGGAATCCGGGTTTTGCGTTCGAGGAAAGACTGCCCGCACGTGCCTTCGGCTTCCGCCGCTCCCTCTGCGTCTGGTCCTACGTGCATCGCGGCACTCCGGATCGCCCGGGCCTTGTCCTTGGTCTTGACCGTGGCGGCTCATGCCGCGGTGTCGCCTTCCGGGTGAGCGAGGAGAACCGGGCGGACGTGCTCGACTATCTGCGCCGGCGTGAACTGGTCACCAATGTCTATCTCGAGAAAATTTTGCCGGTGGCGCTCGGAGATGGGCGGCAGGCGAGGGCGGTCGGCTATATCGTCGATCGCCATCATGTCCAATATGCCGGCGCGCTCGAGATCGAGCAGGCGGCGGAAATCGTCCGCGTCTCCGCCGGCCAGTCCGGGCCGAACGACACTTACGTGTTCAACACGCTCGAGCATCTCAAGGAAATGGGGATCCGAGATCACTGGCTGGAAGGTGTCGGCGCCGCGGTGGCGGCTGCTATCTGACTTGCGCCGCAGTCTGGCCCTTCAGCTCCGCGAGCCGTTTGACCGCCGAGGGCGGCAGCGGCAGGTGCGGATTGGCGGCCACGGTCTCGACCAGCAGCTTGTCGCTTTCCCGTTCCAGCGTCTCGACCAGGTGGGCGTAGAAGGCATCCGGATCCATGCCCGGTGCGATCGGCGGCAGGATGCGGACCTTGAAATGGCCGGGATATTTGATGAGCTTGCGGCGACCCCAGAACAGGCCCCAATGGGCGACGACCGGCACGACGGGTACCTCGACGTCGCGATAGATACGGGCGATGCCGTAGCGGTATTGCGGCTCGGCGCCCGGCGGGCGGCGTGTGCCCTCGGGGTAGATGATGAGCTGGCGGTTGTTTGCCATCTCCTCCTTCGTCCGGTTCATGACGTCGACCATCACCTTGCCACGGGCGCCGCGGTTGACCGGGATCATCTTCTGCTTGGCGGCGTACCAGCCGAATAGCGGGATCCACATCAGCTCGCGCTTGAGGATATAGACCGGGTCCCGCTGCCAGGGCAGAAGTGCCACGGTATCCCAGGCGGATTGATGCTTGGGGGCGAAGATGCAGCCGCCCTCAGGCACGTTTTCCAGCCCCTCGATCTCGAAGGTGGCGCCGACGATCTTTGCCATCAGCCAATTGCAGGAGGCGGCCCAGGCTTTGGGGATGCGGTAGGCCGCCTTGCGCGGCATCAGGAAATAGATCGGGCTGAGCACGATCATGCGGACGATCAGGTTTGTGTAGAAGGCGATGTTGAAAAGAACCGAACGCACCAGCAGCATGAAAGGCTTCCTCTTGGACAGGCGTTGCCTACACGAGATCGCGCCGCGAAAAAAGCGCTAGGGCCTCATGCGGAGGGAAAAGTGTCAGGGCGCGGGCTTTGCCGCGGTCTTCGGCGGGTCTTCGTTGCGCAGTCCGGTACCGCGCTCGATGCCGAACCAATCGCGGCAGGTGGCGAGCACGACCTTGCCGTACTCGGAAAGCATGGTGCGCAACACGTCCGGCTCGGCGAACCAGGCTTTCCGGGTGAGATCGGAACTGACCACCGGATAGGCAATGAACTCCGTTACCGGATCGGCACGGCGAAGTTCGTGCAGGCTGCGCAGCATGTGATAATTGTTGGTGACGACCAGCACGGACCTGTATCCGTGGTCGTGGATCCAGCGGGTGATTTCGTTGGCATTGCCGATCGTGTCGATCGCATCGTAGCCGATATCGACGCAGCAAGCGAAAAGGTCCGGCGAGGCCTGCGTGACCTTGCGGATCTGGGTCGGGCTGGTGGACGGATGCGCGCCCGAGATCAGCAGGCGCTGGCCGGCTCCGTCCCGCAAAAGCCCGAGCGCCTGTTCTATCCTCAGGTAACCTCCGGTCAGGACGACGATCGCATCGGCCTTGACGCCGTCAGGCGTCTTCAGCGACGTCACGGCGTTTGCAAACCACAAAAAACCACCGAAAAGCAGGGCCAATCCGAGCACGCAGACCATGATGATGCGGCGCGCGGCCCATCGCAGCCGGCTGTTGCGCGAAAACACTCCCCCGAGCCACCGCCGCGGGTGGCGGTCCGCTCCATTTTCGGGTGTGGTCGGGGCCGGTGTCATGATTGTCCATAGCCGGAGATTCGTGGCGAGAACAGGGCCAACCTACAGAGGGAAGGCAACCGATTCAAGAAGCTGATAATCCGTCGGATCGCGCCGGATCGGAACGGATCAGGTCGATCTCGTCGATCGTGCGCATGACCGTGAACCGGGCCGTCAGGGTCGTCAGCAGCGCGATCACCACCATGGTCGCGAAGATGCCGAGATAACCGCCGACGCCGATGGTGAAGGAACCGAACAGCGCGCTTGCCTGGTCGCTCTCCGGCGTCGCCAGCGAATTGGCCTGCCACATGTTGGCAATGGCGAATATCGCGGCCGCAAGCGCGCCGCCGGCGGCCGAGCCCTTGATGCTGATCTTCAGGAAATGTTTCTGGAATTCGCCGGCTACGAAAGAGCTTTCGGCACCGACGAAATGCAGCACCTCGACGATATGTCGATTGCCGGACAGCGCCCCGCGGGTCGCGAAGATCACCGTCAGGATCATTGCCGTGAAAACCAGGACGAGGACGCCCATGCCGATCAGCACCGTCGTATGGGCCATGGACACCAGGCGGTCCACCCAGGTGCGGTGGTCGTCGAGGAAGGCCTGCGGGATTTCGGTCTTCAGGAGATCGCGCATCCCGGCGAAATCGGGCGGGTTCTGCTCGTCTATGGTGACGATGACGAGGCGCGGAACGGGCAGGTCGGCGAGGTTCAGCCCGGTGCCTAGCCACGGCTCCAGAAGCCTTGCGGTCGCGCTTTCGTCCATGATCGTGCCTTCGCGGGTGCCGACGAAGGTGAGCGCCAGGTCGCGGGCCTTCTTCAAAGCCGCGTTCATGTCGAGCCCGTCGTCCGGCTTGATCTGGATGGTGATCTCGCGGGAGATCTGGCTCTGCCAGCTCGATGCCGTGGCCCTCACCATGCTCACCGCGCCGAGCGTCAGGCAGGCAAGGAAGGCCATGATGGCAATCACCACCATCAGCGCATTGCCCTGGATGTTGGAGGGCGGCAGGATCGGCGCGGTCGGGCGCACCCGCATCTCGACGCGGCGCGCCTGCTTCTGGCCTGCTGGTTGAGTCTGCTGCTCGTTTTCGGGCCTCTGCGATTGGGCGCTCTTCGGCGCTTTCGGGCGGCTCAGCTCATTCATAGATGTCGAGCCGCCCTTCGGTGAGGATCATCCGCCTTGCATCCACCTGGTCCATCAGCGCCAGATCGTGGGTGGCGATGACGACAGCGGTGCCGAGCCGGTTGAGTTCCAGGAAGAGATTGAGGAGCCGGCGCGCCATCGGCGGGTCGACATTGCCGGTCGGTTCGTCGGCGAGCAGGATTTCCGGCTGGTCCATCAGGGCGCGGGCGATCGCGGCACGCTGCTTCTCACCGCCCGAGAGGACGGCGGGCAGCACGTTGATGCGCTCGCCGAGCCCGACCCATTTCAGAAGCTCGATCACGTCGTTGCGGTAGGAGCTTTCGTCCTTGCCGCGCACGCGCAGCGGCAGGGCGACGTTCTCGTATGTCGTCAAATGGTCGAGCAGGCGGAAATCCTGGAAGACGATGCCGACCCGGCGGCGCAGCATCGGCAGTTCGGCACGGGGGATCTGCGACAGGTCGCGGCCGAACATGTGGATGATGCCGCGGGTCGGATGCAGCGACATGAACAGCAGGCGCAGCAGGGTGGTCTTCCCAGCGCCCGATGGGCCCGTGAGGAACTGGAACGAGCGCTTGGGGATGTCGAAGGTCATATCCCGGAGGATTTCGGGACCCATCCCATAGCGCAGACCAACATTTTCGAAATGAATCAACGGATGACCCAGTCCTCGCTCTTTCGACTCTCTGGTGCCCGTCTATCTCTTAACGACCCGGGTAAACGAACGGTAAATCACGCGCGGAAAAGGGCTAATTTCAGGCCGTATTTGCGAAGCGTTAACCATTTCAATTTACGACTGAGCAGGATTCGATTCAATGCCCGCAATCCCGAAGAAAGGGGAAAACGGGCCGAAGAGGGCCCCATGAGCACGTTTGGCAGCCATCAGGGCAAGACAGCCATCCGGATGGACATCCTGCCGCCGGAACCTTCCAGGCGCACGACCCGGGTAAATGCGCGGCGCGGCGAGGTGGTCGATGCCCAGTTCGTCCCGGTTCGCGAGACCTTCCGCAGGAACCAGACCCCGCGCTCGCACAACGACAACCGAACCATGCGCGCGGATTCCGCAGTCGCCGCATCGTCGTTCGCTGAGCGGGTCCTCGCCCGCATAGAGCGTGGCCTGATGCGTCTTTCCGCCGACTTCTTCTCCGCGGTCGTTGCCATCGTCTTCGTTGCCGTTTTCAGCCTCGCGGGCGGCTTCACCTTCCTGTTTGCCGGGTCAGCGACGGCCGAGGCCGGACCGACGCTCGACATCACCCATGTGACGATGACGCCGCAGGATGCCAACGGCATGCGCGTGCTGCTGATCAACGGCATCGTCGAGAACCGTAGCGGCGGCAATCGTGCCATGCCGCAGATTCGCGCCGAGTTGATGTCGGGCCAGACGCTCATTACGACGACGCTGATCTCGCCGCCGGCCTCGTCAATCGAAGGCGGTCAGAGCCGTGGTTTTTCGGCACGCGTGCCCCACCCCGGTGGAAAACTGCCCGATCTGCGGCTTTCCTTCGCCGAGCGCGGCGCCTAGAGCTTTCTCTTTCCCGGCTGATTGTGGTATCGCGGTTTTTTACGGACACGCAGGAGAACCTCATGCCCGTCGTACGCGGCAAAATCATCGAGCCGCTTTATACCGCCGAACAGATCGCTGAGCGCAACCATGCGATCGCGGCGCAGATCGCCACCGGACCGACCAAGGATCTCTTGGTCATCGCCATTCTCAAGGGCTCGTTCATCTTCGCCGCCGACCTGTTGCGGGCGCTGCATGACGTGGGTCTGGCGCCGGAAGTCGAGTTCGTCACGTTGTCGAGCTACGGCGCCGGAACCGTTTCGCAAGGGGTGCGGATCGTCAAGGATATCGACAGCGACGTAAAGGATCGCGACGTTCTGTTGATCGACGACATCCTGGAATCCGGCCGGACGCTGAAATTCGCCAAGGAAATGCTCTATGAGCGTGGCGCCCGCAATGTTTCCGTCGCCGTGCTGCTCGACAAGCGCGTCAAGCGCCAGGAGGACCTGGAGGCGGATTACGTCGGTTTCGAATGCCCGGACTACTTCGTCGTCGGTTACGGCATGGATGTCGCCTACGCTTTTCGCGAGCTGCCTTTCGTCGGTGTCGTGACCGGAGACGCCTGACCGATTTGCCTGGCCCGAGCGAGACGAGGTGTTAACCATGTCGGCCCGCAATGGGCCGGCGTTTACTCCTCGACAAGAAAACTCTGTTGATTTGCTTCCCACATAAACAAAACACGGGAGCGATCACCGCAATGGCAAAAATCCTGATTACCGAAGACGAGGATTCGCTCCGCATGTTCGTTGCGCGGGCGCTTCGTCTCGATGGTCATGAGACCCATGAAGCGGGCGACGGCGCGGAGGGTCTCGAAAAGCTGAGCGAAGGGCCTTTCGACCTGCTGCTTTCCGACATCCGCATGCCGGTCATGGATGGCATAGAACTGGTGCACCAGGCGTCGGCCAGGTTCCCGGATCTCAAGATCCTGCTGATGACCGGTTATGCGGAGCAGCGGGAGCGAGCAGACGATCTCGCGGCCAAGGTGATCGATGTGGTGCAGAAGCCGTTCGCGCTGCCCGATATCCGCCGGGCCGTCGCCTCGGCGCTGGCGACCGGAAACTCCCGAGCCGCCTGATCGCTCAGCGAATATCCAGAAGCCGTTCCAGGTATTGCCGCTCCGCCTCGCCGGAGAGCGCATTGCCGAGCTTTTCGCGGATCGCTTCAAGGATTTCCCGGGCACGCTGGACGTCGATTTCGTCAGGCACCTTCACCTGATCGCCGAAATCCGGGCCTGACGTGGCGCGCGGGCGCCCGAGCGGATCGCGCCCGTTCTGGCCTCCCTGGGTCATGTTCTCGCCCGGGCCGCCGCGCTCCTGGCCTTCGCCCTGACCCTGGCCCTGCTGCTGCATGGCCTGCATCATCTGCTGCATCATGTTCTGGGCACCCTGACGAAGCGCATTGAGCGCATTGCCTTGGCCCTGAACCGCCTGGTCGCCCTGGCCTTCGCCGAGTGCCTTGCCGGCATTGCCCATCTCGCTCTGCGCCTTGCCGAAACCTTCGCCGGGCTGCATGCCGAGGCCCTTCAGCGCCTGCTGCAACTCTTCCAGCTTCTTGCCGAGGCCTTCCTGCTGGGCGCGGAGGTTCTTCAGCGCTTCCCGAAGCTGCTCCGCAGTCATCTGGTCGGTGTTCTGCTGCCCTTGCTGCCCTTGCTGACCTTGCTGACCTTGTTGGCCCTGCTGACCTTGTTGTTGCTGGCCCTGCTGCTGTTGCCCTTGCTGGCTTTGATCGCCGGGCCGCTCGCTGGGATCGCCGCGCTGCATGCGGTCGCGCAGCGCCTGATCCAGCTTGAAGGTCTGGTCCATCAGCCGCTGCTGTTCCTGCATGATCTCGCCGAGCTTGTCGATCTGCTGGCGCATCTGGCCGTTCTGCTGCTGCTGGCCCTGCTGCCCGCGCTGGGGCCTGCCGGCCTGCAGGTTGTTCATCATCCGCTGCAGCTCGTTGAGCATCTGCTGGGCGGCATCGCGATTGCCGGACCGGGCGAGGTTCTCGATCTGGTCCATCATGTTCTGCAGGTCGCGCTGCCGGATGACGTTCTGGGACTGCATGTTGTTGGGCGCCTGCGGGGCGTTCTGCATCCGCTGCGCGAGTTCGTTCATGAACTGCTGCATGGCTTCGCGCAGTTCCTGCATCAGCCGGGCGATCTCCTGGTCGGACGCCTTGTTCTGCAACGCTTCGGCGAGATTGCGCTGGGCGTCGCGCAGGCGGCGCTCCGCCTGCGACAGGTCGCCATCCTCGATGCCGAGCGCGATCTCCCAAAGATATTCGGCGGTATCCTTCAGCTGCTCCTCGTTGCGGGCGAGTTTCATGCGTTCGAGCGCCGAGCGGATCAGCAGGAAATGGCTGAGATTAGGGATGGTTTCGTCGGGGCGGATCGCCAGCGCCTCGTTGAGTTCGATGGCGCGGGGCATCTGGCGGGTGTCGAGCGCGAAGACCTGGCGCTCTTCCGCGACGGCGGCGGCGAGCGGCTCGGAGAAGCCGCGCGACGGCAACACCATTTCATGGGCCGGGCTGCGGCCGGTCTGGCCGGCGCCGTCCTTGGCGACCAGGGTGATCCTGACCCGCTTGCCGGCGAGCGGATGCTCGATCAGGCTGCGGCTCGTCAGGGCCTTGACCTCGCGGCTGTTCTGCCGCGGCAGGTCGAGCCGGTAGTCCGGGGCCGGATAGAGCGGGGTCGCGCCCGGAGCCGGCTGATCGACCGGTTCGATCAGCGCATGGGCTTCCCGAATGCCGTAATCGTCCTTGCCGGTGAAGCCGATTTCGAGCGCGCCGTTGACCGAACGCTTCGGCTGGCCGTCGAAGGCGATTTCCGGCGGCCGGTCGGGGATGACGTCAAAAGCCCAGCTCTGGCCGTTGACAGTCAGGCTGCCGCTCTCGGCGACGTTAAGCGCATAGGTGCGGGGTGGCCGCTGCTGGTTGGGCTGCTGCGGCGCAGCCTGCTGAGCCGGTGGCTGCTGGGTGGTCTGCTGCCCCTGCTGGCCGGGGGCGCCCTGCTGGGGTTGCTGCGCCGCCGTTTCCGCCGCCTTCTTGGCTTCCTCGGTGATCAATGTCGACGGTTGCCCGCCGGCCTTCGGGGCGAAGACCACGGCCTCGCCGCCTTCACCGCCGGTGACGCGCACGGTCAGCGCCGAATTCCGCGGGATCGAGACGGCAGCAGTGGTGGTGGTGACTTCGCGGCCGGTCAGGAAGACCGGCGCGCGGCCGGTATAGGACGGCGGCGTCAGCCAGGCGTCGATGCGCAGGTCCGGGTTGATGCTCGGCGCCGGCGGCGCGGGCCGGAAGGCATCGGCAGGAGAACCGCCGCCGTTCGAGAAGGAATAACCGAGCGCGACGACGAAGACGAGAGCGGGAATGGCACGCAGGGCAAACCGATCGTGCCGGGCGATATCGGGCTGCGGCAGGCCGGCATCGAGCGCCGCGATGCGCTCGGCCATGCGGATCTGGTGTTCCTTCCAGAGCGCGCGTGAGAAGGGCGTCTCGAAAGCCGGATGGTCGTCCTGGACGCCGACCGGCTGGTGCGGCAGGTTGTTGCGGACTTCGAGAAGCCGATCAGCGTCGGCCACCGCCGGCCAGCGCAGGCGGCTGAACGGCAGCAGCGCGTATACGAAGGCAAAGGCAAAGCCGCCGACCAGGACCCATCGCAGCCAATCCGGAGCGATCCGGAAAATCCCGAACCAGGCAGCCGAGAGAAAGAGCGCCGCTATAGCGAGGGGTGCGAGCAGCAGCGGCAAAATCCGTTCGAAAAACAACACGATCCGGGCGAAGGACCGTTTCAGTGCAACGCGACGCGCAAGCACAGGATGCAATTCGAAGGCACCTTTGCGGATGAAGCTCATGCGGTCCGACTCCAGTCGTGGCGGCGCAAATCAAGCTTCCAAGATAACGATGTTTGTGGCGAAGACGAGGGCAGGGGGCGATCCGCCCCCATATTTTCCGGGCTTTCCCGTAAAAGTGAACGGGGCGTTAAATGTTCAGTCAAGCCACGCCGGCACGGAATCGAGGCCGATGAGCTCTTCGTAGCTCCCGCGCGCGCGGACCACATGGAACTCCGATCCCTTCACCAGAACCTCCGGTACCAGCAGGCGGCTGTTGTAGGTGCTTGCCTGCACGGCGCCGTAAGCACCGGCGGACGAGACTGCGATCAAGTCGCCGGGCTTGGGTTCGGCCATCTCGCGGTCGAGCGCCAGATAGTCGCCGGTTTCGCAGACCGGGCCGACGACGTCGCCCTTGATGCGCGGCGCATCGGCGGCCGGCACGACGACCGGACGGATCTCGTGATAGGCGTCGTAGAGCGTAGGACGGATCAGGTCGTTCATCGCGCCGTCGACGACCACGAAGGACTTTTCGCCGCCGTCCTTCACGTAGATGACCTCGGTCACCAGAATGCCGGCATTGCCGACGATCAACCGGCCAGGCTCGGTAACGATCTTGCAGTTCAGCGATCGCAGCTGGCGCTTCACCGTTTCCGCATAAGCATCGGGCAGCGGCGGGGGATTGTTGTCCTGGCGGTAGGGAATGCCGAGACCGCCGCCGATATCGACGTGATCGATGCGGTGGCCGTCGGTGCGCAGCGTCTCGACCAGTTCGCGCAGCAGCCGGAAGGCATGCTCGAATGGCTGCAATTCGGTGATCTGGCTGCCGATATGCATGTCGATGCCCTTGACGTCGATGCCATCGAGCGTTGCGGCATGAGCGTAAACGGCGCGGGCACGCTCATAGGCGATGCCGAACTTGTTTTCCTTCTTGCCTGTCGAGATCTTGGCATGTGTGCCCGCATCGACATCCGGGTTGATGCGGAAGGAGACATGCGCTTTTCTGCCGGCTTTCCGGGCGCGCAGGTTGAGGACTTCCAGTTCCGGCTCGGACTCGACGTTGAAACAGTAGATGCCGGCCGATAGCGCCAGGTCCATTTCCTGCACCGTCTTGCCGACGCCCGAGAACATGATGCGGTTTGCCGGAATGCCGGCCGCCAGCGCGCGACGTAGCTCTCCGCCGGAGACGACGTCGACGCCGGCTCCGAGCCGGCCGAGCGTCTTCAGCACCGCCTGGTTGGAATTCGCCTTCATCGCGTAGCAGACCATTGCGTCCACATCGGAGAACGCCTTGGCGAAAACCTTGTAGTGACGTTCCAGGGTGGCTGTCGAATAGACGTAAAAGGGGGTCCCGACCGCCTTGGCGATTTCCGGGATCGACACGTTCTCGGCGTGCAGCACGCCGTCGATGTAATGAAAATGATTCACGGTAAAACTCGGAAAAATTACAGGAGCGGGTCGAGCAGGAAAGGCCGGTTGGCAACCGGCTCGGCTTTCTGTTCGCCCGGTTTGCCGCTCTTGCGGATGTTCTGCTGCTCCACCGGCGTGCTCGGGCGGTCGAGGCTGCCCTTGCGGCCGCAGCCGACGACAACGATGCCGGCGAGGCTCAGCACAAAGGCGATGCGGGCGATTTTTACCAGGGACTTCGACATTCTATTCCTTCTCCGGCACGGCTGCGGAACTTTCATAGCGAAGTTCCGCGCCCTTGTGCAGTCACTATCCGGCATCACTTCTCAAGCGTTCGTTCAGGCCGATATCAATTCCGGGCGCGCCACCAGGCGATCTGCTTCCTCACTTCCGCCGGCGCGGTGCCGCCGAAGCTGGTGCGGCTGGCGACCGAGGCGTCGACGGACAGGACGTTGAAGACCTTGTCGGTAATCGCCGGATTGATCGACTGCAGTTCTTCCAGCGACAGTTCGGAAAGATCGCAGCCCTTGCTTTCGGCCAGCGCCACGGCGCGACCGGTCACATGATGGGCGTCGCGGAAGGGAAGGCCGACTTCACGCACCAGCCAGTCGGCGAGGTCGGTCGCTGTCGAATAACCGGCACCGGCGGCGGCGCGCATCTTGTCGGCACGGATCGTCACGTCGCGCATCATGCCGGTCATGGCGGCGATCGCCAGTTCCAGGTTCTCGGCGCAATCGAAGACCTGTTCCTTGTCCTCCTGCATGTCCTTGGAATAGGCGAGCGGCAAGCCCTTCATGACGGTCAGGAGCGCCACCAGCGAACCGTTGATGCGGCCCGTCTTGGCGCGCACCAGTTCGGCGGCATCCGGGTTCTTCTTCTGCGGCATGATCGACGAGCCGGTCGAAAACGCATCCGACAGGCGCACGAAACCGAATTGCGGCGTCGACCAGATGACGATCTCTTCGGCAAGCCGCGACAGGTGCACGGCGCAAATCGCCGCGACCGACAGGAATTCCAGCGCGAAATCGCGGTCGGAAACGGTATCGATCGAGTTGCGGGTCGGTTCGCGGAAGCCAAGCGCCTTGGCCGTCATGTGGCGGTCGATCGGGTAGGGCGTGCCGGCCAGCGCTGCGGCGCCGATCGGGCTTTCGTCGAGATGGTCGATCGCGTGGCGGACGCGGGCGCGGTCACGGCCGAACATTTCCACATAGGCCATGCAGTGATGGCCGAAGGTGACCGGCTGGGCGGTCTGGAGATGGGTGAAACCGGGCATGACCGTATCGGCATGTTCCTCGGCGCGGTCGAGGAAGGCGGCGATCAGGCCGGTCAGCATCGCTTCCGTCTTGGCGAGCTCCTCCTTCACCCAAAGGCGGAAATCGAGCGCCACCTGGTCGTTGCGCGAGCGGGCCGTGTGCAGGCGCCCGGCAGCGGGGCCGATCAGCACTGCCAGCCGCGCCTCGATGTTCATGTGGATGTCTTCGAGCCGCCTGGAAAATTCGAACTTGCCGGTTTCGATCTCTGACATGATCGTGTTCAGGCCAGACACGATCAGGTCTTTATCTTCGCCCGAAATAATGCCCTTTTCCGCCAGCATCGTCGCATGCGCTATTGAGCCGCGGATATCCTGGGCGAACAGCTTCTTGTCGAAACCGATCGAGGCATTTATCTCCTCCATGATCGCATCCGGCCCTGAAGCGAAGCGTCCGCCCCACATCTGGTTGGAGGATACTGCGTCCTTCGTGCCGTCAGCCATGATGCCTAGTCCTGGAGTAATTGATGACGACCAAAAGACCTTTCGGCCTTCCGTCCGCCAGATTGATCGTGATTGCCGCCGTTGCGGGAATACTTGCCGGTGCCGTGGCGGTATACGTGAGTAGTATGGGGTCTGGCAATGGCGAGAGCGGGCTTCTCGCCCAATCCTCCGGCGCCTGCGAAGGTGCCGTCCAGACAGTGAAGTCGGTCTCGCAATTCTCCAAGGGCCAGGTCGCCGCCATGGTTGCCGCCCGGCCGCCGAGGCCGCTCGATCTCGCCTTCAAGGGGCCCGACGGAAAGGACCTCAAGGCCGCCGATTTCGCCGGCAAGACGGTTCTCCTCAATCTCTGGGCCACATGGTGCGGCCCGTGCCGGGAAGAGATGCCGGCGTTGAACGCGCTGCAGAAGGGCATGGGCGGTCCGGACTTCGAGGTCGTGGCGGTGAATATCGATACCGGCAGCGACGAGAAGCCCAAGGCCTTTCTCGCCGAATACGGCATCGATACGCTCGGTTATTACCGCGACAGCTCGATGGGCGTCTTCAATTCGCTGAAGAAGGAAGGCCTCGCCTTCGGCCTGCCGGTGACCTTGATCATGGATAAGAAGGGCTGCCTGATTTCGGCAATGAATGGCCCGGCAGCCTGGGACAGCCCGGATGCGAAGGCGCTGATCACGGCGGCGAAGGGGCCTTAGCCCGCAATTTCCAATTGAAGTAATGCACACTGCTACTTTATGCTGCGTTTGGTTGTGATGGCCAAAGCAGACGCGCCCCTGTCAGGCGCATCGGAGGAGATGGGCTCCTCCGACCCGGCGAAGGCCTCGCCATCCAATTGGAGAGTGAACTATGTGGCTCATGCCATTTAGCATCACGTTTATCTTACGGAAAACCCGCACGAGCTGGCAGGCAAGCGTGCGGGTCACATTCCAAAAATAAACCAGAGAGGCGGGCGAAAGCTCGCCTCTCACTCCGTCAATATAGTTTGAAATGCCTTTTTTGACAAGGCAAGGCGCAAAATAGCGTCCGCTTACCGCGTCGGCACCGGCACTTCGCCGCGATAGTCATAGAACCCGCGGCCGGCTTTGCGGCCGAGCCAGCCGGCTTCGACATATTTTACCAGAAGCGGGCAGGGGCGGTATTTGCTGTCCGCCAAGCCGTCGTGCAGGACCTGCATGATCGACAGGCAGGTGTCGAGGCCGATGAAATCGGCGAGCTGCAGCGGACCCATCGGATGATTGGCGCCAAGCTTCATGGCGGTGTCGATCGCCTCGACCGAGCCGACGCCTTCATAAAGCGTGTAGATCGCTTCGTTGATCATCGGCAGCAGGATGCGGTTGACGATGAAGGCCGGAAAATCCTCAGCGACGGTCGCTGTCTTTTCGAGCGCGGTGACATAGTCCTTGGCGGCCCGGAAGGTCGGCTCGTCGGTGGCGATGCCGCGGACCAGCTCGACAAGTTTCATGACCGGAACCGGGTTCATGAAATGTATACCCATGAAGCGCTCCGGACGGTCGGTGGCGGACGCGAGGCGGGTAATCGAGAGCGACGAGGTGTTGGTGGCGAGCAGGGCGTCGGGTTTAAGGACTGGACAGACCTGCGCATAAATCTTGCGCTTGACGCTCTCGTCTTCCGTCGCCGCCTCGATCACCAGGTCCATCGGCGCGAGGTCGTTGAGGTCCGAAGAACCGGCAATCAGCGAAAGAGCTGCCTTGCGCTCGTCGTCGCCGAGCTTGCCGTTGGAGACCTGGCGGGCGAGATTGCCGTTGATGGTTGCGAGCGCTGCTTCGATCCGGTCCTTGGACACGTCGTACATCTGCACCTTGTAACCGGCGAGAGCCGAAACATGTGCAATGCCGCAGCCCATCTGGCCTGCTCCGATGACGCCGATGCTTTTTATGACCAAACCCATGGTTTCGCTCCCTGGGCGTTTACGCTATCTCTAGCGTACGCCGATTTTATGAAAATGCCGGACTGCATGTATGCAGCCCGGCAGATTGTTATTCCGCTACATGTCGTTTTGCCAGCATTTTTCGCGCTTGCGAAATGAACCGGGCTCAAAGCGCCTTTTCAAGCTTAGGCAGGATTTCGAAGAGATCGCCGACGATGCCGTAGTCTGCGACCTGGAAGATCGGAGCTTCCTCGTCCTTGTTGATGGCGACGATGACCTTCGAGTCCTTCATGCCGGCGAGATGCTGGATGGCGCCCGAAATGCCGACCGCAATATAGAGCGCCGGCGCGACAACCTTGCCGGTCTGGCCGACCTGCCAATCGTTCGGGGCGTAACCGGCGTCGACCGCGGCACGGCTTGCGCCAACGGCAGCGCCGAGCTTGTCGGCCACCGGCAGGATGACTTCCTGGAATTTTTCAGACGAACCAAGTGCCCGGCCGCCGGAAATGATGATCTTCGCAGAGGTCAGTTCCGGGCGTTCGGACGACGAGAGGGCATCCGAGACGAAGCTCGACAGGCCCGGGTTCGCCGCCGCCGAGACCGACTCGATCAGGGCGGAGCCACCTTCGCCAGCCGCCTGGAAGGAGGCGGTGCGGACCGTGATCACCTTTTTGGCGTCCGTCGACTGGACCGTCTGGATGGCGTTGCCGGCGTAGATCGGACGTTTGAACGTATCCGCTGAAATCACCTCGATGATTTCCGAGATCTGCATGACATCGAGCAGCGCCGCGACGCGGGGCATGACGTTCTTGGCCGACGCCGTCGCGGCGGCGATGATCGTGTCGTAGGAACCGGCCAGCAAAACGATCAGAGCCGAAAGCGGCTCTGCGAGGTTGTTGGCGTAGTCGGCGCTATCAGCGAGCAGGACCTTGGAAACGCCGGCAAGCTTTGCAGCGGCATCGGCGGCGGCCTTGGCACCGGAACCCGCGACCAGCACGTGCACGTCGCCGCCGATCTTGGACGCGGCCGAGAGCGCCTTGGCGGTCTGGTCGTTGAGGCTCGAACCGTCGTGTTCTGCCAGAAGAAGAATGGCCATGATGATGTTCTCCCTTTCCTTACAGAACGCCGGCGGTCTTCAAGGCGCCAACCAGTTCCTCGACCGTCTTCACCTTGATGCCTGCCTTGCGGCCGCCCGGCTCCTCGGTCTTCAGGACCTTCAGGCGCGGCGCGGTGTCGACGCCGAAATCGCCAGGTGTCTTCTTGTCGAGCGGCTTCTTCTTGGCCTTCATGATGTTCGGCAGCGAGGCGTAACGCGGCTCGTTCAGGCGGAGGTCGGTGGTAACGACGGCCGGAAGCTTGACTTCGATCGTCTGCAGGCCGCCGTCGACTTCGCGGGTCACTTTTGCCGAACCGTCCGCGAGCTCGATCTTCGAGGCAAAGGTCGCCTGGGCAGAGCCGAGCAGGGCTGCCAGCATCTGGCCGGTCTGGTTCGAATCGTCATCGATCGCCTGCTTGCCGACGATGATCAGTCCCGGCTGTTCGGCATCGACGATACCCTTCAGGATCTTGGCCACGGCAAGCGGCTCGACCAGGTCGTCGGTCTCGACCAGGATCGCCCGGTCGGCGCCCATGGCAAGCGCTGTGCGCAGTGTTTCTTCGGCCTTGGCCGGGCCGATCGACACGACCACCACTTCTTCCGCCTTGCCGGCTTCCTTCAGCCGCAAAGCCTCCTCGACGGAGATTTCGTCGAAGGGGTTCATCGACATCTTCACATTCGCAAGCTCGACACCCGTGCCGTCCGGCTTCACCCGGATCTTCACGTTGTAATCGACCACTCGCTTGACTGGCACCAGGATCTTCATGGGGTCCTTCCTTGACTATCTCCAGCCGCAAATTGCGACATTTGCTGCTTCCTCATTTGTCAGTTGGCGACATGGATACGCATTTTTCGCGCGATTACAACGCGGATTTGCCGCCGGGCATTGCCGTTTTCTCATAGTTCTATTCGGTTGCCGCGGCGACCCGCGGAACGTCCGGCTTAAGCTCGACTGCCTTCGGGGTCACGATGTTGCGGTCGAACAGCGGCACGCCCTTGCGGCGCATGAACAGCACGAGGATGGCGCCCGCGATGATGCCGCCCACATGCGCGCCCCAGGAGACCATGCCGTCGAGATCGAGCGCCAGCATGGCGAACTGCTGGACGATCCAGAGCGCCAGCGGAATGAAGGCAGGCAGCGGCAGCGGAATTCGAAAGAGCACCAGCACCCAGACCCGCACGCGGGGATGCAATAGGAAATAGGCCGCAACCACGCCGGAGATCGCGCCGGATGCGCCGATCAGCGGGCCTTCCGAGCTTGACGCCACGAAACCATGGAGAGCGGCGCCCGCCGCTGCGCAGATGAGATAGAAGGCGAGGAACTTCACATGTCCCAGCGCGTCCTCGACATTGTCGCCGAACACCCAGAGGAACAGCATGTTCGAGGCGAGATGCCAGAAGTCGATATGCAGGAAGGCATAGGTGACGAAGGTCAGGTCGTCGGGCACGATCACCAGCGACGGATCGAGCGTCGCGTAGTTGAAGATTACCGCCGGAATGAAGCCGAGCCCGAGCGAGGCGTGTTCGGCCACTTCAGGTGCGGAAAAATTGGTGAACAGCCATATCAGCACGTTGATGGCGATGATGCTGATCGTGACATATTGCACGCGGATGTATTTGAGTTCGACGGCGTCGTGCAGCGGGATGAACATGCTGTGGCTCCTCCGCCGTTGCGGTTATCGGTTCTTGCCCGGGATCCAGAGTATATCGGCTTTGCCGCCGTCATTGGCAAAACGCGCCGCCACGAACAGAAAGTCGGAAAGCCGGTTGATATATTTCAGCGCCGGGGCGCCGACGGTCTCGCTTCGGGACAGCTCGACCATCAGCCGTTCGGCGCGGCGCGACACGGTGCGGGCGAGATGAAGATGAGCGGCGGCGGCAGTGCCGCCCGGCAGCACGAAGGAAGTCAACGGATCGAGATGGGCGTTGAGCGCGTCGATCTCCGTTTCCAGCCGCGTTGCCTGGGCTTCGACGATGCGGAGCGGCTCGTAGTCGAGCTTCTCGCCGGTATCCGGCGCGGCAAGATCGGCGCCGAGATCGAAAAGGTCGTTCTGGATGCGGGAGAGCATGGCATCGAGTTCGGCCATGCCGGATATGTGCAGGCGCGCCAGTCCGATCGTTGAATTTGTCTCGTCGACCGTGCCATAGGCTTCGACGCGCAGGTCGTGCTTGTCTCGGCGTGGACCCGAAACCAGCGCCGTGGTGCCGTTATCGCCGGTGCGCGTGTAGATCTTGTTGAGCTTTACCATCCGCCGTCATCAGAATCAGGTCGGGCGACCGCCGCCCGTAATCCAGAGAGTGAGCATGATGAGGACGATTGCAACCGCCTGCAAGAGAATACGCAATTGCATCAGCTTATTGGATTTGTTGGCGTCGGTGCCCTTCAGCATGTTGAACAGCCCGCGGATCAGGACGAGCGCGACGAGGCCCATGACGATCAGGGCAAGCACGGTTGTGAAAGTAGACATTGTCGGATTGCTGCCTTTCAATCCAGCCGGCGCATCAGGTTATAAAAGAGCGCGGCCGGGAGTATTCTTTTCAGGAAAGCGCCCTGCTTGGCGGGCTTCGTTACCAGATAATGTGGCTTCGGACGAGGTGCGGTCAAGGCATGCGTCAAGACGTCATAGACCGCCTCTGGCCCAAGTTTATGGCGGCTGGCCTGACCCCCTCCCTCGAGGCGCCTCAGCTGCCGCCGATACTGCTCCGCATGGACCGAACCTTCGAGGTCGACATGCTCGCGGATCTTGGCAAGAGCATTGGCCGTGAAGCGCGAGGTGATCGGGCCGGGCTCGATGAGGCTCACCCCGATGCCGCTGCCTTCGAGTTCCATGCGCATGGTGATCGTCAGGCCTTCAAGTGCGTATTTCGAGGCCGTGTAGGCGCCGCGGTAACGATAGGGCAATAGCCCCAATATCGACGAGCAGTTGACGATGCGGCCCTGGCCCCTTGCGCGCATGACCGGGATCACCCGCCGCGTCAGCTCGTGCCAACCGAAGAAATTGGTCTCGAACTGCTCGCGCAGTACGTCGGTCCCCAGGTCCTCCACTGCACCCGCCTGGCCGTAGGCGCCGTTGTTGAACACTGCATCGAGCCGTCCGCCGGTGCGATCCAGCACGGTTTCCACCAAGGCTGCGATCGTATCGGGCTTGGTATAATCCATCAGCAGGGTTTCGATGCCGTCTGCTTCGAGCGGGGTAAAATCTGCCTGCCTGCGTACCGTCGCGAACACCCGCCAGCCGTCCGCCTTCAGAGCCCGGGCGCAATGGGCGCCGATGCCGGAGGAACAGCCGGTAACGATGATCGTTCTATTTTCGGCCATTGAGTCAGGCTCCCTGTACAATCGAAAGAGTTCCTCCCATATTTCCCGCCACGTCACAACGGAGTTGCCCTTGCCCGAAGAAAACCGCCCCGTCCGGTGGTATCGCCTCGCCTTCAAGGTTCTTTGGGACGCCTACTGGCACTTCTCGGATGACGATGGCTGGGCGATGGCGAGCCATGTCGCGCTTTCCGGCCTGCTGGCGCTGTTTCCGTTTCTGATCTTCGGCACGGCGCTCGCCGGTTTCCTAGGAGCCGGCGGTTTTTCGGAAACCGCGGTGCATCTCCTCTTCGACACCTGGCCGGCGAATATCGCTGCACCGATCGCTTCGGAGATCCGCCAGGTGCTGGAAATCCCGCGCGGCGGGCTGCTGACGATCTCGGTCCTGGCGGCAGCGTATTTCGCCTCCAACGGGGTCGAGGCGCTCAGGATTTCCCTCAACCGCGCCTACCGCGTGACGGAAACCCGGCCCTGGTACGTGACCCGTCTCGCCAGCCTCGGTTATGTGATCGTCGCTGTCGTCATCTTCGCGGTGATCAGCATCCTGCTCGTCGCTGTGCCGGTCGCGCTCCGTTTTGCCGAAACCCGCTTTCCCTGGCTAATCGGCGACCTGACGCGGGCCGCGAATTGGGGCCTTTATGGCACAGCCCTCTTGCTGATGATCGGCCTGCTGCTTTCGCACAAATGGCTGCCGGCCGGACGGAGGCGGATCATCGACGTGCTGCCGGGCGTGACGCTGACCATCGTCATCTGGACTGCCTTCGGTCTCGGTTTCGCCTCCTACCTCTCGACTTTCGCCAACTATGCGGCGACCTATGCGGGGCTGGCGTCGATCATGATCGTGCTGGTCTTCCTCTACATGATCAGCGTGATCTTCATCCTCGGTGCCGAGTTCAACGCCGCCCTGATGAAATACCGGATCTATTCGGTCTTCTCCCGGTTCCGGCGGGAGCGCCGCAAGCGCGGCGAAGCGCTATCAAAAGCCAACCAGGCGACGGATGTCGGCAACGGAGAAACCCTGGCCGCGAAGCGCCGCGAGCCCGGTTGAGCCCTCGCTTTTCGAGAGCTTCCGACCATCCGCTCCCATGATCAGCCGGTGGTGGTGGTAGACCGGCTGGGGAAGGCCGAGCAGTTCCTGCAACAGCCTGTGCACCGCCGTCGCTTCGAAAAGGTCGAGCCCGCGCACCACATGGCTGATCCCTTGCGCGGCATCATCCACCGTCACCGACAGATGGTAGCTTGACGGTGCATCCGAGCGGGAGAGGATCACGTCGCCCCAGGCCGACGGATCGGCGATGATCTCGCCGCGTTCTCCGTCGCCGGTCTCGATCCAGCTCAGCGGTGCCTCGATCAGGCCAAGTGCCTTTCCCATGTCGAGACGAAAGGCATGCCGGGCACCCTCTGCGATCAGCCTTCGCCGCTCGGTCTGGCTGCGATGGCGGTCATCGTCGGGATAGAGCGGGGACCCGTCCGGATCGCACGGCCAGCTCTTCCCGTCCGCCTCGCAGGCCGCGACCCTGGCTTTCACCTCGCCGCGGGTCAGGAAGGCCGGATAGACGAGATCCATCTCGGTCAACCGATCAAGTGCCGCATGGTAGGCATCGAAATGTTCGGATTGCCGCCGCACCGGCTCTTCCCATCCAAGCCCCAGCCAGGCGAGATCGCGATAGATCGCTTGCTCGAACTCCGGCGTGCAGCGCGCAAGGTCGATATCCTCGATGCGCAGCAGGAAACGACCGCCATTCGCTCTCGCCATGTCGTGGTTGAGGAATGCCGACAGGGCGTGGCCGAGATGCAGAAACCCGTTCGGGCTTGGCGCGAAACGATAGACCGGTTTATCAGAAGGCGGAGCGGGCATGATTTCTTCTGCCATGCTTTTTGAAAAACGGCCATGGGGAGGCAACCGGTGGGGAGACAGGCGGTGGCGATCATCCGCGATCATTCCGACATCCAGGCAGGGCTCGAGGCGCTGGTGGCGCTCGATCCGCGGCTTGCCGATGTCGTCGAGGCTTCCGGCCCGGTGCCGCTCAGGCTGAACGAGCCTGGCTTTTCCGGCCTTGCGTCGATCGTCGTCTCGCAGATGGTGTCGAGGGCGAGTGCCGAGGCGATCTGGCGGAGGATAGCGGCCGCCGGCCCGGTGACCGCCGAAGGATATCGGGCGCTCGACCCCGCCGTTATCGCCACGTTCGGCCTCTCGCGGGCAAAGGCGGCGACGCTTCTTCATTTGTCCACAGCAATTTCGGAAGGGCATTTCGATCTCGCATCCGTCTGCGCGCTCGAAACGGGTGAAGCGATCCGCAAGATGACGGCACTTCCCGGCATCGGCCCATGGACTGCGGAAGTCTACCTGATGTTCTGCGGCGGACATGCCGATATTTTTCCCACGGGCGATGTGGCGCTGCAGGCCGCGGTCGGCCATGCGTTCGGCCTCGAAACACAGCCGTCGGCTAAAAATCTGGGGGTGATGGCTGAAACCTGGGCACCGTGGCGATCCGTCGCGGCCCGGCTTTTCTGGGCTTATTATGCGGCGAAAATGCGCCGCGACATCACACCTCTCGGCTGAAGCCGGGAACAAGTATCCCACTGCATTTATTGGGCTTCACATTCCTGTAACAACGGACCTAATATAGAAAGTACGGATGCCGAATCGGGTAGGAGCGTCATTTGACGATTGCAGTCTCCCCGCAGGCCCTGCCGGCGCTCGTCCTGAACGCCGACTACCGGCCGCTGAGTTATTATCCCTTGTCGCTTTGGTCCTGGCAGGACGCGATCAAGGCAGTTTTTCTTGACCGTGTGAACATCATCGCGGAATACGATCATTCGGTCTGCTCGCCGAGCTTCTCGATGAAGCTGCCGAGCGTCGTCAGCCTCAAGACCTATGTCCAGCCGACCCGCAACCCCGCGTTCACCCGGTTCAACGTCTTCCTGCGCGACCGGTTCGAGTGCCAGTATTGCGGGGAGCACGACGACCTGACCTTCGACCACGTCATTCCCCGCGCTCATGGCGGCGAGACCACCTGGGAAAATGTCGTCGCCGCCTGTTCGCCCTGCAATTTGAGGAAAGGCAGCAAGCTGCCCAAGCAGGCCGCCATGTTTCCGCACCAGAAGCCCTATCAGCCGACGGTGCAGGACTTGCACAATAACGGCCGGCTGTTCCCGCCGAACTATCTGCACGAAAGCTGGATGGACTATCTCTACTGGGATACGGAACTGCAGCCGTAAGACGGATGGGCGCAGCAGGGATCTGGAATTTGGAAGGCCGCTTCACGCGGCCTTTTTTGCGCCGAGGAATGCGATGGCGGCGAGGATCACGCTCGCAATCACGTTCCAGCCGGCAAACGAGAGGCCAGCCACGCGAAGGGCTGCCTCGGTGCAGGACGGGCCGTGGACCGTGTTCAGATCGGAAAGCAGGCTGCCGGCATTGGTGGTGACGCCAGCCCCGCCGCCGCAGCTTGCCGGACCCTCCCACAAAGCCCATTCGACGCCCGCGTGATAGACGCCCATGCCGGCGCCGACCAGCATCATCACGCCGATGACGACGAGCAGCGCCCGGGTGACCGAGGCGGGCAGGCCGATTGCCGAGACGACGATCGCCAGGATGCCGACCGGAATGCCGTAATAATAGGGATCGCGCTGCAGGAGGCAGAGTGCGCAGGGGATGTAGCCGCCGATATACTGAAATGCCAGCGCCCCGCCGACGGTCACCGCCATGCCGAGCGTCACGACGATGGCGTAGCCGATGCCGGCGCGGGAACGGGGTGTGGAAGCTGTCAGCGCCATGCGCTTCTCCTGAATGGTTTCGACCGGCCGGGACGCCATGGCCTCCCTTAGAGCAGATGTGCCGGCGCCGTAAGACAAATTATCTTGAACTCGGCGCCCGATCGGCGCCAGAGACGTTACTAGGTCTCTCCGCCATGCGGAAAATATGGGTGTCGCTTTCGGATGATTTGCGTTGACCGCAAATTGGCGATTGATGCGGGCAACATCCTGAGCTAAGAACCACCATCGGACGGAGGCGAGTCATCGCCTTACAGGTTAGCACCCGTAGCTCAGCTGGATAGAGTGTTGGATTCCGATTCCAAAGGTCACAGGTTCGAATCCTGTCGGGTGCGCCATAATCCTACG
>NZ_PVBK01000030.1:0-52362 GCF_002968535.1 Neorhizobium sp. T7_12 | reverse complement strand
CAAAGCCTGGCGGTCGACGAGTTGATCATGGAGTTCGAGTGATGGCCGAGAAGACCGTGAAAGCCGCAAAGACCGTCAAGGATTGGGAATCTCTGGCCGAAAAGGAGCTGAAGGCTTCGCCGGAAACGCTCGTCTGGCATACGCCCGAAGAAATCGACATCAAGCCGCTCTATACGGCCGACGACCTGGCCGGCATCGAGCATCTCGATTCGCTGCCGGGCTTTGCGCCCTTCGTGCGCGGACCGCGCGCCACCATGTATGCCGGCCGGCCCTGGACGATCCGCCAATATGCCGGCTTCTCGACGGCCGAAGCATCAAACGCCTTCTACCGCCGCAATCTCGCCGGCGGCCAGAAAGGCCTGTCCGTCGCCTTCGACCTCGCCACCCACCGCGGCTACGACAGCGACCATCCGCGGGTCGAGGGCGATGTCGGCAAGGCGGGCGTGGCGATCGACAGCGTCGAGGACATGAAGATCCTGTTCGACGGCATTCCCTTGAAGGACATGTCGGTGTCGATGACCATGAACGGCGCGGTCATCCCGATCCTCGCCTCCTTCATCGTCGCCGGCGAGGAGCAGGGCTGTTCGCGGGCCGAGCTCTCCGGCACCATCCAGAACGACATCCTCAAGGAGTTCATGGTCCGCAACACCTACATCTATCCGCCCGAGCCCTCGATGCGGATCGTCGCCGACATCATCGAATATACGGCGAAGGAAATGCCGAAGTTCAATTCGATTTCGATATCCGGCTACCATATGCAGGAAGCGGGCGCGACGCTTGTCCAGGAGCTTGCCTTCACGCTGGCCGATGGCCGCGAATATGTCCGTGCAGCACTTGCCAAGGGCCTCAGCGTCGACGAGTTCGCCGGCCGGCTGTCCTTCTTCTTCGCGATTGGCATGAACTTCTTCATGGAGGCAGCCAAGCTGCGCGCCGCCCGGCTTCTGTGGTCGCGGATCATGGAGGAGTTCAAGCCGCAGAAGGCGTCGTCGCTGATGCTGCGCACCCACTGCCAGACGTCGGGCGTCTCGCTGCAGGAACAGGACCCCTATAACAACGTCATCCGCACCGCCTATGAAGCGCTGTCGGCGGTGCTCGGCGGCACCCAGTCGCTGCACACCAACGCGCTCGACGAGGCGATGGCCCTGCCGACCGATTTTTCCGCCCGCATCGCCCGTAATACCCAGCTGATCCTCAGCCACGAAACCGGCGTGACCAAGGTCGTCGATCCGCTGGCTGGGTCCTATTATGTCGAGAGCCTGACCAACGAGCTTGCCGAAAAGGCCTGGGCGCTGATCGAGGAGGTCGAGGCGATGGGCGGCATGACCAAGGCTGTCGCCGATGGCCTGCCGAAACGGCTGATCGAGGAGGCCGCCACCCGCCGCCAGGCCGCCGTCGACCGCGGCGAGGAAATCATCGTCGGCGTCAACAAGTACCGGCTGGAAAACGAGGACGAGATCGACATTCTGGCGATCGACAATACCGCGGTCCGCAAAGGCCAGATCAAACGCCTGGAGGAAGTGCGTCGGCAGCGCGATCCTAAGCGCGTGGCGGCGGCACTCGCGGTCCTCGAGGAAGCCGCGGAAAGCGGTGAGGGAAACCTGCTGGAAGTGGCGATCGAGGCGGCCCGCGCCCGCGCCACCGTCGGCGAAATCTCCGACGCGATGCGCCAGGCCTTCGGCGGCCACACCGCCGTGCCGGAAGTGGTCAGCGACATCTACGGCCCCGCTTACGAGGACGACCCCGAATACAAGACGATCGTCTCGCGGCTTGGCAGCTACGCTCAAGCGCTTGGCAGCAGACCGAAGATCATGGTCGCCAAGCTCGGCCAGGACGGCCATGACCGCGGTGCCAAGGTGATCGCCTCGGCCTTCGGCGACATCGGCTTCGAGGTTTTGGCTGGCCCGCTGTTCCAGACGCCCGAGGAAGCGGCGGACCTCGCGGTCAGGCAAAACGTCCAGGTGGTCGGCATGTCGTCGCTCGCCGCCGGTCACCGGACGCTTGCGCCCCAGCTCGTCGATGCGCTGAAGGCGAAAGGTGCCGAAAACGTCATCGTCGTGGTCGGCGGCGTCGTGCCGCGGCAGGATTACGACTACCTGATGGACCAAGGCGTCGCCGCCGTCTTCGGCCCAGGCACCAATGTGCTTGATGCCGCGAACTCGATTATCGATCTGCTCGAGGGTATCAGAAGAAACAGGTGAAACGTTCCATGTTCGGCGGACTGAAGCAGGTAGCGATAGCCGATCCCAATGTCGACACGTCCCTCGCAAACGGCGCAAAGCGGGCGATCTAAGATCGCCGACGTACAGAACCTCCGGAACATTGCGTGACAGGCGGCACGCACGACATCGGCCTTGAAATGGCCGATCTCGTTGCGTGCGACTGTCTGATCGTCGGCAAAGTCCGCATATCGACCGAGGGGGGAACCGAGGTTGCCGTGCATGGAATCCTGTGCCTTCCTCAACACCGAATAACCCAAGTGCGCTTTCCGAGTTCGAGGAAGTTCGCAAACTTGCCGTTGGTAATGAAATAGTTTCTCTATATCCCGGAATTGCAGCAAGTCGTGCCGACTTGCTGAAGCGATGCGGCATGAAATTCCAATAATGCCTTACATGACGGCATCTTCAGCAGGAAACGCTTTTGCGTTTATGCTATTTGGTAGCCTTCGACATTCTAGGAGGAGCTTGAAAATGAACGGAAATTTATCGAGCCGCGCCGACGACGATTTGGAGACGGCCGAGTGGATAGCTTCTCTAGAGGCCGTGACGATCTATGCCGGGGAGAGCCGTGCCCGCGAACTGCTGCAAGTGTTGGAGAAGAGAGCGAGGGAACTCGGCATCTATCCCCAGACGCTGCCCTACGTCCCCTACCGCAACTCGATTCCGCTCTCGCGCCAGCCACCTTTCCCCGGCGACCTAGATCTAGAGGAGCGTGTCACCTCGATCATCCGATGGAATGCTCTTGCCATGGTGGTACGCGCCAACCAAGCTTATGGCGAGCTAGGAGGGCACGTCGCAAGCTATGCGTCCGCCGCAGAGATATTCGAGGTCGGTTTCAATCACTTTTTCAAGGGACCTGATGCCGGTGATGGCGATCTTGTCTATTTCCAGCCTCATTCCGCACCCGGTGTTTATGCGCGTGCATTTCTCGAGGGTCGTCTGAACGAAGATCATTTGAAGAACTACCGGCAGGAGCTGGGCGGCGGCGGTCTATGTTCCTATCCTCACCCTTGGCTGATGCCGGATTTCTGGCAGTTCCCAACCGGATCAATGGGTATTGGGCCGATCAATGCAGTCTATCAGGCGCGCTTTCTCCGCTACCTGCGTGACCGAGGTCTCGCAAAGACCGATGAACAACACGTCTGGGGTGTATTTGGTGATGGCGAGATGGACGAACCTGAATCAATCGCCGGCCTTTCGCTGGCGAGCCGCGAGTCACTCGACAACCTCACCTTCATTGTAAACTGCAACCTGCAGCGACTTGACGGCCCGGTGCGGGGCAATGGTCAAATCATTCAGGAGCTGGAAAACCTATTTCTCGGGGCCGGATGGAATGTCATCAAGGTGCTTTGGGGTTCGGAATGGGATGCGATCTTTGCGGCTGACAAGAACCATGCATTGCTGCGCCGCTTCGCGGCGACTGTTGACGGAAAGTATCAGTCGCTCGGCGCCCATGACGGCGCGTACAACCTTCTGAACTTCTTCAACGAGGATCCAGAGGTGAGCAAGCTGGTCTCGCATATGTCGGAGCGCGAGATCGATGCGCTCAAGCGCGGCGGCCACGATTTTCGGAAGCTCTATGCGGCATTCAAGGCAGCCAAGGAGACGAAGGGCCGCCCCACCGTCATTCTGGCCAAGACGAAAAAGGGTTATGGCATGGGGGGCGCAGGAGAATCCCGCATGACCGCCCACCAGGCCAAAAAGCTTGATATCGATGCATTGAAAGCGTTCCGAGACAAATTCTCGCTGCCCCTCTCGGATGATCAAGTCGAGAAACTTGAATTCTACCGCCCTGCGGAAGATTCCCCTGAAATTAGCTATTTGCGCTCCCGCCGAAACGAGCTCGGCGGTTTTGTCCCCCAGCGTCGGCAGAAAGCGGAGCCGCTGGCAGTTCCGCCGATCGAAAGCTATGCCGCCTTCGCTCTTTCCAGCGATGGACGCGAGAATTCGACGACCACTGCGGCTGTCCGCTTGTTCAGTAACCTGATTAAGGATCCCGCAATTGGCGAGCGCGTTGTGCCGATCGTCGCCGACGAGGCGAGGACCTTCGGCATGGCGAACCTATTCAGGCAGGTCGGCATCTACTCGCCAGTCGGTCAGCTCTATGAGCCGGAGGACGCCGGCTCGATGCTCTACTATAAGGAGGCCGTCAGCGGCCAGCTTCTCGAGGAAGGCATCACAGAGGCGGGTGCGATTTCTTCCTGGGTGGCGGCCGCAACTTCCTACAGCGTGCATGGCGTGCCCATGCTGCCCTTCTACATCTATTACTCCATGTTCGGCTTCCAGCGCGTCGGCGATCTTATCTGGGCAGCTGCCGACCAACGGGCGCGCGGATTCCTGATTGGTGCCACGGCAGGGCGCACGACACTCGGCGGAGAGGGGCTGCAGCACCAGGACGGCTCCAGCCACCTCGTCGCCTCAACCATTCCGAATTGCCGCGCCTATGACCCAGCTTACGCCTATGAAATGGCTGTGATTATCGATGAGGGCGCGCGGCGGATGCTCGAGCAGAATCGCGACGAGTTCTTCTACATCACCGCGATGAACGAGAACTATGCGCAGCCCGCGATGCCCGAGGGCTCTCGCGACGGAATCCTCAAGGGAATGTATCGCCTCGGTACCGACGAACAGCCGGAAGCGAAGGTTCGTCTGGTCGGCGCCGGGGCAATCCTGCCGGAAGTGGTCGCCGCAGGCGAGCTGCTGAAACGCGACTGGAGCATTGAGGCCTCGGTCTTCAGCGCGACGAGCTTCAGCGAGCTTGCCCGCGAGGCTGCGGCAATCGAGCGCGAGAACCGCCTGTCACCGGAAAAGGTGCCGCACCGCAGCCACGTGGAAACGCTGCTTGCAGGAGAGGCCCCGGTCGTCGTGGCGACGGACTATGTCCGCGCACTGCCGCAGCTTATCAGCCCCTATGTGAAGGCGAACTTCGTGGCGCTCGGGACGGATGGTTTCGGCCGGAGTGATACGCGTGCGGCATTGCGCAACTTCTTCGAGGTCGACAAGCACAACATCGTTGTTGCGGCCTTGGCCGCCTTGGCGAGAAAAGGGGCCATCGACGCAAAAACGGTTGTCGAAGCCATCAGCAGGTATGGCATCGACCCCGCTGCGCCAGCGCCCTGGACCGTCTAATCCTCCCAGTTCAGTCCTATAGAAAGGTCGCGCCATGAGTGCCGTCCAGAAGATTTATCTGCCTGACATCGGGGACTATAAGGATGTTCCGATTGTCGAAATAACCGTTAAACCCGGCGACGTCATTGCGATAGATGACCCGATCATCACCCTGGAAACAGACAAAGCGACGATGGAAGTTCCCTCCCCGTCGGCCGGTCGCATCACGTCACTTCTCGTTGATGTCGGTGCAAAGGTCTCAAAGGGAAGCCCCATTGCCGAGATTGAGGCTATCGACGTCGAAATGCCGACGACAGTCAGCCCGCCGCCGGCTCTTGAACAGCCAGCATCTGCTTCTCCCGCCGCGCCCGAGATTAGGGCTGTCGCGCCGCCGGTACCGCTTCAGGACCATGTCGCCGCGGCAGGCACCTTGTTGCATGCCACGCCGTCAGTCAGAGCCTATGCGCGCGAGCTGGGTGTCGACCTTGCACGGGTGAAGGCCAGTGGTCCTAAGGGACGGATCCTGCGCGAGGACGTGCAGAGTTTCGTGAAGACGGAACTCAGCGGCGCGAAGCCATCGGCTGCCGCCACGGGCACGGCGTTTGCCGGCCTGCCGCCCTGGCCGCAGATCGATTTCGGGAAGTTCGGCGAAATCGAGAAAAAGCGGCTTACGCGAATCCAAGAGATTTCCGGCGCGAGCCTCAGCCGCAACTACCTGACCATTCCGCATGTCACCAACTTCGACAACGCCGATGTCACCGACCTCGAGAGTTTCCGTACGCAGCTCAACGGCGAGAAGCGAAAGCCGCCTGTCAAGCTGACGATGGTCGCCTTCCTGATGAAGGCCTCCGCTTTGGCGCTGAAGGCCTACCCCCAGTTCAATTCGTCGCTGGTCGGCAACGAATTGATCCTGAAGAAATATGTGAACATCGGCTTCGCCGTTGATACGCCAAAGGGGTTGATGGTCCCGGTCATCAGGGATTGCGACAGGAAGGGGCTTATCGACATCGGCCAAGAGATGTCCGTGCTTGCAGAGAAGGCGCGCGACGGTGCGCTGTCTCCGGCCGACATGCAGGGCGGCTGTTTCTCGGTATCCTCGCTCGGTGGCATCGGCGGCACGGGCTTCACGCCCATCATCAACGCTCCTGAGGTGGCCATTCTGGGGGCGGCGCGCTCGGCGACTCAGGCCGTGTGGAACGGCGGGGAGTTCGAGCCGCGCCTCATCATGCCGATCAGCCTTTCCTGGGACCATCGCGTGGTGGACGGTGTTGCGGCTGCGCGCTTCCTCGGACACGTTTCCTCGCTTCTCGGCGATTTCCGCCGCGCAATTCTGTGAGGTGCGGCCATGACAATCGTTGAAATCCGCGTTCCCCCCCTGGGCGACTTCAAGGATGTGCCCGTGGTCGAGCTTTTCCTCATCAAGGGCATGTCGATAGAGCCGGAGCAGTCGATGCTCACCGTCGAAAGCGACAAAGCGACGATGGACGTGCCATCGCCGCTTGCAGGCACGGTCGTCGACGTGCTCGTGTCTATCGGAGACAAGATCAGCGAGGGAACCCTGCTGGCCAAGGCCGAGGTATCGCAGCGCGACGAAGTGCCTGCACCTTCCGCCGCCGCCGAGCATGCGGCGGCGGCGCAGCGGAATAAACTGCCTGCGGATACGGTCGATGTCGTCGTTATCGGTGGCGGGCCGGGCGGCTACTCGGCGGCATTCCGCGCCGCCGATCTCGGCTTGAAGACTGTTCTCGTCGAGCGTTACGAAACGCTAGGCGGCGTCTGCCTCAATGCTGGGTGCATACCCTCGAAGGCTTTGCTGCATCTGGCGGCGGTGAAGGAGGAAGCCGAGACACTCAGCAGGCACGGCATCGATTTCGGCAATGCCACGATCGATATCACCAAGGTGCGCGACTACAAGTCTTCCGTTGTCAAGAAACTGACCGAGGGTCTCGCCGGCATGGCGCGGGCGCGCAAGGTGGAGGTGGTGACCGGCACGGCGACCTTCAGCGGGCCGAACACGCTGCGGATCGCCGGGAACGAGAAGACCGCCGAGATCGCATTCCGCAACTGCATCGTCGCGGCAGGATCTTCCGCGGTAAGGCTGCCTATGCTGCCCGATGATCCGAGAGTCGTCACGTCGACCGGTGCCTTGCGGTTGGAATCCGTTCCCAAGCGCATGCTCGTGATCGGCGGTGGCATTATCGGCCTTGAGATGGCGACGGTCTATAGTGCCCTCGGCAGCCGCGTGGACGTCGTGGAGCGGCTGGACAGCCTCCTCGCCGGCGTCGATCGCGATTTGGTCGCGATCTGGTTGAAGCAGAATGGACACAGGTTCGACCGGATCATGACGGCGACGACGGTCAAGGCTGCCTCTGCGAAGAAGGATGGCATCGAGGTCAGTATTTCGGGAAAGGTCAATGAAACGGTCGCCTACGATCTCGTTCTCCAGGCGCCTGGGCGCACACCGAACGGTGATCAACTCGGACTGGAGGCTGCGGGCCTTCCAACCGAGAAGGGCTTCATAACGGTGAACCGGGAAATGCGCACGGCAGTAGGACATATCTTCGCGATAGGCGATATCGTTGGCCAACCCATGCTGGCGCACAAGGCTGTACACCAGGGGCATGTCGCGGCGGAAGTGGCCGCCGGCCACAAGGCCGGCTTCGACACCGACCTTGTTCCCTCGGTCTGCTACACCAGCCCTGAAATCGCTTGGGTCGGTATGACTGAAGAACGGGCGACAAGGGACGCCCTCAAGGTAAAGGTGGCCAAGTTTCCCTGGGCCGCGTCGGGGCGGGCGATCGCCAACGGGGCGGACTACGGCATGACGAAGCTGATTTTCTCGGAAGAAACCGGAAGGATCATCGGTGGGGCCATCATCGGTCCCGGCGCTGGCGATATGATCGGCGAAGTGTGTCTTGCAATAGAGATGGGGGCGGACGCCATGGACATCGGCCGGACCATTCATCCCCACCCCACGCTCGGAGAGACGATCGGCGTTGCTGCTGACGTCGCACTTGGGGTTTGCACTGATCTACCGCCTGCGCGCCGAGAAAGAGGCTAGGAATTGCGAGTGCGTCGTGTGGTGCGCGCAACGCCCTCGAGAGATCAGGACCAAAGCAATTTCCAAGCTTGCTTGGAGGAACTGAAAAAGTGGCCGTGCTCATGCGGCGGCACGGCCGAATATACCGCCGCCCTTCAAATTCGGGAGATCACAAATGAAGATGAAAAGCGCATATTGGGTTGCCACCACGCTCCTGGCGATCATGTACATCGGCGCCGGGATATTCTATCTAATGAATATCAACGCAGTTCAGCAGGTCTGGGCTCAACTTGGCTTTCCGCCTTATCTTGTGCCCATCATGGCGGTCGTAAAGATTACTGCTGCCGTCGTCATCCTGTGGCGGCCGCTCGCCGGATTGGCCGACCTTGTCTATGCAGGCATGTTTTTCCACTTGCTTTTGGCGGTGTCTGCACATGTCAATGCAGGGGATGGAGGGTACGTGGCGGCGCTCATTGGGTTCTTGCTCCTGATCCTCTCCTTCTATACGCAGAACGCAGCACGCGCCAAGCCGTCACCCTACGGGCGCTGGCCGTTTCGAGCTGATCCCGGGTCAGCGTAAGTCGGCCTGCCGGGTGGGGGATGTGGTGGTGCCCCGCTCGCGGGCATCGGCGGCCTGCGCTGCAGTGTTTTCAGCTTGCAGTGCTCATCGATCCAAGGAGATAGATGAGCACCGGGGCACGAACCGGACAGTGACAGCTTCCAGCGAACCTGAGCCAGAAATTCAGCCACCTCTTGTGGTAGTAAACCCATATGGAGGAGTGAATTGGCGCCAACCGCACATGACCTTACCGACCTATCAGGAGGTTTGGAACACAGAGCCCTAGTGCCCGCGACCGGCGGATCATCGTTCGCTCTTGTCTCCCCTGGCCCCAATGACTTTCTTCCGAAGCTCGGCGGGGAGATCTAGAGCGCTACCCCCATTCCTTAGGTCGAGCGCTCGTAGCCAAATTTCCTGCGCCCGAATTCTCGGTGTTTCGCGGATCGATACCAACTCGTTACTCAGGGACCGGACACGCGCCTCCCATGCCGCCTCGTTCAGGTCGCGCCATGCTACATTCAGATGCACCGAAGAATGCTGAAATAGATGGCGAAGCGCATGAACCGGCAACGTTGCTCCGAATTCAACGTCTTCAAGCTGACTCTCAGGCTCGGTTAGGGCCTCCTTCGCCACGCCCTTGTGCGCGGCCTCCGCCAGACGTGCGAGGCTGCGGGCGTGATATGAGACGGAAGCAACGACGTGGCGCCGGCTCCAGCCCGGAAGACCGGATGAGACGTCGAATTCTGTGTCGGCTAACTCGTTCAGCTTGCGTGCGAAGTAGGCCGTCCCGCGGCGCGCCCACAAAAGATCTAACGCGGGTGCGGCGGGTGAATCATACCGCGCCCCTGCCCCCTGTCGTTCGCGCAGCCGGGCTCTGGCCTCTTCATCTCGATCGGTCATACCACCCTCCCTGGCATAAACTCTGCTATCGTGCTGCTCCTTCAATCTGCGAGCGTGCAAATCCGAGACGTTCGATCACGGGTGCATCCGAGAAGCGGAAGAGATCAAATTGCGTCTCGGATTTCAGCGACCACGTCGTCCAAGATGGGACGACAAAAAGATCCCCCGTCTCCAGTCTCGTCTCGACCTGATTGAGCATGATCGAACCGGCGCCTTCAAAGATCTGAAACACGCTCGAGCCTACTTCGCGCCGCGAGGGGGTGACGGTGCCGGCGCGTAGTCGATGAAACTCGCAACGGATGGTCGGCATAACGTCGCCGCCCGTGGTTGGATTGACGTAACGGATCGCGGCGTGGCCCGGCTCGATCGTTGCCGGCTGGCCTTCGTCTTCTAACAGCAACTGCTCGGTCAGCGCACGATCAGTGTGCTCCCATCGGTAGGCGGCCAATGGGGAACTCACGGTGTCCTTGAGTTCTGAGAGCGGTCGCAGGCCGGGATGCCCCCACAGTCTTTCTCCCCGAGAAAAACGCGGCGTAGCATAATCGGTGACGCGGTCGGCTCCAAACTCAAAGAAGCCCACGTCGTTCTGATAGGAGAACGGAATGTCGAGGCCGTCAATCCAGGCCATCGGGTGATCCGTGTCGTTATGGTGCCCGTGAAAGTGCCACCCCGGTGTGAGAAGGAGGTCGCCGCGGCTCATGCGGACTGGATCACCGTTGACCACTGTCCACACGCCCTCTCCTTCCACGACGAAACGGAACGCGTTCTGTGCATGCCGATGCTCCGGTGCTGTTTCGCGCGGCCCGAGATATTGAATAGCGGCCCAAAGCGTCGGGGTAATATATGCCTTGCCACCGAGTCCTGGATTGGCGAGCCCAATTGCACGCCTTTCGCCCCCGCGGCCGACGGGAACGAGTGCGCCCGAGCGTTCGGCGAGCGGAAACAGCCGGGACCATTTCCAAATATGCGGAAGCGCCTTTGGTTTAGGAACAACAGGCATGATGTCGTCGATCTGAGTCCAAAGTGGCATCAGATGCTCGGCCTCGAAGTCAGCGTAGAGCTGACGCAGCTCCGCAGTATCATCCGGATTCATAATATTGCTGTGGCTTTCGTCGTTCATCTATCTCTCCTCGGTGTTCGCGCCACCATGAACCGGCGACTAAGTATTGCTCATCAAGGAATCTTGTACGGCGCTCGGCTCAAGCTGTTGTTGCCCTCGGCCATCTTCCGAAGGAGTGAAAGCAATTGCGACCGTTCTCGACCATTCAACGGCGCGAGTATTCGCCTCTGAACCTCGGCTACACTCGGTAGGATGTCGGCCAGTGTTCTTCGACCTGCCTCAGTGATTGCAACAATCTTGGCGCGTTTGTCCTTCTTTGACGGCACTCGAGTAACGAGTCCCCGCTCTTCCAGCTTGGTTAGGACAACGATTGTCGTGGTGCGATCCAATGCCGTCACACCACCCAGACGCGCTTGATCCATTGGGCCGAAACCGTCCAGAGCGGACAGCACCCCGAATTGTAGCGGGGTCAATTCGTACGCCCGACACTCATCAAGAAATATGGCCACCCCGATCTGATGGCATCGGCGCAAAAGATGGCCTGGCATGGAAAGAAACCCGCCTTCGGCGGCAGGTTCATCATTATCGTTCGCCCGGATGATTTTTTGTTCGTCTTTCACCGCTCGGCCCTGACCTCATTCCGCATCCGGCTGGTTGTTCGGCGCGGCCTGCTGGAATTCCTGCATCGCCGCACACTCCTCAAAGATGCGGCTGACCGTTGGATAGCGCGACATATCAATGCTGAAGCGTCTGTTGTTCAGCACCTGAGCGTAGAGGCATGTATCTGCAAGGCCCGGAAGATCGCCATGGCAAAACCGACCCGTCCTTTTGTCTTCAGCCAGCATCGCCTCGATTGGTACGAAGGTCTCATCGACCCAGTGCCTGAACCAATCGGCAGTGGCCTCATCGTCGGCACCGAAGGCCGATTTAATATAACGGAGCACCCGAAGGTTGTTCAGGGGATGAATGTCGCAGGCGACGGCATAAGCAAGCGCGCGGACGCGCGCGCGATCCACCGGCGCTTTCGGCAGAAGAGCCGGCTCCGGATGGACCTCATCAAGATACTCGATGATTGCGAGCGATTGGATGAGCGCCGTACCATCGTTCAGCACGAGCGCAGGTACCAGACCCTGAGGGTTAATCGAAAGATAAGCGGAGCTGCGGTGCTCACCCTTTAGCAGGTGGTGGGCAACGTATTCATAGTCTAACCCTTTAAGATTAAGCGCTGCCCGCAGTCTGGTCGAAGTCGATGAACGGAAATAGTTATGAAGGATCGGGCCGGTCATGTCAGCGCTCCACCAATTTTCGTCGTCAACGTTCCGAGTCCCTCGATTTCGACCACGCAGACATCTCCGGGAGCCAGAGCGCCGACACCGGCGGGCGTGCCCGTATAAATGAGATCGCCGGGCTGGAGTCGGATCGCGTGCGACAGTATAGAAACGATCTCAGGCACAGACCAGATCAGATCCGACAAGTCTGCATCCTGACGAACGGCTCCGTTCACGGACAGCCGGATTGCCCCCCTCTCCATACGCCCGACATTGGAGGCGCGGTGGATCGGACCGCACACGGCCGAATTGTCAAACGCCTTCCCCCAATCCCATGGCCTCCCCTTGTCGCGCGCATCGAGTTGGAGGTCGCGCCGTGTGAGGTCGTTGCCGACAGCATAGCCCCAGACGAGCTCCCAAGCAGCCTCTTCCGATAGGTTGAAGCCAGGACGACCTATCGCCACCACCAACTCCGCCTCATGGTGAAAATTCTGAGTAAGTGGCGGATAGGGCACGACGACGCGGTCGTCTACGACAGCGTCGGCAGGTTTGGTGAAAAAGAACGGAGCCTCACGTGAAGGATCCTTTCCCATCTCCCGCGCATGCGCCTCATAGTTACGCCCGACGCAAAATATACGACGAACGGGAAAGCGCAGCGACTCGCCCGCAACAGCGACACTTGGCGTCAGTGGGGGCTCAAATACGAAACTCACGGTGCCGATCCTCCTTTTGTCCGGGTGCACAAGTGGTTCTGTGCATCTCCCTCGCACAGTCGATAAACGCAAGCGTCCAAATGCTCGTTTACCCTGCGCGATTTTATCAGTATTATGCTCATATCTGTGAGCAAATTCAACGGTTTTTTGGCCGCTGGTTTGCAGTAAGCAGCAGGCCTACCTTGGGAAGCACGTCATGCCGAAGATCTTGCACTTTTACGCTAAAACAGATAGTTATGCCGCATGATCGATAATTCTCGGCATATTCAACCTGACATCGACGCCATCGACATAAAGATTTTGGTCGAATTGCAGGAGGATGCCAGTCTCTCCAACGTTGAACTCGCACAACGCGTCGGGCTTTCGCCTTCTCCGTGTCTTGCCAGGGTTCGAGCGCTTGAGACAGCGGGTATCATCGCTCGCCGCGTCACCTTGCTTAATCCACATAGTGTCGGCGCCAATATCAGCGTCTTCATCCAGGTGACGCTTGAAAAGCAAGTCGAGGCACAACTCGAATCGTTTGAAGAAGCAGTTCTTAGCTTTTCGGAAGTGATGGAATGCTATCTCATGACCGGCGACTCCGACTACCTTTTACGTGTTGTGGTGCCGGACCTGGGCGCGCTCCAGCACTTCATTGTCGACAAATTGTCGAAGACACCGCCGGTGGCCAATATTCGTTCCAGCTTCGCACTCAAGCAAGTGAAATACAAAACAGCACTGCCAGTTGCAGACCTGATTGGCGAAATGACGGGTCAATCGCGACGCACCATCCGACGATAAAAACGCTGAAGGTAATTTCGCAGGTGGTAGTGGCTCGATCATCGACCGCGCCTCTAGGGATGATCCCAACGCGTAGGAAATCATTCGGCGGCGCTACACCGTCTCATCGGCAGTTGCGCATCGGCTGCTGACGATTGTCGGCCGACACAACGCCGCCGCCGAGTTCCTCCCGCCGGCGTGAAGAGCCGAACGGGGAATGCGATACGGCGGGCAAACTTACATCCAGAGGCGGCTTTGGGAGATCTTTTTTTCAAATTCGTCGATGGTTGACGCCTTTTCAATTGTTAGGCCGATCTCATCGAGACCACTAAGGAGGCAGTGGCGGCGGGTCTCGTCGAGATCGAATTCGATCACACTACCGTCGAATCTGCGAATGTCATTAGCTTCGAGGTCGATGATCAGCGTTCCGTTGGCGCCGCGGGCAGCATCTTCCATCAGCATTGCGTGCTGTCGAGAGTCTAAGGTGATTAGCAATATGCCGTTTTTGAAGCTATTATTGTAGAAGATATCCGCGAACGAAGTCGAGATGATACAACGGATACCGAAGTCAAGCAGAGCCCAGGGCGCATGCTCACGGCTCGATCCGCATCCGAAATTGTCGCCGACTACGAGAATTTGAGCCGTTCGGTAAGCCGGTTTATTCAGCACGAAGTCAGGGTTCTCGGAGCCGTCTTCGTAGTAGCGCATGTCTGCGAACAAACCTCTGCCAAGGCCAGTACGCTTGATGGTCTTCAGGTAATCCTTGGGGATGATCATGTCGGTGTCGACATTGACCATTGGCAGCGGCGCCGCCACGCCCGTTAGCGTCGTGAACTTATCCATAGGCTCACTCTCCTGGCAGTGTTGTCCCTGCATCGATGTCGTCTTCATCTAAGCTCACGCTGCCGCTGTCGGGATAGAGGCCAGCAGCGATCACGCCATGAATGGCGCATAGTTCATCGTTCGCAGACGTATCCCCGCTAACTCCCACGGCGCCCAATATCAAGCCCGAGCCGTCCTTGACCAGAACGCCTCCTGGAACGGGGACAACGCGTCCGCCAGACATGATCGCCAAGCTGTTGACGAAGTGGGGCATGACTTCGGACCGGCGCTGCAACTCGCGTCCTCCGAACCCCATGCCAAGCGTCCCCCAGGCCTTCCCGATCGCGATCTCCGGGCGAAGTAGGGCCGAATAATCTTCGCGCATCAAACAAACCAAGGTGCCACCTCCGTCCAGAACGGCAACAGTCAAGGGTGCAAAAGTAAATTCCCGGCCCTTTAAGAGAGCCGCTTCGCAGATCCACTTGGCCTGCGCAAGCGAGAGGTTCATCGAATAATCTCCATTCAGTCTCTGTCGAACAGTGAACAATGTTGGGCACCCACCGCATCCAACATCATGATCCACCGGCGTTAGCGACTTCCGCCGATCGAAAGCCCATCGGCGCTTCGGTGCGGTGGACGCTTGTAGGAGGTGGCCGCCTATGAGGGTCGGACGGGCCTATAGTCGCTTGGCAAATGCATCTTGGATGAAATCGTCAAGCATTCGGTAGGTTTGATGTGCAGCGCCTGGATGATACACGCCAATTCCAGGCACGTTGACGTCCTCTTCGGCGAACGCATGCAGCAACCCGCCGAAGTCGAGCATTTGCCATTTGGCTTCTGCTGCGTCCAACTCTGCCTCCAAGGCGTCCCGATCCGCCTTCGGCGCGATCGGATCCTTTGACCCGTGGAAGATAAACAACGCCGCCTTTATGTCCCCTTTCCTTGCGGGGATCGAGCCCGCCAGATCGCCGTGTACACAAACAGCAGCGTCAAACTCCGCGCCGCTGCGCGCAAGTTCCAGCACGTTCGCGCCGCCGAAGCAGAATCCGACGGCCGCCTTCTTTGAGGTGTCACCTATCCCGCGCTTCTCAGCTTCCGCGACAAGCGTATCCAATGCCGCATTTACGCGCTTTCTCCTCTCGACCGGGTCGGAAGCAACCGCGTCCACCCATGCCTTCGATGTTGGTGGACCATCGCAAGTCTTCCCCTCCCCGTACATGCAGCCGACAAAAGCGATGTATTTGTCTCCAGCGATCCGTGCTGCGCGTGCGATTGCCGCGTCGGTAACGCCGAGCCAGTTGGGCATCACCAGGAGAAGTGGCCGTGGCCCATCGATCTTCTCGTTCCACACAAGCGCACCACGCCCAACAACGGTTCCGGCTTGATAGTCAATTCTCTCAACTGCCACGGTTTTCCTCCTCCAAAGATCTTGGCTCGACAAAATGCATCCGGCGCCAAGCGAAAACTATAACATGTCCGATTTCAATGTTTGTCAAGTTGCCTTTGAAAGGCTCTCTGAGTGGGTTACAGGGATTGCCAAGAGTGGCTATGTTCGTAGAGTGGAAATTATTTCACGGATGATACGGCGGTCGAGCCGCTTTGCACACAGAACAAGGTTGGCGTTAATTCAGATGGACAGCAAGAAAAAGGGCCTCTCTCAGAGATCGGCAGCGTCAGAAGTTAGCGATTTGGAAGATGAAGGCGCTCTCGATATCTACCGGCTTCGGGAATTGCTGGTGATCGATTCCGAGAGGTTCGGCCTTCGAGAGCAGAACAAGGTAGACAAGCTTCAGCGCATCTATTTGGCGGCTCGGCGCCAGTTTGCAGAGGTCGGTTACGATGCAACCACGCTTCGCGACGTCGCAAAGGAAGCCCGTGTTGCGCTAGGAACCCTCAGCTTTTATGCAGAGAGCAAGAGCGAACTAGTTCTTCTCGTGTTTAACGCAACCATGCCGCCAGTGTTCGCCAAGTGCCGTGAAGAAGGCCAGTATAAAGATTCGCTTTTGGAGGCTCTCACAGCTTATTTTGGCCCGGCTTTTAAGGCTTATTCGGAGGAGCCAGGTCTTTTTCGGGTGCTTTTGCGCGAAAATGTATTTCACACGACCTCCCTCCACTCCCGCGAGTTCCATCGTTTGCGTTCTGACACACTCCGCGACTTACGAAAGCTTATAGATCAGGCTCGCGAGAACGGTGAAATTAGGCCATACATTGACCTCGATCTGACAGCTCGTACGATCTTTTTCCTCATGTTTGCGTCCGTGCGCATATGGATTTCTTCAGGTCAGCCAAAGGCTGATGCTGGTCTTACAGAATTGAAGCAAATGATTTCACTTCTACTAGATGGTTTGAGAGCCAATACATTTGAGCGCAGCCATGAAACGTCTAGAAAAAAGCGAACCCGAGAATCAATCTAAGGACGGATCTCCACCCGTGATCTTGCAGGTCCGTCGCCATCACTGCAAAAAATCAAAAAACTTGACTCACCTCAAAATCGGACATATTACAGTTTTGCCTTGAGCTGGAGAACGATCGTTTCTCCATCCCGATTTCGACGGCCGCGACTGATCGATCTTAACCTGCTGCAAGCATGGTTTGCAGTGGCCGGGGAACTATGGTGAGAACCGCTCCTACGGAGGCTCTTGGCGATGGAAACTAGGGAGGTCCGTAAATGAAGCATGAGAAGATTGGCCCGATCGACGTTGGGATGTTCCGAACGGTTATGAGACATGTCGCTTCGAGCGTGGCGGTGATCACAACGTCACACGAGGGCCATTTGCATGGCATGACGGCAACTGCGGTCAGCAGCGTCTCAGCAAGTCCGCCGCGAGTTTTGATAGTGGTAAACCGTTCCACTCGCAGCCATTCGCTGATTTCCGGCAGCCGGAATTTCATCATCAACATACTCGCGGATCATCAGCGGGCTCTGGGAGAGCGGTTCTCCGGCAAGACGGAAAACCGGTTCGAAGATGTCGGCCATCAGCTCGGATGGCACGGGACGCCGATACTGGATGGAGCAGCTGCGCACCTTGAATGCGAACTGGTCAGCGAAACCGATGCAGAGAGCCACACGATATTTATCGGTGAAGTCGTCGGCGGCGGGGTTTCGGGAGCCAGCCCCCTTCTATATCACGATGGCGCTTATAAGGGGCTGACGCCACGCGTAAGTTCCCACGCGATCTCTCCGCTTTTCCTTGAGCGCTGGTCTCCACGAGCATTCTCCGACGCCCCAATCAGCAATGCCGAGCTGATGCCGATGTTTGAGGCTGCTCGGTGGGCTCCGTCGTCGCATAACGCCCAGCCATGGCGTTTCGTCTACGCCCTACGAAATGATTCAGCCTGGTCGGCGTTTATCGAAGCTCTCTACGAGGAGAACAGGTCATGGGCGTTTAGGGCCGCCGCCATGGTAGCGTTTGTCTCAAACGAAACACTGGAGAAAAACGGACAAACGATCGAGTCGCCCACACATGTCTTCGACACCGGTGCCGCCTGGATGTCCTTCGCACAGCAAGCGAACCTCCTGGGCTGGCACACACACTGCTTGGGCGGATTTGATAGGGGCCGCCTTCGGGAAGCTCTTAGCATACCCGCCGGCTACAAGATCAATGCGGTTGTCGCCATCGGGAGGATCGGAGATCCGGTGATCCTTGGCCCCGAACTGAGAAGTCGAGAAATTCCGAGTGAACGGGACCCGATCGAGAGTTTGGTATTTCAGGGAACGATGTCTCGATAGCGGCAGACTCATCGTTAGTGCCTCTTGCAGTTGTGACGGGTGAGAGCCAGGGAGGGATCCCAGTCGCGAAACAGCTTAGTGGCCGGGGGGAGGCAAAGCTCGCTGAGCGGTCTCGCTGGCCTGGCTTGAAGTTGACTGGCCCCTTTGATGGCGTCCTGACCCGGCTTCTGCCCGCTCGGTGCTGGTCGACCTGCTCCGCCGCTAAATATGAACAGCGATCGTATCCTCTTGGCGGAGTTCTACATAAAAACCCTCGAGGCCCTCCTTTTTTAGCCAGCGTCGGAATTTGACCTGCCATAGGCGCGTACGGTGCCGCTTGTCTTGCAGCAGTCTCTCACATTGAGATGTCACCAATTGAACGCCAAGGCAAAAGAAATGCAAGGCATTGGGACGAAGGGGAACCCCAACACTGGAGGGTATTTCGTATGGCTTTACCAGGCACTTTGCGACAAATTGACCGCGGCGTTTTCTGGCCTGCAATCATCATCGCGGGCGGTTTCGTATTATGGGGCGTGGTCTCGCCTAACAGTCTAGCCTCGACTGCGGGCGCTGTTCTAAACTGGATCATCCGCGTGTTCGGGTGGACATTTGTTGTTTCGACTGCTTTCTTTCTCGTATTCGCGGTTTTCCTAGCCGTTAGCCGCTTCGGCAAAATCAAGCTCGGCCATGACGACGAAAAGCCCGAATTTTCGACCATTTCGTGGGTCTGCATGATGTTCAGTGTTGGCATGGGCATCGGCCTGATGTTCTGGGGCGTTGCCGAGCCTGTATTCCATTTCGGCGCGCCGCCGCACGGCATGGCCGAGCCGCAGACCAAGGAAGCGGCGCTGATTGCGATGCAATACGCCTACTTCCACTGGGCTCTACATCCTTGGGCCATCTATGCCGTTGTCGGCCTGGCGCTTGCCTTCTTCAGCTATCGCAAAGGCCTGCCGACACTGATCTCCAGTGCCTTCTACCCTCTGCTGGGTGATAGAATTCACGGGCCCGCCGGCCGCACCATCGACGTGCTGGCCATCATCGCCACACTTTTCGGCACGGCTACCTCGCTCGGCCTCGGAGCCCAGCAAATCAACAGCGGCATGAACTATCTTTGGAACACAGGCGAGTCGTCGACAATAGCGCTAAGCATCATCGCGGTGCTGACGCTCTTTTTCATCCTTTCGGCGGTTTCCGGTGTCGGCAGAGGCATCCAGTTCCTGAGCAACATGAACATGATCATTGCAGTGCTGCTGCTCATCTTCCTCGCCCTGATCGGCCCGACGGTGTTCATCTTTGATACGCTGGCCGAAGCAATGGGTTACTATCTTAGTGACCTGATCACTATGTCCTTTCGTACCGCGGCCTTCAGCGACGGCAAGTGGCTGGGTAGCTGGACCATCTTCTACTGGGCGTGGTGGATTTCTTGGGCGCCTTTCGTTGGGGTATTCATCGCCCGCATCTCGCGCGGTCGCACCATCCGCGAGTTCGTTATCGGCGTATTGCTGATCCCGAGTGCCGTCACTTTCGTCTGGTTCACCATCATGGGCGGGACTGCGCTCTATTCCGAACTGATGGGTGCCGGCGGTCTCGTCGAAGCAGTCAATGAAAAAGGCGCTCCGGTGTCACTCTTTGCGCTCCTGGCGCAATATCCGATGGCGACGTTCACATCGACGGTGGCGATGTTTCTGGTGGCGATCTTCTTCGTTTCCGGCGCCGACGCCGCATCGGTGGTGATGGGAATGCTGTCGTCGCGGGGCACTCTCCATCCGGCGCCAGGGATCGTAGTACTGTGGGGTCTGCTCGCCGGAGCTTCGGCCTGCGTGCTCTTGGTAATGGGCGGTCTTGCGGGGCTTCAGACCGCCTCGATTCTTGCCGCAGCGCCGTTCCTATTGGTGATGGTGGGCCTATGTGCGTCACTTTGGATCGGCCTGCTCGACGAAATCGGTTCGCGTGCGCTCATCGATGATGCTCCCAAAGTCGAAGCCTGACAAAACGCGTGCGTCCGCGGCTCTGCACATCAAAAATAGGCGCCGCACGCGGTTATCCGCGTGCGGCAAGCCGATCTCGACTAGGCCAGCAGATCGCAGTCTGGTCATCGAGCATTTTTGCTTACCATTCGCATGCCGCGCGGACGCCGCAGGCGAGGTGAGACCATAGTGCGTCCCCGATACAAGCGTCCCCTACCAAGGGCGCATCATTGTGGCGCTGAAAATGGCGCCACCAAACCAGACTGTCGAACAGCTGCTTTAGCGCGTTCGTTTCTTATCAGGCTCCAAATGGTTCTCACGTGTCGCGCCAAAGGCCAAGCACCTTGGTAGGTGCCTCGCACGGATTGTCCAGGCTGCGCTCGAGAGTACAACAGCATGGCTCAATCACTCCGACGCCATCAGTCCCTGTTCAGCCTCGCGCGTCCGGCACAATCTCGAGAGCCTTCGCAAACCGCGTATTTCCGACGTACCATGCAATAAGCGCAGCTAAGTCCACAACGCCCTTCGCGCCGAAGGCACCCATCGCCTTCTGAAAGGCGGCCTCATCTACGCCGCTGTTAGCAGACATCTGATCTGCAAAACCAAGCGCTACCCGCTCATCGTTGGAGTAGAGATCTGAAGAGGACCAATTGCGAAGCTCCTCGATCTTGCCAGGGGGCACACCGATCTTGGATGCCACGCCGACATGGACGTTCCATTCATAGGCGCCGTCGTTCAACTGGCAAACGCGGAGGACCACCAACTGCCGGATCGGCGCGGATATCGCCGACTCGCTTCGCAGCGCCGCCGCATAGGTTGCCATTGAGCGAAACATTCCTGGCGAGTGGCATGCCGTCTTATGGATGTTGAGGATTTCGCCTCCGCGGCTCCGTATTGTGGAATGCGCTTCCTCGACACGCTTGTCCTCGCCGGTATATGGCCCCAGTCTCGATGACTTCACTTCACTATTCATTGCCAACCTCCAAGCTCTCGATCGGTGATTTGTTTCCTCCAGGCTCAGCCAATCTGAGCCAATTCCAGGGGTGTATTCACGAGAACTTCCGCTTCCTTCTCGCGCACAACCATGAAATCCGCGAGCATAACGCCCACATCGACTTTCCAGTTGGCATCGTGGAGATTGATGTTGTTTCCGAAGGTCATTCCTTCTTCAAGTTCCATGTCGGATATGTGTGCGCCATTGACCGAGTTGACGCCATAACCGGCTGGATAAACAACACTTGGATGTTCCGGCGAGGCGGTTCCCATCGCATGAAAGCCAAGTTCAACCCAATCCAAACCGGCTGCTTCCGCCGGCTTGCGGATCATCGCCACGGCTTCGCCGATGGTGCGGCCGGCCGTGAGCGCGGCCTTGCTGGCATGCAAGCACTCGACTGCGACATCCCAGATGCGCAGCAACTCCTTCGGCGCCTGCCGCCCCAGATAGACGGTGTATTCTGTGTGGCAGCGATACCCGCCATATTTAGTGTGAATCTCCGAAATGATGATGTCGCCGGAAGCAAGGGGGCGCATGGTTGGGGCGATCGGCTGCTCCGACCCGTGGAGCAAGTGCCACAGTTCATTTGCGGGGTGCTCGACAGGCCCCGCAGCCCAAAGATTGAAAATGTTCGGCTCGCCCCCATTGGCAATCTGAGCCTTGACCATTTCCGCATAAACGACGGCCTCGGGGACGCCCGGGCGGGCGGTTTCTATCAGTGCATCGATCGCCTTGCGAGCGATACGCCCCGCACCGCGAAGCATGTCGATCTCCTCTTCACTTTTCACGACCCGCATTTCCTCGATCAGCCAACTGGCTTCGGTAAACGTTGCGCCAGGCAATAGCGACTTCAGCCCCTCGACGTCCCTGTGAAGCAGGGTGGGGGTGCGTTGAATTGTCGAAGAAAACCCGACCAGGCCAATGCGTCCGCGATTCAAGCCGCGGGCGCGCAGTTCATCAGCAATCGCCCCTATTCCCGCGCGCCCACGAACGTCTTTGACCCAGTCCTGCATCGACGCGAAGGCATTGAACGGCCGGTTCATATGGATGATACCCGTCCAAACGACAGGTTCGCCAACCGCAGGAAAAAGTGCTTCGCCACCAAGCTGGGCGTCCAGTTGAAACATGTACCTGAGATTGGCCATGCCCATGCCCCAATAGATATCGTTACCGAGAAAGACCAAAGCATCCAATTCGGCAAACATCATTCGGCTTCTGGTGCGCGACCATCGCCGGTCCCGCTCGGCGATCGTCAGATGCGGCACATATTTCTTGAGTTCATCTGTGGGCACTGCATCAGAAGGAATAGGGCGAGCGGCTGGCTTGAACGCAGGCATGGACATAAGGGACCTCTCTTTTTCTGACCAAAACTTCAAAGAAATTTGTTTGTTTCGTCACTAACAACGTCCGCTATCGAGGACCTTCTGATCGTTGCAGGACAGCTCTTTCTCAAAGAGCCGGCCAATTCACAGCATGTTGCATGTCCGCGATCGTGCCCCGCCTGCTGAACTCTCAAGATGACAGCAAGCTATCTACCCCGATGTCCAGTGAAGCCTGCTTTTCCCGCTTGCTTGGCGCATATTCCTCCACCTTGCCGGCCCCGCCTTCTCAAGGCCGGCAGTGGATGGTGATCCATGCGTCAAACTTGCTCAAGAACGCCGATAGAAAGGCTGCGGTGGAGTCGTTGGTTAGGTGTCCGCTGTCATCGAAAAGACTGTATGCCTCGCCGATATATGCTTCCGGCTGCTGGAGCACGGGCACGTCCAGGCATACCAGCGACTGGCGCAGATGGTGGTTTGCGCCAAATCCGCCAACCGACCCAGGGGACGCGCTGATCACCGCCGCGGGCTTGCCGGCCCATACATTCTTGCCGTAGGGCCGCGAGCCGACGTCCACCGCGTTTTTCAGTACTCCTGGGATAGAGCGGTTATACTCGGGAGTGATGAACAGCACGGCGTCGGCTTCACCGATGGTTCTGCGGAAGGTCGCCCAAGAGGCGGGCGTTTCAATCTCTTCGAGGTCGGGGTTGTAAAATGGGAGGTGAGCAATTTCGACTGTTCCGAACTTTAGACCGGCGGGCGCGAGCTCCGGGATCACCCGGGCTATCTTGTGGTTCACGGATGCTCTGCGAAGGCTGCCAACGAGAATGGCTATGGAAGTGGTCAAAATGTGTCTCCTGTCGGCGTGATTGAGAACTTTCCTTTTGGAAAGCACTGTGGGAGGGCCGTGAGGTTTGCCCTGATTGATTGGTCTCGTTCGTGGGGTCGTTCACAGCGTATTGGACTGCGGTCGTTCCATCGAACTCACTTGGCCGTGGGGCAAGATGATGTCTTCGATTCGAATGGGGAACCGACGGACCCGAACGCCTGTCGCGTGCCAGATCGCGTTGGCGATCGCGCCTACGGTGCCGGTGATGCCGATCTCGCCTACGCCTTTCGTGCCCAAGGCGTTTACATAAGGATCGTGTTCCTCGATGAGGATAGCCTCGATGGAGGGCACGTCTGCATTGACGGGGATCCGGTATTCGGCGAGGTCGGCGTTGATGATCATTCCGGTGCGTCGATCAACGATCGCCTCTTCGTGGAGGGCGAAAGAGATGCCCCAAATCATTCCACCATAGTACTGGCTACGCACTAGCCGAGGGTTGATGACGCGGCCGGCGGCGAAGGCGCCAACGAGCCGCGTAACGCGAACCTGACCGAGATCCGGATCGACAGTGACCTCCGCGAAGACTGCTCCATGCGAATGCATCGAGAAAGATTTCGCGGCGGGATTGGGGCCGCAAGTTCCGTTGCCCTCGATCATGGTCGTTCCAGCTCTGGCCATAATGTCGGCGTAGCTCTCGCTCCTATTTTCGTCGTCGCGGCGGTAAAGGCGGCCGGCGCGGGCGATCACGCCGGTATTGCCTGCACCGAACAGAGGCGAATTTTCATCCCCGGTCGCCAACTCGGCAAGTTTGCCGATCGCATCGTCTCCGGCGAAGGCAATGGCCGAACCTGCTGTCGCTGTGTGCGCTGAGGCCCCTTCGATCCCGCCGTCGGGAAGATCGGACTTTCCGGCGTGGAATTCCAGTTGTTCAATGTCAAGGCCGAGACTATCGGCTGCAATCTGTGCGAGCGCGGTAAATGACCCCTGCCCCATGTCTGCGGAGCTAATCTCTACAACACCGGTTCCATTGCTCAGAATCTTGGCCCGAGCAGCGGCCTGAAAGGTAATTGCGGGGAAAGTTGCCGTGCCCATGCCCCAACCGACAAGGAACCCGTTGTCATTGCGCATCCGCCTCGGTTCGAGAGGACGCCGCGACCAACCGAACCGCTCCGCCCCTTGCCTGTAGCATTCTCGCAGTTCCTTCGAGGAGAAGGGTTTATGATGAAGCGGCTCAGTCTCGGAATAGTTTCTCAGCCTGAAGTCCAATGGGTCGATTCGGCTCGCCCAAGCGAGCTCATCCATGGCCGATTCAAGAGCCGCCGATCCGGGTGCTTCTCCCGGAGCACGCATGAACACCGGCGTGCCCATGTCGACACGGACGGCCCTGTGCGTGATCGACATGGCGGGGCTCGCGTAGAGCACATGAGAGGCGTCGCCCGCAGGCTCGATGAATTCGTCGAACGAGCTTGTTGCCGTTAGCGTCTGATGATCCAACGCGGTCAGTTTGCCCTCGTCATCGGCGCTGAGGCGCAGACGCTGGCGCGTAGGTGCCCGATGGCCGACTGAGCCGTACATCTGGTCCCGTCGCAGCACGAGTTTAACGGGCCTGTCTACTAGACGCGCCGCTAGAATGCCAAGGACGGTGGGGCTCGCTAACATACCCTTTCCTCCGAAGCCGCCCCCAACCCACGGGCTACGTATCTGGATATTCTCCGTGGGCAATCCAAACATGTAAGCAACTTGTGCATGCGTAAAGGTCGGGTTCTGGGTTGACATGTCGATTGACAACCTGTCCCCGTCCCATGACGCGACCACCGCGTGCGGCTCCATCGGATTGTGGTAGTGGTCCGGTGTCTCATAGGTCGCGTCAATATGGGTAACGCCGGCGGCAAAACCGGCCTCTATATCCCCGATCCCATCCTCAGGAGGGCTCATCACCCGGATCACCTTCGGTACAAAGCTCTCAGTGCTGTCGAGGTTGAGCCTCGGCTGTTCAACGTCGTAGCGTGGCGCAAGAAGCGCCGCACCTTCGGTCGCCGCTTCGAGAGTTTCGGCTATGACGACCGCGATCGGCTGTCTGGCGTATCGGACACGATCGTTCTGGAGAACATCGAGACGCATCATGAAAGGGTTTGGCCTCAGATCAGGATCTGCCGCTAATGATGGCCTGTTCTTTGGCGTCATCACTTCCACGACACCGGGGTGCGCCTTTGCAGCCGTCAGGTCGAAAGAAGTCACCCGGCCGCGCGCGATGTTGCTTTCGACCATGACAGCGTAAAGCATTCCCTCGGGGTGATTGTCTCCGGCGTAGCGGGCCGTGCCAGCGACTTTCAGCATGCCGTCGCGACGGGTTAGAGGCTGACCTGCATTGGATCCATGCCGGACATGAGCGGTCGAGCCAATACCAAATTCATGCGTCATTTTGGGTTGCTCCCGGATTGGTCGAAAACAGCGAAGCGGGCAGTGCCGGGAGCCGGGCGAGCGATCCGTGGGCAGCGGCGGCAAGTGCACGTACCACGATCCGTTTTGCCAGTTCGATCTTGAACAGGTTGTCGCCGGAGGCTCTGGCACCGGCAAGCGCCACCTCCGCTGCTTCATGAAAAATTTCCCGCCCGGGCACGGTGCCCTTGAGCACCTCTTCGGCGGCACGGGCCCTCCATGGTTTGGGCGCGACGCCGCCAAGTGCGATGCGGGCATCAACGATCTTACCGTCCTTCATGTCGACTGCCGCTGCTGCCGATACCAGTGCGAAGGCATAGGAGGTACGCTCGCGCAATTTGAGATATCGGGCATGGCCGAGAAACTCAGCCGCGCCCGCAGGGAGCCGCACGGCAGTTACAAGATCCCCCGGTTCCAGCGCCGTCACGACTTCACGTGCACCTTCAGCGAGGTGATAGAATACCTCAAGTGCCACCTCGCGCCGGCCCGCCCTTCCTTCGATCTCGACCACCGCATCTAAGGCGACCAGAGGCACGCAGAAATCGGAAGCATGGACCATGCTGCAGGTGTAGTTCCAGCCCAGAATCGCGTTGGTGCGTGTCTCGCCGACAGGCGGGCCATCCCCAATGGCAGCATGAAACACATGGCGTGATCGCTGCAGAATATTGCCGCCCACCGTCGCCATGTTGCGGAGCTGCGCCGACGCCCCCGACAGCAGCGCCTCGGCGACCGCCGGATAGCTTTGCGCGAAGTCCCTGTCATGGGCGAGATCGGCGTTTCGTACAAGAGCGCCTATACGAAGGCTTCCGTCGGGCAGGCGCTCGATACGATCGAGGCCGGGAAGCCGGGTTATGTCGACAAGGCGCTCCGGACGCGCGATCCCAGCCTTCATCAGGTCTAGCAGATTCGTACCCGCGGCGATATATGTCGCGCCAGGCGCGGCTGCAGCGGCGATTGCCTCGGCGACGGAACCGGGCCGAACATAGTCAAACCGGTTCATGCCACACTCCTGTGGACTGCCGGCGAGACCCTCATCTGCGCCTCCAATACGGCCTCTGTAATGCCAAGATAGGCACCGCACCTGCAGAGGTTCCCGCTCATACACTCGCGCACACGTTCGGGTTCGTCGCCCGCCTGACCTTCCATGATCATGCCGATCGCGCTCATGATCTGGCCTGGTGTACAGAACCCACATTGAAGCGCGTCATGAGCAATGAAAGCCTCCTGCACTGGATGGAGGCCGGCATCCCCGGCAATCCCCTCTACCGTGAGGATCTCGGCGCCGTCCATGGCTACGGCGAGAGTGAGGCATGAGTTTATGCGCCTGCCGTCGACCAGGACCGTGCAGGCACCGCATTGGCCACGGTCGCAGCCCTTCTTGGCGCCAGTCAAGTGAAGATGCTCGCGCAGCATATCAAGAAGCGTTACGCGCGGGTCTTCAAGCATGATGTCACACGGCTGTCCGTTCACTGTGAGGTTGATGGAGATTGCCATTGGGGAGATCCGATAAGCTTGGAGTTGAAAAATCTTAGCGGGGCCGGCTAGGAGCGCGACCAGTTCACCGTCGCGAGCTATCGCGGTGGTGTCAGTATTTCTGCCATCCGCTCTCCGATGTACACGCACGCGGCCATTGTGGCGCTGGCCGAGATCCGCGGCATGATCGAACTGTCGGCGATGCGCAGGTTGCGGAGCCCGTTCACCCGCAAATCGGCATCCACAACAGCGCCTGCGTCGGTGCCCATACGGCATGTGCCACTAGCATGAGAGTAGGACGTTGCGCCGTTTCGCATGAAATCGACCTGTTCCTTACCTTCCAGTTTCCTGCCCGGCATCACCTCTCGGACCGTGAACGAACGCATGGGGGCCGAATTGCCGATCTCGCGGCAAAGTTCGATGCTGTGCCCAAGCGCTTTCAAATCGTCCGGATGGTCGAGGAAGTTTGGTTCGACCATGGGTCGCTCCGCAGGATCGCCAGACTTCAGACGAACGTGACCTCTGCTTTTTGGGGTGACGACCGCAGCGCTCAGCGCCCAGCTTTTGGCGGAGGGAGCGTACTGCTTTTGCAGGACGTCAGTTGCATATGGCATCTCAACCTGAACGAGGCTGATGTCGGGACGGTCAAGGCTCGGATCGCTCTTGAGGTAGCCGATGACTTCCGTGCCTGTGTTGGCCATCTGTATCTCGCCAGATGCTTCCCACAAGCACCCACCGTGCAGAACGTGGTCCTGAAAGTTCTTCCCGACCTCGGGAGAATGAAGAACAGGATCGATCCCGACTGCCTTCAGGTGGTTCTCGTCGCCAATCCCGCTCAGCATCAACAGATGGGGCGTGTTGATGCCGCCGCAGCACAGAATGACTTCGCTATCGGCAACAATCGTTGATGTCGTTCCGTCGCGGACAAAGCTAACGCTCGAAACCTTTTCCCATTTGACGACAAGGCGATCGACACGCGTATCAACGAGAAGCGTGACATTCTTCTGCGCAAGCACAGGATAAAGAAACGACTTCGCCATATTTTGGCGTTGGCCTTCCCGGATGATCTGGTTCATGTAACCGAAACCCTCGCCGGTTACTTCCCGTATGCCGTTTGCGTCTTCGACCATGGGGAGATTGAGAGCACGGCAGGCGTCAAGCATTGCAGAAGCCAGTGACGACGGGTTCTGCGGTTCCTGGCACCAGACAGGACCGCCCGTGCCGCGATAGTGAGGATTGGGCTTGCCTTGCCAGTTTTCGATGCGCCGAAATATCGCGAGCGCATGCTCATAGTCCCATTTTTCGTCCTTAGCCTCTTGCGCCCAGAAGTCGAAATCGTTTTTGAACGGGCGTTCCCAGACACAAGCATTGATGCTGCTGCCACCACCTAGCGCTCTTCCCGTTGTTTCGAGGACGGAGCGATTGTTGACCGTGGGCGACGGCGGTGCAAAGTCGCTGTAGGCCCGCTCAGTGCCGAAATTGGTGAACCACCTGTGGGGATCGAGTATCGGTGACACGTCATCCCAACCGCCTGCTTCGATAACGAGAATTCTCTTACTGCGATCAGCCGCTAGCCTGCCAACTAACGCGCAGGCCGCGCTGCCGGCGCCACAGACCACGTAGTCGTAGCTTCCGGAAAGCTTTTTGGCGCGAGCAGCCTGATTGTCCTTGATGTCCTGGAGGGTATCAGCCAGTGCGTCGATCCGGCCTACCGTCAACAGGCCCAATGCCAAAGATGTGGCAACGAAGCGGCGCCGACTGATCGCCCCGCCAAGAAATGCCGTCTCGATTGCGTCTTGGCGCGTGCCGGCATCGCGGCTTTGAGTTTGATCCGTCCGCTCACGTTTCATCGCACTGTCCTCGGTTGCAGACCTTTTTGGCGCCGGAGACGCGAAGAGGTTTCTCCAGCACACCGACGAGGGTCACAGGTGTTTCTTCAGTCGCGACGTCGCGCAGTCCGGCCACTGGACGGAAGGATGTTGTCATTGGGTTGCTCCATGTGATGATGGACCCGCGTCAACTGCGGAGCGCGCCCTTGAACAGGTGCGCAGAGAGTGCATTCGAACGATGCGAAACTTGCCTCGACGACTAACCACTGAGCGGCATCGTCAGGTTAATGCGCAGCATGTCGCCGCCAGGCCCATCCTTGACGTTAAAGTCATTGATATAGTTGACGTTAAGATCAAAGGTGTGAATCGCTTTGAGTAGCCGATCATAAGGCCGAGTTTGCCCATAGCGAGCGCTGGTCCCTATCCGAGGATTTCTTAACCTTTTCATTTCCCCTCCCAAAACTTCTCGAACGACTGTCGTGGTTCAAATGCGCGACGACAACGTCCTATCGATCGTCGGGCATTTGCTACTCAGAACTCCCGCAAACTTGGACGTCGAAGCGCACCCGTCCGGATATCGTGCACTTCGGGCTCCATTTGACGCGAACTCAGGACTTGAGATCTCCGCCACATCCAACACTTCAAATAGGATATGCCCGATCTTGATACGTGTCAATAAAATGGTACGCGTCCTAGTTATTAACTGCGTCATGAAACGCCGGATCGTCGTAAGTGGCGAACTTCTTTCAGCTTCGCCGGAAGGGTAGCACCATCGAGATCAGTCGAGCGGTCTGGCATGTCAGGCAAGCGAAACCGAGAATCCAGATGCCTTTGGTTGGCTCGAGAGGCCGGCCCTGGGTTTTTCGCTGTGATGACGCGTTACCACCCCACAACGGGGCGATTAGAAAGAAGAGGCCCAATCGAGCAAGCTTCAGGTGAAGTCCGCGCCTTCGAAAGCAGGCCCGACTTTGGGGGGATAGACTTCCCATTGATCGCCATGTCGTCCAGTTGGTACAGGTCCACGAGCATTCCGCCATCGCCAACGCGGTTTGCGCTCCAAGAATGGTCGCTCGGGTCGAACTGCGGCAACAACGTCCCTAGCGCGAGCCTGCACGTGACTTCCGAATGGCGGTCAAAGCCACGAGCACTCCAAGGTGCCGTTTTAGGGCCTCAAAATCATCCGGCGCCGCGCCACATAAGTTTGACTCTGGGCTTCGTCATTGTTCCCCATTCTCCTCAACCACCACCCATGCTGTTGCCTCACTACGGGTGCGAGCTTTCTGGAAACACAACCCCCAAGGAGTCGCAGGCCCGTGAGGCGTGGAACTCAACAATCTCGTATTCTGCTACCGAGTGCCGGTAGAACGCGTCCTCCTTAACAGCCTCCGCCAACTCCTTGCGCGTAAGTCCGGTCGCTATAATGATCCCTGGGTCGCCGTCCGCGCCGCGCCCCGACAGGAGGAATATGCCCCTCGCGTATCCCTCCTCCACGAACTTGCGATGTTCGGCCAGGTGTTTCATCACGGCATCGATCGGCTGCGTATAACGCACAAGCACCACATAAACCGGCGTGTCTATTTGCTTCATCCTCTTTCCTCCCAGTCGATCGGCGATCCGCCAGCGATCCAAGAGATCGGTGGCAGCTGCGGGAACCGGTTGAAACGCTGCTTTGTCCGACCGGCGGCGCGTGACGTTTCTACCTGTTGTTGTTCGGCCAATGGTGCATGAGCTCTTTCCAGGGGATGAAGCCCACGCCGGGCGCACCCATCATCTTGGTCTTTGCTTCCGGATATTCGTTCCAAGTGCAGATTTCGAGCTTATGGCCCTCGGGCGACCGGAAGTAGACTGAAACAACCTCGATATCGCGATGGGCCATCGGCCCGAAGAAGGGGATGCCCTCCCGTTTTAGCCTCTCAATGTTGGCGTCGAGCCCCTCTGCAGTCGTACGGAAAGCCCAATGCGGCGCGATATTTGGATCATCGGCCTGTGGTGTCGAGGGTCCCGTTTCCTCGGTGCACTGCAAGAGCGTGTTTCCAATTCGGACGAAAAGGTGGGGCTTGCGATTAATCCCTCGGTCGTAGTCGTCGAAGCCGGCATAATAGTAGGCTTCGCCACCAAGGAACTCACGCACGAAGCGCTCCATGAGAAGAAGATCGCGCGCCGGAAGCGCGAAATGATCCAGCCCCCACAGACCGAAAACGTTGTCTGTCTTTTCTTCACGGGCCCCACGCTCGGGGTTGACGTTTTTCAATGCGAAAGTTGCGCTAGGCAATTTCTCCACTGTAGTCATTTCTTCAGTCCTCTGTTTTTTGTCTGGCCGCGTTCGTGGCCGATTTCCGAATTCAATTTGTGAAACGGCAGATGACGGACCCGGTCGCCCGCATTACGGCTTACTTGTATCCCTTTTCCCGGTAATACCGTTCTGCGCCCGGGTGCAGAGGCACAAAGGTATCTTTCCACATGACCGATAGATCGACTGGACCCGTCAGTCCCTGCTCCGGCAGAAACAGCGACTCGATCTGCCCCTTTTGCTGATCGATCCCAAGGATGGTTGCGTAGACAAGCTCCTCGGGAAGATCCTCATGGCAGAAGAGGACGTGCCCAGAAAAGTCGACCGTAGGGATATCTTCATTCACGCCGCGCAGCGAACCCTTCGGAATAAGCGCGCGGCGGATACCATGTTTCTGCTCCATTCGAGCAAGCACGTCCTCGTCAATGGATAGATATGTTAAGTCGACGGCGTCTGAGATGTCTTTCCATGGTCGGGTCATCAACGCTTCGTCGAAGACGGCGTTCAGATGCCCGCTTCGCATCCCGGTGACGCGATCCAAGCGGCCCTCCGGCACCTTCTCCATCAAGTTCGGCTGCCGGTCTCCATACACGACCGAGCCGCCCCATGATTCGATTTCCTGTATCGACATGCCGTATTCCGCGAGCACGATATCCAGCACCCAGCCGGTAGGATGGCTCAGGTGAGTCGGCGCGGTAGAGATCCTAAGCGGGATCTTGTCCTCCTTGATTTGCCTCAGGGAAGTGATGCCAAGATCCTTGCGAACCGCGAAGGCGAATTGGTCGAAATGTGGAAAGACGCATATAGTGCGCAGCCTCATCGGACGTTCAGCGAAGCCAAGCGTGCCGCGGCCGGACACTGCTGTTTCGACCAGCCAGGTCGGCGATGTCATCGCCATGTGATAGCGACCTTCATCAACCAACTGGGGGCCAACCATGCAGGCCTCGCCGGGATGCATGTTGTGTACCGAAACCGTCGAACCTTTGGGAAGGGTCCCGAAATAGCCAGTCAGGCCGAGACCGATCATGCTGCCATACTTAGAAAAATTGGCCCCTGCGCCCAGGATCTTGACCTCGACGGGCCCGCTATTCAAATCTAACATTCGTTTCCTCCTCAATGTTACGTCGGCGCAAACCAAGACCTATGGTCGTTGCTGCGAGCCCAGCTAAAAGTGCCGGCAGGCCCAGCACGCCGATCAACTGATCGATGTGCCATCCAGAGGCCAGAAGCACGCCCCCCAACCCAGGGCCCAAAATCGAGCCGAGGCGGCCGATCCCGAGTGCCCAACCGACACCTGTGGATCTCAGTTGGGTCGGATAGAAATTAGCTGCCAAAGCGTTGATTGCGTATTGTGCCCCGCCGACGAAGAAACCTGCCGCGAAGAGCGAAGGGAGAATAAAGGGACTATCGACGGCAGCAGTAACGCCGACTGCGACGACGCAAAGAGACGCAACCAGATACACGAGGCCTAGCTTGCCATAGGACATCCGTTTGTCGACCATCCAGCCGAGTACCAGACCACCGATCAAGCCCCCGGCATAAAGCAGCGCGGTCGCTAAGGCCGCCCGCTCGCGAGAGAAGCTAGCTCCTTGCAAGATCGTGGGAAGCCAGTTGGTGAGAAAAAACCACACGAGAAGGTTGCAAAAGAAAATCAGCCACAGAAGAGGGGTGACCTGCGCGCGGCCTTGGGAAAACAGATTCGCCAGGCGAACGCTGCCTCCTCCGGATTGGCCGCCGAACAGTGTCAGCTTCACATCCTCGCCGTATTGCGTCCCAGGGTCGAGACGGCGCAAAATCCTCAAGGATCGAGCGGATGATGCTTTGCGGACGATGAGAAAGCTGAGCGATTCAGGCAAGAAGAGCAGAAAAGCGAATGCCAGCAGGAACGGCAAAGCTCCGCCCAGGTAAAACACGACCTGCCATCCCCACACGCCGAAGAGCGCCGCCGACAGGATGCCCGCCAGGATGGCGCCGAACGAGACCCCGGAGAACATCACGGTGATGACGGTCGCGCGCCACTGGCGAGGCGAATACTCCGCAGTCAGCGCGATGATGTTGGGCATCAGGCCCCCAAGTCCGATGCCGGCAAAAAATCGCACGACAAGCAACTGGGTGAAGGACTGGGTGAAGGGCGTCAACAAAGAGCAAAGGCCGATGATCGTCATTGCGAGAACGATCATCGGCTTTCGCCCTGCCCTGTCCGCAACTGAGCCGAACGCCAAAGACCCAATCATCAAGCCGAAGGACGTTAGGCCAAAAACTGTACCGAAGGCAGAAACATCGACGTCCAACTTCTGCGCTATTGATGAGGCTGCGAAAGCCATAAGGAGCATATCGAACCCGTCAATCACGGCTGCTGCACTGCAAAGAGCTATGACGAGGACCTGCAGGCGGCCCAGCCGGGGCTGATCGATAATTCTCGACACGTCAATCGATACGGCCATGCTGATCCTCCCAGGCTGGCCCGCTCGAGGCCGCGCAATGGCCTATCACTATGACGTGGCGGCCGTTAGCAAAAGTGCTATATGGACGAATTTGATATATGTCCAGTTATAAAACATATCTTTTCGTCCGCTCAGATCGCTTGTGCGTTGGGCCGTTGTGGCGACGATGGGTCAATCTTGTTTGCGTATTTCCGCATTCACCAAGTCAAGTAAAATCGATATTTGCCGGCCAATCCAACGAGTTAAGAGAGTTTAAGGTGGGGCTAGACCTTCATGAAAAAAGAACCGCTCTGCAAACGACCAGTCGAAGTCGACTAGTAGAGAAGAGAAAGTAAGGGCCAAATTAAAAATGGACAGATCACAGAAATTGTGCGAGACGTCAGGCAGTCCAAGGGAGGATATCTAGATGATGCATAGGGACGAGACGTCGACTGAAGAGAACTTGGTGAATGCAGCATCGGCATTGGTGCCATATCTGCGCGACAACGCGGTCCTGACGGAAAAAGCTCGCCAAGTGCCAAGCGAGACGGTGCGGCGTCTTCGAGAAGCTGGCCTTTTTGAAGTCCTCGTGCCGCGGCGATTCGGCGGACACGAATACACCCTGACCACAGCGGCGCGCATTATTGCCGAGCTCGGTCGTGGTTGTGGCTCTACCGCGTGGATCTACGGGGTTGCCACGTCGCAAAACTGGATCGCGGCGATGTTCGATGTCCAGGCACAGGAAGAGGTTTGGGCCAACGGGCCAAAGACCGTGATTTCAGGCTCTTATGGCGTCAACCCCAAGCTCCAGACGGTCACGCGCGTAGATGACGGCTTCATGCTTAGCGGACGTTGGGGCTTTGCCAGCGGCTGCGATCATGCAGACTGGCATCTCGCACAGTTTCTTGCTCCCGCACGTGAGAATGCGCCGCCTGTCTCGTATTTTGCGCTTGTCCCGCGCAACCAGTTCACGATTTTTGACGATTGGCACGTGATGGGTCTCGCTGGCACGGGGAGCAAGACGGTGATCTTAGATGATCTATTCGTCCCCATGCACCGCACGCTCGCGTACCATCTAATGAACTGCGGAGATACACCCGGTGCGGCTGTTCATTCCAACCCGATTTATGCAATGCCCTTGATGGCAGTCACCCCCGTCGGAATCGCTGCGACTCTTCATGGGATGGCACGAGGCGCGCTTGAAAGCCTGATTTCGGGTGCCGTAACTGGAACCCGTGATTCAGCGCGCGGCAAGTTCAGCGATCACGTGCTAGCTCATGGCTGGATCGGCGAGGCTTTGGCGGACATTGAAGCAGCGGAATTCGCGATCCTTAAGAGCATGGCAGACCTCACCGCAATAGCTAGATCAGGAAAGCAGCCGACGTTGGAAGAGCGCGTGAGAGTTAGGCGGGGTTATGCCTTTGCGACACGTCTATCCGTGCAGGCAGCTGACCTCATCCTCAAATGCACAGGCGCGTCAGGCACTGCGCTGAACCATCAAACGCAACGAGCGTGGCGAGACATCAACGCTGCCGCAAGACATGTGGGCCTCAACTGGGAATCCTATGCCATCCAGTCCGGCCGCCAAGCGCTCGGCATGGAGCCGACCGGATTGTTTTAGGGAATTGTGTTCTTCAATCGCACGCAGGAGCGATTGCGCGTCGCCCCTGTGCGCGCGTGGATCAGGAGGTGCTGCCAGGGAGGCGTCCTCTATAGAGACCCAAAGGCAAGCAGAAGAAAAAATCGGACAGTTGACAAGTTTGTGTTGTGACATAATATTGTCGTGGGAGGAATTTGAATGTCACACTATGATCTGGACACGCGCGCCCGAGAGGTGACGTTCCCGGGGAATGCTGCCAGTGCTGCTCCTACGAATGGCGAGGCGCGGGCGACCGCGAGTTCTAGAAGCGGGCTCGTCTCCATTATGCCATTCGTTGCTCAGAAACCTGCGGCAGTCGGTAGCCTGGTGCCCGTCACGAACAGCAGTGGAGCTCCGCATGCTTTCCAAGCTTGATAATTCGCATTCGTCGGACCAAGCGCCGACGCCTGCTTCTGTCCAGAATTCTCTTTCGAGTGTCGAAGTCAAAGACCTCAGGCAGGTTTACGCGCCTACAAGCAAGCGGCCAATCGTTGCTCTAGAGGACGTCTCGCTTCACATTAAGGGAGGTGAGTTTGTTTCGCTTCTTGGCCCATCCGGCTGCGGCAAGTCCACACTCCTTTATCTCATCGGAGGATTCTTGCCGATCGTCGACGGCAGCATTTCCGTCGATGGCAGAGAGATCAAGGGACCCGGGCCAGACAGAGGCATTGTATTTCAGAGCTTCGCACTCTTTCCTTGGAGAACAGTTCTGCACAACGTGACCTACGGGCTCCGAAAGCAGGGAATGTCGAGGGTTGATGCCGACCAGAAGGCCCGAGAGTTCATCAAACTGGTTGGCCTCCAAGGCTTCGAAGATAGCTTCCCGTCGCATCTGTCGGGGGGAATGAAACAACGTGCTGCCATCGCGCGCACGCTCGCAATTGACCCGAAAATCCTCTTGATGGACGAGCCTTTTGGCGCCCTCGACGCTCAGACTCGAAGTCTGATGCAGGATGAGTTGCTGGCGATATGGCGCCGTTCCCCGAAGACCGTCATCTTCGTGACCCACGACGTACACGAGGCCGCCTATCTTTCTCAGCGCGTGGTCGTAATGTCCGCCAGGCCTGGCCGCATCAAGACTATTGTCTCATGCGACTTCGATCGCTCTGACCCGTCATTCGTACGCAGCCCTGAATTTCTATCGAAAGTGGATGAGCTTCAGAACCTCGTGCGCGCGGAAGCCAAGAAGGCTCAGAACGGCGCAGACCGATGAAACACGCGGCAATCCAATACTTCCCTCTTCTCGTCGTCGCTCTCCTGTGGGAGGCGGCTCCGCGGCTGGGGTTGGTTTCAAGCTATATTCTTCCGCCCTTGAGCATCGTTATCCAGTCCTGGGTAAACTTGGTGAGCGACGGAGAGATTATATGGAATGGCCTTGCCTCTCTCACTCGCGCGGGTGTTGGGCTTGGACTGTCGATCCTGCTCGGCGGTACTCTTGGCATTTTGATGGCTTGGTTGCGTCCGCTTAACGCAGTTATCGGACCACTCGTCCAAATCTTTTATCCAGTCCCCAAGTCCGCGCTTATTCCGGTGACTGCTATCTGGCTCGGATTTGGTGACGCGTCGAAGATCCTGCTTGTCTTCATGGGATGCCTGTTGCCGGTCATGATTGGTGCGTTCAACGGCGCTCGCTCGAGTGATTCCGCTCTCATATGGTCCGCTCGCAGCATGGGGGCTTCCAAGCTTGGTGTTCTGTTTGATGTCGTTGCGCCGAGCGCATTCCCGGAGTTGCTAAACGGGATCCGTACCGCACTTGCCCTTTCGTTCGTGCTGCTTGTAGCTGGCGAGCTGATCTCAGCAAAGGACGGCCTCGGCTACCTGATTGGCCTGTACGGATCCGCGGGCGCCAACGACGCCATGTATGCCGTGATCCTGACTGTCGCATCGCTCGGCTTTGCCTTTGATCGGGTCTATCAGGCGTTTACGAGAAGGGTTCTAATATGGCGCGACTAGACCGAATAGAAGCCTCCACGAGGCAGAGCAGGCTCGACCAGGCTGTTGCGGCATTGAGAATTGTTGCGCAAGTCGGCCAACACTGGATTGCGCTAGCGGCCCTCGCATCATTTTGGGAGTTGTTTGCCAGAAGTGGGCTCGTTACCACATTTCAGCTCCCAACGCTTTCCTCCGTACTTGTCGCAATTTACGACAGGAGCGTTTCCGGCGAACTTTGGCACAGCCTCCAGCTTACACTGTACCGTACAATTACCGGCTTTGTGACGGCCAGCATCTTGGGCGTCCTCCTCGGTATCATGATCGTAAGGAACAAGGCAGTCCGTTGGTTCTTCGATCCGTTGATCTCAGTGATGTTCCCCGTACCAAAGATCGTATTCCTGCCGATAATAGTCCTGTGGCTTGGTTTTGGCGACACGACGAAAATCTTCATGATTGTTATCGACGCGATTCTACCAGTGCTCACGGCAACAATTGCCGCCACTAGTGCGGTCCAGCGCGATTTGATCTGGTCGGCAAAGAGCATGGGCGCAAATCAAACCGAGCTCGTCTGGGATGTGTTGCTTCCGGCCGCTCTGCCTCAAATTCTAACGGGGTTGCAGGTAGCCCTGCCATTATCTCTGATCATCTGCATCGTAGCAGAGATGTTGACGGCCGGGGGTGGACTGGGAGCGGATATGATGAACGCATCTCGCTTTTCTAATTCTAGGGCGCTCTTCGCGGGCATCGTGGAGGTGGCTATCGTCGGCTCCGTTCTGATCAAGCTTCTGTCGATGGCACGAAAGCATTTGCTGCGGTGGCATCCTGAAACGACGCCGCCGGCGACGGTTTGATGAGCAGGTAAGCCCTGGTCAGAACGCTCGGCAAACTCGCAGGCCTGGGCATGGCCTATTAGTGATTGGATCATCAAGGGGTGGCCAGACGGTCACGCCAAAAAAAGGGAGGAACGCAATGAAGATGTTTGGAAAGATTGGGACGATTCTGGGACTGGTCCTTGCCATGCACATGCCTGCTGCCGCGGAGCCAGTTAACATCAAACTGTCCTGGGTCGTTCCGGTTACAAGCTGGGGCTCCATTATCATGGAGAAGAAGGAGTTGATGCGTAACCTTGGAAAGACCTACAACCTTGAGGTGGCGCGCTTCCGTGGTACGTCGGAAGCCCTTCAGGGGCTGGCATCCGGCGATCTCACCATTGCAGATATCTCAACGGGTGGCTTCGCCGCCGCATACGATAACGGCGTAACGGATATCAGCATTATCGCAGATGAACTACAGGACGGGGTCAATGGGCATTATTCGACCGAGTTCATTGTGCGGGAGGACAGCAACATTCGCAGCGTCGCGGATCTCAAGGGGAAGACGATAGCCGTCAGCGCGCTGGGCAGCGCCAACGATCTACAGCTCCGTGCCATGCTGCACAAACACAAGATCAGCGATAAGGATATGACGATCATAGAGGCGGCGCCTGCTACAATGGGCGAAATGCTCAAGAGCGGTAAGGCCGATATGGTTGCCGGGATCCGACCCTTTTCGGCACAGAAACAACAGAGGGAAGGCAATAGGGTACTTTTCACCGGCGTTGACGGGATGGGTGAAACCGACCTTATCATCTGGGTGGCAAAGAAAAGCTATGTCGAGGAAAACCGGGCGGCGCTCGTCGATTTCATGGCCGACATGCAGCGCGTTGCCTACTGGTTCTCAGACCCGGCCAACCAGGCGGAAGTCGAGAAAATTGCGGCCTCGGTTACGAAGTTGCCGGTGGAGTTCTGGAAGGGTTGGGTGTTCACGAAGCAAGATTACTACCGCAACCCCAGCATGATGCCGAACGCTACAGCATTGCAGGCCAATTTCAACTTGATGCAGCAGCTCGGCGTCACCAAGAAACCCATCAAAGTTTCTGATGTGCTTGACCCAAGTATCGTAGAGGAAGCGTCGAAACGCCCTCGTGATTGACGAGCTTTACCGGTCGTGGATTGCGCTGGGTGATCGCTGACTAGCCACATCTTAGGTGGCTGCGGTCAATTGAACACGCGGCCTTGCAACTCACCTTGCCGCGGCACTTTTTCGGGGCAAGCCAAACTTGAGGGGACTTTGGAAACTCATGGCGAAAAAGAGAACTATTAAAAGTGTGACCTGCCGGGGAAGTGACGATGAGCACCAGACTGCTGCTCCAATTCTTTCCTCGGCCCCCACATACTTTGGTCTAGCGGGATCAGTCCTGACCTTGCTGAAGCGGATTTTCGATGGGTTCCCCGCCGGCGCGGAATTTTATTACGCCGGCTTTGACCCCGTCAGCACAATAATCGGTGATTATCAGCTGAGCACCCACCATGACGAACCTCCCTCTCGGGAAGGGTTTCGCGATGAGTGAACATACCGTGTCGATATTAGTTCTTTTCCACTCTCGAAGCGGCAACACAGCGCGTTTGGCGATAGCGATTGCCGGGGGTGCGAGCCGTGTGCCCGGCGCTGAGGTGGACATAAAACGCGTCCCTGAACTGACCGATGAGGCAGAGTTGTTGGCTCATCCTCATATCGGCTCCGCCTTTGCCGAAATCCGGCACTTGCCGGTAGCGCAGCCCGATGATCTATGCGAATACGATGTTGTCGTAATGGGAGCGCCGACACGCCTTGGCTCAATGTCGGCGGAGATGAAGCACTTCATCGATCGGCTCGGATCGAATTGGCAAAAGGGTGATCTGCGCAACAAGGTTGGCGCGGCTTTCACAACCGCCTCCACGGTCCATGGTGGCCACGAGATCACCGTTATGGGCTTTCTTGCTACCATGATGCATCTCGGGATGATTGTTGTCACGCCTGGGTACAGTGATCCCATTTTTGACCTTGTGGCATCCCCATACGGTGCGACGGCGGCGACCAAACCCGCGCGCGTCCGAGTAAAGCCAAGCGAGGATGATCTCGCCGGCGCCGCCATCTTGGGAGAACGCGCCGCAACTATCGGGTTATGGATCGCGCGCGGTCTTCACGACGTGAAGCGAGATCTAAACTAGGGGTACGATATGTGGAACACCGCAGATATCTATGATGCACACCACCAAATATTACAGGTGTGCGCACTTCAATTCCGCAGTTTCGGCCGTCACGCATTTTTCAGTGGCAAAGCAGAAACATTGAGGACTTTCGAAGATCACACGCCCGTTCTCAACCTCCTTTCGGAAGCGGGTAACCAGCGTGTACTTGTAGTCGATGCGAGTGGCTCCCTTCGGATCGGCGTTATGGGCGATAGGCTCGCCGAGATCGGCGTCGCGAACGGTTGGGCCGGAGTTGTAATCAATGGGGCCATCCGAGACAGCGTCGGAATAGCCGGATTGGCAATTGGGGTCAAAGCGCTCGGCACGACTGCACGACGCGGATGGCAACAAACCACCGGCGAGCGAGGTCCGACCGTGAGCTTCGGTGACGTCACAATAGAATCCGGGGATTGGGTCTATGCGGACGTTGATGCCGTCCTGGTCAGCCCCCGTCAACTCGACCTGTCCTCCATTCCGGGCGTAAGAGAATAAAGAACAACCTGTAGGAGAAGAATTTCGATGAATCGAATTGGTCGCATGCGGAGAGAATTTTGTAGATGGAGCGTCGGCCTTAGTATGCTCGCAAGCCTTGTACCGGCTTCGTTGACCGGAGCAAAAGCTGCCGACGAGCTACCAACGGAATCGGTTCTCCCGGTTTCTTTGGCAATGCGGGCGCTTCAAGCTAGTCTAGCACGTTGTGAGAAGGAAGGGCACAGGATCGGCATCTCGATCGTTGACCGGTCAGGGGTGGTTCGCGCAGTTGCGCGCGGCGATGGCGCGCCGCCGCACACGATCGATAGTAGCCGGAAAAAAGCTTACACCGCTGTGGGATTTCGACGGTCTACGACAGACATCGTTGCAATGTTGTCTGAAACACCAGCACTCCGCGGTTTGCAGGACATGAACGAGGAGGTTCTGGCACTCGGCGGCGGATTGCCGATAGTTTTTGCGGGCGAAGTTGTGGGAGGAATCGGTGTGGCAGGTGCGCCGGGTGGACATCTCGATGATGCCTGCGCCCAAGCGGGACTGGATGCTATAGAAGCATTGCCTAAGGTGCCATCAGGCAACTAGCGGTGAGAGCGGCTGTGCAAAGTTAGCCCACGGTAGCGGCGGGATTGTCCCGTCGCGGACGCCGTAAAATTCGTCCACCTAAGTTCCTTGCGACGAATGCACAAAGGCTGAAGGAACAAATGGGTTTATGGCCGTGGTTATTTGCGATCAAAAACCAAAGCTATTGGAGAAAACCAGTGGAGATAAGAATGAGATCAATCGCAGGCGCCATCGTGGTCGCGGTCATTTCCGCAGGCCCTGTCAGTGCGCAACAGCTGACAGTGGAGCAGGCAAGAGCCATCGTGGCACCGTGGTATGACCTCTTCAGTGTCCAGAAAGGACACGACGTCAAGGCTGTCCATGAGCAAGTCTACACGGAGGATTTTCAATCATGTTCGGGCGATCGTCCGGCGGATTGCCATGACCGCGACGCTTCAATCCAGATGATTGCGGGCTTCGCGCAAATCATTCCGGATTTGAAGCTCGAAATCAAGGGCATCTTTGTTTCAGGCGACAAGATCATCGTTCGCTCCGAAGCAAAAGGTACCCCAGCTGGTGAATTTTTCGGCGTTCCGCACACCGGCAGGAGTTTCGACCTGATGGGCATCGACATCCTCACAGTTCGCGGAGGGAAAGTTTCGCACACGTACCATATCGAGAATTGGATCGGCGCTATCAATCAGCTCAGGGGAGAATAAGTCCACAAGTCGTTGTCATGGCGTTCGCGGGAACCGTCCCGCAACCTTTGGGACTTGCGCAAATCCGCACAGGATCGGCAAGGATCGTGCGAAGCTCCGGCCACGGCGCTTCCTGGAGGGCAGAGCGTGGATCCTCCATTTCCAGGAGGGAATGCAGCCTCACCGCGACGCCGGCGACAGATCGAGGCGCCGCGCTCCACAATTCCTTTGCCAACTCCTCCCCGACATCTGCAATTTCCTCCTCGGCTCTTTTCGCCCTCGTATATCCGACCCGCTTGTCCGCCTTCTTCCATTCGCTCCGGCTTGCCGCCAATGCGGCCCTTGCTTGCCGCCGCATTTCATCCTGATCAGCGGTCGGCAAAAGACGGTCGATCTCCCGACCGCAGATGGTCGGCTATCAGATGGGTGTAGCTGCCGTTCTTCTTCATCAGCTGGTCGAAAGAGTTGTCGTACGGCTCGAGCGGCCCCCAGGACCGATGCATGAAATTTAACCGTCCGGTGTGCAAATCGCGACGGGCCGGCATACAGGGAAGCGATCCTGCATGTGCCGGTCGAACGTGACGCAACGCTGAGCAAACCGATCAAAATTCGGCGTCTCGATGCCGGTTCCGCCATAAAAGCCGAGCGCATCGCGATTAAGCGAGTCGAAAAGAACAAAGATCGTTTTCATGGGGCCTCCGTTACGATGTTGTAGAGGCTCATGTTGCCAACGGATAATCGATCCGAGATCGGGAGAGATAACAAAAAGTAATCGGTGACCACTCCGAAGTGGTTCCTTGCGCCTACCACGTCCATTCATTTTCGAGCTGGCAGTTGCTACTTCAAAGAATGTCCGAAGTCGCCTCGATGATCTGCACTATCGACGAAGATATTTGCCCACCTAATCGGCGCGACGTTCCATACGCGGCTCTTGAAGGGAGTCGAACCGGCGGATGGGTTAAGTCTTTGTAAGGACTCGCTTCGAGGAGTAATGCCAGTTTATGGAACCGAGGTTTTTTGGTTTACACACAACAGCAGCTTTCCGTTCGCGAGTAGCGCAGCCGCGGTAGCCGCTTAATTATCTATCGCTGAACGACCGCAGGTAGGGTCTTGGACGACATGGAGCGATGGATAAGCCTTCGCCCGAACAATAGGTTCTTACCGGGCGTTTCCAAAGCGGTTGCGATGATGGCTCGTTAGTGAATGTCGCGCCAGCACCCCATCCCTGTACGATGGGGTGCTTCCTGATCGCCCCAGAGTTGTGACGCAATCAACCTCTCAAGCGAAATGATCATGATCTCGCCCTAGTCGCCCTCCGCGAAAATAAGTTCCCGCCGCTTGCGGACGGACGAAAGTGCCGGCGCGGCAAGGAGCACAAGCGCGATCAGTAGCATTGTGGCGCTTATAGGCCGCTCAACGAAGACCGTCATGCTACCCCGTGAGAGCAACAGCGCACGACGAAGGTGTTCCTCCATCATCGGCCCGAGGATAAATCCGAGCAGCATCGGTGCAGGCTCGCACCGCAGCTTGACCAGAATGTATCCCATCATGCTGAAGAGCAGCAGCATCCAGACATCGAACATCGAATTGTTAAAGCTGAAGACGCCGATGCAGGTGATCACGACAATCGCTGGAAAGAGAAGATGATATGGAAAGGTGAGAAGCCTGACCCAGAGGCCGACCAAGGGAAGGTTGAGCACAACGAGCATCGTATTGCCAATCCACATGGAAGCTATCAATCCCCAGAACAAGGCTGGTTGCTCGGAAATAACGTTCGGCCCCGGCTGGATACCGTGGATCATCAAGGCCCCGATCATCAGCGCCATAACCGGATTGGATGGCAGCCCGAGGGTCAGCATAGGAATAAAGGAAGTTTGGGCTCCTGCGTTGTTAGCGGATTCAGGCCCGGCCAGTCCCTGCAAGACGCCGGTCCCAAACTTTTCAGGATGCCGTGAAATCTTCTTTTCGATGGCGTAGGAAGCGAACGAGGAGAGGGTCGCACCGCCGCCCGGCAAGATGCCGAGAACAGAGCCGATCGCGGTGCCGCGAAGGATTGACCCCAGCGCCTCCCAAAAACGCGACAGCCCCGCAGCGAGGCCGGTGACCTGGGTCACAGTCGTCTGCTGCTCGGATTGATCTTCAAGATTACGCAGCACTTCAGCGACGGAGAATAGCCCCATAGCGATTGCGACGATTGCGATCCCGTCATAAAGTTTCAGGGCGCCGAACGTATATCGTTGGACGCCCGACGTGACGTCGGTGCCAACCAGCCCGAGCAGCAGACCGAGAACGGCCATCGCAACCGCCTTGAGGACTGAACCATTCGCGAGCGCAATCGCTGCTATCAAGCCCAGCACCATAAGAGAGAAGTATTCTGCTGGACCAAACAAAAGCGCAGCCCTGGCGAGTGGTGGCGCGAGCAAAGCGATGATAATTGTTGCGATAGTGCCCGCGATAAACGAGCCCACTGCGGCCATCGCCAGGGCTTCGCCCGCCCTACCCTTCCGAGCCATCTGATAGCCATCGAGTGCTGTCACGACGGAAGAGGACTCGCCCGGGGTGTTGATCAAGATTGCTGTCGTCGAGCCACCGTACTGCGCCCCATAGAATATGCCGGACAACATGATGAAGCCCGATACTGGTGGCAGCCCGAACGACAGCGGCAGAAGCATCGCCACAGTCGGTGCAGGGCCTAAGCCCGGCAGGACACCGATCAACGTCCCGATCAGCACACCCGCAAAACAGTAGAAGAGATTGATAGGCGAAAGGGCGGTTTCAAAACCTAGTGCCAGATGCGAGAGAAGCTCCATCTCAACCTCCAAACCAATAGCCGACGGCGTAAAACGGCAATCCGAGGCCGACACGGAAGATCAGATCGGAAAAGATAGTGGTGCCGACTGCAAGCAACACTGCTGATGTCCACCGGAATTTCGGGCTCGCGGATGCGGTGAGAACGACGACGACAGGCAAGATGAGGTAGCTGCCAACCGGCTGCATGAACCCTGCAAATATGGCGATAGCCGCGAGCACGCGTGTCATCGGCCCGAGCTTCGGCATGTGGAAACTATCGTCCGAGAGAAAGCTCCTGACGAATATTGCCACGCCGAAACCGATCAGTACTCCAGAGAGAATAACGGGAAAGAAGCCCGGGCCGATCCTCAACATCGACCCAAACCCGAAATCGAGCCCAAGCCACAGGAATGCGGCGCCCAGCACGATAAATGTCAGCCCAGCCAGCCGATCGATGCCAATTGAAATGCTCATTTCACATAAACTCCAAATCTGTCGCCTGGAATGCCGGCAAGGATTTAAACACCGCCCACAATGACGGAGGGATCCTGCAGCGGCGGTGCCGGGAAATGGAGCCCGCGCTGGCCGGACAATCCCCGATTAGGAGCTACGGTGGTGACCGGAACTGGAAACCCAATGAAGTCTTGATCGTCTACGGCCTGTAAATCTTCGCCATAAAGTTCCTCGCGCAGGCGCCGCTTCAAAATCGATAGGACATCGCCATAGGAGCTGTCATCACTCCGATCGACCATCTCCTTCGGATCGGCTACCAGGTCAAACAGCTGAAAGCGGCTGCCAGCCGGATACCAGATGAGCTTGTGGCGTCCGTCATGCACCATGCGCATTGCCTTTGGTCCAGACAGTGCTTCGCCATAGAGAAATTCGCGGCGTTCGTCAGACACCATGGATTTACCCTCGCAAGTCTCCGGAACCGGCAGCCCTGAAAGGGTCAATAGTGTCGGCATGATATCCTGCAAACCGACCAATCGGTTGTCTACGCGTCCGATCTGCACGCGGCTGTCGGACGCCGTTCCGACAAGGATCATCGGCACATTCGCCGATCCTTCGTACATCAATCGTTTTGCATAGAAGCCGTGGTTGCCGAGCATATCGCCATGGTCGCTGGTGATCAGGATGATCGTGTTGTCGAGAACTTGCTCCTCGCGCAAGGTGCCGATCAGGATGCGGATCTGGTGGTCGATATGGGTGCAAAGCGCGTAGAACGCGCGACGCATATCAGCGAGTTGTTCGGGAGGCAGCTTCGCCCAATAGTCGCGCGTCAATTCCAAAGGATGGGGAAGCGCAGCATCGGCCCCAGCCCATGAACCTGTATATGGCGCATCTATCGTCCTCGCTCGGTAACGCTCCAGATAACCCGCTAGCGGAATGAGCGGCGGATGCGGCGGGGTGTAAGAGACATGCCATAAACCCGGTTTGGTTGGGTCACGACGCTTGATGCTGCGAGCGGCAGCCCAGGTCGTCCAGTTGGTCACGTGCAGTTCTTCCGGCAGGTGCCAGGTCCGCCAACTGTACTCATTGTTGCTCATGCCGTGCATGAACTGCTGGCCCGGATATCCCTTGTCTGCGAGAAACATTTCATAGTCGTCTGTTCCTCCGAGCGCGCCACGCCCCTCCTCCGCCAGTAAAGCATCGTCGAAGCCGATGCGATCCCGTTGCGGATAGACATGCAGTTTGCCAACCGCACGGGTCTGATAGCCGTGGTGACCAAAGGTCTCTGCCAATGTGGGAAGGTCTTGCGGCATTCTAAGGGAGGGCTGGAAAACACGGTCGCCGTGTCGGCGTGGGCTTGTGCCGGTCATGATCGTCCGCCTGGCGGGAATGCAGATTGGGCATTCCGAATAGGCCCTGGTATAGCGAGTCCCAACCGAGGCCAGATGATCAAGCGTCGGAGTTTCGATCACCGGATGTCCGGCGCAACCTAACAAATTTCCGGGCCATTGATCGACAGTGATGAAAAGGACGTTTGGACGCGCAACATCGCCGCCAGGCGGTATATGTTTCATGAGATAGGCAGACCTGTTATTCCTGAGTGGCGCCGGACGAAGCTACCAAAGCTCTCATTTTTTCGTTTTCAGAGGCGATAAACTGCGCGAACTTGGCGGGGGAGCCACCCGCGACGCCGATATTGAGATCCGAGAACTTGTTCTTCACCTCGTCCTGGTGGATGATCTCGTCGACTGCCGCATTGACCTTGCTGACGATGTCATCGGGCACGCCCGCAGGATAGAAGATCCCGTGCCAGGAGTTGAAGGAGTAATCTTTCACCCCCGCTTCTGCCATGGTCGGCACGTCAGGCAGGGCTTTCGCGCGTTCGCTCCCGGTGACGGCGAGAGCTCGCAGGTTGCCGCTCTTCACCTGAGGAACGGCGGTTCCGTCGATCATCATCTGGACGTGGCCGCCAACGACGTCGGTCAGGGCTGGAGCAGAACCGTTGTAGGGGATGTGGACGGGATTGATGCCAGCGAGCTTCTTGAAATACTCGAATGCCAGATGCTGCGGTGAACCGTTGCCGGACGAGGCGTAAGAGAGGCTGTCCGGTTGCGCCCTGGCGAGCGCAATCAGTTCTGCGACCGAATTGGCTTTGACTTGAGGGTTGACGACCAGAAGCAGGGGGACAGACGTGATCTGGATGACCGGCTTGAAGTCCTTGATCGAGTCATATGTCAGCTTCTTGTAGACATAAGGGCTGATCGCATGCGTGCTGATGTCACCAATCTGCATCGTATAGCCGTCGGCTGCGGCTGTTGCCAGTTGCGTCGTCGCGAGTGTCCCACCGGCCCCAGGCCGATTTTCAATAATGACGGATTTGCCCAGCTTTTCACCTAGCTTCGGCGCAATCGTGCGAGCGAGCAAGTCCGTATTGCCGCCCGGCGCGAATGGAACGATCAGAGTGATTGGCTTGGCCGGCCAGCCGTCTTGGGCAAAAGAGACGGATGTATGCAGTCCCAAAGCGACAATGGCCGCCACGGCGGTGGATAGCAAGGTTTTCATGATGCCTCCCTAGAATCTTGCGACCCTCCTCAAGAGCCGCATTGCATGGCTGTGCCACGCGTGGGATATAAGCTAGCGTACGGTTACCTGATTTAGAAATTAGAGGCGCTAATAAGACCGAAATGGATCAACGGCTTCTCAACTCCTTTGTCGTGCTGGCTGAAGAGCTTCATTTCATTCGCGCCTCGGAGAGGTTGCGGATAACGCAATCGGCGCTCAGTCAGCAGATAGCGAAACTCGAGCACGAACTGGATGTCCAGTTGTTCGACCGCACTCGCCGACGTGTCGCGTTGACTGATGCCGGCCAAAGTCTACTTGAAGAAGGTAGCGTCGCCCTCAAACAGCTGACTCTCGCCGTCGATATGGCGAAAAGAGCAGCACAGGGCCGTGTCGGACGGCTCACGATCGGTTTTGCCGATGCTGCGGCGCTGAACGTTCTGCCCACACTGACGTCAGAATTTGCGCGGCTTTTTCCGGAGGTCAACATCATCCTCCATGAAATGATATCGGCCGATCAGGTCGAGGCTCTTCGAGCGGGCAGGATTCAGATCGCCTTCCTTCGCCCCGTCTTCGACGAAGAGGACTTTGAGACCGCTTTGCTGCTGCGTGAGCCCTACGTGGTTGCCATTTCGGCGACCCATAGACTGGCGGCGTCAAAGGCTATCAGGCTTGCGGACTTGTGTGACGAGGGCCTGATCACAACTCAACGGATCAAGGCAAGATATGTGCAGGGCAATTTTCAGCCCTACCTGAAGAGGGCAGGAATACAGCTGAAGACAGTTCAGGAAGTAAATGAGCTTCATGCAATCCTCGGGCTTGTCGCCGGTGGTCTGGGGATCGCCTTCTTCCCCCGATCGATCACGAAACTGCAGCTCGAAGGCGTGGTCTACAAGGCGCTTCACCTCGACGAGACGCCGATGGCGGAAATGCTCATCGCCAAACGATCGGATGATCGGACAGCGACGGCATTGCGCTTCATGGAGATGGCAAAGAAATTCTACCGGCCGCCGCGATAACACTCACGGTGACGCGCCACCATTAGCGAAGACGCTTGCCCGTATCCTTGTCGAAGAACAATGTCTTGTCAGCTTGCGGCTTGATTTTCAGGACGTCACGCTGCCGCGCCCCGATCCTGCCCTTAAAGACGCAAACACCGCCCTGCCCCCAGGCTTGCCCCAAACTGCGTCTCCAACGCGGTCCGACTAGAGTCCGCCGCGCAACTTTGGCCGCGATGGGAACCGATTGCATGCGTGGGACCGCTGCTAAAACCGCTTCTCCCTTCGTCGAAACGTTCGACCTAGCTCCTAGTGAACCTTTGTTAGGGACAGATTTGAGAGCTTTTCCGGATTGCGTACCACGAAGATATCGGTGACCTCGCCATCGGCGTTGTAAGCAAACGTCAGTGCGCCAACGGGCTTCCCAGCATCTAGAAGGATCAGCCCCGGTGAACCGTTGATGTCTTCGACAGCGAGCTCATACGAAGACCACCATTGACTGAGATTGTCCGTAACAAAGGATAGGACGTCTTGCCCGATCAATATCTCATTGAGGGTCACAACCTTGCCGCCACCATCCGCTGTGAGCCGGACGTCTCTTGCCAGAAGGTGAGCCAGGGGTGTCGGGTGCCCCGTTCGAACAGCCGTTTGGAACGCGGCGAGGAGTTCCTCCTGCCTCTCCACGGTCGGGTTGTACCGTCGGTGATCGTCGCCGATGCGGCTCTTGGCGCGGGAGACGAGCTTGCGGCAATTCGTTTCATTCATGTCGAGTGACGCCGCAACATCGGCATAAGACATCTCGAAGATCTCGTAGAGCAGGAAAGCCGCCCGCTCTCTCGGGCTCAGTCGTTCCAGCATCAGCAAAAAGGCTGTAGAAAGGGAAGACGCTAGATCCATTTGTCTCTCGGCCTCGTTCTCAGTGACGGCGTGCAGTGGTTCAGGGAGCCAATTGCCGACATAGTCGACCCTGCGGCGGTATGATGCTCTCAGGAGGTCCACGGAAATGCGGGTACAGACCGTCGTCAACCAGGCTCTCGGCGAAGCGACATTTGCCTTGTCCGCGGCTCGCCAGCGCAGGTATGTGTCCTGGACGGCGTCCTCAGCCTCCGCGCGCGAGCCGAGGATCCGGTATGCGATCCCCAGAAGTCGGGGCCGCATGGTTGCAAAGACCATCGTGTGTTCTTCATTGCAGCAGGCCGACGCGATATCCTCGCGCCGACCCGAACTTTGCTCACTCACTTGCAAGACCTTTTATCCACTTCGGGGTCGCCGAGCGGAACTCTGACGGTCCCGCAAGCAGTGCCGCCGTTTCCCGCTCATATTCCGGGTACCATGGCTGTTGAGTAAAGTCGCGACCACTCGTCTGATCGGCGTAGAGCTGGAACACGACGATAACGTCAGGATCCTTGTCATCGAAGCAGTAGAAATAGGCCGGTTGCTGGCTGTTAGCCGTCACATAATCACGGACGTATCTTTCCCAGATTTCCTGGACTTCGCTACGCTTGCCAGGCTTGGCAGTATGCCTCACGAAAAGGGCTGTCTTACTCATGCTTTTCTCCTAAGTTTTCATGCTTTGCTGAGGGTGACGGAAAGGGTGAATGGGCCAAACGCTCTGTCTGCGCGGTTAGTCTGTCTGCGGGATCAACAATTGCTTCTGGCGTGTCGAAGGACTCGTTGGACCACCAGCAAGGCGATCAGCGGTGCTAGCGAAAAGCCAAGGAACAGCGCTCTTGCTGCCGAAGAGGCGCCAGTTATGCCGCCCGGATCGATCAACCCACCCAGGTTGGCGGTCATACCGGCGATGGCTACGCCGAGCGCGGTCGCGGAAAGCTGCACGGTCGTCACACCACCCGCCGCCAGATCCCGTTCCGACGGGGGCGCGTTCTTGAAAACACTCGTTACCAGATGAGGCCAGACCAGGCCGATACCGAAGCCCACGAGAACAAGACCAAAAGAAATCGGAGCCAGGATAATGGTTTGCCCTTGGCTGCTCAGGGGAAGCGTGGCGCACAGGATCAGCAGGCCGAAGAAAACCGTCAGCGGACCGATGATTAGCAGGCGCGATGTGGATTTTTTTTCGACCGTGCCAGAGCTGACTATCGATGCTGCTGTCCAGCCCATTGCCATCAACGCGGCAAGATAGCCGGCGGCTAGCGGCGATTGCCCGTGAAGGATCTGCAGAAAATAGGGGACGAAGACATCCGGCTGCATGCTGATGACGAGAAGGGCAACCGTCGCATAGAGGGCGGCGAGAGGACTGGAACTCGCGAGAGTTCCGGTCGGCAGGAGACGTACGCTCGCGATGCGCTCTATCCTGAAAAGCAGACCGATGAGAAGCCCGGCAACGAGCAGCCCGGCGATGTTGATGCCGAGAATGGTGCTCGTGCTGGCGGCCGAAACACTAAGCACGGCAACAGTGAGCAGAAGGAGTTGCCGGCCAGGCAAGGCCGAGCTGTCACCTTCTGCCAAAGCCTTGCGGCCAGGAAGAACAAGCCAGGCGATCATTCCAAATATCCCGATGATTGGCACCAGCGACCAGAAAGCGGCGCGCCACGGGCCCGATTCCGCGAATGCACCGCCGACGGCCGGGCCGATGAGAGTGGAGACGCCCCACATGGCGGAGATCAATCCGATCGCGCGAGACCACAGATGCTGTGGGTAGACCTCCCGGATGACGGAGTAGGCGAGCGCGTAGAGGCACCCTCCTCCCAGACCCTGTACTACCCGCCCACCGAGAAGGATCGGCATGCTTGGAGCGAAAGAGCAGACCGTAGTGCCTATTCCGAAAAGAATCGCTGCCGCCGCGTACGCCCCGCGAGCCCCCGTTTTACGGAGCAGTCGGACCGAGAGAGCGGAGCCGAGGATTGAGGCGACGACGAAGAGCGTCGTGCTCCAGGCGTAGTATTCGAGTCCTCCGATCTCTGCGACAACCGAAGGCATGACCGTGGTAACGATGTAGATGTTGATTGCATGAAGGGTGACACCACCAGCAAGTGCAAGCGAAAAGACCCCGTTTCGTCCGCGGAGAAGCTGTGCCCAGCCACCGGAAATGAGCGGAGAGGAGATGTTGGTTGTCATAGTGCCTCCAAAGGGTCTGCCATCCATCTGGAGGCAGCAACAGGTTACATTGCTGGCATGACGAATGGACTTGGAGGTTTGTGACGCACCCAGAAGATTTTTTGGCCAACTTGGCCGTAAGCCACTCGGTGCCAGACTCCCTTGTTAGTCTCCCCGAAGATGAGCCTTGGTTCTGTGATCACCTGCGCAAATCCGCACAAGATCGGCAAGGATCGTGCGAAGCTCCGGCCACGGCGCTTCCTGGAGGGCAGAGCCTGGATCCTCCATTTCCAGGAGGGAATGCAGCTTCACCGTAACCGGTGTTCTGCCCCCACATTGCCTGCCGCCGCCTGATCTGTGATCGACATTCCATGGATGAGCGACAAGGAGTTTCTCCATGGAGTCTACGTTGGAGGTTCTCACGAGGCGGCAGAGCCGTC
>NZ_PVBK01000002.1:0-626136 GCF_002968535.1 Neorhizobium sp. T7_12 | reverse complement strand
GACGGCTCTGCCGCCTCGTGAGAACCTCCAACGTAGACTCCATGGAGAAACTCCTTGTCGCTCATCCATGGAATGTCGATCACAGATCAGGCGGCGGCAGGCAATGTGGGGGCAGAACACCGGTTACGCTTATTGTCACGTTCGCGCCGGTCATCCCAATAATACTCGTTATCAAGGAACTCCTGCGCTGCCGTGAACTGCTCATACCTGAGGAACATGCCGACGCAATACAGGAACAGCTCATGGGCGATGAACCTGTAATTGTCGAAGTCCCATTCGGTATAGTTTCCGGACCCTTGGAAATCGAAGTACGGGATGCACTTTTCGAAGAAACGCCTTATGGCCTCTGTCTGGGCCGGGACCGGGGCATATTGCGCAATTACCGCAAACAGCTCGATCATCTCATTCCTGTACGGCGTAAACTCCTCGATGCTGGCAACGATGACGTCATCGAACGTCTGTCGCGTTGCGGGCTCAGTTTTCACTCGGAAGTCTTCCAGACCCGAGGCGATGATGTCCAGATACTCCCGCACCGCCGGACCAGCGTTGACGGAACCCGAACGCACGGCGTCCATCGCGCGGCGATGAGCGGCTGACGACAGGATTTTCCCAGAGACCGTTTTTCCTTCAAGAAACGATGGCCGCTGCCCCTTGGCGGGCCGCACGTGCACCTGCTGTCCCCATGCCCAGCGCACGATCTTGTCGAACTCCGTCGCGTACGTGGAGGGGTCGGTGAGGTCGAAATAGATACGGCCCTTGTAGTATACCGGCAGGAAGGCCTTGCCCTCGCGGTCCCGCTCCCGCACCACCGCCGCGAACTTGTCCTGCGCCGTATGGTTGTAGATTTCCGGGGTAATGATCTGGGCTTCGGTCCCTGCCCCGCCTTTACGCCCATCCGACTTCTTGGCATACATTTCATCGCAGATGAGCAACACCTTGGTAACGGTGGGATCGGCAACCATCTTTTCCATGAAGGCATTCGCATCATGCCCCGGCTGCAAATCCCACTTATCGAGAAGGACGTTTATGCCTTGGCTCGTCAGTTCCTCGGCAAGCTGAAGAACCCACGCCTCATGCTCGGGCGTGGTCCAACTGTATGAGATAAAGAGCTTCGGTTCGGCTGCACTCGTCTCGGTCATTTCCACCTCGGTTTCCGTTTTGTTCTAAAGGCGCATCTTTGGTATGCGCTGGTGCAAAGTCAATACGATACAACCTGATGCGCACTTATCCGGGCATGTTTCTCACGATATCCCCTGCGGGTCGCTGCGGTATCAGTTTGACGCGATTTATAGTGCTTTCACTGACCCCGAACGCCAGTGCAATCAGAGCGCACGACTCACCGTTTGCTCGCAGCTCCGCAGCCTTTGCCCGCTGAACTGGCCCAAGCTTCGGCTTCCGGCCAAACTTCACGCCCCTCTGCCGCGCCATCTCCCGGCCATGCGCCGTATTCTCCAAAATCCGCAACCGCTGCCAGCGAGCTGCCCAACCGACAATAAACAAGATCAGGTCGGAAAACTCCGAGGTCGTGTCGATGAACGGTTCATCAAGCAGCCGCAGGCCCGCGCCAGCCTTCTGCACAGCAGCGACGATGTTCAACATGTCGAGCGGATCGCGGGCGATGCGGTCGGTGACGGTGGCAAGCACCAGATCGCCGGAGCGGAGGGATTGAAGCAGCGCCGCGAGTTCGGGGCGGTCGTCCCGGCTCTTGCCGCTGCGCTTCTCATGGAAGACTTCCGCGCACCCGGCCGCTGCCAGCTTATCCAGCTGATAGGCCAGGTCCTGTCCCTTAGTACTGACACGGGCATAGCCGACAACCCGACTTAAAACGTGTGTAGTCATGTTCAAAACCTCCCTATGTGGCGGAAAGCCTTGAACTCCTTAAATATTGTTAATTATAGACGTAGGCAATTTCACCTATTTATAGGTGGTCAAAAGTCACGAGTTTTGCAAGTGGGGAAGATTCACATTTATTTTTCGATTTATATTTTAGCAATACTGAATCTATTCAAGTTTTCGTTTCTGAAAAGACATGGACCAACTCACCGCGATGGCCGTCAAAACTCGTGATTTTTGATATCCAAAATCTCCCGCCATCCCGGCGCGTCGAGGATATCCATGGTCCGGAAATTCGGAATTCTCCTGCCCTTGCTGGCCTGCTCCCTGGCCACGGCCTGCAATCCATTCAGCCTCAAAAACGCTATTGTCGGGCGCTGGGAAAGCACGACGTGGCGGTACTCGAAACAGTATATTTATGCCGACTTCCAATCTGACGGCACGTTGACGTTTCTGACCTCGTGGGGAACCCACGAAGGCAAGTGGAAAATCCTAGATGACGGCCAGTTGAAGGTCACATTCAGCTCCGGCAGCAGCAAGACCTGCAAGGCTTCGGTTAGCGGCTCGACGCTGACCATCGAGTCTCCCGCCTGCATGACGTGGCAGGAGCTCGGCCCAAGCGTGACCCTCGAAAAGCACTAGGAGAACCACCGTGATTTTCATCATCATGATTGTTGCCGGTATCGTCGGCGGGTTCATGGCTCAGGCCAAAGGGAAGAGCATTCCCCTCTGGTCCATCCTCTCGGCGTGCTTCCCGTTTGCCCTCATCTTTCTGGCTTTTATGAAAAAAACACCTACCACCTGACCCAAAGGCCAAAAACCCGTTGAGACACAACTCAAGGTTCGGCAAGCTTTGGCGAGAGCTTAACCCCCTGATCACGTTGGAAAGAAGTAGGATGTCCATCCGCAAACTCCCTTACCTCGCCATGGCAGCGTGCCTGCTGCTCTCCGGCTGCGAGCAGAAAGACGACCGCCTGATCGGAAAATGGGTAGACGGCAGCCGAACGCTGGAATTCAAGAAGGATGGCCAATTCACGGTTCGGAAAAACGGCACCGACCAGACCGGCACGTGGCAGCGCTACGGGCAGGACGTCAACCTGACCTTGGCGGGCGAAGAGGCCACCTGCGGCGTTAGGCAAAGCTATAAGAACCAACTCATGCTGATCACCACGAACGAATTCGTTTTCCAGGCCTGCAAATTCCCCTCGGCCTACTGGCGGGTGGACCTCCCGGCGGAGAAGCGTGCCGCGTCACTGGTGGCGTTCAACTGCCAAACCAAGGGCCAGACACTTGGTCGGATGCCCTACACGCCGGAGTTCAGAATCGAAGCCGATAAGAATGACAAGCTTGCCTGCTTCGGTAAGACAGGCAGCGGATGTCAAATGGTATGGTTCAGCACGATTGCCACGGATGACCTCTTCTCGATGTCGGTATTTTGGGGGGATGGCACCGCCGACGATTTTTCGGTCAGGGGCGGCAGCGAGACGGGCAAACTGGAACTGAGACAGTCCTCCTCGAACAAATGCCGTGTGAATGGCGGCATGGAATCCTGCGAATTCAGCAGCTACACGTCCGTCGGCACCTGCGAGAAGGCCGCGCCCTGACGGAAAGGAAATGGAGAGGTTTTGGCATCCTGCCGCTACTGCCTGCGATAGTAGGCATTCCAGGCGAGCCTGATGTCGAAAAACGACCACTCCCTGCGACGGCCGAACGCCGGACTGGGACGGCTGAAGCATTCGGTCAGGCGGCTTTCACGCTGGAACTTCATGAACCACGCAGTGGATTTCGGCTTGCCGCGCGTGGTTACTGTAACGTGGCGGATTATGCCGCTATGCGCCCAATGGTCATGCGGATCGGCAAGTGACGTCGGGTCAGCGAGGTAGGCCCGCAACATCTGCAAGGTGGCATCGTCCGGCGCATGGTGAAGTTGAGCGCGGAGTTCAGCGACAGCCAGAGCCGCTCCTTGTTTGGCGGCTTCCGCCAGCATGTCCCGCAGTTGCGTATCGGTCAGCACAAGCGCTCGCATGGCTTCCATGAGCAAAGACTTTCATTGGTGGGATTGGTATACGGCGGGAGATCACCGCAAATCCATTGCCGCACAGTTGAAAAATGACGTCAAGCTGCATGACCTTGGGCCGCCCATGTGAAGCTGTCGTGGTCTCCGAGCCAGGCGGGTATATAGTTTCTCGGTCACCCCAACCTGTCCTCCACTCGAACGTTCGAAGCTACGCCCCGTGCAGCATCGGTAGCCGCGGCCGTAGGCGTCGCGTGTCCATTGCCGCTAATCATGACGGTGTCGCCATCCCCGTGGCATCACCGGCATGAACGCCACTGCATCCGGCGTCATCCCCTGTTTGAGTCGGGCGTAGAACAAGGCTTGGCTTACGCCTCTTGATGCGGCAACCGGCCAAGCTAATCGACCGTCAGCGAGGAATGTCGATAGCTTAAGCGACGGCCGCTGTGGCGGTGATCTTCTCTGCCGTGAGGGAGCGGGATGGGTTGCTGCCTTTTGGGCCGACCAGCGAATGCTAAGCCGATGGTAGAAGACCTCAAGTGTCACACCGTTGGCCTCTGCCACTGGCCACGCTAGCTGTCCGTCATCCATCATTATAGAAAAGTGAGGTAATCTAGGATCTTCGAAAGGCTCCGTCATTGCCCCTCCTATATAGAGTTTGCGTTCGCAGCGATTTATCGTGCGACCTCAGCTATCTAGCAGAGGCGCTGATACCGATAAATTCAATAACTTTGCAAGCGGATGGGCGGCATCAGGAACAATAGCAGCCGTGCGGTTGCGCGCCCTAGGGTTTGTTGAGTATCAGGGTTTTGGTCATTTCGGTTTTGTGATTCAAGCTCCTTTTGGGGAGTTTGGAGATGATTCGGACTGTCTTGACGGACGCCCAGTGGGAGAAGATGGCTTCTCATTGCCTTGGCAAGGGCAGCGATCCCGGCCGCAGCGGCGGCGATAACCGCCTGTTTATTGAAGCGGTTCTCTGGAAAGCGCGCACCAACAGCCCCTGGCGGGACTTGCCGGAAGACTTCGGCAACTGGAACACAGTGTTCAAACGCTTCGACGACTGGTCGAGAAAGGGAGTATTCGAGCGGATATTCGAAGCGGTCTCGGATGATCCGGACATGGAATATGCGATGATCGATGCAACGATCGTTCCGGTCCACCGCCACGGACACGGCGCAAAAGGGGGACTCAAAATCAGGCGATCGGAAAATCGAAAGGCGGCTGGACGACCAAAATCCTCGCCTTGACCGATGCCCTCGGAAACCTCGTGCGCTTCCATCTCCTGCCCGGCCAGCGCTACGACACGATCGGTGTGGCTCCCCTGATAGAAGGGATCGATTTCGGTGCGATCCTTGCCGACAAGGCGTTCGACGCCAACTGGATCATCGAGGAGATGAACGAACGCGGGGCAACGATCATCATCTCGCAGCGTCCGCAACGCAAGCGTCCCATCCAGATCGACAAGGAAGTCTATAAATGGCGACACCTGATCGAAAACTTCTTCTGCAAGCTCAAAGAGTTCAAGGCCATCGCCATGAGAAGCGATAAAACCGACAGAAACTTCTCCGCAATGATCTACGCTTGCGCCGCTGTCATAAACTCAAGATGAATCTCAACAAGCCCTAGTTTCGGTCGCAGACGTCGTTATCAGGCCAGCCACATAGTTCGTTGCATGTCCTTGTCTGCTATGCGCCCTGATATCGGCCATTGAGCTGGCCTTCGCGACCTCCCGAAAGCAGCCGCTCGCCTGCAATGCGAGAGATAAGAAACACTGAATGGAAAGAGATCCTTCGGCCTTTCTGCAAACATCTACTCGCCCGGTTTCGCTTGCGGTGAGCTCATGTTCCGGTATTCATCCTGAACCCAACAGAGATTTTCAGCCGTCACTGACGATCAGACCGTTGTGCTAGTAGATCGGGAGACAAAACAGTTGCCACAGCTAAACTTCAAAAGGCTTCCCAGAGCTTCGGACATTGCGGAACACCTGCTCACAAAGGCTGAACGGGCGTTTGGTCCCCGAGATACCGATTGGACTTTCGGTGGCGTCACCGAATGGCCAGGGGGGCCACTGGTGCTCTATCCGGACGACAAGGAGGCAATGATTGGAATTTCGCCAGGCGTGGATGCTGACGAGTGCAGACTTCCGTTCCAGCTTGCGCATGAGGTGGTGCATCTGCTGTCCCCACACCGGGGGCAGTATGATGCCATGATGATTGAGGAGGGGGCTGCTGTTTGGTTCAGCATTTATGGCCCCGAGTTTCCGATCGCCGATTACAAGGGTCGAGCACTCGATTACATTCGCACCCACGCCGACACTCAGAACTATAGATGCGCGCTGGATCTTCACACTAATTTGGATGCCGTATACCCCGACTCTATTCGAGCATTAAGGGCGGCCCGGCCACGGTTCTACGAAATGACGCCGGAATTCATCGTAGAAACGGTGGGCGCTTCCAAAGAACTCGCAGATCAGCTTTGCGAACGCGTTACCATGCGACCACGTTAACCCAACGGGCTTTGTCATGAACGGCTACTGCGAACGCATACGAGCTACCGGCTAGCATACACGTGACATCGCTCGCCAAGTTCGCGGTCCGGGACGCGCCTCCATTTCGGTCGTCAGCCGGGCGGACGCTCGATCCTAAAAGTCGTCTTTCGTTCAGGCGGCGCGGAGGGATTTCTATTGCTTGTTCCGGTTGTGGATAGCTGGCCGCGAAAGCGCTGGCACCCGACAAGCTGCCAATGTATCGCATTACGCAGCCGCGCCTTACCGTCTAGTCGTTGACGAGCTTTAAGACCGCCGCAATGGCCGTGGCCACCGGAGCGACTGTCCCGGCGACCTTGCCAAGGATTTCGACTAGGCCCCTGCTTGAGGCTTCAAGGAGCCACCGTTTAGGTTTATCAGCCTTGGCCTCCTCAACGAACGTTTTAAGCTGGCTTGAAGCCGTTTCTTTTTCTGCACCGTCCGGCACTTTTTCTAACGCCTTGGCCGAAAGCTCGACCACTTCCGTAAGCGCCGTCGCCAGTTCCATAGCGCCTGAACTGGCAGCCGCCTGGTAGGCGACCTGGATGTCTCGCCCGACTGTGACTGGGCCATTCCAAGTGGAACCATCGGCGAGATTGATTGTAATGTGGTTCGCCATGCGGGTTTCCTCCGGCGGCTTGTTGCTTGTTGGGAAAAGGCCATCCTGGCAGCTATCGAAACTGTGGACCAACCCACGGAGGCCTAATGCCGACATGCGTTCCCTCCACTCGCTTACCAATACGTTCTTCACAGCCCAAGGTGTGTTCTCTGGCCACAACGGGCGCCTGAAGAACGCCGGATCAAGGGCTGCGCCGTGAGGGTCTCTAGTCTGAAGTATCAAAGCGCAGTCGGCCTTGGCCGGATCAGTGAACGTCTCTCGCGTCATGCCGATCCTCGACAGAGCCTCGGCGGCCATTTCGACCGACATTGTGATCTCCGGGTTTTGCCGATCGCGTTCGTGGAGGCCCGGCGCGTGGAAATACTCGACGTGACCCGGTGCGCCAGCGGCGATGGCGATAAGTCGCGGCGCTTCGGCCGAAATCCTTGATCGCTCTGATAGGAAGGCGGCGTCGTCTAGGACGGATTTTAGCGCGGCCAAATCTTCGACCCCTTTGGAGTTCTGATTCCCGATCGCAGACCCTACGAGGTAATTGGCGAGACTCAGGAGAGCCTTGAAATATGCTTCGACACCATCTCGGTCAGCAAATTCGGAGATCTCCATTACGGCGGGCAGCCTAAGCAAAATGCGCGCACCCACCGCAGCGGCCTGTTCTCGAGAGAGATCTTGATATCGAACCATTTCTCACCTTGAGCTTAGGATGGCTACATTACTTCCTAACTTAGCATAGGCGTGCCAAGCGATACAGATGAAGTGATGATTTACTCGCTGATTAACTGGGCACTTCGTTTGCAGTCTTGGGGTATTGGGTGCGATCTAAGCGGCGTTACCGACCCACTTCTGCTGTGCGAGTGCTGCCGCCAGTCCTCTCGCCAATCAACGGCAGCTATCGATGCGCAGCGCCCCTAACCCGCCAGTCTGCCTCCGGCCCATACCTGCCGCTTGTCATGAGTGTGGCAAAGTCAGCCTTTGCCGCAAGGCGAACTTCATCCCACGCCCAACAGGACACCAAGCCTCTCCGTGACCGGTCGCAGGGGGTCAACCAGGCCCAGATCGTAGATCATGGTCGTTTCTAGGTTTCCCTTGTGATCGACGTAGTGGGAGATGGCTTCGTGGGAGACCCCCTGCCCCGTCAGCATGAGTGAAATCGCAATCCGCTTCAGGTCGTACAATTGGAAATAATCCGGGACGCCAGGCAGAGCTTTGAAGCGAGCAAGCCCCTTGCGGAAGTTGTCGCGCTTTTGAGTGGAGTCGGTATGGGACGGAAATACCAGTTCCGCCTCCGGCCACCGCAGGCGCTGCGCCTGGACCATTTCGGCTGCCCGGCTGTGGATCGGTACCGAGCGGAAGGAGTATTCATATAGGGCGCGGGAAAGCTTGATGCCTTTGGTGTTGTGTTTGTGCCAGATCAGCTTTTCGAGATCGAAATGCTCAAACTTTGCCGAGTTAAGGTCGCTTGGCCGTGCCATCGTCAGAAAGAGAATGCCCATGTAGTTGCAGAGTTCAAGCATCTGCTCGTTGGCGCCTTCGACCCGGATTTTTACGAGCGCCATGTCCCGCTTGGCGAATCCGGAGAGATTGTCGATCTCCGGCGGAGCCGCCAAAACCGGGTAGAAAATATGCGCAGCAATTTGCCGGATCTGCTCGGTCGTGTAGTCGCGGCGGCGGCGGATCAGCTTACGGGGTCGGATCGGGCTGCACGGATTGCGCATATCCACCAGTTGCATGCGGATGGCCCAGTTATAGAAAGCCAGGACGTGCTGGAGTGCGTTGTTGAACACGTAGTGCGACGTAAATTGCTTCAGGAATTCCTCGATATGCAGCGGCTTGATGGCGGCGATCGGCCGGTCAGCGAACATTGTGCCGAAATCCTTGTATCCCCGCCTATTTTTGCCGCGTCGAGTAACGGCCCGCGGCTCTCGTTTTAGCCAGGACGCCACAAACGTGGTGAAGCTGTCGCGGTATTTTTCGGAAAGGGTGCTTAAATGGCTTTCCCAATACTGGTCGATCCCCTCACGGACCGTCATGAAATGCTTGCGGCGCGTATCGACCCGTTCAAGATCGGGGTCTTTTCCCACTTCGAGCTGCTGCCCACGTGCTATAACCGCCAGACGGGCCGATGCCACACTGTACAGGGTGGTCGAACCGAGCACCTTACGGCGCCTTCTGCCGTTGAACTCGAAGGCATGAACAAAGGACTTGTGGCCCAACGCCGTGACGCGGAGACCGAGGCCGGAGACGGAACCGTTGCGGACCTGGCCGTTCGCGGTGATCGCATAGTCCCAATATAATTCCTGGTCCTTCCCTTCGGGGCAATGCGCAGAAAAAACAATATCATCAGTAAGAAATAATTGCGGCATTTCATGTAACTTCCATGTAACGGATTTATAGCAAATGTTACATGGAAAGTGAAGTAATGATGTCTATATATTAGAAAAAATGACGCAATTACAACGCAATATATATTTCTATATTCTCGGAATATCGTCATGCTGGCGTTTGGGACCAGAGGGTCGTAGGTTCGAATCCTATCTCCCCGACCAAGTTTTTCAATGCTTTAGATGTCAAAAATTGCAATCCTAGGTACGCCATGTAACTGTCATGTAACGAAGCGATGACCAGCGCATCTCGGATATATATTTCACACACCTTGCCGGTACCACCCGAAAGAGTTTGCCCATTATGATTTCCGTAAGACTAGAGAAACTCAATTTCATCGTCGATGAGATCAGGTTGGCGTTTCATCTGGCGATGCACGTCACCGACCCCTTTATGGCGCGCACCCTCACGCGTCACATCCTTGTCAGGACGGAAAACTTCATTGAGCATGCACGCGGCCTCCGTAAGCCGCTCATTCAGGCAGGCTTTGACGCGCGCAGTTTTCACAAAACCAAGGAATCCTACGCGACCGAATTCGAGGAATATTTCAAGGTTGCAAGGCACCGGCTCGGCGCGCACGTCCAGGATTTCGATTTCGGCAAGCGTATCGAACTCTGGAACGATATCGAAATCGTCAAGATCAGCTTCTTTGTCGATGGAGCCGAGGAGATATACCGAAATCTCGCAAGCCTAAACATACCGGGGTATCTCCCTTTAACCAATCCGCCGGAACTCACGGACTCCTCCCTCGTCGAGGCTCTTCGTCAGTACCAACGTGCTGCAGACAGCCGGAATTGGACTGAGGTGGGGACCGACCCGCTAGCCATGACGCGGAACAACGCGGTAGCGGTTTTAAATACCACCCCGGTGCATGCCCGCGCGGGGCAACTGGCCTTGATCCGCCGTTGGGTCGCCTTCCAAAGCGATCTCCTTGAGAGGCTGGCCGACTACCCTCGGATTGCTCGTATTCTAAAGGCGCGGATCATCACCGATCTTGTCAGCTTTTGCGACTGCCTTGTAACGCGGCCCGTCTCCCCCGGCGCGCCTCAGATGATGGACGGACTCGATAAGTTGATTACGGCTAGCGGCCAGTCTTCCGCCCCAATTGACAACTTTGTTGCCACTTCGAAGTTTCAGACTCGTCTCCAATCAGCACGAGCTATTCGCGATACCATTGGCGCCCATCTCGAAATCGGCGATGCTCATACAGTCTCGTCTCTCATTGCTGATCTTGACGCTTACGACTTCCAACAAGCCCTCAGCTTCTATGGGCGCATCAGCGCGACATTCACCAAGACGTGCAACAGCATCATCTTCTTGCGAATGTACGCCGCTGACGGTCAGAGAATTTTCGGCGTGAGTGCCAGCCGCACGCCAGCAGTACCCTACGCAGGTAACAACGTCACCGCCCCACGGCTTCCACCCGACCCTCTCGCGATAGATGACGAAGAGGCTTACCGAGAGAACCTGACCCGCTGGCTCGACGGTGATGGCACCCAAAGAGACGAGGCCCGCCATTTTTTCTGGGGCGCCTTTGCAGGTTCACTGACCGTTGAGACGATTGAGGAAGTTGAAACTCTCCCTTCGGGATACCGCCGATCGTCGCACGAAGTCCGTAAAGCCCACCAATTTATTTCCTCGACGCTATCGAGCGAGCTTTCAGATTCTGATTTCGCTGGCGTCCTTGGACTCATGTTGGCGTGCCGAAATGGTTGGCCCTATCCGCTTGCGGAACTCCTCGTCCGCCACGGTCATAGCACTTCCCTATCCAGGCAATGGCGAATCTGCCACGCACTCGGGGAGATCGGGAGTGCTCCCCACGCGTCGGTAGAAGGATTTTTGAAGGCTCAGGCCCATTCTAAAAGCTCGCCAGTCCGCCTTGAAGCCGCACTTGCACTATTTAAGACGTTCGTGAAGACCGAAGGCCTTTTCCGCACGAACAATAGAGGGCAGACGGGAGCAGACTACGACACACTGGCAGAGTCATTGATAGCTTCCATGACCGAGTCCGAGCGGTTGGTTTGCCTGCTCGCCTTCGCCAGCATTCTCAGCAGTCCCGGCATAGGGTCACTATCCCGGCCGTTTGAAAGCAATTACGGCGCCCTTCAAGTCAAGATTGAAATGCTCTGCATCCCCTTTTTGAAAGGCGATGAGAATCTGACGGCGACACTGAAGAAACTCGTTCAAACAAGTGACTATGTCGGCATCTGCCTTCTGGTGACGCTTGAGATTGATGGGCGCGATCAATCTCCCTTGGGCGCAGCTCTCATCGATAGTTGCTGCAATGGATCGATCGCCACGGCCGGCCATGATCAGGCGTCCCGTCACTTGGCAATGTGCTTTCTGCTGAAGAAGGAACACCGTACTGCGTTCGAAATCACCGAGGGACTGGCGTCCCGGAATCCTGATTGGTTGGAGATGCAGATACTCGTAGCCGAAATATTAGGGGAGACGCTCGGTGCAGAAGACGATGCCGCGCGATGGATCGCTGATCTGCGCCAGAATTATGCTCTGGCCTCTGAATTCGAAACCCGCCTCGCGGCCATCGAGACAGAGATGACAAAACGAATGCCGGTCGGAGCGCCGTAAGCTATCTTCTGCGGGACCAGACCCGATACCGACAAAGGTGATATCGATATAGTCAAAAGCGTGCGGGTGGTGGACGGCCGGCGTGACCTTTCCGCTTTGTTCTAACCATCCACAAACCAAGACCGAGGAGATGCTGCAAATGGGAAACCCGACACACTTCAGTCTGGATGTGCCCAAGCGGGCCCATCAGCTTCTTCGTGAATTGTATGACCAGCTTGGCAATTCCGAGGGAACCAAGCTTCCGTTGAAGGCAACGTTTTTGCTTTCCGTCTCGATGCCAATGGTCATCCTGCCCGTCGAACGTATTCTGAATGCCAAGCAAAAAGGTCATATGGATGATGCAGTGATTAATCCAGGACTTGCAGACGCGGTCGGTCAAGCCATCAATCTCGAAGCTAGAGTCCACCTAGCAGGTTTTTTCACGGGCCCATGGCAATACGCGTCGCTCGAAAAAGGATCCGGCTTTCCAAACCTAGCTGTCTGCGGCCTGCCCGACGATATCGCGGAACAACTTGACGCTCCCGATGCGATCGAGGCGGCTAAGAATTTGTCGACCGACCATTTCTGCAGAATCCTCCGCAATGCTCTCGCCCATGGGGGTGTCCTCTATCTTGATAAGCACGGCCGCTCCCCCTCTGGCGCCGCGGTGCAGCGCTTTGCGTTCGTCAGCACCGACAGGTCCACCAACCCAAGGAAACTTTACTTCCTCCGTATTGGAATGGCCGACTATCGGGCATTCCTGCAGCGCTGGGTCGATTGGCTGAAAGCCGAAGCGATGGAAAAAGTGCTGGCCGAGGACGTAGGGCTGGCCACCCCCGAAGCCGACATAGCGGACATTGAAGAGCAAACCGCTGGAAAAGCAGGAGAATAGTCATCGACGCTGCATTCTTTCTCCGTCGTCGTACACGCTTTATCCGTCGCTACTATGCCACGGGCATTGAACCCTTCTGCGAGATCTGTCGGAAGATCGATGCCGAGGAACACCCATATGACGAGCCGCCGCCGTCCTTCGATCCCGAGTATGGCGAACCGGCATTCCTGGAGGAGTGGATCGAAGCGGATGAGGGCGTGCAGATCGTTGGCCGATCGGCAGTATCACTGCTGTCCGACTCCCTGAAGCTCTATTTAAAAGCCTTGGAACGGCAGGTGGAATTCCACCTGGGCGAGGAAGAAAAAGCGACGGCCAAGAAAAACGGCTTTATTGCCGCCTACAAAATGGCGTTAGGCAAAGCCCTCGATATTGATTGGGCCAAGTGCCCTGTACGTTTCGATGTGATTGAGCAAATAGTCCTGACGCGGAACCGGGTGCAGCACGGTGACTCGCTGTGGGCTCTTAGCGCTCGATATGATCCTCCTACGCTCACGAAGCATCGCAACCTCATTTTCGCCAACGATTCCGAACTCGAAACGTGGATGAATGACGGGGCAGACCCCGGAACCTGGCTCGCCCCACAGGTCACAATCACCAAAGAAAGCCTCGACGTTGCGGTCGCCGAAGTTGAAAAGCTTGGAGATTGGATCGAAGCACAGATTCAAAAAATCGACGTCCGCCGACGATCGGCAAGCATCTCATATGAAACAGGCAAGTAGCCTCGAAACTGGCCTCCTCTCCAGCGAACGGCTACACTGCCGTATGCTTCGTAAATTCCGCAACCACAGTGAAAATCGGCTTCAGCAGCAAATCCGTTCGGCTATTGAGCGCCATGGCGCCGAATTGCACGAAAAGGTACGAATTGCCGATATCGTAGAAATCGAGAAACTGGATTCGCGAGCTTCGGGAACTTACGCGCTTCAAGCCCACTTCGATTTCGTGCTGATCGATGAAGATCAAAAGGCGGTTGTCGCTATTGAGTTCGATGGCCCCGGTCATGGCTCATCCAACGACGACTTGAAAAACTCTATCTGTCAGCAAGCCGACCTGCCGTTATTGAGAATCTATGGTTTTGAGGAGGTGCGGGAGGTCAACGCCATCACCCTCACCCGCTACCTCGTTGAACTCATTTTTCATGCACGGATATTTCAGCAGATGAGAGAAAGCGGGCAGATCGCGCCCGACGAACCCTTTACGCTCAGCGCCTTCCTGAAAGAGGACGCCAAACACATCTTTGACAGCGAGTTTGACTTTGTCGCCAATGCAAATGGCAAACTCACGAAGGCACTCCGGCAATATGGACTAGCTGACGGCCCACTACCTCATCTCGGCATGAGCCATGTGGTTCTTCGGTCACCCGACAACCGTCTACACGCATTCGTCAGCATCAACTCCACGAAGGGACCGATTGTGGGGACCGCCACGCTGAAAGTCAGCATCCCCTCGCCGGGGTTCCTTGCCGACATAGGCACTGTGTCGTTCGAAATTGCCCAGTTTGTCGAGAGTATGGCATCCGACAGCCTCCTTGAAAACATTCGCCTGGTGGGAACAGGTGCTGGCCATGTAGTCACTCACGCAGACGAGCGACTTGAAGAGCTGAAAGGCTTAGCTCTTCAAGGCTACACGCTGGTGTTTGGAGGTGGTGGAGGCTCCTCTACCGCAAATCTGATGGGCGCATTTGCTGCTGGTCGAGGGGGCAAGCTCTTATAATGCCGCAGGCACCTATGCGATCAGGCACATTCCCCTGCCCTTTCATAATTGTTGCCGTCCATGTCAGTTGGTAGTAATAATTACTACCATAAGCAGATGGAGGTGAACCATGGCCAATGTTGAAAAAGTGAGCGTCTCAATGACGCCGCAGCACGCCGAGCTGTTGCGCGACGCCGTGCAGAGTGGGGCTTATGCCAGCGGAAGCGAGGTCGTCCGCGAAGCTATGCGCGACTGGTCGGCCAAGTGGATGCAGAAGCGCGAGGACATCGCTAAGTTGCGCGCCATGTGGGCCGAAGGCAAGGCGAGCGGCCCGGCCGTCGATGCGGATTTTGATGCCGTATTGGACGAAGCGCGCGAGGAATTAGCGGCTGCCACGACCGATGCCCGCTAGACTTGTTTGGACGCCGAAGGCCCGTGCCGACGTCAAGAAAATCTACGTCGATATCGGTAAAGACCAGCCCCGAAGCGCGGAGCGGTATTTCGCCAATTTCCGGTACAAGGCGGAAATGCTGATCCAGCACCCCCGCCTGGGTGAGCGTCATCCGGAAATCTTCCGTACCGCGCGGATGCTGGTCGAAGCGCCCTATGTCATCCTCTATGAGACCCTGCCGGACACCGACGAGGGCGATATCCATACGGTCGAAATCGTGCGGGTGGTGGATGGTCGGCGCGATCTTTCCGCTTTGTTCTAAGACTTCCGATATGCTCAAACGGACTACCGGCTTTTTCTCGGCCAACTATTCGGCTGGCGTGACGACGGCACGGCGGCTGTCACCTCTGAAAAGTCCCAGGCAGTCACCATTCGTGTCACGTATCATCCAAATGTGTCCTGGGCTGCTCTGGTATAGAGCCTTCATCTTGGGACGGATGGTACCTAAAATCGCCTCCACTCCTTCAGTTCCAATGGATGCAACGCGCACAGGCCTAGTCCCCGCGTTGATAAATTCCATCGTTGTCTTGGGACCGTCGTCAATTGAACGGAGCGTCCCGCGCTTGGCACAGTTTGTCGGTACATGAACGGGATGCCCCAGGTAGGCTCCCATTCCACTTGCTACACCAACTAGGGCGATGGAAGCCAACCAGTTGCGCACTAGGAGCCTCTTACGCCGACGACAGTTGCTGATTCCAAACGACGGAAAATCCCGCCCCGGATGGAGTAGGCGACTGCGATCGCTAAGACTGCCCAAAGAGCAAAGCCCCCGAATGCGCCTACGACGATGGCGAGCCGCTCGTCATTGTCGGCAGGGTCCTTGATCACATCCCACAACACGAGAGTTGCCCAAAAACCCGTGAACAGCTGCGCGACAGTCATAATGGCAAGTCCGCAGAAAAGTATCCACTGCGTTTCTGAGACGCGCTTCTTCCTTGTGCCACTGAGGAGATAGCCGGCGAGCCAGTACATAAGTGTGGATACCAAAAAAAGACTAATGGTGAAATCTAAAGCAATATTAAGGGCACCCTCTGGGTATGATGGTACCCATCCCGAGAATCCACTTTCGAGCAACGATTTGAAGTAGAACGGGTCAATCACGTCGCCGACCACATATCCGATTCCCAGCGCGATTACGATCTTCAAACAAGCGAAGCAGTAATTCGACAACGTCCGCTGGGTAAGCCTGGCTTGAAGAGCTCCGCGGAGAAGCGTCGCAATCGAGAGTATGATTACTGCATCGATCAGGATGAGACCAACACCTGTCACGAAAAGGTAAGCATTGTCCTCGGCAATAATGCCGACAAGTTTGGTGATACATCCTGCACCATCGCAAGACCACGCGTCGACAGAGTCGTCAGCAGCATATTTTGCGCGAAGGACTTCAGCGAGACTATCGATGATGGAGAATAGGTAGCCCGCAGTGAAAAATAGGCTTGGCGTAGGAAATCCCGCCTCTCTGTATTCGACCACAGCTGCCGCCCTCTGAATCCTAGTCGGATGAGCTCGGATCAATCCGCGCAGCCGCTCTAAAAAATGGACCTTCCCAATTGCGGCCTCACCCTGTCCCAAGGCCGCTTGTACGGCAGCAACGTCGCAGCAATGCGCGGCTTCGGCATCTGCCATAAACTCGCGAGCGCGGATAAAAGAGCGGTGCTCCAGCCACAATGCTGCTATCCACATCGCGCCGACAACAAGCAGGGGTACACCATTCGCCAATACAAAATACCATGGCTCACGTACGGTGTAGACCTCGTCTTGATAATACAGGAAGGCGAAGCGGATGAAGTTCGCAGTCCAGTAGACTGCTACAGCCATGACGAGAGCAGCGGCTGCAAACAGAAATCCGATGGCCAAAAAGCCAGTGTCAACGTCGTGATTTCTGATGTGGGACATCTCATGGTGTAGTTTCGCTCGAAAGATGTCCGGCCGCTTTCGAAACTGTATGACGTTTCCTTTGCCCAGAAGGACGCGCCGCCTAAAAGGGTAGCCGTAGGCAATCGCATCAAAATTTCGAATGTTGTCGTCCACCAGAACCGTCACATTGCGCAACCCAATGTTTGCAGCGGCGCTGGCAATCTCTTCCTGAAGTTCTCCGGGAGCCACTACAAGTTTGCTGGTGAACCGCGATTTGCAGAACAGGGGATGGGCAAGATAGACGCCAACCGCAAGCAACCAAACACAAATCACCATCAGCGCCGAGGCAACCACGTTCAAGGGCTGATTGAAAATGTTTAAGAACTGAAGACCTTCCAGCACTTCGTTTCCATACCAGAGCGCCATTAGCGTTACGGTAGCGGCGAGTAGGACGAATCTGACATTGGTCGCACTAGGCAAAGCGTTAGGATTGAACGCTTTTTCCGCCATCACTCCTCTCCGAACTTGGCGAATATCCATTCGTTGATTTTTACGATGTTATCCTGGGACGCCTTGATGTCGCGCCCGGCGACCTCCACTCTCCGCGCCAATGACAGTATGCTATCCTTTTGGAGGACGACGGGAGCCTTCCCTTTCGTCTTGTCCTTCAGCCACTTGTCAAGCTTTTGCTGCAGAGCAACTCGAACGGTCTGAGAGGAATCCCTCACAAATTGGCCTGCGGCGTCCTTTCCATTCTCCCAGACAAACTCGACGATTTCTTTTCCAATCGTAAGAAGGAAACTCGTGAGCATCACCATACCCGCGTCGCCACCGCCAAATCCGAGAAAGCTCTCTCCCGGCACTTGCCCAGCCGCCTCGGAAGTTACGATTTCGTCGAAAAACTCGAGTTCCTCTGGTGCCGTATCGGCGACAATCTGCCGCGTCAGGTCGCGCTCGAACATGTCATTCATATGCCCGTCCCCCAGTTGCCCAAGTCATAATGTCATAGCCATCTTTGATTGCAAGATGGCGGTTCCGGCGACGGCATCATGGGTGGAGGCCGACGTTACGACGCATATCAGCCTGCATCCGGTTCTGCGGACCGAGATCGAACAATCCGTCATTCGATTTCCGCCCTTGCGGGTAACGATGCACGGCAGGAGTTCTACGGCGGCGGCCGATCCTCAGCCGCCTGAATATCTGTCGCGCTATCGCGCGCAGGGCACCCTTTTTCCAGCTTACACCGACGACCGGGGCATTTTCCAATAGCCTCAGTTCCTCCGGCCCGCCCCATTCGGCCAGCCGCTGCGCTGGGCTGGCCTCCCGTGTTGTCGGAACGTCCCGCCCTTGGGCGGTGAAGCTTTGGAGCCCCGTTCTTTCGGTCGAACGTCCAACCCGCTGACGCGGGCTTTTAAGGTTGGACGCTCGGCGCTGGCCAAGGGTTCATGCGCGGCTTTGAAGAAAAGAGCTTCGCAGGTTCAACCCCTGAAAAGCGAGGCTTTCCCATGAAACAGGACATTTACGAGAAGATCACCAACCACATTGTCGCCGACCTGGAAAAAGGCGTTAGGCCGTGGATGCGGCCATGGAACGCCGAACATGCGGCAGGCCGGATCACGAGGCCGTTGCGGGCGAACGGTGTCGCCTATCGCGGCATCAACACGATCATGCTCTGGTCGGAGGCGGTCACCAAGGGGTATGCCGCGCCGATTTGGATGACCTACAAGCAGTGCGCGGAGCTTGGCGGGTATGTCAGGAAGGGCGAACAGGGCAGCCTTGTCGTCTATGCCAGCACGCTTCACCGCAGCGAGACCGACGAGGCGAGCGGGGAAGAGGTCGAGCGCGATATTCCCTTCATGAAGGGATACATGGTCTTCAACGTCGAGCAGATCGAGGGATTGCCGGAACAGTACAGCAGACCGGCGCAGGCGATCCTTGACCCAGTGCAGCGCCTTGCCGATGCGGAGGCCTTCTTTGCCGCCACCGGCATCGAGGTTAGCCATGGCGGCAACCGCGCGTTCTATTCTGAAAGCGTTGACCGGGTGCAGATGCCATTCTTTGAAACGTTCAGGGACGCCGAAAGCTATTACGCCACGCTGGCCCATGAAGAAATTCACGCGACGAAGCACAAGAGCCGCCTCGCCCGCGACCTTGGCCGCAAGCGTTGGGGTGACGAGGGTTATGCCGCCGAGGAACTGGTGGCCGAGCTCGGCAGCGCCTTCCTTTGCGCCGACCTCAATATCACGCCCGAAGTTCGGGAGGACCACGCGGCCTATATCGGCAATTGGCTGGCGGTCCTTAAGGGAGACAAGCGGGCGATCTTCACTGCTGCCGCCCATGCGCAGCGCGCTGCGGATTTTTTGCACGCGTTGAGCGGCAAAGCTGACGGAGCTGACACTGAAGACCGGCAAGTGGCTTGAGGAGCGGAGACATTGTAAGTGCAAAATCCTGGGTAACCCCAGTGAATCAAATTAACTGGAACCTCGTTTCGCAGTGATCAATTTTCTGGGGAAATAACGCTGTGTAGTTTGCTCAATACGCGCGGAGCGAGCATTATGCCGTAATGAGCTATGTTCCGCGTCGCATTCAGATAGCTAGGCCAAATGGCGAAACAGAGATCCTTTCCGAGGATGAATTCGCTTCTCTTGACGCGCCTTTAATTCTTCTCGGCGAGCCCGGTGCGGGCAAAACCAAAACCGCCAAGGCCTTGGCAGCCATGCCGGGAAAGGCGTATTTCACCGCAGACCTACTGGCGACTGGTTCTCCAGCCTCAAATCTCCCCGAGTACAATCCCGTAATAGACGGCCTGGATGAAACACCGGGTGATGGTTCGGGATCTCCGTTGCTGTCGATCCTGAGGCGACTTGAAGAGAAAAAGACCTCCACCTTCATCCTGACATGTCGTGCAGCTGATTGGGCAGACATCCAAAATGAGCGCATGGTCCAGAACTGGTTTGGGAAGAAACCAATAGTCGGCCACCTTCAACCGCTAAATGATGCTGAGATTGTTGCGGTGGTCGACGCGGTTGGCAGCTATGCCGCGGGCGGGCAAACATTCTTGCAACAGGCAGAAACTCGAAACGTTACCGACCTAGCCAGAAATCCCCAGGCTCTTATCCTCCTTCTTGCGGCGATAGCGGAAGGGGGATGGCCTCGCTCTAAAACGGAACTTTATCAGCGCGCTTGCGAAAGCTTCGCAACCGAAAAGAACGAAATTCACCAGTCGCTCAATCCAAAACGCCCTTCGGTCGACGACATTTTATCAGTTACCGGATTTATTTGCGCTCAATTACTATTGTCAGGAAAGCGAGGCGTAAACGTTGATGGGCGTGATCAAAAGTTGTTCACTAGGATAGGTGACCTCACAAGCGATGCGGTTGGTTTCCCCGATATTGAGGCAGCTGCTTCGTCTCTCCTTTTCGTATCGTCGGCACCAGGAAACGTCGAACCATATCATCGAACTATAGCCGAATATCTTGCAGCAAGGTGGTTTTCCGATCGTTTGCGTGATGGAACACTTTCAATCCGCCGATTAGAAACGCTTTTCTACAAGGGTGGCAACGTCCCCGTCTCCTTGCGCGGCGTGCATGCTTGGCTTGCAACGCTGGAGCGAGACGTTACCGAACGCCTAGTCGAGCACGACCCCTATGGTTGCTTCCGCTATGGCGACGTTCAACAATATTCCGTTGAGCAGGCGCGGGATCTGCTAAAGCAACTACAGAATCTAGCGGCAATGGACCCTTATTTTCGTAGTGAAGACTGGGAAGGCCAAGTTGGCGGAGGCCTCGCCAGACCCGAGCTTCGTGATGAGATCGTCGAGCTGATGGGAAATCCAGACGTTCCCTACCAGCTAACAACAGTTATCCTGGAATCTCTAAAGGGGACGGAGTTTGTTGCAACCATCCGCGATGAACTACGCAACGTCGTACTCAGCGAGAATACCCCTTACGTGGTCCGGGATCGTGCCCTAACCGCCCTGGAAACTGATAGCCTCTCCGAGGATTGGCATGATCTTGCTCTAAAGCTGATCGCAAGCGCTGAACATGGTTCGGCGCGCATGGCCGTGGAAATCGCCATAGACCACCCCCAGCTTTTTGAGGGAGCGGAAATTGCCGCGATAACGAACGCTTACGACGAGGTGAACGAGAAACTCTCGCAAAACCTTCATCTGGGAATTGCATACCGTCTGCTACCGCGAATGTCACCGGAGCAGCTTGCTTCCGCAATACCGATATATTCAGGAAAGCTGCCGCATGAGCGTTATGATCGCAGTAAGCTGGATCGTAAAGCCGAGGAACGTCTCCTCGATGCACTTAAAGTCTACATTGAAAAAGGTGGTCAACCAAGTGCACAGGAACTCTGGGAATGGTTAAGACATGTGACCCGTTACCAATATCGGGCACAGGATTGGCCTGCATTTAGCCTACAATATTTTAGCCAGCGAACCGATATTCGTCGGCAAATACAAACTTTGGCACTGGATACAGAAAACGCCGCCGAGCGTCGGATGACAAGCTTTTATCTCAGCGAGATGGGAGCTGGCCTTACATTTCAAGAGAGCGATATTGCCTTTCACCTGGAAGATCTTGCCAAGCGAGCGTCTCAGCTCAATGACTTTATCGAACGGTGGAGAAACCTAGTTGAATGGATTTTCCTCAACCAAAGCTTCATAGGCCAAGCTGAAGCCGTCGCGCGGCAGCAGGCGGAAAGCCGTCCTGAGCTTCAGACCATCCTTGACGAGATAACCAATCGGCCGCCACCATCGTGGGAACGGGAGCAGGAACAAAGGCAGCGGCGCTGGGAAACAAAGCAGAAACGGCAAAATAGCGCCCGATATCGCAGTTTCGCAACCATTAAAGAGGAAGTGCGGGAGGGACGTCATCTTAGCGCACTCTATGATGTAGCGACCGCCTATATGGGTCTCTTCACAGACGTAAATAGCATTGACGACCCCATCCGCCGCGTCGAATGGATGGTCGGCTCAGAGAACGTGGAAGCGGCCCTGCAGGGAATCGCGGCGGCGTGCCTGCGAAATGATCTTCCAACGCCTCGTGCCATCGCCACTCTCGAGGCTGAAGAGAAACAGCGTTACTTTCTCGAAAAGATAGCTTTAGTGGGCTGCGCATTGAGGCAATCGCAAGGTGGTGACGTAGCATCTCTGCCCCGAGAGACTCTGATTTGCGCTTTAGCAGCATGCCAATGGGGACTCTATTCCCAAGAGAAGTATCTACCTGGCCTTGAAGAAACGTTGACCCGGTTGGTGTTTTCCGAAACGGCCGAGATGAAGTCCTTTGTCAAGGACACGATCGAGCCGCTTCTATTCCGGGGCAACGCTCACGTTTCAGGTCTGAATGAAGTCTTGAGCGCTGAGCGCTTTACAGCACTAGCCTCAGAACTCGGGATTGAATGGCTGGCAAGAAGTGGCGAGATGTCCGATCAGTCACTAAGGCACATATTGAAAGCAGCTTTGAACCTTTCCGATCGTGCTGCCCTGTCAGATCTGGTAGCCATGAAATTGCAGGCAAACGTTTGGCCTACTCCTGATCACCGAGACCTATGGTGTGCGGTCGCATTTCTCGTAGATTTCCAACGCTTCGGGCAGACAATAAGAACTTTAGCGACCACGGAAGTCGACACTTTGTCGGCTATTCGCCTAATGCTCTCCGGAGAAACGAAAACACTAGCCAGCCAGATATCTGTATCCCAACTGAGCTTTCTTATTGAGACTTATGCCTTCCGGTTTCCTCTGGTGGGAATGCCGCAGTCGGGATGGGGCGAAAATACTCCGTACGAAAGCGCGCGCTTCCTTGCGGCATGTATCGCCGGTCTTGGAGAAATTGTGACGGAGGAAGCCCAATCCGAACTTGAGCGTCTGGTGGCCAGCGGCAAGTTAGGCAACCACATTGATAATATGCGCCACGTCCTAGCGGAACATACCCGCGCCATGGCTGAAGCCGATTGGTCAAATCACACGCTCAAGGACGTGCGCCATATACTGCTGGGCCGCGCTCCGCAGACGATAGAAGACCTGCAAGCCTTGGTGGCGGACCAACTTCATGCCATGCAAGATAGACTGCAGAACGGTAGCTTTAACGCTGTCAGGCCGTTCTGGGACAACACCGTTCCCCATCGGGAGAATTACTGTCGCGACCTCATAGCGACGCATATCGAGCCCCACCTAGAGAAGTTGGGTATTCGCGTCCACACTGAGGGTACTATGCCATCCGACACCCGTTGTGACCTGTTGTGCACAATCGGCGCGATTGACCTCCCGATCGAGATCAAGGGACAATGGCATGGAGAAATTTGGACGGCCGCAAGTGTGCAACTCGAAGGAAACTATTCTAGGCACTATCGAGCAAACGGAAGAGGAATTTATCTTGTCATATGGTTTGGCGACGTACCCGGTATGAATCCGCCGGGTATTCGCGAAAATGGGCGCCCCGAGAGCGCCACAGCAATGTTGAAAGCTATCCCAGAACGTTCACCGACGAAGATTTCGGAAAAAACGACTCTATTCGTGCTCGATGTCTCTAAGTCGCTGAACGATCAGCGAAAAGATGGTGGCAGGTAAAATCTTTGGCACCATCTTGGACGCTATGCGCTTCAAAAGCCGGATTTCGCACTTTTGGAAAATCAGGGATCGATCCTGCCAGCCTTTCTCGAATCTGTGAGCGCTACTCAATCCGAGCATTTCGGGATGAGGATTGCCAGCGGATGACAGATCTCACACGCACACTCTCTCGCACAGCCCGTTTTTGATACAAAATAAACACATAAAATCAACAATATAGCTCATGCTCACATAGACTTTTAATCAGTAGGTCTCGGGTTCGAACCCCGACGCTCTCACCATACTCAAATTAAGTCATACACTTAAACGGCACCAATGCGATTGCAGTGGTTTGGTGCGCTTGGGCCAAGGCTCCGTGCGCCGCCTCGTTTTGCAGTGGCGGGTGGAATCGCTGCGCCTGCTTCGTCACAATGTGGGTGGACGAAGTCCAGCCGGTCTGTCACAAGCCGATCAGGACGCGACTGCCGTTAACTTTAGAACGGGGTCGGGCGACCGATTGACGTCACGTCGCTGCCACGAGATCACGTCGGCCGTCCTTTTCTAGATCCGGTCCTGGATCGGGGACGCTCAAACGCATCGAAAAAGCCCCGCCTCACCCATTACAATTTGCTCATCTTCAGAGCGGATGCCATTCATTACAGTCAGGTCACGTTTGCGGCTGCAAATCGCGGGCGGGCGAAAACTCGGGGCCGGCGCTAAGCCCTTGAAATATCTGATTTCGTGAGATCGAGGATATCTCTGGAGCGGAGCATTTGGCCTAAAATTCGGCAGATGAGGCCTTCCAAACCTTATTTATTATTAAGCTGACCTTCGAGGCTTCGGGGCGTAATTCTGTCTTCAAGACTGAATGCTGCCGACGGCCGGAGAGGTCGTGACGGCAGAGCCAGTTTCACAACCGTTTGCCGAAGGTGGAGCTCAGATATGCGCTCGCTCGTCCCAATAAACCACCTTTCCCCCGTGTCGCCGGCGCCCTGCCCGGTCATGCACCTCACCGGACCGCCCGGCGATCGAGTTCGATAGCGAGGCGTTCGAAGCCGCTTCACCCGCCGTCCCGTGAACCGGTTTTCCGATGCGACGGCTTTCTCCAAAGCCGGCTTTTCAGCTTCGCAAACCTTCAGAACCCCAACCGATCGGCCGCGCTCACCGCGCGGCTTCGATCCTCTTCGCCCCAATGCGCCGCCTCCCGGCGCAAGGGCTGCAGATTGAAAGGAAGACCTCCATGTCAAATATCCTTCGCAGACATCGGATCGCGGCACTTCTTGGCGCCGCCATCGTTGCGGTCCCGCTCTCCGTGCCGGTCATTCTCGGCACCAATGCGGCGCATGCGGCAACCACGGCAACGGCTGCTGCCGGCTCCGTTTCCGGCGTCGTCGCTCCGGGTGGTTCGTTCGCACCGATCGTTTCCGCCGACAAACCGGCCGTCGTCACCATCACCACCACGATGAAGGCGCAGAACGTCGCTTCGGACGACAGCTCGCCCTTGGACGACAATTCGCCGTTCGACGAGCAGTTCCGGCAGTTCTTCGGCCAGCAGGGCATCCCCATGCCGCGCCATATGCCGCAGCAGCGTCAGGCTCCCCCGACTGAAGCCCTTGGCTCCGGCTTTGTCGTCACGGCCGACGGTTACATCGTCACCAACAATCATGTGATCGACAATGCGATCGAAATCAAGGTGACGCTTGACGACGGCACCGAAGTGCCCGCCAAGCTGATCGGCGCCGACGCGAAATCCGATCTTGCCGTCATCAAGATCAACGCGCCAAAACCGCTGGCGACGATCGCCTGGGGCGATTCGGACAAGCTCAATGCCGGCGACCAGATACTGGCGATCGGCAATCCGTTCGGCATCGGCACGACCGTCACCGCCGGCATCGTTTCGGCCCGCGGCCGCGATCTCCATAGCGGCCCCTATGATGATTTCATCCAGATCGATGCACCGATCAACCATGGCAATTCCGGCGGCCCGCTGGTCGATCTCGAAGGCAAGGTCGTCGGTATCAATACGGCAATCTATTCCCCCAACGGCGGCAGCGTCGGAGTCGGCTTTGCCATCCCGTCCGACCAGGCCCAGAAGGTCGTCGCCAAGCTGATGAAGGACGGCTCGATCGAGCATGGCTTCATCGGGGTGCAGATCCAGCCGGTGACGGCGGATGTGGCGAGCGCCATAGGCCTCGACAAGCCGGAAGGCGCGCTGGTCGCCAATGTCAACGACGACACGCCGGCCGCCAAGGCGGGTATCCGGACCGGCGACGTCATCACCGCGCTCGGCGGCCAGCAGATCAAGTCGCCGCGGGATCTGTCGCGCATGGTCGCCGACCTGACGCCCGGTGCCAAGGAGGGCCTGACGGTCTGGCGTCAGGGTCAAAACCGCAATCTCAGCATCACGGTTGGCGGCAATGAGCCCGACCAGCAGCAGGTTTCGGCCGAGAATGGCGACAAGCCCATGCAGGGTGCCCAGCGCGTTCCGACCATCGGCATCGGCCTTGCCGACCTCACGCCGGATATCCGCGAGGCGCTTAACCTGCCGCGTCGGGAAAACGGTGCCGTGATCGAAAGCGTCGCCCCCGACAAGCCGGCTGCCGACGCCGGCCTGCAGGCCGGAGATATCATCGTCTCGATCAATCAGCAGCCCGTGAAATCGGCGAAGGAAGCCAAGACGGCGGTCGCGGAAGCCGGCAAATCCGGGCGCAAGTCCGTCCTGCTCCTCATCCAGCGCGGCGAGAACCAGACCTTCGTCGCGGTTCCCTTCTCGATCGGCTGAACCCGGCCTCGCCCTATCTTCTCGGCGCCGCCCGGTTGTCGCGACCGGGCGGCGGTCGTTTGGTCAGGCCCACACTCCCCTCCAACGCGGCGACGAGTTCCGCACCACCGGAACCTTCGCAGACGGAAGACGTTTGCCCGGCCGAAGGAGCGTCTTTATGCGCATTATATTCGTGGTCATGATCGTTTCGGTGCTCAGCATCCTGGCATTCAAATATGCCGACCAGACGCTTGGCGGTGGCGACATCATGGCTTCACCCACGGAACTCTCAGCCCAGAACTGACACGATGGCGTGAGGCCGGAACCTTCCTGTTTTTCCGGGGTTGTCAGGCTATGGAGGAGCTGTAGTCATGAGCGCCCAGAATGTCCTGATTGCCTTGGGATCCGCCATCGCGGGCGGCCTTGTCGTTGCTCTTCTGATGCATCCCGCCGGACCGACCGCCAGCACGAAATCGGATCGCCTGAGCGGCCCTCCGGCAGAGACCGCCTTCCTGCCGGAACGCTTCGGCGTTCCAGGTTCGACACAGTGATCTCGACACGGTAAAATTAGGATCCGAAATACGAAAAGGCCGGCGCCTCTTTCCAGGCGCCGGCCTTTTTATGTCTAACCGATCAATGAACGGCCTTGCCGCCCTCTTCTTCTTCGAATGTCACCGCGACATCGCCGTCTGCCGAAAGACGAACTCTGTCGCCTTCGATATCGGCGACCAGTTCCAGCGGAATGAAGTGATGGTGGCCTCGATGGCCGCCCGCGCCGCTGTCCTTCTTCGTCAGCTTGATACGGCCGCCTTCGACGTGGTCGACCGTTCCAACATGGGCGCCATCCGCGCCGATGACTTCGGCGTGTTCCTTGATTCTTGCAGCATCGATCATGGGAAATCTCCTTCTCTGCGTTTCGACAACGCATGAATGGGAATATCGATGCATGCTCTTCGAAATTGAGAGACTGTCACAAAACAGGCCACTCGCGGAGAACGGCCGGAACGGCTGCCCACGCTTTCCGATCGAGTGTACCTTTGGCTTTATTGGCCAGGGTAAACACAAGATCATCGACGGCGTAGCGGACGCCGCGGGTCTTCAGAATAGCTGCGAATGCCCAAGCCAACACAGAGAATTTTCCAACCATAATACCGACATTATACCCGTGTTTTTACGCACCATTACTATTACTAGACTGTAAATCTATGGCGAAACTGAAATTATTCTTACGATCCCCAGGTTACCGATATTTAAGTTTTATCATCTCCGGTTTCATGTCATTGAGAGAGCAGAAGAATTCCCTCCGGCGACCACGCTTCCGGCGGATTTGCGCCGCAGGACGGCGCAGCGGGAGATTTAGTCCCGGTTGTATCGCTACCCAGCAAAGGACAGACCGTTGAACGTGCAGAACAGCCCCGACCCGGCAACAAAGACCAGCGGCACGCCCGATCTCGCCGCGATCCTGGCCACTTCGGGAAACCAGCGCAAGAAGCGCCGCTGGGTCTGGCCGACGGTCCTTGTTGTTGTCGTTGCCGCCGCGGCAGGCGCCTACAGCTATTTCGGCAGCAGCGGCCCGCGCTACGACTACACCACCCAGCCGGCAAAGCGCGGCGGCCTCTCGGTCATCGTCACGGCGACCGGCTCGGTCCAGCCGACCGATCAGGTGGACATATCGAGCGAATTGTCCGGCACTGTCCGCAAGGTCAATGTCAGCTACAACAGCGCGGTGAAACAGGGCGACGTGCTCGCCGAACTCGACACCAACAAGCAGGAGGCGGATGTCCAGAGCGCCCGCGCCCAGTTGGCTTCAGCAAGGGCCAACGTGCTGAAGGCCGAAGCGGAAGCTGCCTCGGCCAAAAATTCGCTCGACCGCCTGACCGGCCTGGTCAGCAACCGCATTTCGACCCAGCAGGAGCTGGACGCGGCGAAATTCACCTATGATTCGGCGCTCGCCACCAAGGCCGTCAACGAGGCATCGGTTCTTTCCGCCGAAGCCAATCTGCGGCTCTCGGAGCTCAATCTTCTGAAGCTCAGGATCGTTTCGCCGATCGATGGAATCGTGCTGACCCGCGACGTGGATCCGGGCGCGACCGTCGCCTCCTCGCTCAATGCGCCGGTGCTCTTTACCATCGCCGGCGACCTGAAGCGCATGGAACTGCAGGTCGCCGTCGACGAGGCGGATGTCGGTCACGTCCAGGAAGGACAGTCGGCGAAATTCTCGGTCGACGCCTATCCCGATCGCAACTTTCCGGCCACCATCCAGGCGGTGCGCTTCGCCTCCGAAACCGTCTCCAACGTCGTCACCTACAAGGCGATCCTGACGGTCGACAACGCCGACCTGCTGCTGCGTCCCGGCATGACGGCAACTGCGGACATCACCGTGCAATCGGTCACCGACGCGCTCCTCGTGCCGAACGCGGCGTTGCGCTACTCGCCGCCGACGACGGCGCGCAGCCGCGGCAATTTCCTCACCCGGCTTTTCGCACCGCCCCGGCCGCGCGGCAATCGCAGTGGCGACAATGCCTCGAGTGCAGGCCGTGCCGTCTGGGTGCTGCGCGCCGGCGTGCCGACACGGGTTCAGGTCGAGACCGGCCCGACCGACGGGCAGTTCACGGTGCTGAAATCCGGCGAGGTCAAGCAAGGCGATCTGCTGATCACGGACGCCGTCGCCCGCGCGAGCTGAGGAGGGTTTTGATGACGCTCCCTCCCATCATCACCTTCAGGCAGGTCTCGAAGTTCTACGGGCACGGCGAAGCGACGATCCGTGCGCTCGATCATATCGACCTGTCGATCACGGCGGGCGAGTTCGTATCGATCATGGGTCCGTCCGGCTCAGGTAAATCCACGGCAATGAACATCATCGGCGGGCTCGACGTGCCTTCATCCGGTGAATATCTGTTCCAGGGTATTCCAACGGGCGGCTTCGACCGCGCCCAGCTGACGCTGCTGCGGCGTCACATGCTCGGCTTCGTGTTCCAGGGGTTCAACCTTCTCGCCCGTACATCCGCCGTCGAAAATGTCGAACTGCCGCTCGTCTATCGGGGCATGGACCACCGCGAACGGCGCAGCCGGGCGATGATCGCACTGGAACAGGTGGGCCTCAAGGGGCGCGAGGGCCATACGACGCAGGAACTGTCGGGCGGCCAGCAGCAGCGCGTGGCGATCGCGCGCGCCATCGTCACCGATCCCGCCGTGTTGCTCGCCGACGAACCGACCGGCAATCTCGATACCAGGACCAGCGCAGAGATCATGGAGCTGATTACCCGGCTCAACCGCGACAACGGCATTACCGTGATCATGGTCACCCATGAGGAGGACATCGCCGCCTATGGCAAGCGGCTCCTGCGCTTCGTCGACGGTCATCTCGCCTCGGATCACGCGCAGGCGAAGGAGCACGACCATGTTCTTTGAGACGGCGAAACTGGCCTGGCGTGCGATCAGCCGAAACATGCTGCGTTCCTTCCTCACCGTGCTCGGCGTGGTCATCGGCGTTGCGGCGGTCATCGCCATGGTGACGGTCGGCAACGGCACGACGGCGAAGGTGCAGGCCGAACTTTCCCGCCTCGGCACGAACACGCTGTTCGTCCGCCCCGGCCAGTGGGGACCGGGACGTGCCAGCAGCGAGGCCAAGCGCTTCAACGACAAGGATGTCCTGGCTATCCAGGAACAGGTGGCCGGGCTTCGCGCCGTGGCGCCCGTCAACCGCGGCACGGCGACCGTGATTGCCGGCGGCGCCAACCATTCATCCAGCGTGATCGGCACCAACAACGATTATCTGATCGCCCAGGACTGGGATCTGTCGCTCGGCCGGTCATTCCTCGCCAACGAGGATCGTGGCAGCCAGGCTGCCTGCATCATCGGCGAGACCGTGCGCAAGGAACTCTTTGGCGCGGCCAATCCGGTCGGGCAGAATATCCGCGTCAGCAATGTCGCCTGCCCGGTGGTCGGCGTGCTTGCCGTCAAGGGCCAGTCCGGCATGGGCGACGACCAGGACGACACGGTCATCATGCCCTTGAAACTCCACCAGCGGCGGATCGGCGGCACGACGACGATCAGCAGCATCATCCTGTCGGCGCAGGATGGTGTGGCGACCACAAAGGTCCAGTCGGACGTCGAAAGCCTGCTGCGCGAACGGCGCAGGATCGCGATCGGCCGCGAGGACGACTTCTCGGTCAACGACATGTCGCAGATCGCCGCGGCGATGACCGGCACGACGGTGCTGCTGACCGGTCTGCTCGGCGCTGTCGCGGCCGTGAGCCTGCTGGTCGGCGGCATCGGCATCATGAACATCATGCTGGTTTCGGTCACCGAACGCACCCGCGAGATCGGCATTCGCCTCGCGATCGGTGCGCTTGAGCGGCAGGTGCTGACCCAGTTCCTCGTCGAGGCGGTGATGCTGTCGATCTTCGGCGGCGTCAGCGGCATCGTTACCGGCCTTGCGCTTGCCTATGGCGTCGTCAGCTTCCTCGGCGTGCCCTTCGTCGCCAGCCCGACGATCATCCTGCTTGCCTTTGCCTTCTCGGCGGCGATCGGCATGGTGTTCGGGTATTTCCCGGCCCGGCGTGCGGCGCAGCTCAATCCGATCGAAGCGCTTCGTCACGAATGAGCATCGCGCCTCTGGCCGCCAGGGGCGGTGACGACCAACTGTATACCGCAGACTGATATATCAACTCGGCTTGCCATCCCAAATGCGACATGTCACCTTCTGATATATCAGAGAGGATACCCCATGGCATCTGAAGCAGAATCGCTCAGCAGACAGGCCTATCACCGGCTTGAAGCCCTGATCGTGACCATGAAGCTGCCGCCCGGCGCGCTGGTTACGGAAAAGCAGCTCATCGGCCTTGCGGGCCAAGGCCGCACACCGGTGCGCGAAGCGATCCAGAAACTCGAATGGCAGGGATTGATGCGGGTGCGCCCGCGCGTCGGGCTGCAGGTCACCGAGATCATCGAGAGCGACCATGACAGCATCATGCAGGTGCGACGCCAGCTTGAACCGGTTGCAGCAGCCTTGGTGGCGGAACATGCCAGCGATGAGCAACGCAGCGCCCTCCTCGACTGCGCCAAGGCAATGGGTGCCGCTGCGGCGACCGGTGACATTCACGGCTTCCTGGATGCTGACAAGCGCTTCGACGAGGTTCTGGAGGAGGCCTGCCCCAACCGGTTCCTGACCTCGGCGCTGGCACCGCTCCAGACTCATACGCGGCGGCGGTGGTTTTCGACGGCCTCTATCGAACGGCTGGATCAGGCGGTGACCCAGCATGTCGCCGTCATCCGCGCCATCCGGGCGGGCGACGTCGAAGCGGCACGAAGAGCGATGGAGACGCTCCTCGCCTATCTGACGAATTCATGAAGGTAATCAGGCGTGGACTTCGGCTTCGCGCTGCTTTGCGAGCGCGGCGAGATCCGCAGGCTTCAGCTCGACCGATTCGCCGCAGCCGCAGGCGGACGTCTGGTTCGGATTGACGAAGGTGAAGCCGGAGCGCATCTGCGTCACTTCGAAATCCATCTGGGTGCCGAGAAGATAAAGCACGGCGGAAGGCTCGATCCAGACGCTCGCGCCGTCGTGCTCGATCATGTCGTCCTTGGCATTGGGCTCGGTGACGAGATCGACCGTGTATTCCATGCCGGCGCAGCCGCCCTTCTTGATCCCGACGCGCAGGCCCTTGGCCTCCGTTCCGGAATTGGCGACGAGCTGCTTGACGCGCGTCGCCGCGGCATCGGTCATGGTCATAATGGCGAAGCCCATGGGCTCATTCTCCTTCCGCACACGGATTCAAGGTCCGGTGTTTCACGATTCAAATGTAGTACCGACCGATTAATCGATCAATACCAGCCGACAGCCACCTGGGCTTCTTCGGACATGCGCTCCGGCGTCCACGGTGGATCGAAGGTCATCTCGACTTCGACGCCGGACACGCCTTCGACGGCGCCGACAGCATTTTCCACCCAGCCCGGCATTTCGCCGGCGACCGGGCAGCCTGGCGCAGTCAGCGTCATCATGATCTTCACCATGCGGTCGTCCTCGATATCGATCTTGTAGATCAGACCGAGTTCGAAGATGTCGGCGGGGATTTCCGGATCATAGACCGTTTTCAGCGCTCCGATCACGTCGTCGCTCAGTCGCGCCAACTCATCGGCCGGAATAGCGGATTGGATCAGTCCTTCGCGGGCGTCCCACTTCAATTCCGTTTCATCGGCGGCCATGGCAATAGTCCTCAAGCAAAGAAATTTCGCGCGTAGTCGAGCGCATCGGCCAGCGCATCCACTTCGGCACGGGTATTATACATGCCGAACGATGCCCTGCATGTGGAGGTGACGCCGAAGCGCTTCAAGAGCGGCATGGCGCAATGGGTGCCGGCGCGGACCGCCACGCCCTTGCGGTCGATCACCATCGAGACGTCATGGGCATGGATGCCCGCAAGCTCGAAGGAGAAAATGCCGCCCTTGCCCGGCGCATTGCCGATGATCCGCAGCGAGTTAATGGCGCGCAGGCGTTCCGCCGCGTAAGCGGCAAGATCCGCTTCATGACGGGCGATCGCGGCGCGGCCGATCTTGTCCATGTAGTCGAGCGCATAACCGAGCCCGATCGCCTGGACGATCGGCGGCGTACCCGCCTCGAAACGATGCGGCGGATCGTTGTAGGTGACGATATCCTCGGTGACGTCGACGATCATCTCGCCGCCGCCCTGGAACGGCCGCATCTCCCTCAGCCGGTCCGACTTTCCATACAGCACGCCGATGCCGGACGGACCATAAAGCTTGTGCCCGGTCATCACGTACCAGTCGCAATCGATGTCGCGGACATCGACCGGCATGTGCACGGCGCCCTGGCTGCCGTCGATCAGGACCGGGATGCCGCGCTCATGGGCGATGCGGCAGACTTCCTTGACCGGAACCACGGTGCCGAGCGCGTTCGACATATGGGTGATGGCGACCAGCTTGGTCTTTTCGGTGAGAGACTTTTCGAAATCCTCGATATGGAAGGCACCCTCGTCGTCGACCGGCACCCAGACGAGCTTGGCGCCCTGCCGCTCGCGGATGAAATGCCAGGGCACGATATTGGAATGGTGCTCCATGATCGTCACGACGATCTCGTCGTCGGCACCGATATTCGGCATGCCCCAGCCGTAGGCGACCGTGTTGATCGCCTCGGTCGAATTCTTGGTGAAGACGATCTCGTCCACCGAACCGGCATTCAGGAACCGGCGCACCTTTTCGCGCGACGCCTCATAGGCTTCGGTCGCGGCATTCGAGAGGAAATGCAGGCCGCGATGGACGTTCGCATATTCGCTGGAATAGGCGTGGCTGATCGCGTCGATCACCACCTGCGGCTTCTGGGCAGAGGCGCCGTTGTCGAGATAGACCAGCGGCTTGCCGTGCACCATCGTCGACAGGATCGGAAAATCCCGGCGGATCGCTTCCACATCGTAGGTCGTCGAGGGTGCATTCTGGTCCATATCAGGCCCCTTCTCAGGCGTGTTTTTCAAGCCAGGCCGAGATGACGCCTTCCAGCGCCTCGACCAGCTTTTCTTCCTCGAGTTCCTCGACGATCTCGGCAACGAAGGCGTTGACCAGCATGGCCCGCGCCTTGTTTTCCGGAACGCCGCGCGCCATCAGGTAGAAGAGATGGCTGCTCTCGATATCGGCAACCGTCGCGCCATGGCCGCAGACCACGTCGTCGGCGAAGATTTCGAGCTCGGGCTTGGCCGAGAACCCGCCATCGTCGGTCAACAGAAGCGTGTTGCAGGACATCTTGGCGTCTGTCTTCTGGGCATCCGGAGCGACCCGGATCATGCCCTGGAAAACGCCATTGGCGCGGTCGAACACGACGTTGCGGATGATTTCCGTCGAGTTGGTGTTCGGCACGTTGTGGCCGAGAACCAGCGTGACGTCGGTGTGGCTTTCGCCGCCAAGCAGGTTGACGCCGCGCAGCGTCAGTTCGGCACCCTCGCCGGCCACGTCGATGCGCAGTTCCTGGCGCACCAGCTTTCCGCCGGCATTGATGACGAAAAGGCGCAGCTTGGCATCGGTGCCGAGCTTTACGCGGATCTGGCCGAGATGGGTGTCCTCTGCAGCCTGCTGCTGCAGGATGATCCAGGTGATGTCAGCGCCGTCCTCCAGCGCGATGTCACTGATCGAGGACACCAGCGCCGAACCTTCAGCCACCGACCGGTGACGCTCGATGATCGTCGCCTTGGAGGCGGCGCCGAACGAGACCGGGAAGCGCGTATGGACCTGGCCGGCGCCGTGCAGGGCCTGCAGTTCGATCGGCGCGTCCAATTCCGTATTGGCCGGAACGGCGATCGCATAACCATCGCGCACGAAGCTGCCGTTGATGCGTCCGATCGCGTCGTCCTTGTCGAGCGCCGTCAGGCCGGCCGCGGCCGAGCCGTCAGCGAGCCTGTCCCTGAAGAGCGCGATCTCGACACCGTCAACGGCGGCTTTCGCATCGGCAGTACCCTGCAGGATCGAAAGGACCTTCGAGCCCTCGACCAGAGGCGCAGCCGGATCGATTGCCGAAACGGTCGCGGCGTCCGGCAGGATGCGCAGCAGGTTCTTGAGGTCGGTATAATGCCAGGCCTCGATGCGGCGGGTCGGCAGGCCGGCCTTCTTGAGATCGTCCAGAAGCCGGTCCCGCGTGCCGATCACGGCGCCATTGCCCGGCAGTTCGCCGATCTGCGCGCCGAAGGCTTCGACCAGCGCGGTTTCCGCAGCCGTGAGGCGGCTTGTCGTCTGCATGTTCATGACAACATCCTTCCCTTCGGGCCGCTTAAGCCGCTTCTCCGATGATATCGGCATAGCCGTTCTCTTCCAGTTCAAGCGCAAGCGCCTTGTCGCCGGAGCGGATGATCTGGCCCTTGTAGAGCACATGAACCGTGTCCGGCACGATGTAGTCGAGCAGGCGCTGGTAATGGGTGATGACGATGGTAGCACGGTCCGGCGACTTCAGCGCGTTGACGCCGTCGGCGACGATCTTCAGCGCGTCGATGTCGAGGCCGCTGTCGGTCTCGTCGAGGATGCAAAGCTTCGGCTCGAGCAGCGCCATCTGGAGGATCTCGGCGCGCTTCTTTTCGCCGCCGGAGAAACCGACGTTCAGCGGGCGGCGCAGCATGGCCTGGTCGATCTTCAGCTTGTCGGCGGCGTCCTTGACGCGGCGGATGAAGTCCGGCGTCGTCAGTTCCGCTTCGCCGCGCGCCTTGCGCTGCTCGTTCATCGCCACCTTCAGGAACTGCATGGTGGCGACGCCCGGAATTTCGAGCGGGTACTGGAAGGCGAGGAAGATGCCCTTGGAGGCGCGCTCGGCCGGGTCGAGTTCCAGGATGCTCTCGCCGTTATAGAGGATGTCGCCCTCGGTGACTTCGTAATCCTGGCGGCCCGACAGGATGTAGGAGAGCGTCGACTTGCCGGAGCCATTCGGGCCCATGATGGCGGCAATTTCGCCGGCCTTCACGGTGAGGTTCAGGCCGCGGATGATCTCGGTGCCGTCTTCGGCGATGCGGGCGTGCAGGTTCTTGATCTCAAGCATGTTTCTTATCCTTCCGGATTTATTCGGTGACGCGTCAATGCGCGATATTCGGACAGCGGGCCATCAGCCCACAGAGCCCTCGAGCGAGATGCCGATCAGCTTCTGGGCCTCGACGGCGAATTCCATCGGCAACTGCTGGATGACGTCCTTGACGAAGCCGTTGACGATCAGGGCGATGGCTTCCTCTTCGGGAATGCCGCGCTGCATGACGTAGAACTTCTGGTCCTCGGAAATCTTCGAGGTCGTCGCTTCGTGCTCGATCTGTGCCGATGCGTTCTTCACGTCGATATAGGGCACGGTATGAGCACCGCACTGGTCACCGATCAGGAGCGAATCGCAATTGGTGAAGTTGCGGGCATTGGAAGCCCGGCGGTTGATCGACACCTGGCCACGATAGGTATTGTTCGAATTGCCGGCGGAAATGCCCTTGGAGATGATGCGGCTCGACGTGTTCTTGCCGAGATGGATCATCTTGGTGCCGCTGTCGATCTGCTGATAACCGTTGGAAACGGCGATCGAATAGAACTCGCCGCGGCTATCGTCGCCGCGAAGAATGCAGCTCGGATATTTCCAGGTGATCGCCGAACCGGTCTCCACCTGCGTCCACGAAATCTTCGAACGGGCGCCGCGGCAATCGCCACGCTTGGTGACGAAGTTGTAGATGCCGCCCTTGCCCTGGGCATCGCCCGGATACCAGTTCTGCACCGTCGAATACTTGATCTCTGCGTCGTCGAGGGCGATCAGTTCGACCACGGCGGCGTGGAGCTGGTTCTCGTCACGCTGGGGAGCCGTGCAGCCTTCGAGGTAGGAAACGTAAGCGCCTTCCTCGGCGATGATCAGCGTGCGCTCGAACTGGCCGGTGTTCTTTTCGTTGATGCGGAAATAGGTGGACAGCTCCATCGGGCACCGCACGCCCTTCGGCACGAACACGAAGGAACCGTCGGTGAACACGGCAGCGTTCAGCGTCGCATAGAAATTGTCCGAGGTCGGAACGACCGAACCCAGGTATTTCTTGATCAGCTCAGGATGTTCGCGGATTGCCTCGGAGATCGACATGAAGATCACGCCGGCCTTCTGCAGTTCCTTCTTGAAGGTGGTCACGACCGAGACGGAGTCGAAGACGGCATCGACGGCGACCCGGGGCGTCTCGACGCCAGCCAGAATCTCCTGTTCGCGCAGCGGAATCCCGAGCTTCTCGTAGACCCTCAACAGTTCCGGATCGACTTCTTCGAGCGACTTCGGGCCGGCGCTGCTTTTCGGCGCGGCATAATAGTAGAGGTCGTTGAAGTCGATCTTCGGATATTCGACGCGTGCCCAGGTGGGCTCTTCCATGGTCAGCCAGCGACGATAGGCGTCGAGACGCCATTCCAGCATCCATTCCGGCTCCTGCTTCTTGGCCGAGATGAAACGGATGATATCTTCCGAAAGACCCTTTGGCGCCTTGTCCACTTCGATGACGGTTTCAAAACCGTATTTGTACTGGTCCACATCGATTAGGCGAACCTGATCGATTGTTTCCTGCACGGCAGCCATGTTCATACTCCAATTCTTGCCGGTTCAAATTCCGGCAATTCTTGTCATCAATCCGGGGGACAATTGCCTCCCTTATGTAGGCGCCAGAAGGCGGTTTTCACACCTTTTGGCAAGCGGAAATTTGCGCATGCGCAATTTTGAAAGCGGTCACGCCGCCTCGCCCGCCGGTTTTCGCCGGCCGGCAATCTTTGCGAAGGCGGCCAGCGCCCGCGCGATATCATCTTCCGTCGTGTCGGCGCTGAGCGAAATCCGCAGAGCACCGAGCTTCGGATCATGCCCCATCGCCGTCAAAACATGGCTTTCGCCAACCTTTCCGGCCGAGCAGGCGGAGCCGGCGGACAGAGCTATGCCTTCGAGATCGAAAGCGATCTGGCCGGTCTCCGACTTCAGCCCCGGCAAAGTGAAAAAGCAGGTATTCGCTACGCGCAGAACTCCCTCGCCATGGATGATCGCATCGGGCGCCGCCTTGCGCATTCCCGCTTCCAGCCGGTTGCGCAACTCTTCGATCGCGCCATTGCGGTCATGAAGGTTTTCGCGCATTGCCTGGGCAGCCGCGCCGAACCCGACGATGGCATGGAAATTCTCGGTGCCGGAGCGATGGCCCTTTTCCTGGCCGCCGCCGCGGATCAGCGGTTTCGGCATCAGCACTTCGCCGCGCGAGACGAGCGCGCCGACGCCCTTCGGACCGCCGATCTTGTGCGACGACAGGATCAGGAAATCCGCATCCAACGCATTGATGTCCACCGGAATGCGGCCGACCGCCTGCACGGCGTCCACCACCATCAGGCCGCCATGGGCATGGGTGATCGCCGCCGCTTCCCGCACGGGCTGGATGATGCCAGTCTCGTTGTTCACCAGCATCACGGCGACCATCGGCATGCCGGTGCTGCCGTCGTGTTCGGCCAGCAGCGCCTCAAGTGCGGAAAGATCGACGATACCCGCCGGCGTCACCGGCACTTCGGTCACCTGGGCCGGATCAAAGCGACCGCCTTCGCGGATCGCCGGATGCTCGATCGCAGAGACATAGACGCGGCCCATCGCCAAAGGCGCCCGGCCCATGCGGAAATCCGGGGTCAGGACGTGATTGGCCGCTTCCGTCGCGCCGCTGACGAACGTCACATGCGCAGGCTCTGCACTGACCAGCGCCGCCACCTGCCGGCGCGCCTTGTCAATTGCGGCGCGTGCCGCCCTGCCCTCGCCGTGAACCGACGAGGCATTTCCCGGCAACTGCAGCGCATCCAGCATGGCGGCGCGGGCCGGCGCGCTCAAGGGCGCCGTCGCGTTCCAGTCCAGATATGTGCGGTTCAGCGCCATTGCCTGATCGGCTTCCGTTTCTAGATAGATGTTGAATTACAGATGGGGCGGACGGGGACCCGCATTTTTCTTGAAATTTCCGTCGGCCTTGCCGTAAGAGACATCGCATCGGGCGCGCATCCAGCATGCAGCCCAAAGTTTCGAATGGTTCTAAACTGAGTTTTAGAAAAGCTGAGCGGCTTCGTCAAGTCCAACTCGACGTGATACTCGTCTAGAACCTGAACATATTGACCGGAGTACCGATGCCCGAAGTCATTTTCAACGGCCCAGCCGGCCGCCTTGAAGGTCGTTACCAGCCATCCAGGGAAAAGAGCGCCCCGATCGCCATCATCCTGCACCCGCATCCGCAGTTTGGCGGCACGATGAACAACCAGATCGTCTACCAGCTCTTTTACATGTTCCAGAAGCGCGGTTTTACCACGCTGCGGTTCAATTTCCGCGGTATCGGGCGCAGTCAGGGCGAATTCGACCATGGCGCCGGCGAACTTTCGGATGCGGCCTCCGCGCTCGACTGGGTGCAGAGCCTGCATCCGGATTCGAAGAGCTGTTGGGTCGCCGGTTATTCCTTCGGCGCCTGGATCGGCATGCAGCTCCTGATGCGCCGGCCGGAGATCGAGGGCTTCATGTCGATCGCGCCGCAGCCTAACATCTACGACTTCTCGTTCCTCGCCCCCTGCCCGTCGTCCGGCCTGATCATCAACGGCGACAGCGACAAGGTGGCGCCCGAAAAGGACGTCAACGGGCTCGTGGAAAAACTGAAGACGCAGAAGGGCATCCTGATCACCCATCGGATGGTCGAGGGCGCCAATCACTTCTTCAACGCTCAGGTGGACACGCTGATGGCCGAATGCGAGGATTATCTCGACCGTCGCCTCAACGGCGAACTGGTGCCGGAACCGGCGGCCAAGCGTATTCGCTGATCGTTTTCCAGAACTGTTGGTAAAAAACTACCGGAATGGCCGCCTCGGCGGCCATTTTCATTTGACGGCTTTGATCGATTTCGGCTGCGGAGAGCCGATGTGCGGCGCCTGCCTGACGCGGTTGCGGCCGGAGCGCTTGGCTTCGTAGAGAGCGGCATCGGCGTCCCGCATCGCCCCTGCAAGATCGCCACCCGGCGCAAGCTCCGCCACGCCGAAACTCGCGGTTACCGCGAAGGAGGGCGCAAGCCCGCTTACAGCCATCTCCATCGTCCCGCCCCTGAGCGCCTGCGCAGACAGTGTCGCCATGTCGAGCGTCGTGCTCGGGAGGAAGATCGCGAATTCTTCGCCGCCGATACGGCCGACCACCGCATTCTTGGCAGCACTTGTCTGCAACAGATCGCCGAAGGCCTGGATCACAAGGTCGCCGACGTGGTGGCCATAGGTGTCGTTGATGCGCTTGAAATGATCGAGATCGCAGATAATGACCGCGTGCGCGGCCTTCGGCGCCAGCGCCATCGCGGCCTTGACGCCATTCTCGAAGCCGCGGCGATTGGCGAGACCTGAAAGCGCATCCTTTTCCGAATTGCTGCGCTCGTGCGCCATGATCTCCAGGACCAGAACCGACAGCAGCGTCAATCCGACCGCGACCATCAGCACCGCCGTCGAGCTTTGCGAGATCAGCGCGTAATTGGTGCCGATATAATCCTTGGCGGTCGTGCCCGCCCCCGCAATCACCGCAAGGCTCGCCTTGGCGAAGAAATGCAGGCCGGTCGCCAGCAGCAGATAACCAAGCGCCCGATCGATCGCCAGCCGGCGGGTCGATGAAAAAATGGCCGCCGCACTCGAAAGGAGCGCCAATGCAAACGGTGTCTGGTAGGAAAAGGCATGTGCGGCCGTTCCGCGCGGCAGGTCGTAGATCAGCAGGTCGAGGCAGATGCCCGCCGCCAGGAAACAGCCCGCCCAGACGGGCGCGATCTTCCCGCCGTAGAGAGTGCCGATACCGATCCTGAGCAAGGTCATGCCGGCGAGCACCGATGCGAAGGCGCAGATTGCCCAGAATTTCGTGAGATACGCATAGGCGACCAGCAATTCGCAGACTGACGAGAGCGAGGCGACGGTAAAAGCGGCGGCAAACCAGAGCGCAGCCGTCCGCGAGCGGCTGCGCGTGGAAACCACAACGAAAACCGCGCCGAAGCATATGGCGATGATAAAATTCACCGCGAGGAAAAAGGCAGCCCCGTTCATCAGCCCATCAGTGCAGGAGACCTGCACACCACCCGGTTACCGTGTCCGGGCCGGATGTTAAAAGCCTATGAAACAAGAAACCGTTAATGCATAACCTGTCCTTCTTGCACTCACTATTGCGTCTCGGGAACTGCATGGTCCCTTGCTGGCCGCCGCCCATTCGTCCCGCTGATCACACCCAACATCACTTTTGAAGTGATTACCGGCAAAAACAGTGCTAGAGGCGCGGCCACATATCCCAAAACCCCACCCTGCCAGAGTTAGATCATGTCCAGGTTCAAGTCCGATTTCCTCCACACGCTCGACGAGCGCGGTTTCATCCACCAGGTCTCCGACGAGACCGGGCTCGACGAACTGTTTTCCAAGGAAATCGTCACCGGCTATATCGGCTTCGACCCCACGGCGCCGAGCCTGCACGCCGGCAGCCTGATCCAGATCATGATGCTGCACTGGATGCAGAAGACCGGCCACCGGCCGATCTCGCTGATGGGCGGCGGCACCGGCATGGTCGGCGACCCCTCGTTCAAGGACGAAGCCCGCCAGCTGATGACCATTGACACGATCGAAGGCAATATTGCTTCGATCAAGCGCGTCTTCTCGAACTATCTCGCCTATGGCGAAGGTCCGAAGGATGGGCTGATGATCAACAATGCGGACTGGCTGCGCAGCCTCAACTACCTGGAATTCCTGCGCGACGTCGGCCGGCACTTCTCGGTTAACCGGATGCTGTCGTTCGAAAGTGTCAAGACGCGCCTCGATCGCGAGCAGTCGCTGTCCTTCCTGGAATTCAACTACATGATCCTCCAGGCCTATGACTTCGTGGAACTGGCCAAGCGGACCGGCTGCCGACTGCAGATGGGCGGCTCTGACCAGTGGGGCAATATCGTCAACGGTATCGACCTCGGTCACCGCATGGGGACGCAGCAGCTTTTCGCGCTGACTTCGCCGCTCCTGACCACGTCTTCCGGCGCCAAGATGGGCAAGTCGGCGACTGGCGCCATCTGGCTCAACCCGGATATGCTGTCGGCCTATGATTTCTGGCAGTACTGGCGCAACACCGAGGATGCCGACGTCCCGCGCTTCCTGAAGCTTTACACGACGCTGCCGATGGACGAGATCGCGCGACTTTCAGCGCTCGGCGGCTCGGAGATCAATGAGGTCAAGAAGATCCTCGCAACCGAGATCACGGCCATCCTGCACGGTCGCCCAGCGGCGGAAGAAGCGGCAGAGACCGCCCGCAAGACGTTCGAGGAAGGCGGGCTTTCCGAAAACCTGCCGTCGGTCGAGGTTCCCACCGCCGATCTCGAAGCGGGGATCGGCCTCCTGTCGCTGATCGTGCGCGCCGGTCTTGCCGGTTCGAACGGTGAAGCGCGCCGTCACGTCCAGGGCGGCGCGGTGCGCATCAACGACCAGGCCGTCAGCGACGAACGCATGACCATCGGCACGGGCGAGATCACCGGCGACGGCATCATCAAGCTCTCGCTCGGCAAGAAGAAGCACATCCTGGTGCGCCCGGCCTGAAACCGCTCTCCTCGGCAATGAATTGAAACGGGCCGCTTTCGCGGCCCTTTTTATTGGAATTCAAAGATCTGGCGGAAAATGCCGGGCGCGATCAGCGACAGCGGGTTGACGGTCAGCCTCGGCTTTTCGAACGGGCCTTCGAGCTTGAAGGTGATGCCGAGCAGGCCGCGGTCGCGGCCATTGCCGAGAATGGCGCCGATCAGCGGCAGCTCGCCGAAAAGTCGGTTCAGGCCGTAAGCCGGCATGAATGTCCCGGTCATCTCCATATTGCCCTTGGAATCGCGCACCAGGCCCTGGAAGGTCGCACCGATCTGCTCGCCGCGCACCACGCCGTTTTCTATGGCGAACGAGCCATTGCGATAAAGCAGGCTTGCAAAACCGCGCTGGAATTTTGCCGAATTGACATCGATGTTCTTTTTCGTGGCCGTATTCAGGCTGCGGCCTTCCTGATCCGGCGTCGCCACGAGAGACTGGAGCTTGGTTTCGTTGACCAGCGCGAAATTGCGCAGGTCGATCGCACCGGTCCAGGCATCGCCCTGCGCCTTCAGGCGCAGGTTCAGGAGCCCGCCGCGCATGTTGTCGTAGAGGTTCATGAAGCGGATGATAGCGCCCGCATCGCCGCTGGTGATCGAGATCGTGTCGCCTGCATTCATCTCGCTGACGACCGCCTGACCGCTTTCCGTCGAGCCGGAAAAATCGGCCGTCGAGATATTGCCGCCGCGGCTTGAAAACAGGAACGACACGTTCGAGAGGGTCTGGTCGTTGAAGCCGATCATGCGGTCGAGCTTGCCGCGCACGGTGGCGTTGCTCGTATCGTCGTCACCGCGCTTGGCGCCGCTGCCGCTCTTTCCGCCTCCGCGGATCTTGGTGACGACAGGTCGCATATCGACGACGGAGCCGCTGATCGAGACGTCGAAATTACCCTTGGCGCGTTTGACGCTCACCGCATAATTGTCGGACGGCGAGAGCTGCATATGCGAGAAGTCCGCCGACGTCAGGCTCCCGCCATTGAGCACGAAGCTGCCGCGTGCGCCAAAACCGTCGCCGGAGAGTTCGAAGTTGCGGATATCGGAACGCCCTCCGGTGTCAGACAGCTCGAACTGCGCCTTTGCTGGAATGCCGCCGCCCTTGGTCCAGCCGAGCCACGGGATGGAAAGCGTCGCCCGGCTGAGATCGAGCGAGACTGTCTGACGGTTTTCGTCGATCCGCGTCAGCTGAGCCGTCACCGTCCCATCAATGACATCGGAAAGGCCGGGAGCGAGTTTTTCTCGCTGATCGTTGTTGAGAACGGTCTTGATGATCCGCTCGCGCTTCGTCGGAGAGCCCGGACCGACGGGTTCGACCAGCGTGATATCGGCCGGCACATCATCGATCTTTCCTTTGGCGCTGAGCCGTGCCGTCAGGTTGTCGATGTCGAGCATGCCATCCAGATCGCCGATCTTGCGACCTGAAAATTGCGGGCCGAGATCGACGCCTTCGAGAGCGACATGGGCGTTCCAGGTGGGCTTCGGCGGGTTGTGCGCCAGGATCAACCCCATGTGGGCCTTGAGATCGACGCGCGCATGGCCGGTAAAATCCTCCGGCTTGAATTCGGTCCCCTTCAACGCGTTGATCGGCCGGAAATTCGCAAGCTCGGTCATCGCGTCGGCAGGTCCGGCAATCTTGAGCGAAAGGTCGGCCATCAAAGGCTTGGCATAGGTGGACGGGATCGAGAACCGGCCGCCTTCGACGGCGACGAAACGACCGGACGGGAAGAAGGAGGAGGCGCGCGCGACATCGACCTGCATCACCTCGCCCTTCAAATCAAAGCGGCCGTCGATATCGCGCAGCGGGGGCACGTCGCCTGGCAGGTTGATCCGGGCATTGGCGAGATCAAAGCCGATCTGCAGCTCGTTCTTGTCGAGCTCCATCGGAATGCCAGGCCCCTTCATCCGGCCGGCCGGAATGAAGACGGCGATCGAACCGTTGGTAATGGTGCCGCCGAACATATTGTCCATCACCCAGTCGCGCGGTTTCCGCGCCATCCAGAACGGCCAGAGCTGTTTGACCCCGGTCACTTCCATATGCGGCAGCTGCGCCCCGAAACTGATCTCTGGAGACTGGTTGCCGAACCGTACCTTCAGGGAGCCGGCCATGCGGCCAAGGGGGCTGGAAACCGCCATTTCATCGAACTGAAGCTCGCGATCCGCCCACAGGTAACGCCCGTTCGCCTTGAGATCGAAGCGCGCAGGCTGCTCGCTTGTCGTGGCGCCGACGGCCGTCGCCCCGCTAATCAGAACGTCGAGGCCGAAACCGGGACGCTTGTCGTCCGGGTTGAGCCTGTCGAGATCGATCATGGCGCCCGTGAACGGCAGGATGGTCGGGCCAAAACGGGCATCGGATTTCAGCAGCTCGATAGAATTCTTCGAAAAGTCGTAGGCGACGTTGATATTGGCGCCGCTCAAGGTCTGTTGGATGCCGTCGAAATAGAAGTGGCCGGGCGACTGGCGAAGGGTCGCGGTGATAGCCGGCTTTACGGCCTCGCGTGAGCGAACCGCCGAAAGATCGAGATCGAGGGAGCCCTCGATCCCCTCGCGCGGCCGGCCATCCTCGGTTCGCTGCAACATGAAAGATGTCACCTCGAGGCCCGTCAGTTTGGCCGAGAGTGACGAGGTGACCCCCTCGACGGTCTTCGAGGCTGCCACGAGAACCGCCTTGCGACCGTTGAGGCTGATCGCACCGTTGATCTCGACCTCTCCTTCGGCGCTGCGCGTCAGCTCGAGATCGTCGACGACCAGCGCGATCGGCTTGCGTCCGGGTGCTGCCGGCAGCAGGATTTCGATACCGGCGATGCTGACGGAGCCCGTCCCGGTTCGCTCGATGAGCGCGCGGGCTTCGTCGAGACGCTGGAAAATCTCTTCCAGCAGCGCCGGCATGGCGTCGATGCGGACTTCCGAGATCGGCAACGGATCACCGGAGGGCAACTGCGCGGTGTCGAGACGGATATGTTCCGCCTCCATATGCTTGATCGACACCCGGCCGCCGAGAAGCGCCAGCGGATCGACCGCCATGCGCATGGCGCCCGCGCGGCTCAGATGTTGGCCGGTCGCCTGTTCGACGATATCGACGTCGCGTGCCTCCAGCGCAAGGCGCAACCTCGAATCGAATCGGATGGCGGTCGAGCCGACTGTGGCCACGTAACGCGGACCGATGGCGTTGTTGATGGCGCTCTGGGCGCGCGACGAAAGTGTGCTGTCGACCATGCCGCCCTCGATCGCGAAAACGGCGCTGCCGATCGCGAGAAACACCAGCAGGAGGAAAAGCAGCACAGTCTTGCCGAATCGCCTGCCCCGCCGGCTTGGCAGCGGGCAGTGCACGATGATCGGATCCTCGACCTGTGCGGAAGGCAATTCATGCAGCGGAACGAGTTCTTTCCGGCTGAAACTGACCCTTTCTCCGCGAATTTCCGACATCAGGCTGAGGACTCGTCTTTCTGCAATGGTATTCGGACCGGGCGCGACCGCTCTGGACGTCGCTCGGGCGAATATATACCGATTGCGGCAAATATCACTCACGATACCGGCGAAAGAAAGGAAATCCATGGCCAACCTGACCATTGGCGACATCGCACCGGACTTCGAACTTCCACGCGACGGCGGCGGCACCGTTTCCCTCAAGGCTTTTTCGGGAAAACCCGTCGTCCTCTACTTCTATCCCAAAGACGACACCGAGGCCTGCACCAAGGAGGCGATCTCGTTTACGGGCCTTTTAGCCGATTTCGAAAAGGCCGGTGCGCCGGTCATCGGCGTATCGCCCGACAGCGTCAAGAAGCATGACAAGTTCGCCAAGAAACACGCGCTTTCGGTCATTCTCGCGGCCGACGAAGACACTTCCCTTGCCAATCTCTACGACGTCTGGAAGGAGAAGAGCATGTATGGCCGCACTTATATGGGTGTGGAACGCACGACCTTCCTGATCGGTGCCGACGGGCGCATCGCCCGGATCTGGTCGAAGGTGAAGGTAAAAGGGCATGCCGAGGAGGTGCTAGAAAGCCTCAAGGCGTTGTAAGGCAGGAGACATCGATGGCGGGCGAGTTTTCGATCACGTCGCTTCGGGGCGGCGCAACGGCGGCAATCCTGTCGGCCGATCTCGATATCAAGACGCGGCTGGCGCAGGAGACCGCCACCCGCTGGTTCGAGCGGCGGCTGTCGCTCCGCTCGCCGCTCGATCCGCCCCTGCCCGAGCGGCCCGGCCGGCCGGCAAAGCCCGAGCTGGTGCCGCCGAAGGCAGTTGGCAAACGTTCGCTGCACACCGTCAACGGCCGTATCGCGACGCTGCATGCGATCGCCCATATCGAGCTCAATGCCGTCGACCTGGCGCTTGACATCGTCGCCCGCTTTGCGACCGAGCCGGTGCCGAACTCCTTCTTCGACGGATGGATGCAGGTGGCTTTCGAGGAGGCCAAACATTTCCGGATGGTGCGGGCTCGGCTGAACGACATGGGCGCCGACTATGGCGACATGCCCGCCCATGACGGTCTCTGGCAGGCGGCCCATTCCACCCGCAACGACCTCACCGCCCGCCTCGCCGTCGTGCCGCTCATTCTCGAAGCCCGCGGGCTCGACGTAACGCCATCGCTGCAGGCGAAGATGCGCGAGACCGGCGATCTCGAAAGTGCAGCCGTTCTCGACGTGATCTACAATGACGAAAAGGGCCATGTGGCGATCGGCGCGAAATGGTTCCGCTTTCTGTGCGCCCGCGAGCGCAAGGATCCGGCCGCGACTTTCCAGCAGCTGGTGCGCGCCAATTTCCGTGGATCGCTCAAGGCACCGTTCAACGATCTCGCCCGGGCCGAGGCGGGCTTGACGCCATCATTCTACAGGTCGCTGACCTCCACCAGCTACGCCTGAACGCCTCGATTAAAGCGTTCGTTAACCATATCCATGTGTAATCCCGACAATGGGAACAGCGGCCGGACCGAGTCGCATCTCCGGGAGATCCGCGTGGCGAAGGGAACCGAAAACCGGGTGTTTGGGAAGCGGGCGCCTCAGCACGTTCTCATTTTCGCCAGCGGTGAAAAGATCCGCCACATGACGATCCGGCCCTGGATGGCCGCGTTGACCTTCTGTTTTCTCGGCGTTTTCGCGATCGGCTATCTCGGTGCCACCTCCTATCTGGTCATCCGCGACGACCTGATCGGCGCGACCATGGCGCGGCAGGCTCGCATGCAGCACGATTACGAGGATCGGATCGCCGCGCTGCGCGCTCAGCTCGACCGCATCACCTCGCGCCAGCTTCTCGACCAGCAGGTGGTCGAGCAGAAAGTCGAGAAGCTGCTGGAACAGCAGAACGCCCTCTTTTCGCGCCACGGCAAACTTGGTTCTCTTCTGAACCGCGCCGAGGAGTCCGGTCTCACGACGCCGGAAACACCGACGCCGACCGTGCTTCAGCCACCGGCCAAGGAACGCCAGGCTTCGCTTTCCGGTGGCAGCGGTGGCGTCAAGGCGATCGAGAAACTCCTCTCCGGCGAAACCTCCGCCACGCCGCTCCAGACGTCGACCGCGCTTGGTTATGCGCCGTTGCGCGAAAACATCGCCGACAGGGCCGATCGGGTCTTCTCCAGAGTGACGCTGTCGCTGAAGAACATCGAGAAGGAACAGATTGCCAAGATCGCCAACCTGACGACGGGCGCCTCGGAAACCGCAGATGCGATCGCCGCAATCCTGAAGCGGACGGGCGTCGAGGTGGCATCCGCAGACAAGGTGACGGAAGACGCCACGAGCGGCGTTGGTGGCCCCTATGTCGCACCGCAAACCCAGATCGGTGCCTTCGATGCCTCGCTCGACGAACTCGATGCCGCGCTCAGCCGGCTGGAAGCCGTGCGCGAGACGGCGCGCGATCTGCCCTTCGGCAATCCCGCCCCCGGCCGTCCGGTCACCAGCCGCTACGGCAACCGCATCGATCCATTCCTCGGCCGGCTTGCGCTGCATGCGGGCATCGATTTTCAAGCCTCGACCGGCGACGACGTGAAAAGCACCGGCGCCGGCAAGGTGGTTTCGGCCGGCTTCACCAGCGGTTACGGCAACATGGTCGAGATCGACCATGGCCAGGGCATCGCCACACGCTACGGCCATATGTCGAAAATCCTGGTGAAGGAAGGTGACGAAGTGGCTGCCGGAGACGTGATCGGCAAGGCAGGCTCGACCGGCCGCTCCACCGGCCCGCACGTCCACTACGAGGTCCGCCGTGACGGCAATCCCATCGATCCCGTGCACTTCCTCAATGCCGGCATGAAGCTCACCACCTACCTCAATTAAGGTAAGCTGTCGGCCAAAAGGCAATCCTTTGCCGGCGGAACGATAGCCGGCTTGCCCCGCGAGCATCTTCATTCACCAATCCGGTGGCCAATCGCCTTGCTTTCCTTGACTTTTGGACATTTTGGTCCTATGTCGCGGGCCAGTTGTCGAGCAGCCATGCATCGACTCCCATAGTGTTCGTACAGAACCGGAACGGAAACAGAATTCCCTTTGACCACATTTGCTGATCTTGGCCTGAGCCAGAAAGTCCTCTCCGCTGTCACAGACGCGGGTTATACGATCCCCACGCCCATCCAGGCAGGGGCGATCCCGCATGCTCTGCAGCGCCGCGATATCTGCGGCATCGCCCAGACCGGCACGGGCAAGACGGCCTCCTTCGTTCTCCCGATGCTGACGCTTCTGGAAAAGGGCCGCGCCCGCGCCCGCATGCCGCGTACGCTGATCCTCGAGCCGACCCGCGAACTCGCCGCCCAGGTCGCCGAAAATTTTGAAAAATACGGCAAGAACCACAAGCTCAACGTCGCGCTTTTGATCGGCGGCGTTTCCTTCGACGACCAGGACCGCAAGCTGGAACGTGGCGCCGATGTGCTGATCTGCACGCCCGGGCGCTTGCTCGACCATTGCGAGCGCGGCAAGCTGCTGATGACCGGCGTCGAGATCCTCGTCATCGACGAGGCCGACCGCATGCTCGACATGGGCTTCATCCCGGATATCGAGCGGATCGCCAAGATGATCCCCTTCACCCGGCAGACGCTGTTCTTCTCGGCCACCATGCCGCCGGAGATCCAGAAGCTCGCCGACCGCTTCCTGCAGAACCCGGAACGGATCGAAGTCGCCAAGCCTTCGTCGACCGCCAAGACCGTGACGCAGCGCCTCGTCGCTTCGCACAACAAGGACTATGAGAAGCGCGCCGTGCTGCGCGATCTCATCAAGGCCCAGGACGATCTGAAGAACGCGATCATCTTCTGCAACCGCAAGGTCGACGTCGCCGACCTTTTCCGTTCGCTCGAGCGGCATGGCTTCTCGGTCGGCGCGCTGCATGGCGACATGGACCAGCGTTCGCGCACGACGATGCTGCAGAATTTCCGCGACGGCAATATCCAGCTGCTGGTCGCCTCCGACGTCGCCGCGCGCGGCCTCGACCTGCCGGACGTCGGCCACGTCTTCAACTTCGACGTTCCGATCCATGCGGAAGACTATGTCCACCGCATCGGCCGGACGGGCCGCGCCGGCCGTTCGGGCCGCGCGTTTACCCTCGTCACCCGCTCCGACACCAAATATCTCGCTGCCATCGAGAATCTCATCAACGAGAAGATCGAATGGCTGAACGGCGACATTTCCGCCCTTCCGGCGCCGATGGAAAGCCATGAGAGCGAACGTGGTGGTCGCAAGGGCCGGGATCGTGATAAGGAGCGCGGCCGCGGCAGACGAAGCGATTCGGGACGTGCTGATTCTGGGCGCGGGGATTCGAGTCACAAGGCTGACACGAAGATTCAAGATAATCCGATTGAAGCAGTCGAAGAGGCATTTGTGGAAGCTAGGGTGGAAACCGTGAAACCGGAACGCAAGGCAGACAGGAAGCCGCAGAACAGTGGCGGCAACCGCAACTCGCGGCCGACACCTGCCCCGGCACCCGCAAACGACGACAATCGCGAGCGTCGCCAGCGTTACCACCGCGATCACGACGACGGCCCTACCCCGATCGGCTTCGGCGACGATATTCCGGCTTTCATGCTGATCGTCGCAAACGGCGGCAAGGCTTAATACTTCCGTGCTTACGCCCGGCGTTGATTTCCTTGGCGTCGGTGCTGGGCTGGTGATTCTGCGCGACGACGGCAAGGTTCTGCTTTGCCGTCGCCTCAAGGCGCCGGAAGCGGGCTTCTGGAACATTGTCGGCGGCAAGGTCGATCCGATGGAACCTTCCTCGGAAGCCGCCCGCCGCGAGGCGGAGGAAGAAACCGGCCTCACCATCGGCAACGTCGATTTTCTCTGCATGGCCGAAGAGATCATCGAGGCCGACCGGCAGCACTGGGTGTCGCTGATCTACGTCACCAAGGATTTCACCGGCGAACCTTCGCTCACCGAGCCCGACAAACTGTCGGACATCGGCTGGTTCGACCCTCACAACCCGCCTCAGCCGCTTTCTGCCTTTTCTGCCAGGGCCTTTTCATATCTCCCAAAATGAGTGCAAACGAAAACCGCTCCGGAGAACCGAAGCGGTCGACTTGATGAAATCATTTTGACAGAATTTCCGGATGCAAGCTTGCCGAGAGATTCGGCGGCCGACGTCCCTCAATATGCGGTGAACGGTATGTGCTTCGGACCCTGTCGGGCAAGATGCGAAATCTAGCACTCAGGGTCGAATTTCAGGATTTGGAGTTGGCGCGCACGGCCGCGTCGAATGCGAGCCGCACCCATTTGCGCATCTCGTCGGGATCGTCGAAAGCGTCTTCCGGCACCGACCAATAGGGCATCAGCACCGGTTTCCCCTTCTTTCCCTCATAAGACCATTGCCTGGCGCCAGCCGCTTCGAATTCCGGTGCGCTGACGGCATCCACCTTCAGCATGATCTCGCCGCGCAGATCGATCGCGACGATCAAACCATCGTGATAGATGCCCTTGCCGCCGAACATGCGGCGGATCGAGACCGGGCCGAGCCCCTCGAACATTTCCTCGATGTCGGAATTGTCCATTCGCCTACCTTTTCAAAATCCCGCCGGCGGCCGTCACCGCCTCCGGCGTATCCACGTCCAGATGCGCGGCGGGACCGATATCCACGTCGATCACCGAAAGTCCGGAGTTTTCGATGATCGCCCGAGCCCCGACATCGCCTTCCAGCCGCAATACGGCATCGAAAGCGATTCGCGGGAGAATGATCGGGTTGCCGCGCTTTCCGTCCGAGACCGAACGGACCACGACACCGCCGCCGGCCTGCCGGAAGGCGGCGATCAGCATGTTCAGATGCTCCGTGGTGACGCACGGCATGTCGGCCAGCATGACCAGGATGCCGTCCTTCTGGGCCAGTTCCGGATTGGAGAAACCGGCAACCAGCGAACTTGCCATGCCGGAGGCGTAGTCCGGATTGAATTGAGAACTGATATCGAGGCCGGTCAGCGCGATCTCGATCTCGTCGCGCCGATGACCGGTCACGGCGACCACGGGCGAGGCCTGCGAGGCCAGCAGGATACCGGCGGTGCGGCGGACAAGCGGAATGCCGTCGAACTCGGCGAGCAGCTTGTGCGGCCCGTCCTTGCCCATGCGCCGCGCCTGGCCAGCAGCAAGCATCAGGGCACCGACAGACAATGTCGCCGCCTTTTCCGCCGTGGCATCGCGCGGGCGCGGGCGGGTCGGGATCTCCATCAACAGACCGCCGACGCCCATGCCGGTGATATCGAAGGAGGTCGGCGTCTCGCCGGCCATCAGCCGGTTCAGCACCCAGTCGAAACCGTTTTCCTTCGGGGAACGCGCGCAGCCCGGCGCGCCCAGCACCGGAACCTTGCCGATCCGCCCGAGAACCAGGAGATTGCCGGGGTCGACAGGCATGCCAACCTGATCCACCTCACCGCCCGCGCGGCGGATGGCGGCGGGAATGACGTCGTCAGGATCGGCCACAGCCGAGGCGCCGAAGACGACAATCATAGCCGGCTCATTAATTTCCTCCAGCCGAAGCCGCTGAAGAACCTCGGTAAGGCGTTCGGCGGAATGGGGAATGCGGATCTCTTTTATTAGCCGACTACCGGACGGCGCGAGCCTTTGCTCCAGCAGCTTGGCGGTGCGGTCCATGACCGACACTTTCAGCGAGGCAAGCTCCGTCGCGATCAGCGTCACCGCACGGGGACTGAAGGCCTTTACCTCGAAGGCGACCGATTCTGCCAGCAGTGCCACGGCTTCCGCGACCTTTGCCCCACCAACGGCGAGCGGGATGATCTTGACGGTCGCCACCATGTCGCCGGCGCGCACCGCCACATGATCGGCAAGACAGGCGAGCGTGATCGCCGGATCGATGCGATTCAGGGCGTCCACCACGGTCTTGTCGGCGACAAAAAGCCCATCCACCTTGGCATAGATGTTGACGCGGCCGGTGGTCGCTTCCGAGAAACGCAGATTGTCCGGCTCGATCGCATCGGCGATCGCCTGGGCCGCGTCGTCCTCCAACATGTCGCCGAGATCGAGCCGGACCGCGACGACGGATGCGACGCCTTCTTCCGAAAGCCGGGCGATATCCTCCCGCGAGAGAAGTTGCCCCTTCGACATGCGGCCGGCGGCCAGCCTGATACTGTGTGCCAGCACCACGCCTTCAGCTTCGCCGAGTTCGAACGTCCCATATCTCATGGCGTCACCCCGCGGTGACGAGATCGCGCCGGCGGAATGCCTGGACGATCTGGGCCAGCGTGGCGAGCGCGATCTCGGCAGGGCTCGCGGCCCCGATGTCGAGGCCGATCGGAGCGGCTATACGGCCGATCTCGTTGTCGGTGCGGCCCATTTCCTTCAGCCGCTCCACACGCTTCGCATGGGTTTTCCGGCTGCCGAGCGCGCCGACATAAAAGCACCCGACCCGCAGCGCTTCGGAGAGCGGGAAATCGTCGATCTTCGGATCATGGGTAACGGCCGCCAGTGCCGTATAGGCGTCCAGGGGATGATCCTTCAACACGTCTTCCGGCCAGTCGGCGATCAGCTCGACACCCTCGAAACGTTCCTCGGTCGCAAAAGCCGTGCGCGGATCGATGATCGTCAGGTCATATCCGGCGACTGGGGCCAGTCGTGCCAACGCCTGGCTGATATGCACTGCGCCGATCACCACAATGCGCGGCGGCGGCAGGTGCACGTTGAGGAACAGCGACCGGCCTTCGACCTCGACAGTTCCCGCCTTGCCGTTGCGAAACGTCTTGGCGATCTCCTCGTCAAGCGGAACGGAGGCGGCCTCGCCCTCCAGGACGACCCGCGTGTCATCGCTGGCAAGATCGGTGACGACTACGGCAGCCGTGCGGGAGCGCCTGGCGGCGTTGAGTTTCGTCAGTACCTCGAGCTGCATCAGCCGAGCCTTTCCACATAGACGCGGATCCGGCCGCCGCAGGACAGGCCGACCCGCCACGCGGTCTCGTCGGCAACGCCGAATTCCAGCATTTTCGGCGCACCGCTGTCGATCACGTCGATGGCCTCCGTGATCACAGCGCCTTCGACGCAGCCGCCGGAGACGGAGCCTTCGAAATTGCCCTCGCCGTCGATGACGAGATGGCTGCCGGTCGGCCGCGGAGCCGAGCCCCAGGTCTCGATCACGGTTGCAATCGCCACGTTGCGGCCGGCCTGCTTCCAGCTCTCGGCGGTCAGCAACGGGTCCAGAATTTCGGAAACAGTCATGCGACCCTCCTCATGTCCAAATAGCGCCGCGGGTCCGCGGCCTTTGTATGATCATCCGACAATGCAATCGCCAAATCGGCAAGCGAGCGCAGGTTATGGACGGCGCGAAACTCGTCCACATGCGGCAGCATGGCGCGTACGCCGCGCGCCCGGGCCTCGAAACCATCGAAGCGCAACAGCGGGTTCAACCAGATCAGACGGCGGCAGGAACGGTGCAGCCGGTCCATTTCCCTTGCCAGTTCCTCGACGCCCTCCCGCTCAAGGCCATCGGTGATCAACAGCACGACGGCGCCCTGCCCCAGCACGCGGCGGGACCAGAGCCGGTTGAATTCGGCAAGCGTCGCGCCGATCCGCGTTCCGCCGGACCAGTCGCGCACCGCATCCGTGCAGCCCGACAATGCTTCGTCGGGATCGCGGCGGCGCATCTGGCGGGTGACGTTGGTCAGCCGAGTGCCAAACAGGAAGGTATGTACCCGGGTGCGTTTTTCGGTCAGCGCATGCAGGAAATGCAGGAAGATCCGGGTGTACTGGCTCATCGAGCCGGAAATATCGGCGAGCACGACCAGCGGCGGCGGGGCCGTCTTTCGCTGGCGGAACCGCGGCAAAATGAGATCGCCGCCGCTCTTCATCGCCTGGCGCATGGTGGCGCGCGGGTCGATCCTCGGCGGGCGGCCGGACGGCCGGAACCGCCGCGTCACCACCTTGTCCAGGGGCAGAGCGAGCTTGACCAGCTGGCGCCGGGCCTCGGCCAGTTCGGCCGCGCTCATCTGGGCGAAATCCATGCGCTTGAGGATTTCGCCGGCAGAGGTCGTGAAGCGGGAGTCGATTTCGATCTCCGGCGGTTTCTTGCGGTTCGGGGTCTCCGGTTGATCGGCGGTCAGCGCCTCGCTGACGCGGGTGGCGCCGGCCTTCTGCTTTTCCCTCTCGCGATTGTCGGCAGCCTTGGGCGACATCATCGCGATCATCTTGCCGACCAGATCGCGGGAACGCCAGAACAGGCGAAAGGCCTCGTCGAAGACAGGTTGGTCCTCATGGCGCTTGACGAAGACGGCCGACAGCGCCGCGTGGAATTCCTCGCGCGAACCGATGCCGATCGCATCGACCGCGGCAATCGCGTCGCCGGCAGCGGCAGGCCCGGTCTTCAGCCCGGCACGACGCAATACGCGGGAAAAATAGACGAGATTGTCGGCGAGCCGGCCCTCATCACCAGACCTCCCCAGACCGAACCCTGCAACGCCGGCCGAAACCGGGGGCACGATCATTCCGTCGTCGCTCAAGCCTGCCATGGCCCCTATCCTGCTGCCAGAAGTTCGGCCTTCACTTCGGAAAGCACCCGTTCGCCCTCACCGCCTTTGATGCGGGCGATATCGTCCTGATATTTCAAGAGCGTGCCGAGCGTATCGGCGATCGTTTCCGGATCGAGGGCGATCCGGTCGAGCTCGGTCAGCGCCGTCGCCCAGTCGATGGTTTCGGCAACGCCGGGGTTCTTGAAGAGATCGACTGTCCGCAGCCTCTGCACATAGGCAACCACCTGCCGCGACAAGGTTTCCGAGCATTGCGGCACCTTGCGGCGGATGATCTCCAGCTCCTGTGCCGCATCCGGATAATCGACCCAGTGATACAGGCAGCGCCGCTTCAACGCGTCATGGATCTCGCGGGTGCGGTTGGTGGTGATGATGACGATCGGCGGCTGCTCGGCCTTGATCGTGCCAAGCTCCGGGATCGTCACCTGGAAGTCCGAAAGCACCTCCAGCAGGAAGGCTTCGAAGGCCTCGTCCGTGCGGTCGAGCTCGTCGATCAGGAAGACCGGCGCCGGACCACCCGGCTGGCCAAGCGCCTGCAGCACCGGCCGGCGGATCAGGTGGCGTTCGGAAAACAGGTCCGCCTCGATGCGCGAGCGATCCTTGACGCCCGATGCCTCCGAAAGCCGGATGTCCAGCATCTGGGCCGGATAGTTCCACTCGTAGACCGCCGAGGAGATATCGAGGCCCTCGTAACACTGCAGCCGGATCAGTGGCCGGTTCAGAGCCTTGGCCAGCGTCTTGGCAATCTCGGTCTTGCCGACGCCGGCTTCGCCTTCGAGGAAGAGCGGGCGCTTCATCTTCAGCGCCAGGAAGATCACCGTGCCGAGCGAGCGTCCGGCAAGATAATCTTCGGCGCCCAAAAGCGCGATCGTCTCGTCGATCGAGGTCGGTAGAGCGCTCGTTTTTCCTTCAGGCATAATCACACCCTTTCAAACGGCATCCTATAAGCTGCGAAAGCCGCGATCCAGATAGATGAGCGAGGGGTTCGCCTCGCCGAAATGCATGGCCTTCACCTCGCCGAACATGACGAAATGGGTCGAAACTCGTTTTATGTCGGTCAGCCGGCAATCGAAGCTGACGACGGCGTCGGCCAGCACCGGAGCGCCGGTCACCAGCGTCTTCCAATTTCCGAGCGCAAACCGCTCCTCGGCGGGAATGCCGCTCAGGCCGGCAAACCCCGTTGCCAGCGCCTGATGATGCGCCGCCAGCGAATTCAAAGCAAAGACGCCGCTCCTCTCGAAGATGGCATTGCTCGCGTTGCTGCCGTTCAGGCAGACGAGCACGGTCGGCGGGTTGTCCGAGACCGAGCAGGCTGCCGTCACCGTCACGCCGCGCCGCACGCCTTCGAATTCCGTCGTTACAACCTGGACGTGGCCAGCATATCGTGCCATGCCGTTCCGGTAGTGGACGGGATCGAGGAAAGGCTGGTCCGTCAAAGGCATCTCTTGAAAGGCATCGGGGACTGCTGTCAGTCCCGCATTACTCTTTGAGATATGGTGGCAAAAAACCTTGATGTCCACCGGAGTTGCGGCTTTTTACTTCGACAAGCCGATTCTCTTTGACGGCTGCGATCAGAAAGCTAAATGTCGCTTCAAGAAAGAATCCCAGGAAAAACATGACAGCACGACGTTTCATCATCGCCGGACTGCTGGCTTCGTTTCTCGGATGCGGATCGGCACCGGCGGCAGTGATCGGGGTGGTCGCGCCGCGCTCCGGCCCATACGCACCGCTCGGCACCCAGGTCTTTCAGGGCGCACGCGCGGCAGCGGAGGCGGGCGGCGACACCGTCGTCGAGATCGACGAAAGCTGCGATGAAAACGGCGGCGCTGCCGCCGCCAAGGGCCTCGCCAACGCGAAAGTGTCCGCCGCTATCGGTTTCCTCTGCGTCGAGACGCTCTCCACCGCATTGCCGCTGCTGAAGGCCGCACAGATCCCGGCCATTACCGTCTCGGTGCGCTCGAAAATCCTGATGGAAGACACGTTGCGCAACGGCTGGCCGTTCTTCCGCATGGCGCCAGCCGAAGGCGACGAGGCGGAGAAACTGTCCGAAACCATCCTCAGCATCTGGAAGGCGGAGCCGATCGCGCTGGTCGAGGACGGTACGATCTACGGCCGTGAGCTCGCCAGCGCCATCCGTCAGCGCCTCGAACCGATGGGCATCACGCCGATCTTCACCGACACGTTCCGACCCGGTCAGGAGCAGCAGGTGGCGTTGGTGCGCCGTCTCGCCAAGGCGGGCGCGAGCCATGTATTCGTCGGCGGCGACCGCAATGACATGGCGATCATCGCCCGCGACGGCGCTTCGGAAAACTTTCCCCTCACCTTGCTCGGCGGCGATAACTTGCGTGCGGCCAACCGTCCGGTTCCTCTGCGCGAGGGCGTCCTGGCCGTCGCCCTCCCCGACTATGCCACCCTGCCCTCCGCGGCGACGGCCGTCGCAGCCCTGCGCGCGAAAAATATCGATGCGGACGGTTATCTGCTGCCGGCCTATGCCGCGACCGAACTTGTTCACCAGGCGGTGACCGCGGCGGCAGGCCAGCCCCTGGCACAGGCGATCGGCAGCCGCTCCTTCAATACCGTGATCGGCCCGATTGCCTTCGATCGCGGTCATGAACGGAGGGACAATCCGTTCCGCCTGCTCGAATGGCGTGGATCCACGTTCATCCTCTCGCGTCCGGCGACAGACTGACGATTGTTCCGCCCACGCCGCAATGTTAGAGGGACCGTCGACAACCGGAGACTTTCGACCCATGACGCTCGCCACCGCCCTGCCGATCCGCATCGCCCCGTCGATTCTCGCGGCCGATTTTTCAAAGCTCGGCCAGGAAGTGCGTGACGCCGTCGAAGCGGGAGCCGAATGGGTCCATCTCGACGTGATGGACGGGCATTTCGTGCCGAACATCTCGTTCGGTCCCGACGTCATCAAGTCGCTGCGGCCTTACACCACCGCCTTTTTCGACTGCCACCTGATGATCTCGCCGGCCGATCCCTACCTCGAAGCCTTCGCCAAGGCCGGATGCGACGGCATTACCGTGCATGTCGAGGCCGGGCCGCACCTGCATCGCTCGCTTCAGACGATCCGCTCGCTCGGCAAGAAGGTCGGCGTCACGCTCAACCCGGCAACGCCGCTCTCGGCGATCGAAAACGTGCTGGACGATATCGACCTGATCCTGATCATGAGCGTCAATCCGGGCTTCGGCGGCCAGAAGTTCATTCCCGCGATGACCGACAAGATTCGCGCCGCCAAGGCGATGATCGGCAGCCGGCCGATCGAGCTGGAAGTCGACGGCGGCATTACCGCCGAGACGATCGGCGCGGCGACCGCTGCGGGCGCCAATGTCTTCGTTGCCGGATCTGCGGTTTACAAAGGCGAAGGAATCGCGGCCTATCGTGAGAACATCGCGCGGTTGAAAGCTGCGGCGGAGGACGGACGCAGATGATATCAGCCTTGCGATCTTCGGTTCCGGCACTTGCGGCGATGTTGTTCGCCGGTTCCACATCCGCAGCCGATATCGCAAGCGTCCGCCCGATCGGCTTTTCCTCCGACGGCGCCGTTTTCGCGTTCGAGGAATACGGCATCCAGGACGGATCCGGCTTCCCCTATGCCAATATCTACGCGCTCGACCTCAACAAGGATACCTACCTGCCGGGAACGCCATACCGGGTCCGGCTGGAACAGGATGGAGCGACGATCGCCAAGGCCCGCTGGCAGGTGCACAACGACGCAGATGTGATGATCGAAACCCACGAGCTCGCCAATCATCCAGGTGAACTGGTCGCTTTCAACCCCATCACCGAGATCGGCAACGCTCCTCATCAGCTGCGCTATCGCAGCGTTCCGGCCGTACCGCCGGTCGGAGAAGCCAATACGCTTGTCCTCGACGAGGTCCCGCAACCGCTCGGGCCGCAATGTGAAGGCATAGTCGAAAAGACGGTCTCCTTGCGCCTTCGCTTTACCGAGCGGAACGGGAAGCCCGTCAACGACGTGGTTCACGAAGACCAGCGCATTCCGGCTTCGCGCGGTTGCGTCACCAGTTACCGGCTCGCCGGTGTCGTCAGCGGCTCGTCGCTCGAAGGCGCTCCGGTGGAAGTCGCGTTGATCATGGTCCTCAGCGCCGGTTTCGAGGGCCAGAACGGCCGCTGGATCGCCGTTCCGGTCAAGACAGCGCCCTAATCCTGTTTGATTGCCTCAAAAACTTGAGCTTCGCCGCGCTTCTTGCTACAGCGCAGCCGACACTCGTGAAGGAAACGACAAGCCCATGATCCCCCGTTACTCGCGGCCCGAAATGGTCGCCATCTGGTCGCCCGAAACAAAGTTCCGCATCTGGTTCGAAATCGAGGCACATGCCTGCGATGCGCTTGCGGCGATTGGCGTGATCCCGAAGTCGGCAGCGGAGACGATCTGGGCAAAGGGCGGCTCGGCCACGTTCGACGTTGCCCGCATCGACGAGATCGAAGCCGTCACCAAGCATGACGTCATCGCGTTCCTCACCCATCTCGCCGAATTCGTCGGTCCCGACAGCCGCTTCATCCATCAGGGCATGACGTCTTCGGACGTGCTCGACACCTGTTTCAGCGTGCAGCTGGTGCGCGCCACGGACCTGCTGCTTGCCGATATCGACAAGTTGCTCGAAGCGCTGAAGCGTCGCGCCTTCGAGCACAAGGACACCGTCACGATCGGTCGCAGCCACGGCATACACGCGGAGCCGACAACGTTCGGCGTCAAGCTCGCCCAGGCCTATGCGGAATTCGACCGCAACAAGACGCGCCTGCTCGAAGCCCGCGACGAAATCGCCACCTGTGCGATTTCAGGCGCCGTCGGCACCTTCGCCAACATCGACCCCCGCGTCGAGGAACACGTCGCCGCAGCGCTTGGCCTGAAGCCGGAACCGGTCTCGACCCAGGTCATTCCGCGTGACCGTCACGCCATGTATTTCGCGATATTGGGTGTGATCGCCTCGTCGATCGAACGGCTGTCGATCGAGGTGCGCCACCTGCAGCGCACCGAAGTCCTCGAAGCGGAAGAGTTTTTCTCGCCGGGCCAGAAGGGCTCGTCGGCCATGCCGCACAAGCGCAACCCGGTGCTGACCGAAAACCTGACGGGCCTTGCCCGCATGGTACGCTCCTACGCGTTGCCGGCCATGGAGAATGTGGCGCTCTGGCACGAGCGGGACATTTCGCATTCCTCGGTCGAGCGCATGATCGGCCCGGACGCGACGGTAACGCTCGATTTCGCCCTGGCACGCATGACCAGCGTGATCGACAAGCTGCTTGTCTACCCTGAGAACATGATGAAGAACATGAACAAGTTCCGTGGGCTTGTTCACTCGCAGCGGGTGCTGCTTGCCCTTACGCAAGCCGGGGTCTCCCGCGAGGACGCCTATCGCCTCGTGCAGCGCAACGCGATGCGGGTCTGGGAAGAAGGCAAGGATTTTCTCGAGGAGCTGCTGGCGGACCAGGAAGTCCGTGCCGCACTTTCCGAAGAGGACCTGCGCGAAAAATTCGACCTCGGCTATCACACCAAACACGTGGACACGATCTTCCGCCGGGTCTTCGGCGAGGCTTGATCTTGACCCTCTGCGAACACAGATAGGCGCCATGAAGGCATCCGAAGCAGATATATTGATCGTCCCCGGCTACACCAATTCCGGGCCGCATCACTGGCAGACCCGTTGGGAGCAGAAGCTGACAACGGCCCGCCGGGTCGAGCAGGAGGAATGGTCGAAGCCGGTGCGCGAGGACTGGGTCACACGTGTCGCCGAAGAGGTGAACCGTGCGACGCGGCCCGTCGTCATCGTCGCCCATTCGCTTGGCATCCCGACCGTCATTCACGCCGTTCCGCTGTTCACGAAACCCGTGGTCGGCGCCTTTTTCGTGGCCCCGCCGGAAGTGGACAATCCCTCCATCCGACCGAGGCACCTGCAGACCTTCGGCCCCTACCCGCGTGATCCGCTCCCCTTCCCGTCCCTGACGGTCGCAAGCCGCAACGATCCGTTCGGCTCCTACGAACATGCGGACGACATCGCTTCCGCCTGGGGTTCGATGCTGGTCGATGCCGGGGAAGCCGGCCATATCAACCAGGATTCCGGCCATGGCCCTTGGCCGGAAGGCACAATGGTTTTTGCCCAGTTTCTCAGTCGCCTCAAGCCTTGAAAATAGGACGGAATGGGCGCTGGCCCCTAATTTTGGGGTGCGTCAATTCGAACAGCATTTTTAAGCTGGACTTAATTGACACTTGCTAAGGTGCGCGCTCGTTTTCTAGCGCGCCAGGCTGTGCCGATGCCGTCAAATGTTCTCTCACGCCTACTGGACTCCGGCCCCGGAGACGAGATCGGCGTTCTTGAGACGGTATTTCAGGCGGCTCCTTTCCCGATTGCCATCATCGATCATGCCGCCGTGCTGCTGTTCGCAAACAGCACATTCAAACGCGAATGGATCGGCGAGGGCCGGCTACCGACTGCCTTGTCGGCCCTCCTGCATCCCGACGACCAAGCCAAGGTCCCCCTGGCGATCCAGGGCCTGAATATCGATTCCTCAGCAGAACGTCTGGAACTGCGCATCGTGAGCCCGGCCGGCTCTCAGCGATGGGTGGTGGCGACCGTCACGCCACTCGGAACGAATTTCAAAGGCCGGTGTCTGTTTGCGGCCCACCTGACTGACATCACCGACCAAAGGCGGCAGTTCGAAGAACTTGCCGAACGCGAAAGCCGCTGGGACAACGCGCTGGTCAGCTCCGTCTCGGGCGTCTGGGACCATAATTACGCGACCGGCCAGAAATATTACTCGCCGGTGTGGCGGCAGATTCGGGGGATGTCGGCGGAGGACCCGCTGGCGGCCAGCACCGAGGAATGGCTCAAGCTTGTCCATCCGGACGACCATGCGCGTGTCATCCATGTCATGGAGCGGCAGATCGCCGGGGATCCCGCCTACGCCGTCTTCGACTATCGCGAACGCCACAAGCAAGGGCATTGGGTCTGGATCGAATGCCGGGGCGCCTGCGTCGAATGGGACGCCAACGGCAAGGCGACCCGCGTCGTCGGCACGGACACGGACGTCACCGCCCGCAAGGCCGCGGAGGAAACAACGGCGCAGATGTCGCGGCGGCTCGACATGGCGCTCGAAATATCCGGCATCGGCGTCTACGAATCCGATTTCTCCACCGGCGCGGTTGAATGGGACGAACGGATGTTCCGGATCTACGGGCTGGAAAAGAGCGAGGAAGTGAAGATCGGTGGGCTCTGGGAGAGCTTCCTGCACCCGGACGATGCCGCACGCGTTCAGGCAAATGTTCTCGACAATATCGAGGAGGGCAAACGCTTTTTCGATGAATACCGGGTGATACTGCGGGACGGCTCCGAACGTGTGATACGCACCCGCACCATGTCCTTCATCGACGGTAACGGTCACCAGAAGATGGTCGGCGCCAACTGGGACGTCACGGCCGACGTGACGCTTCACCGCGAGCTGGAACGGGCAAAGACCCTTGCGGAGGCGCGCAACCGCGAACTCGAAGCCGCGCGCAGCAGCATCGAGCACAATGCGATGCACGACTACCTGACCGATCTCCCCAATCGGCGTTATCTCGACGAGATGCTGGATCGCGTGGCGGCGGAATGCGCCCGCGACCAACATGGCATCGCCATCCTCCATATCGACCTCGATCGCTTCAAGCAGATCAACGACACGCTCGGCCACAGTGCCGGCGACACGATGCTGAAGCATGTGGCGAAAGTTCTCAAAGGCACGATCCGCAAGGAAGATTTCGTCGCCCGTATCGGCGGCGACGAGTTCGTCATCCTGTCGAAATTCGAAGGATCGCCGCGCAAGCTCTCGCATCTGGCCGACCGCATCATCAGGGAGTTGCGCAAGCCGGTATCCTATGAGGGCCACGACTGCCGTTTCGGCGCCAGCATCGGTATCGCCTGCCATACGGGAGCGGATGTGGATGCGAGACAGCTTCTCCTGAATGCAGATATCGCGCTCTACCGGGCCAAGAACCGGGGCCGCAACCGGCATGAATTCTTCTCTGCCGAGACACAGAACGAGATCATCAGCACCAAGCGCATTTCCGACGAGATCCTTCTTGCTCTCGAGCGCGACGAGTTCATTCCGTATTATCAACTGCAGTTCGATGCGCAGACGCTGGAGATCGCCGGCGTGGAAACGCTGGCGCGGTGGATGCACCCGGAACGCGGCATGCTGTCTCCCGACAAGTTCCTCGATATGGCCGAGGAACTCGACGTCGTCTCGGTGATCGACGGGACCATTCTCGACAAGGCGCTTGCCGATTTCCGGGACTGGCGTGCGCAAGGCCTTCCGATCCCAAAACTTTCGGTCAACGTTTCCTACCGGCGGCTGCGCGATGCTTCGCTGTCGCGCAAGCTCAGGAAACTCGGGATCGAGCCTGGCACGGTATCCTTCGAGCTGCTCGAATCGATCTTCCTCGACGACTGCGACGAGGATGTCCTGAGGAATCTGGCGCGCATCAGGAAGCTCGGCATCGAGATCGAGATCGACGATTTCGGCACCGGCCACGCCTCGATCATCGGCCTCCTGCGGCTCAATCCGCGTGCGCTGAAGATCGACCGTGAACTGGTTCGTCTCGTCTCCCAGTCGCAAAAGCAACGGAAGATGGTCGGATCGATCATCGAGATCGGCAAATCGCTGAATATTGAGGTTGTCGCGGAAGGCGTCGAGACCACGGAACAGATCCGCATCCTGCGCGATCTCGGCTGCGACATCCTGCAGGGTTATGCGCTGGCAAGGCCGATGCCGCGCAGTAGCATTCCGGATTTCATACTTTCCGGCCGCTGGCGCCCCGGCGAAAACCCGCAGTCCGACAGCCGCAAGCGGCACCCCGCAGACAGCTGAGAACCCCACCTTGATGGGCAGAAAGAAAAGCCGCGCCCGACGGGACGCAGCTTTCATATCAGGTTGAGAATAAGCTGGTTACTGGTTCTCGATCTGCTCAATCGCCTGAGCCAGAAGCTCCACCATCTTGGTGCGGATATCCTGGTCGGAGATGGAGACGCCGCCGGCATCGAGATCGCCGCGCAGCTTGCGGAATACATCCTCGTCGCCCGCTTCCTCGAAATCGGCAACCACGACTTCCTTCGCGTAAGCGTCAGCGTCTGTTTTGCCGAGCAGGCCGGCTGCCCAGAGGCCTGCGAGCTTGTTGCGGCGGGCGAGCGCCTTGAACTTCAATTCCTGGTCCAGGGCAAACTTGTTTTCAAAGGCTTTTTCGCGATCGCTGAGGCCACTCATCTCGGGTCTCCCAAAGTGAACTTTATGGGAACCCCCATAATCAAAAGAGGAGCGGAGCGCAATCGGCGGGATGTCGATTCCGGCAGAGACGGAAGCGGAATCGTGGCCGGCAATTGACGAATGCGAATTCCGCGTCAGGGCAACCGGCGCCGGGATGATCTTTGTCCGCGCACCCTGGCCTCGTCTGGCGGCAGGGCCGGCATCGCCAATCAACAGCTCCCCGCCTGGAATTGCGATACCGGCCGCGTCGAAATCATGACGCAATTTGGTGGCTAAGTCCTGCGGAGCCTCCCTGATTTCCTGTTCATTACCGCCCTTTCAGCCCGGGCGCCCCCAGTTGTTAGAGCAAAACCTTCGAGAACCCGTGTAATCTGAAGCTCACTGATTCCTGGTTGCGCTTCGCAACCCCTCGCCCACAAAGGTTTGGAGGCCCGCATTGTGAAACCCGTTCTTTTCCGATAAGGGACCGCTCAACATCATCCATTGCGTCCGCCCAGGGGCGCCAACAATGAGACAAGAATCATGAACCGTCGCCGCCGTATCTACGAAGGCAAGGCCAAAATCCTTTATGAAGGCCCCGAGCCCGGCACGCTGATCCAGTTTTTCAAGGACGACGCCACCGCCTTCAACAAGAAGAAACATGACGTCATCGACGGCAAGGGCGTTCTCAACAACCGTATCTCGGAATACCTCTTCACCCATCTGAACAAGATCGGCATCCCGACGCATTTCATCCGCCGGCTGAACATGCGCGAGCAGCTGATCAAGGAAGTGGAGATGATTCCGCTCGAGATCGTGGTGCGCAACGTTGCCGCCGGATCGCTCTCGACCCGCCTCGGCATCGAAGAAGGCATGGTCCTGCCGCGCTCGATCATCGAGTTCTACTACAAGTCCGACGCACTCGCCGACCCGATGGTCTCCGAGGAGCACATCACCGCTTTCGGCTGGGCGAACCCCGCTGAACTCGACGACATCATGGCGCTCGCCATCCGCGTCAACGACTTCCTCTCCGGGCTTTTCCTCGGCGTCGGTATCCAGCTCGTCGATTTCAAGATCGAATGCGGCCGCCTGTTCGAAGGCGACATGATGCGCATCATTCTCGCCGACGAGATTTCGCCGGACAGCTGCCGCCTCTGGGATATCGAAACCAGGGAAAAGATGGACAAGGACCGTTTCCGGCAGGATCTGGGCGGGCTTGTGGAAGCTTATTCGGAAGTCGCGCGGCGTCTCGGCATCATCAATGAGAACGAACCCGTCCGCGGCACCGGGCCGGTTCTCGTCAAGTAATCTGGGGGTTGGATCTGTGATCAAGGCACGCGTGACGGTCACGCTCAAGAACGGCGTTCTCGATCCGCAGGGCAAGGCCATCGAAGGCGCGCTCGGCAGTCTCGGCTTTTCCGGCGTCGGCCATGTGCGCCAGGGCAAGGTCTTCGACCTTGAACTCGAGGGCACCGACAAGGCGAAGGCCGAGGCGGACCTCAAGGCCATGTGCGAGAAGCTGCTGGCAAACACTGTGATTGAGAACTATAGTATCGCTCTCGACTGAAGGTTGCGGAGCGAGTGATGGCCGAGATCACAAGTGAATTGATGTATGAGCTTCTTAAGAAGATTCATCAGCGATTTGATAAAGTCGAGCTGTCGATTGGTGAATTGCGAGCCGACCACATGACCTTGAGAGGACAACTTCACGTTCTCCAAGGGGATGTGAATAATCTTCGCGTCACGGTTGGGCATATTGAAAACCGACTTGACCGTATCGAAAACCGCCTCGAATTGCGCGAGCTCGCCGAGGCCCAGGCAAGGTTTGAACCGCACCCATGAAATCCGCCGTCGTTCAGCTTCCCGGTCTCAATCGCGATCGCGACATGATCGCCGCCCTCACCAAGATTTCCGGCAAGGCGCCGATCACCATCTGGCAGACCGAGACCGACATTCCGGATGATGTCGACCTCATCGTTATTCCGGGCGGTTTTTCCTATGGCGACTATCTGCGCTGCGGAGCGATTGCAGCCCGCATGCCGGTCATGCAGGCGATCAGGGACAAGGCAGACAAGGGCGTCAAGGTGCTCGGCGTCTGCAACGGTTTCCAGATCCTCGTTGAAGCCGGCATGCTGCCCGGTGCCCTGATGCGCAATTCCTCGCTGAAATTCGTCTGCAAGGAAGTGAAGCTCGAAGTGGTCAATGCCGACACGGATTTCACCCGGGCCTATGAAAAGGGCCAGGTGCTCCGTTGCCCCGTCGCCCATCACGACGGCAACTATTTCGTCGATGCGGAGACGTTGTCCGGCATGGAAGATCGTGGCGAAATCGTCTTCCGTTATGCGGAAGGCACCAACCCGAACGGCTCCCTGAACGACATCGCCGGCGTCATAAACACGCGCGGCAACGTGCTCGGCATGATGCCGCATCCGGAAAACCTGATCGAAGCCGCCCATGGCGGCAATGACGGGCGCGGGATTTTCGCCTCGGCGCTCGATGTGATCGCCGCGACCGCCTGAACCTTCATCTTATCCCGATCGATCCCAGTACGATCGAAAGCCACGTCAGGACGCTTGATGCCGTTCACTTGTCGCCTGCTCGCTGCATTTCCTCTCGCCGCCCTTGGCATAGCGCTTTCCGCCTGCCAAACGGAACGTCCGGCAGCGGTGACGGCGAACCGTGCGGCGCTGCCGACGATGGAACGCGTGGCGCTCGCCGCCAATAGCTGCTGGTTCAAGTCGGGCGACGCGGCCTTCAAGCCCTATCGGCTGGCACCGGAACTCAATTCCTTCTCCGGCCGGCCGCGCATTCTCGCCGTGCCGCGCAACAGTCCCGAATCGCGCCCGATGCTGGTGGTCCAGGCGGAGGGCAACCCTGCCCGTCTCGACGCGTTCGGTCCGATGATGGGCGGCCCGGAAGGCGAAAGAATCAAGCGCGATGTGCTCCGCTGGGCCGGTGGCGCCAGCGGCTGCTGATATTAACCATTTGAATTTACATCTCTGTAAACAATCTGTTGCAGCTCTGCACCGGCCCGCCCGAATCTTTGCGTTTTTTCGCCACAAGTCATGACGGTCAGTGAACCGGCGCTGGACGGGCGCTACCCGTCATTGTACCACTTTTGTCATCGAGAAGCGGGCGGCCCGTATCGGGATCGCGCCAGCCGCAGAAAATCGCGGCGCGTATGAGGGCGATGGAATGAACAAGGCAATTTTCGGATCCGTGGTCGGTGCAATCCTGGCGGTGTCGACGCTGTCTTCTACTGCCGTTGCGCAGGAGCGGCTGTTCGATGAAGTGCGAATCGGCGTTTCCGGTTCGATCCAGAGCAAGAGCACGTTCGAGAAGGGCGCATTCCCGTCCGCCACAGTCTTCTTCGACCCCTTCGACCAGCGCCATGCCCAGAGCTTCGTGGACCACATGCTACGTCCGCGCGTCCATATCGGCGCGATCGTGTCGACGGCGGGCGAAGCGAGCCAGGTCTTTGCCGGCTTCACCTGGACGGCACCGATCACCGACAAGATCTTCGTCGACCTCGGCTTCGGCGGCGCCTTCAACAACGGCAACCTCGACAAGCCGAACGATGGTCCGAAGCTCGGCTGCCATGTGCTCTTCCATGAGTCGCTCGGTCTCGGTTACAATATCACCAACAACTGGCGCGTCCTTGCGACTGTCGAGCACTCTTCGAACGCCGATCTGTGCGATCACAACGACGGCCTCTCCTACGCAGGCATCGCGGTCGGCTACAAGTTCTGATCCAGATCGCGTATTTTCCAACTGAGGCGCCGGTTTTCCGGCGCTTTTTGTTTTCCGGCCGCCACGCCGTACCGCCGCATGGCAGTATTTTCCTGTCGCGCCGCATTGCGACATAGGTTAAAGAGCGCCAAGAGCTTGGCCCTTCAATCCAGAGAAGATCATGACCATCCCGAATAGTATCGCGATCACCCCCGAACTCGTCGCCTCGCACGGCCTGAAGCCCGACGAATATCAGCGGATTCTCGATCTGATCGGCCGCGAGCCGACATTCACGGAGCTCGGTATCTTCTCGGCCATGTGGAACGAGCATTGCTCCTACAAATCCTCAAAGAAGTGGCTGCGAACGCTACCGACCAAGGGACCGCGCGTCATTCAGGGGCCGGGTGAGAATGCCGGCGTCGTCGACATCGACGATGGCGATTGCGTCGTCTTCAAGATGGAGAGCCATAACCACCCGTCCTATATCGAGCCCTACCAGGGCGCGGCGACGGGTGTCGGCGGCATCCTGCGCGACGTCTTCACCATGGGTGCCCGCCCGATCGCGGCCATGAACGCTCTGCGCTTCGGCGCGCCCGATCACCCGAAAACCAAACATCTTGTGTCCGGCGTCGTTGCCGGTGTTGGCGGTTACGGCAACTCCTTCGGCGTACCGACGGTCGGCGGCGAAGTGGAGTTCGATCCGCGCTACAATGGCAATATTCTGGTCAACGCGTTTGCGGCCGGGCTTGCCAAATCGAATGCCATCTTCCTGTCGGAAGCCAAGGGCGTCGGTCTGCCGGTCGTTTATCTCGGCGCCAAGACCGGCCGCGACGGTGTCGGCGGAGCCACGATGGCATCGGCCGAATTCGACGAATCCATCGAGGAGAAACGCCCGACCGTTCAGGTCGGCGACCCCTTTACCGAAAAGTGCCTGCTGGAAGCCTGCCTCGAACTGATGGCGACCGGCGCGGTGATCGCCATCCAGGACATGGGTGCAGCCGGCCTCACCTGCTCGGCCGTCGAAATGGGCGCCAAGGGCGATCTCGGCATCGAACTCGACCTCGACAAGGTGCCGGTGCGCGAGGACCGGATGACGGCATACGAAATGATGCTTTCGGAAAGCCAGGAGCGTATGCTCATGGTGCTGCAGCCGGAAAAGGAAGAGCAGGCCAAGGCGATCTTCGTCAAGTGGGGCCTCGATTTTGCGATCGTCGGCAAGACCACCGACGACCTGCGCTTCCGTGTCCTGCATCAGGGCGAGGAAGTCGCCAACCTGCCGATCAAGGATCTCGGCGACCAGGCTCCGGAATACGATCGGCCGTGGGTCCAGTCGGATGTTCGCGCACCCCTGCCCGCCTCGCAGGTCGCGGCACCCGCTGACTATAACCAGGCCCTGTTGAAGCTCATCGGTTCGGCCAACCAGTCCAGCCGCCGCTGGGTCTGGGAACAGTATGACACGCTGATCCAGGGCAATTCGCTGCAGCGTCCGGGCGGCGATGCCGGCGTCGTGCGCATCGAAAGCCATCCGACCAAGGCGCTCGCCTTCTCGTCCGACGTCACGCCCCGTTATGTTGAAGCCGATCCGTTCGAAGGCGGCAAGCAGGCGGTCGCCGAATGCTGGCGCAATATCGTCGCTACCGGCGCCGAGCCGCTCGCCGCCACCGACAACCTCAATTTCGGCAATCCGGAAAAACCGGAAATCATGGGCCAGCTGGTCGGCGCCATCAAGGGCATCGGCGAGGCCTGCAGGGCGCTGGATTTCCCGATCGTGTCCGGCAACGTGTCGCTCTACAACGAGACCAACGGCGTCGCGATCTTGCCGACCCCGACCATTGCCGGCGTCGGCCTGCTGCCCGACTGGCAGAAGATGGCGAAGATCGGTTCTGCCAACGTCGGCGACAAGCTGATCATGATCGGCACGGACGGCAGCCATCTCGGCTCTTCGGTCTATCTGCGCGACATTCTCGACACGATCGACGGCCCGCCGCCGGAAGTCGATTTGAAGGCCGAGCGCCGCAACGGCGATTTCGTCCGCTCGCTCATCCGCAACGGCCAGGTGACCGCTTGCCACGACATTTCCTCGGGCGGTCTTGCGATCGCGCTTGCCGAAATGGCGATGGCGTCGGCCAAGGGTATGAAGGTCAGCCTCAAGGAACAGCGCGGCCCGGCCCATGGACTGCTGTTCGGCGAAGACCAGGCCCGCTATGTGATCGCGGTGCCAGCTGACCTCGCCAATTTCGTGCAAGCGAATGCTGAAGGCGCGGGCGTGCCCTTCCGCACGCTCGGCACGGTAGCCGGCGACAGCCTGGTGGTGGACGACCTCGTCAGCATCGCGGTGCCGCAGCTCACAGAGGCCCATGAAAGCTGGTTCCCAGCCTTCATGGCGTAACCATCCGGATCAGCTTGCTGACAAGGCCGCGGTTTCCAGATCGCGGTTTGTTTGCACAGCTGCACAAAAGTTGAAGCGCGGGGGATTGATGGACTCGGGCTATCCCGATAAGCATTGCGGTTTTCTGAAATAGGAAAGTAAGCGCGCAAAAATGCTTATGCCGATTTTGACCTGGATGAGGTCATCGGGCCCGACCTGGCACTACAAGCGCATCTGGCTCGATGCACTGATCATCACCCTTTGCCTGAACGTTCTGGCTTGGATGGTTTTTTCGAAGATGGGTATGACCACCTACGACATCTTCAATGAAGACGGCCCCATCGAAGACATTCAGTCTGCTTCGCTTGCCATCACCGCCCTTTTTGCCGTCATGGCGGCATTGGGGACGCGGATATTGGCCCGTTTCGTCGCAATCACGACGGCCTGCATCTCCATCGTCTTCTTCATGCGCGAGATGCCAATATGCCGCGACAGTGTGACAGTTTATTGCGTGTCGAAGACCTGGCTGCCGATTATTATCGGCGCGGCCGCACTTATTCTGCTGATCGCGACGATCGTGTTCGAATATCGCCATAGAGGAGGCCTTCTCCGAGCCGTTCACCCGCGCCTTTCCTGGCCGCTGGCCCTGGTTGCCGGCGTTCTCGCCTGCAGCCAACTTGCCGAGCATTTCGATATCGTCGTGATGGAGGAGAGCATCGAATCCTACGGTTTCATGATCCTCACCCTGAGCTCGATCTGGCTTTTCCGCTTCTCCCGCACCCAGCATCTTCCACCGCTCAGAACCCGGGCCAAAGCCAGCCTCCATAGGGTGAAACACGTATTCTTGCACCATTGAGGCGGAGCTGTTCGATCCAGCTTTGACCGGAGAGCAGCTTTGAGGCAGTGTATCCTGACAAAAGGTTCCGCGGTTTTGAGTCCCGCGGAGAGAAAAGGGATGACATCATGGCTATGAGACCCGGTGAAATCGAAGACCTGATCAAGGCCGGCATTCCCGGTGCCAAGGTCACCATCCGGGATCTTGCTGGCGACGGCGACCATTATGCTGCGGAAGTGGTGGCGGAAGCGTTCCGGGGAAAAAGCCGGGTGCAGCAGCACCAGATGGTCTACGAGGCCCTGAAGGGCAATATGGGCGGCGTGCTCCACGCGCTGGCATTACAGACTTCGGCTCCAGCGGAGTGAGCGATGGCTGACCTGATCAAGGAGATCGTTACCGGCCTCGTGGAAACTGCCCTGAAGGAACTTCTCGGCAAATCGCATGGCCGCACGCCCGCCAAACGCAAGAAGCGGCAGATCCGCTCGGCCACTACCGGGCGTTTCGCCAGGAAGACTGCACGCACCAAGACCACAAGCAGACGCACGGCGAAGCCGGCGACGAAACAGGTGAGCCGCCGGCGCACGACGGCAAGCCGCAGCAAGCAGCGCAGCCGCTGACGCCAATGGACTTGGTCGATGGGTTAAACGGCAGTCATGCGAGGCAATAAGCGCTTTCCGATGGACTATTCCGCTGGAATTCCCGATGCCACGTTGCTATTTAAGGCAGATGACGCAGCGCAGCGGCCCTTGAAACCGCATGTGAAAGGATAGGACATGAGCGGAATTACCGATTTTATCGCCAACGAAGTGAAGACCAATGACGTGGTTCTCTTCATGAAGGGCACCCCGCAGTTCCCGCAGTGTGGTTTCTCGGGCCAGGTCGTGCAGATCCTCGACTATCTCGGTTTGGACTACAAGGGCGTGAACGTGCTCGCCGATGCGGAAATCCGCCAGGGCATCAAGGACTATTCCAACTGGCCGACCATTCCGCAGCTTTACGTCAAGGGCGAATTCATCGGCGGTTGCGATATCGTCCGCGAGATGTTCCAGTCCGGCGAACTGCAGACTCACCTGCAGGAACAGGGCATCAGCGTCCGCGGCGCGGCCTGAGATCTTCCGGGCTCCGGTCCGGGATTTTTATAAGATATTTTCAAGGCGCCGCTCCCAACGGCGCCTTTCACGTTGTTTTTAGGAAGCTGCTGTGACCAATCCTTCACAAACGGCCCCGGACCGCCTGCGCGGCATGGGCCGGGTCGAATTCATCGCGATGATGGCGATGTTGATGGCCATCAATTCGCTCGCCATCGACATCATGCTCCCTGGCCTGCAGGAGATCGGCGCCTCGCTCGGCGTCGTCAACGAGAACCATCGGCAATATGTAGTCTCAGCCTATCTCTTCGGCCTCGGCGCTGCGCAGATCATCTACGGATCGATCTCCGATCGTTTCGGTCGCAGGAACCCGATGCTCTTCGGCCTCGGCCTCTATTTCGTCTGCGCGGTCGGCGCCGTCGTCGCACCATCGTTCGGAGCGCTGCTGGCCCTTCGCTTCATCCAGGGTGCCGGAGCGGCCGCAACACGGGTGATTTCCATTTCGATCGTGCGCGACGTATACGGTGGTCGCGCCATGGCGGAAGTCATGTCGCTGATCATGATGGTCTTCATGGTCGTGCCGGTCATCGCGCCGGCAACAGGCCAGGTGATCATGCTGTTCGGCAACTGGCACCTGATTTTCGTGTTCATGGCAGTCGCCGCGCTCGGCATCGGCTTCTGGATGTATTCGCGCCTTCCGGAAACACTCGATCCGGCCGATGTGCGTCCCTTCACCATTTCCTCTATCCTGCACGCCTTCCAGATGGTTCTGACCAATCGCCTCGCCCTCTGCTACACGATTGCCAGCACATTCATCTTCGGCGCCCTGTTCGGCTTCATCAATTCGGCCCAACAGATTTATGTCGGGATCTACGACGTCGGCGTCTGGTTTCCGGTGGTCTTCGCCTGCGTGGCGGTGTTCATGTCTGCCGCATCCTTCCTGAACGCCAAGTTTGTTGGGCGTTTCGGCATGCGGCGCCTTTCACACGGCTCGCTGTTTGGCTTTATCGGCATCACGTTCGTCTGGATGCTCGTGCAGATCTTCGGGCCTCAACCCATGCCGCTCGTGATCTTCATCGTGTTCTTCGGGCTCGCCATGTTCCAGTTCGGCTGGATCGGCTCGAACTTCAATTCGCTCGCCATGGAGCCGCTTGGCCATGTCGCCGGAACGGCGTCCGCCGTCCTCGGCTTCATGAGCACGGTCGGCGGCGCGCTGATTGGCGTCGCGATCGGCCAGGCCTTCGACGGTACGGCACTGCCGCTGGTCGTGGGCTTCTTCACCGTCTCGATCATCGGGCTGATCTTCGTGCTGATCGGCGAAAAGGGAAAACTCTTCCAGCCGCATAATCCGAAGATCTGAGTTACAGTCCCCAACGGAAAAGGGCCGGAGCAATCCGGCCTTTTTTCTTGTTGATGGCCGCTATTTCAGTGGCCGATGATCTCGTTGCGCAGCATCTGCCAGCTTTCCTTGTCGGTGGCGAGCAGCAGGCCGCCGTCGACATGGTGCGGCATGTAAGGGGAGCCGTCGAAGCGCGCCACGTAACCGCCAGCCTCCGTGCCGATCAGCGTGCCGGCCAGATGGTCCCAGGGCATCAGCTTGTTGTAGAGCACGAACTGCACATGGCCGCCGGCAAACGTGCGGTATTCATGGGCCGAACAACGATAGTTGGCGAAGAACCGGACCTTTGCGAGGTTGCCGAGGATCCGTTCCCGCTCGCCGCCGAAGAAATATCCGGGCGATGCCATGCCGATCATGGCTTCGATCGGCCGGGCGTCGGCGACCGAAAGCCGGATCGCCTCGCCGTCCGGCCGCCTCATGAACGCGCCGGCGCCCTTTTCCGCCATGACCCAGTCGTCGCCCATCGGATCGTAGATGATCCCAGCGACGGTCTCGCCCTTCCAGACGACGGAGGCCATGACCCCGAAGGCCGGGATGCCCGAGGCGAAGTTGAAGGTGCCGTCGACCGGATCGACGACCACCGCGAATTCCGCATCGGCGAGCTTGGCGAGCAGGGACGGATCGGCCGCCACCGATTCCTCGCCGACGAAGAGCGCGCCGGGCGCAAAGGCTTCGAGCTCGCGGCGGATCATCCGCTCGGCGGCCTCGTCGGCCTCGGTTACGAGGTCGGACGGCTCGCTCTTCGAACGTACGTCGCCGCTGCCGAGCCGCCGGAAACGCGGCAGGATTTCCGCCTTGGCGGCAAGGCGCAGAAGATCGGCAAGCTTCGTGATGTCGAGCGGAAGGGTCATGACGTGGTCTCTTGGGGGATTGGTGCGGGAAGACGGGATTGGGGAGGAATTCAGAGACTTTGAGTGGCTTGCAGGCCGGAGAAATCGAAGAGTTTCGGATCGAGCAGGTGCGACGGGTTCACGTGCGCGAGCGCTCGCAGCATCGTATCCTTGCGGCCCGGCATGCGGGCCTCAATATCGGCAAGCATCGCCTTCATGGAATTGCGCTGCAGGCCATCCTGCGAGCCGCAGAGATCACATGGGATGATCGGGAACTGCATGGCGGCGGCGAATTTGGCCAGATCGTCCTCGGCGCAATAGGCAAGCGGCCTGAGCACCATCACGTCGCCCTCGTCGTTCAAGAGCTTTGCCGGCATGCCCGCGAGCCTGCCGCCATGGAAAAAGTTCATGAAAAAGGTTTCGAGTATGTCTTCCCGGTGATGGCCGAGCACCAGAGCATCGCAGCCCTCTTCGCGGGCGATCCTATAGAGGTTGCCGCGCCGCAGCCTGGAACAGAGCGAACAATAGGTGGCGCCTTCGGGGACCTTTTCCTTCACTATCGAATAGGTATCGCGATATTCGATGCGGTGCTTCACGCCGATCGAAGCGAGGTATTCCGGCAATATATGCTTCGGGAAGTTCGGCTGGCCCTGGTCGAGATTGCAGGCCAGGAGTTCTACGGGCAGCAGGCCGCGCCATTGCAGATCGAGCAGCACGGCGAGCAGCGAATAGGAATCCTTGCCGCCGGAGAGACCGACCAGCCAGCGCTTCTGGCCGTTCAGCATGCCAAAATCGTCGAAGGCCTGCCGCACCTGCCGGAGCAGGCGCTTGCGCAGCTTGTTGAACGAGACCGAACTCGGCGCATCCCTAAAGAGCGCCGGCACGAGGCCGTTTTCGACCTCGTCCAGCTCGTCGTCGATCTTGGCCGTCACGCCCATTGGTCTTCCTTTGAAACCGAAAAGCGGGCTATGCCCGCTTCTGGTGTTTGTCGTCAGGCGTCGAGAGCGGCTGCAACCGCGTCGAGCGCCTCATTGGCCTTGGCGCCATCGGGTCCACCGGCCTGGGCCATGTCAGGACGGCCGCCGCCGCCCTTGCCGCCAAGCGCCACGGATGCGATGCGGACCAGATCCACGGCGCTGAAGCGCTCGACCAGATCCGGCGTGACCGCAACCACAGCGCTTGCCTTGCCGTCTTCCGAAACACCGATCAAGGTGACGACGCCGGAGCCGAGGCTCGCCTTGCCTTCATCCGCCAGGCCCTTGAGGTCCTTGGCATCGATGCCGTCGAGCGCCTTGCCCATGAACTTGATGCCGCCGATCTCCTTGAAATCGCCGGCCGAACCGCCCTGCCCGCCGCCCATCGCAAGCCGGCGCTTGGCATCCGCCAGTTCCTTCTCGAGCTTGCGGCGCTCGTCGATCAGCGCTTCGACGCGCGACACCAATTCCGCCGGCTGCACCTTCAAGGCGCTGGCGAGCGTTTTCACGCGCTCATCCTGCTCAGCGAGATAGGCCCGCGCAGCCTCGCCCGTCACCGCCTCGACGCGACGAACGCCGGCGCCGACCGCGCTTTCGCCGAGAACGCGGACAAGGCCGATATCGCCGGTCGCGTTGACATGCGTGCCGCCGCAGAGTTCGACCGAATAGGGCTTGCCGGCCTTCGGACCTTCGATCGCTTTGCCCATCGCAACGACACGAACTTCGTCGCCGTATTTTTCACCGAACAGCGCCATGGCACCCTCGGCGATGGCGTCGTCGACGCTCATCAGCCGTGTCGTGACCGGTGCATTCTGCAGGATGATGGCATTTGCCATGTCCTCGACCTTCTGCAACTCCTCGGCCGACATTGGCTTGGGATGCGAGACGTCGAAACGCAGCCGCTCCGGCGCCACCAGCGAACCCTTCTGGGCCACGTGGGTGCCAAGCACTTCACGAAGCGCCTCATGCAGCAGATGGGTGGCCGAATGGTTGGAACGCAGGCGCGAGCGACGGACATGATCGACCGTCAGCGCCACCGCATCACCGACCTTCAACGTGCCTTCAGCGACGGTCGCGATGTGGACGAACAGGCCCTCGCCCTTCTTCTGGGTATCCGAGACATTCAGCTTGCCATTGTCGGTCGAGATTACGCCGGTATCGCCCATCTGGCCGCCGGATTCGCCATAGAACGGTGTCTGGTTGACGACGACCTGTACCTGTTCGCCGGCGGAGGCGCTATCGACAGCCTTGCCGTCGCGGACGATCGCCTGCACCACGCCTTCGGCCGTTTCAGTGTCGTAGCCGAGGAACTCGGTCGCGCCGTGCTTTTCCCTGAGCTCGAACCAGATCGTTTCCGTCGCCTTGTCGCCGGAACCGGTCCAGTGCGACCGGGCTTCCGCCTTCTGGCGCTGCATGGCGTCGGTGAAACCGGAAATATCGACGCCGATTTCGCGGGCGCGCAAAGCGTCCTGCGTCAGATCGAGCGGGAAACCGTAGGTGTCGTAGAGCTTGAAGGCGGTTTCGCCATCGAGCATATCGCCCTTGTGAAGCGTGTTCGTCGCGTCCGACAGCAGCGAAAGCCCGCGCTCCAGCGTCTTGCGAAAACGGTTTTCCTCGAGCTTCAGCGTTTCCGAAATCAGCGATTCCGCACGCACCAGTTCCGGATAGGCGCGGCCCATCTGCTGGATCAGCGCCGGCAGCAGTTTCCAGAGCAGCGGATCGCGGGCGCCGAGAAGCTGCGCGTGGCGCATGGCGCGGCGCATGATGCGGCGGAGCACATAACCGCGGCCTTCGTTCGAGGGCAGGACGCCGTCGGCAATCAGGAAGGCGGAGGAGCGCAGATGGTCAGCGATGACGCGGTGGCTGCCGCGGTGCTCGCCTTCCGCCTTGATCCCGGTCGCCTCTTCCGAGGCTGAGATCAGCGCGCGGAACAGGTCGATATCGTAATTGTCGTGCTGCCCCTGGAGGACGGCCGCAACACGCTCCAGGCCCATGCCGGTGTCGATCGACGGGCGCGGCAGGTCAATCCGCTCTTCCTTCGTCAGCTGCTCATACTGCATGAAGACGAGGTTCCAGATCTCGATGAATCGGTCGCCGTCCTCTTCCGGCGAACCGGGAGGGCCACCCCAGATATGGTCGCCATGATCATAGAAGATTTCCGAGCACGGGCCGCAGGGACCGGTATCGCCCATCGCCCAGAAATTGTCGCTGGTCGGAATGCGGATAATCCTGTCGTCCGAAAGACCGGCGATCTTCTTCCAGAGGTCGAAAGCCTCGTCATCGGTGTGGTAGACGGTGACCAGGAGACGCTTGGCGTCGAGGCCGAACTCCTTGGTGATCAGGTTCCAGGCAAGCTCGATCGCATTCGCCTTGAAATAGTCGCCGAAGGAGAAATTGCCGAGCATCTCGAAGAAGGTGTGGTGACGAGCCGTATAACCGACATTGTCGAGGTCGTTATGCTTGCCGCCGGCGCGAACGCATTTCTGAGCCGTCGTCGCGGTCGTATAGGGGCGTTTCTCAAGACCGGTGAACACGTTCTTGAACTGAACCATGCCGGCATTGGTGAACATCAGCGTCGGATCGTTGCGCGGCACCAGCGGGCTTGAGGACACGACCTCGTGCCCGTTCTTTCGGAAATAGTCGAGGAAGGTCGACCGGATTTCATTCACGCCGCTCATGCTACGCCCTTTTTACCGCCGGATGCGGTCCTATTATTCGAAAACCAAAGGCTTGTATCGCCCACACCCCCAACTGTCCAGCCGCCCCACCGCCTAACCGAACGAGAAACCGGCCGCACATCTTTCCATGCGCGACCGGTTCAAAAGCAATCAGCCGGAGAAAACTCCGAGTGCGGCGGGAAGGCTTACATATCTGCAGCCACGTCACCGTCGTCAGCGTCCGGGCCGCCATTCTGCAGGAAACGGTCGGCGATGAGGCCGGCATTCTGGCGGAGCGACGTCTCGATCTCGCGGGCGAGTTCCGGATTATCGCGCAGGAAGGTCTTGGCGTTCTCGCGGCCCTGGCCGAGGCGCTGGCTGTTATAGGAGAACCAGGCGCCTGACTTCTCGACGATGCCGGCCTTGACGCCGAGATCGACCAGTTCGCCAGTCTTGGAAACGCCCTCGCCATACATGATGTCGAATTCGACCTGCTTGAAGGGAGGCGCCATCTTGTTCTTGACGACCTTGACGCGCGTCTGGTTGCCGACCACTTCCTCGCGTTCCTTGACCTGGCCGATGCGGCGGATGTCGAGGCGAACCGAGGCGTAGAATTTCAAGGCATTGCCGCCGGTGGTGGTTTCGGGGGAACCGAACATCACACCGATCTTCATGCGGATCTGGTTGATGAAGATCACCATCGTATTCGACTTGGAGATCGAAGCGGTGAGCTTGCGCAGCGCCTGGCTCATCAGGCGTGCCTGGAGGCCCGGCAGGCTGTCGCCCATTTCGCCCTCGATTTCGGCGCGCGGCGTCAGTGCCGCAACCGAGTCGATAACGAGGACATCGACGGCACCGGAACGGACCAGCGTGTCAGTGATTTCAAGCGCCTGCTCGCCGGTATCCGGCTGCGAGATCAGAAGGTTCTGGAGATCGACGCCAAGCTTGCGGGCATAGACCGGGTCGAGCGCATGTTCGGCGTCGACGAAGGCGCAGATGCCGCCCTTCTTCTGGGCTTCGGCGATCGTCTGCAATGCAAGCGTCGTCTTGCCGGAGCTTTCCGGACCGTAGATTTCAACGATGCGGCCCTTCGGCAGGCCGCCAATGCCGAGCGCGATATCGAGGCTGAGAGAGCCGGTGGAAACCGTCTCGATTTCGACAATGCTCTCGTTCGCACCGAGCTTCATGATCGATCCCTTACCGAAGGACCGTTCGATCTGCGACAATGCCGCTTCCAGCGCCTTGCTCTTGTCCACGCCTTTATCCTCTACGAGCCGCAAACTATTCTGTGCCATCTGGTCCCACCTTTAGGTTATTGCCGCCGCGCACGCAATGAAGCAGCCGATAAAGGTGATGTACCTATTTTGTTCTCATTTGGCAAGGGTCGCCCAAGAGATTGAGTCGAAATAGATATTTCGATTTCGTTCTCATGATGTTCACGCCCGCCGGGGTGTGGAAAATTCCCGTTTGAAATCAAAGCTGCGCCGCAATTTGACGAGGAAATCGCGGCGTTTGAAATTCATGAGAGATGATCCGATTCTCACTCCGAATCGAGCATTTCCCGGACCGCCACGGCAAGCTGCTTCAGCGAGAAGGGCTTCGGCAGGAAGCCGAACTTGGCATCGGCCGGCAGGTTGCGGGCAAACGCATCCTCGGCATAGCCGGAAACGAAGATGAACTTCATGTCCGGATAGATCTTGCGCAGCTCGGTCAAAAGCGTCGGCCCATCCATTTCAGGCATGACGACGTCGGAGACGACGATATCCACCTTACCCTGCAGCTCTTCCATGATGTCGAGCGCCTCGGTGCCGGAACCCGCTTCGTGCACGGTGTAGCCGCGGGTTTCCAGCATGCGCTTGCCGCCGCGACGGACGGCCTCCTCGTCCTCGACGAGCAGCACGACCGCCGACTTTCCCGTGAGGTCGAGGTCGTCGGAAGCGGGCGTCGACACGACAGGCGCGATAACGGCCGGCTGCGCCTGCGTACCGGTTGCGGTAGCGTCCTGGACGATGACAGGCGTTTCGGGAATGTGGCGTGGCAGGAACATGCGGAAACTCGTGCCGCGTCCGACTTCCGATTCGGGATAGATATAGCCGCCGGACTGTTTGACGATGCCGTAGACCATCGAGAGGCCGAGGCCGGTGCCCTTGCCCACTTCCTTGGTGGTGAAGAACGGTTCGAAGATCTTGTCCATGATTTCGGGCGAAATGCCCGTGCCGGTGTCGGAAACCTCGACCATCACGAAATCTTCGGCCGGCAGATCCGCCTGGTTGAAACCACCGGCATCCTCGGCGGATACATTGCGGGTCTTGATCAGGATCGTGCCGCCCTGGGGCATGGCATCGCGCGCGTTGACGCAGAGGTTGATCAGTACCTGCTCGAATTGCGACAGGTCGGTGCGCACCGGCCAGAGATCGCGGCCGTAGTCCACTTCGAGCTTCACATTGGTGCCGGAGATCAGCCGGTCGACCAGCATGCGCAGATCGCCGACGACGTCGGTGAGGTTCAGCACCGCCGGCCGCATGGTCTGCTTGCGCGAGAAGGCGAGCAGCTGGCGCACCAGCACGGCGGCGCGGTTGGCGTTGCGCTTGATCTCCATCAGATCGGCAAAGCTCGCGTCGGATGGGCGGGCCTGCAGTAGAAGGTGATCGGAGGACAGAAGGATCGCCGTCAGGACGTTGTTGAAGTCGTGGGCGATGCCGCCCGCCAGCGTGCCGACCGCATTGAGCTTCTGGGTCTGGGCCATCTGGGTTTCGAGCGCCTTCTGCTCGGTCGTCTCGACGGCGTAGACGATCGCGGCCTCTTCCGGTGCCTCGTCGCTCTCGTCGATCACGGCGTTCACATAGAAGCGCACATAGCGGTTCTCGTCACCCGGGTGGCGCGAATCGATCGGGGCGATATCGCCCTGCCCGTCCTTGGCAGCGGCAATCGCCTGCATCAGATGCTGGCGGGAATTGTCGTGAACGATGCGGTCGAGTTCGATACCGGCATCCACGTCGTCGCGGGAAACGACGCCGGCAAACAGTTTGAGGAACGGCGCATTGATGCGCAGGATCCTGCCCTCGCCATCGACGGAGGCGATCGCCATCGGCGTGTTGTTGAAGAAGCGCGTGAAGCGCATCGCGGAAGCCGACTGGTCGCCCTCGCCGCCCTTTGGCCGTGCCAGCACGATGGTACGGCTTTCGCCCGGCGCGCCGTCGCGGGTGGCGCTGACATTGTGCACCAGGCGCACGGGCAGGCTCTGGCCGTTGGCGCGGCGCAGGTCGAGGTCGAGCGTCTCGGTGCGCTTCAGCCCGGGTGCGGCCTGCACCGATTGGATCAGCGCCATGCCCTCGCCCGCCACCAGATCGGCAATCGTCACCGAGCGCGGCACGAACTTGGTCAGGTCGATGCCGAGCCATTCGGCAAGCGTGGCATTCAGGTAGAAGATTTCGCCCTTCTTGCCGGCGGAGAAGAACCCGGCGGGCGCGTGGTCGAGATAGTCGATGGCGTTCTGCAGCTCGCGGAAGAACCGTTCCTGGTCGTCGCGTTCCGAGGTAATGTCGGTGATCTGCCAGATGTCGAGCTGGCCCTTGCGGCTGTCGGCGGGCGTCAGCAGCCGTGCCTTGAGACGGTACCAGTGGGCACCGGAACCGTTGCCGGTCGTCCGCCCGATCGGCTGGAGAAGCCGGAACTCCTCATGGCCTTCCCGGCCTTCGCGCAGAGCCGTCGTCAGCCGGTAGAGCGCCTCTGTCGATTCGCGGGTCTTGGACAGAAGCGCCTCGAGCGACTGCACGTTGCTCGCCTTGGTCGCGCCGGTCATCCGGCCATAGGCGGCATTGGCGTAGAGAATACGGCCCTTGGCGTCGGTGATTAGAATGCCGTCGGGATGGTTGGCGAGGAACCCGCGGGCCAGCTCGTCGGAACGCGACTGCGGCATGACCTCGACGAGGCCGATGATCGACGACACCAGGAAGAAGATGCCGACCATGGCGAGAATGCCGAGCAGGCCGAGCACCAGTTCGTTGTCGAGCGCATGCTGAAACAGCACGAATCCGGCGGCAACGCCACAGAGAACGAGCGCCAGGAGAACGATGCGGATGATGGTGCCGCCACGCGTCCCTTTTTCCACCAGGGGCGCCTCGTAGTTGCCGCTCTGCTGCAACTTCGTCATCAATTCCTCGCATTTCGACCGGCGCTGCGGCCATGAACATTCAGGGATCGGGAATCCCGCGATTCCTTATTAGCAAGTTGCAGGTTAAGCAAAAAGCTCTGCTTCGCCACAAAACCCGGGACAGTTTGGCGGAGTGACCTATCTTTGCTTTTCTACGCTGTTTTTCAGCGCGGGACAGTGACAGTTAGCAGCTTGCTTCGGTAGGAAAAAAGTCGTTTTTTACCGCGGCGTTCATATGAGGAGTGGCAAGAGATGTTCGAAGAGCTGATGGGCGCCTATGGAGGCCGCCTGGTGATCGCAGTCGTCGGCGTCGGCGTTGGGCTTCTCGTCCTGATCGGCGTGCTCTGGCTCATCCGCAGCCGTTCCGGCCCTTCGCCCTTCGTGCGCGGCGGCAAGAACCGCCAGCCGCGGCTTCAGGTCCTGGATGCGGCAGCCGTCGATGCAAGGCGTCGCCTTGTTCTCATCCGCCGCGACGGGGTCGAGCACCTGATCATGATCGGCGGACCGACCGATATCGTCATCGAAAGCGGAATATCGACGGCGGCACATGCCATGCCGGCAACAGCGGCCAGCCGGTTCCAGCCGATGGACATGACGGTTCCCGCTCAAGCCGCAGCCGCCATGGAAGCCCGACCGGCTGCCGTTGCCGAACCACGCCCTGCCCCGATCCCGCGTCCCGCGGCTCCGGAACCGCGCGTCGAGCCGGCCCGGGAAAGCGTCGTGCCGCCGCGCGCCGCCCCGCCGGCGGCTCCCACTACGGGACCGATACCGATGAGCGGTACACTGGCGCCGCGGCCTGCATCGCCTGCCCCGGCAAACAACGCAGCAGCTCCCGAGCCGGCTGCCGCCCCCAGGATCGAACCGCCGGCCCGTCAAGCCCCGGAGGTAAAATCCGAACAGTTGCGGCCGATCGCGGCACTGGCAGCTGCTGCTGCACCTCCGCCGCCTCCGGCTCCTGCCCCAGCCCAGGTTCCGGCTTTCGACGACGCGGCCGACGTGCTCGACGCCGCCCGTGGGCGGGTCTTCCAGGAAGCACCCGAGCCGCGCGCCGTGCCGGTCAGCGCTGCGATCGTGCCGCCTGCCCTGCAATCGGCCGCCGACAAGCCGAAACAGCTCGGCAGCGACTTTGAACGGATTCTCGAAGAGGAAATGGCCAACAACCTTGCGGCCCGCGAGACCGCCGTCATCCCCCAGCCGAATCGGCAGATACAGCCGAGGAACCCCGGCGTCCCGCCGGTCACCGGCGCCACGCCGGAACCGAGCCTGCAGTCGGAAGTTGCCCGCATCTTCGGTGAGATGTCCGTCACCCGCGACAAGTGAGCGGGCACCCGCGACAAGTGAGCCGGCGCGAGGATTGAATTTTCCGCCAAGAAAAAAGGCACGGAAAACCGTGCCTTGAATTCGTTTTCGACTGATCGGGCGGATTATTCGTCCCGATAGACCTTTTCGCGGCGCTCGTGGCGTTCCTGTGCCTCGATCGACAGCGTGGCGATCGGACGAGCGTCGAGACGCTTGAGACCGATCGGTTCGCCCGTTTCCTCGCAGTAACCGTAGGTGCCATCTTCGATGCGCTGCAAGGCGGCATCGATTTTGGAAATCAGCTTGCGCTGGCGGTCACGGGCTCGAAGCTCGATAGCTCTGTCGGTTTCGGAGGAAGCCCGGTCGGCGAGATCCGGGTGGTTGGCGCTCTCTTCTGCCAGGTGACCCAGCGTTTCGCGCGCTTCTCTCAGGATATCGTTTTTCCAGGCGATAAGCTTTGCCCGGAAATACGCCTTCTGATTTGCATTCATGAACTCATCGTTTTCCGAGAGCACATAATTGCTAAGATCGATCTTCTCACTCAACGCGATTCTCCTGAAGAACATCTCATGCGGCGCTCTATATCCTATCCTCCCATCCGGATTCAAGCCTCGCGCTCAGTATTAAGGCTTTTTTAAAACTGTCATAAAAATCCGCTAAACGGCTATTTTTTAAGCTTTTATTCTGAATGTCCGAAACTCTTCTCCACAGGAGGCTGCACCGGGCCAGGCTATTTCAGAACATCTGCGGCAGTTGACGAGTCTCGTGCCGAAAGGCTACCCATCGCTTCCATCCTCTCACTAGCGGTGCCGGGCATGACGACGATCACTCCTCCTCCTTCCCGCATCTACCTGCTGCGCCATGCCAAATCCGGCTGGGCGGAGCCGGGACAGCACGATTTCGATCGCCCTCTCGACAATCAGGGTTTTGCGCAGGCCGAGATCGTTGCCGACAAGGCTGCCGATCGCAACTACAGGCCTGATATCCTTCTCAGTTCCACCGCCACGCGATGCCGCCAGACCGCCGAAGCGATCCGCCGCGCGATCAGCGAGGAGATCGAGCCTGTCTTCATCGACGAACTCTATAACGGCTCGCTCGGCACCTACCTTGCGATTCTTGGCGGACAGCGGGACAGCAACTCGGTCATGCTCGTCGGCCACAACCCGACCATGGAAGAAGTGCTGGAAGGGCTGATCGGCGCCGACCAGATGGTGGCGGTCATCCCCGGCGGCTATCCTCCTGCCGGCCTCGCCGTGCTCGACTATCGCGGTTTTGTCGCCGGCTCGGATGCAGCCTGGACACTGACCGATTTCCTGACGGCCTGAACTGGAGCCAGGCGACGGCTTTGCGGCCTCGCTCCGGCTTCCTATATAGGCGTAAACTCTGGACCCGGAACGACGCCTTGCCGCCTTCGCTTACCAGCTTCTCGGATGACGCGCGCATCGCGCTCGACAATCTCGCCGACCGTGCCTCGGGCCTCGTGCATCCGACCATCAGGCTCGGCGTGACCGGCCTGTCGCGGGCCGGCAAGACCGTGTTCATCTCGTCCCTCGTCCACAATCTCCTGAACGGCGGCCGGTTGCCGCTCTTCGAGGCGTTCCGGTCCGGCCGGATTTCCGCCGTGCGGCTCGAGCCGCAGCCGGACGACGCCATCCCGCGTTTCCAATACGAAGATCACATCCAGGCACTGGTGCGCGACCGCATCTGGCCGGATTCGACCCGCGCCATCTCGGAACTGCGCATCACCCTCGACTACCAGAGCGCCAGCGGCTGGGGCCGGATGTTTTCGCGCGGCCGGCTGTCGATCGACATCGTCGACTATCCAGGCGAATGGCTGCTCGACCTGCCGCTGCTGGCGCAGGATTTTCGCACCTTCAGCGACAATACCGTAACCCTTGCCGGAACCGGCATCCGTGAGGAATTGTCGCGGGAATGGCTCGCCCTCGCAAACGGCATCGATGCGGACGCTCCGGCTGACGAAATGACCGCGAGGCGGTTGTCGGAAGCCTTTGCGGGCTACCTCAAGGCCTGCAAGGCGGACGAACGATCGCTTTCGACCCTGCCGCCCGGCCGTTTCCTGATGCCCGGCGATCTCGAAGGCTCGCCGGCGCTCACATTTGCGCCGCTGCCGAACATGTCCGAGACCAAAGCGCCGAAGGGCTCGCTGCGGGCGATGATGGAGCGCCGCTATGAGGCCTACAAGAACGTCGTGGTCAAGCCGTTCTTCCGTGAGCATTTCGCGCGGCTCGACCGTCAGATCGTGCTGATCGACGCGCTGCAGGCGATCAATCGCGGGCCTGAAGCGGTGCAGGATCTGGAACGGGCGCTGACCGACGTGCTCGCCTGTTTCCGTCCGGGCCACAACAGTTTCTTCTCCTCCCTGATCGGCCGCCGGATCGACAAGGTCCTGGTCGCGGCCACCAAGGCGGACCACCTGCACCACGAAAGCCATGATCGCCTGGAACGGCTCACCGGCCGGCTGGTCGATCGCGCCGTGCAGCGGATCGGAATGGCCGGCGCCGGCATCGAGGTCATGGCGATCGCATCGGTGCGCGCCACCCGCGAGGCGACCGTCAAGGAAGACAATCATCTCCTGCCGGTCATCGTCGGCACGCCTATCTCGGGCGAGATGATCAACGGCGAACGTTTTGACGGAAACAAGAAAACTGCCATATTTCCCGGTGATTTGCCGGAAGATCCTGAAGCATTCTTTCAACAGCTGGATTCCATCCACGCGGAGCTTCCGGAGATCAACGTGGTGCGCTTTCGCCCGCCGGCGCTGGAAGAGGCGAATGGCGGCATGAAGCTCTCCGTGCCGCATATCCGGCTCGACCGCGCCATGCAGTTCCTGTTCGGAGATCGCCTCGCATGAGACCGCCCGAATCACCTCAGAACGGCAAGCGCCGACCCGCATCCTTCTCGGTCGAAGAGGAAAGCGCTGCCCGAAACGAAACCTTGCCTGTCCCTCGCCGCAGCCCGCGCAGCTTCGAGGACGGCGTCGTGGTGACGCCCGACGAACAGGATCCGTTCGTGACGCCGCCCGAACTCGCCGCAGAAGCCATCCCGGTCGCCGAACCGCGGGCGCGCAAGAAATTCTCGTTCGTCAACCTGGCGACGGCCGCTTTCGGCACCTTCCTGTCGCTCGCCTTCGGCCTGTGGGCCGATAGCGTTATCCGCGACCTGTTCACCCGTGCCGACTGGCTGGGATATGCGGCGCTCACAGCGCTTGCCATCGGGCTTGTCGCCGTTGCCGTGGTCGTCGGCCGCGAAATCTTCGGCATGATGCGGCTCTCCGCCGTCCAGACCCTGAAGGCCCAGGCGGAAGAGGCGGTCCTTTCCCCTCGCCCTGCCGCTGCGCGCACCGTCGTCGCCGCGCTCACCAAGATCCTCAGTCACCGGGCAGAGACGGCCAAGGGGCGCGCCAACCTTGATGCGACGAAAGACGAGATCATCGACGGCCCGCAGCTTATCGAACTAGCCGAACGGGAACTCCTGGCGCCGCTCGACCGCAAGGCCCGCGCGCTCATTCTCGGATCGTCCAAACGTGTCTCGATCGTCACCGCCGTCAGCCCGCGCGCCATCGTCGATCTCGCCTATGTGCTTTTCGAAGTGACGCGACTGATTCGCGCCATGGCCGAGCTTTACGGCGGCAGGCCGGGCACGCTTGGGCTGTTGAGGCTGATGCGGGACGTCATCGCCCATCTCGCCGTGACCGGTTCGATCGCCGTCGGCGACGGTGTCGCGCAACAGCTTCTGGGACACGGCCTCGCCTCGAAACTGTCCAAGCGTTTGGGCGAAGGCGTGATCAATGGCCTGCTGACCGCGCGAATCGGCATCGCCGCTATGGATCTGTGCCGGCCGCTGCCCTTCCGGGCGGTCAAAAGGCCCGGGATCGGCGATTTCATCTCGGATATCGCGACCGTCGGCGGGCGAAAAGATGAACAATAGGGTGTCCGACCATGGCTCAAACCCGGCCATCGTCACCACTCGTTAACCATTCCACCCTAAATTACGGGACACTTAAAGTTGCTGCTCGTCAGGGGAAAGTTCATGTATTCGCGCTTCTTTTCGCTTCTTGGCGGGTTCGCCATTCTGACTGTCGCGGCCACCTCCGCCGTGGCGCCGCAGGCCGAGGCCGCTCCACGTGACAAGGCTTTCTTCCAGTCGGTCGCGGGCGTCTGGAAAGGCCCTGGCGAAATCGTCGCCGGCAAGTACAAGGGCACCAAATTCAGCTGCAACCTCACGGGCGCTTCCGTTCCGGACAGCAATGTCGGCATCAAGCTCGATGGAACCTGCCGCGTTGGCGTGTTTCAGCAGCCGATGTCGGCAACGATTACCCAGAGCGGCCGAGGTTACACCGGCAAGTTCCTGGACGGCGCCGAGGGCAAGGGGCTCGACATCATTTCCGGTTCGGTCAGCGGCGACAAGGTCGTCATGGGCATCAACCGCAATCAGCTCAACGGCGCGATGGTCGCGAGCCTGCGCGGCGAGAACAAGATGAACATCACCATCTCGATCAAGGTCGAAGACCAGATGGTTCCGGTGATCGGGCTCAGCCTCGACCGCGACATGGATTCGATCGCCGTCGGCTCGATCCAACAATAAGACACCAAGGGGCGCCTCAGGCGCCCTGCCACCAGTCCTGGCTGTCGCGCGCGACCTTGATGCCGGCAGTGTCGGCTCCACCAAGCCAGTCGCGCACTTTCCTTCCCTTCACCAGAAGATCCGGGGCGATATCTGCGAGCGGCATCATCACGAAGCCGCGGTCGGTCATGCGCGGATGCGGCACTTCCAGTTTTTCGCTTCTCTGTTCCCGCGTCCCATAGGTCAGGATATCGATATCGATGGTGCGTGGTCCCCAGCGCTCGAGGCGAACGCGCTTCATACCGCGCTCTATCGACAGACAGACGTCCAGCAGGTCCTCCGGCTCCAACGAAGTCTCCACCAGAACGCAGCAGTTGAAGAAATCCGCCTGATCGGTCTTGCCCCAGGGCGGGGTCGAATAGAGTTTCGAGACGGCGGGAACGCGGCAGTCTTCGCGCGCATCGAGCTGCCTGAGCGCCTCGGCCATGGACGACGGCGGATCGCCGATATTGCCGCCGAGCCCGAGAGCCGCGACCTCGAACGTCTTTTCAGGCGAAATGCTCAACACGCACCTCCGCATAATCGAGGATGCCGGGGATCGGCACGCTCGGCTTGCGCACGGCGATCTCTGCCCGGCGGATCTGCGGCGACCAGGCGCAGAGCGCCTTGGCGATGTCCTTGGCGAGCGTCTCGATGAGGTTGCGGCGGTGGCCGGTCACCACCTTCTCGACGATTTCGTAGGCGATGCCGTAATGCACGGTGCTCGCGACATCGTCGTTTTCGAGTGCCTCGTCCGCCTCGACGTCCATGATGACGTCGATGAAGAAACGCTGGCCGAGCGTGGCCTCCTGCTCGAAAGCGCCATGCTTGGCGTAGAACGCACAGTTCTTCAGCGTGATCGTGTAGGTCGCCATCAAAGGCCCTCTCTAGCGTTGTAAGCGGAGGCTGCGGCGAGAACCGCGTCGGCCATCGCCAGCGCATCGCGGTTAGCGGCAACGTTGTGGACGCGGAAGATCGACGCCCCCGCAAGGCGCAGGATCGCCGTGGTCGCGGCGGTGCCGACGTCACGTTCGCTCGCCTTTTCCCGTCCCGTCAGGGCGCCGATGAACCGCTTGCGCGAGGTGCCGGCGAGCAGCGGAAAACCGAGCCGATGCAGTTCGGCAAAACGCGCCATCAATTCCATGTCGTCGTCCCGATCCTTGGCAAAGCCGAAGCCGGGATCAAGCACGATCGCCTCGTCGGAAATGCCGGCGTTGCGAGCGATCTCGAGAGACTGCCGCAGGAAAAACTCCTGGTCGGCGATGCGATCGGGCCGCTTTTCCTGTTCGCGACCGCGGCCGGTATGCATGATGCAGACGCCAGCCGATGTTTGCTCCGCAACGGTCGCGATCTCCGGCTCACGCTGCAGGCCATGGACGTCGTTGATGATATGGGCACCCGCCGCCATCGCCAGGCGGGCGGTTTCGGCGCGGTAGGTATCGATCGAGATCAGCGCATCGGTCTCCGCGGCGAGCTTTTCGATCACCGGCAGGACGCGGTCCTGCTCTTCCGCCGCGGTCACCTCGGCGGCGCCGGGCCGTGTCGACTCACCGCCGATATCGAGGATAGTGGCGCCGTCGCGGACACAGGAAACGGCGTGAGACACCGCGGCATCGATGTTTGCGTAGTTTCCACCGTCGGAAAAGGAATCGGGGGTGATGTTGATGATCGCCATAACCTGGCCTTGGCGACCGAGTTCAAGGACACGGCCCCGCCCGACACGCCAGGTGCTGTTGCGCTGCGATATCACCGGCCGGCCGTCTTTCGAAGGGTAACGCAAAATTTGATGCCTTTGTGTTGCGCTCAGGCTGGCTATGCCCCAAGGTCCCCATAAGTTCAACGTCGCAGGCCATAGAATGTTCTCCATGCGCAGAGTCCGCCGGTTTTTCGGTGTCTTTCTTCTCCTCTGCACGATCCCTGCGACGGCCATGGCAGAACCGATCATCAACAAGACCTATTCCTATTTCCGGATCGGCGGCCGCACGGCCGAGGACCTCGACAAGGAACTGGAAAACCGCGGCCCTCTCACCCGCAGCACCGGCCATCGCCATCCCGGCGCCACCGAAATCAAGTTCGGCGGCGACGTCACGTATGTGGAAAAGGGCGGGCGCTGCTCGGTCGGCGGGGCGCGTGTGACACTTCGAACCCACATCATCCTGCCGCGCTGGGGCAATCGCGGCCGTGCCACCGCCGATCTCGGCTTCATCTGGGATACTTTGTCGAAGGACATCAAGCGCCACGAGGAGCGGCATGCGGAAATCGCCCGCAACCACGCGCGCCAGCTCGAACGGGAACTGCTTGGCCTCCCCGCCAACAGAACCTGCGATGCACTGGAAAGACAGGTGGCAGAGACGACCCGCCGTGTTCTTGAGGCGCATGACCGGGAGCAGCTGCGGTTCGACCAGATCGAGGCGGCCAATTTCGACTCGCGGATGATTCGGCTGCTGCAGTATCGCCTGAAGCGATCCGGCAATTGATCCGCTTTTTGGCGTGGATCAGCCCGACCGACCGCATCCAGGCTTTTGCGGAGCTTGCGCCATCCCTCGTCAATAACGGGTGATTTATGGTGATAGTCTAAAATAGGAATCTCGGATACAACCTAAGACATAGCTTACCTACCAACGCTTCGAAAAACGAGGCACATGAGGTAGATAGCCGCAGGATCAGCGTACCTTTCCGGTTTTCGAACCGATGTGTCGGACGCGGTTGTTTCAGGTGTTCCCGAGTTTGGTTTCCGGTGTTTCAGTTCTCCTGGCGCGTCTTCAAGCCGCAGGTGGTTCCTCCCTCCCCTGCTGGTGATGCGCCCGCCTGGCCTCGCTTGCCGCTTTTGCGGAGCGAGGCTTTTTTTTTCCCGGAAACATCTGAGACAGGCGTGTTGGCAGAGCGACGATCAGGTCGCGATCAGGCTTGACGCTCGGGTACATTGACCACGAGTCCGTCGAGATCCGCCTTGATCTTGATCTGACAGGAGAGGCGCGAGGTCGGCTTCACCTCGAAGGCGAAGTCGAGCATGTCTTCCTCCATGGGAGCCGGCGGGCCGACCTTTTCGGTCCAGGCCTCGTCGACATAGACATGACAGGTGGCGCAGGCGCAGGCACCGCCGCATTCGGCCTCGATGCCGGGAACGGAATTGCGAACCGCATTCTCCATAACCGTGGAGCCCGGCTCGGCTTCGATATCGAAGCGTGTTCCGTCAAAGGCAACGATGGTCAGTTTCGTCATGATAGGGAAATCCGGGATGTTGAAGGGTCAGGGCACACTATTTAAGGGCGCTGTCTTCCGATAAAACCCCCGCGCAGTCAACATTTTCGGGCGCCGCCGGCTGTTCAATCGGCGCCCTTGCGTACCGATTCGGCGAATCGCTCAGCGGCAGAGCTTGTTGATGAAGTTTTCGGCCTCGACGACGGCGGCAGCGACAGCGGCCCGCAACGAGGCGTCGGAGGCGTTGTCTTCAAGACGCTCGGCAGCGGTCGAAACCTTGAAGGCGCCGACGGCGCTGGCCGCACCCTTCAGGCGGTGCGCGGCTGCGACGACATAAGCGCTGTCGGCGCTTGCGATGTCATGCAGTGCGCGGCGTGCCTGGCGCGCGAACATCTGGAGCACTTCGATTTCGAGGGTCTTGTCGCCCATCGTCTGTGTCGCGAGATGAACGAGATCGATCGGACGGGACTGGGAAGGGCAACCACCCCTCAGCGTTTCTGGAGCTTCGAACGCGATACTGACCGCTGCCATTGCCGTGAACCTGTTTTCCCTGTTGCTCTTCTGATAATGTCCCGAATTGTGCGGGCCAATCGGAGCTATCCCGTTAAATTCCGGCACAATCTGGGCCGGTTTCTTCCCATATGGTTAATTTCTGCTAAGCTCCCGGGATTTTAGGAGTTTTGCATCTTCGTATGGTTTAAATTCTGTTAACAACATTCCACAGCATCATTCGAAGGCAGGCGTCATAATTGTGCAGGGTGGCCGAATGTGCCACTACAATACGCCTAAGGTGGCGAGGAATATCGTCCTTTTGCCCCGGATGGTAGGTTGGTAAGCTTTCATTATCATCCGTTTGAAAGAACGGCCATCCGACTTGAAAATGAATAGGAAACTGGAAATCCGCTTTGTGGGTGGAGAGTTTCCGGCAGGCAGCGTTCCATCTGTCGGTCTGCGGGCGGCAGCGCGTCAGATGGGATTTGCCGGGCGAGTATGTAACGAGGCGTAACCGCATGGCAAAGAACCCTAGCAGCGAGTCGATCGATGAGACGGCGTTCCAGGCGTTGGAAGATGCCCTAAAAATCAACTTCAACGATGATCAGTCGCGCCAAAGATCAGTGCCCCATGCCTCGGAGGCCAGAGTGCCAGACACTAACAAACCGCGTCAGACCCAGTACCAGGACGATGCCGCCGAATCATACAGATCGGCAGCCACCGAGACCGCTGCCAAATCCCCCACGTTCCAGCCCGCCAACGATGCGGGCAAACGCAGTTCGACTGCGATCCTGCGGACGCTGGAAGGCGGCGCGATGCGCTCGTCCATCCGCAATGCGGTGATCGTCTCGATCCTCTGGGCAATCGGCGGCATCGCGCTCGGGCAGATGATCTACGGCAACCAGCTCTGGCAGATTACCTCGGTCGAAGGCGTTCTCGCGGCGCCCGGCATCGTCGCGCTGGCGGTCTGTATCCTCATTCCCATCATGCTGTTCTTCGCCTTCGCGATCATGATGGCCCGCGCTCAGGATCTGAGAACCGCCGCCCGTTCGATGGCCGAGGTTGCGCTACGCCTGTCCGATCCGGAAACCGTCGCCTCCGAGCGAATCATGAGCGTCGGCCAGGCCGTGCGCCGCGAAGTCTCGGCGATGAACGAAGGCATCGAGCGCACCATCGCCCGCGCCGCCGAGCTCGAGACGCTCGTCCATTCGGAAGTGAATGCGCTGGAGCGGAGCTTCACCGACAACGAATTGCGGGTTCGCGGCCTCGTCCACGAACTCGGCGCCGAACGCGACGCGATCGTCAACCACGCCGAGCGCATCCGTTCGTCGATCGTCGGAGCGCATGATCAGCTCAAGGAAGAGCTGTCGCTCGCGACCGAAGAAATCTCCATTCGCCTGGCGACATCCGGCGAAGCCTTTGCGTCGATGATCGAGACGCGCGGCGCGGCGCTGATGGAGAAGTCCAACGCCGCCGGCGAAGCACTCGGCAGCCTGCTGACGACCAAGACCGAAAACCTGCTGCAGACGCTCAATTCCTCCGGTTTCGCGCTCGCCCACGAGTTCGACGAGCGCATGGATGCGATCAATACCGTGCTGTCTCAGCGCGGCCAGGCGCTTCTCAACGAATTCCAGACGCGCGCCTCTTCTCTCGACGCCAATACCGAAAAGCTCAACGCGGCGCTTGCGGACCGCACCCGCCAGCTGAACGAGACGCTGCTGGCCCGCACGAAGGAAATCACTGACGGACTTGCCGAAAGCGAACAGACGCTCACCGGTTCGCTCGGCGGCATCCTTGCGGCCCTCAACAGCTCGCTCGAAGAAAAGAGCTCGTCTTTCCGCCAGAACCTGCAAAGCACGGTCGAAGACGTTGTCCTCGACCTCGACATGCGCACCGGCTTCTTCGAAGAGCGCCTGCAGACGACCGTCGGCCTGCTCAGCACGACCTTCGACGACAGCATCTCGCAGTTCACCTCCGCCTTCGACCAGCGCGCCGGCACGCTCGACAGCAAGCTGATGGACAGCCTCGCCCGCATCAACGAGACGGTGGCAAGCGGTTCGGATGCGATCGAAAACATCCTCTCGTCCAGCGTCGAGCGCATCAGTTCCTCGCTGACCGACCAGTCGCTCGCACTCGAGACGACGCTCGGCACCGGCCAGGAAATGCTGGATGCCATGCTCGGAAGCCGCTCGCGCGAGCTGTCCGACGCATTGTCGGCCCGCAGCACTGAAATTCAGGATACGCTGGCCTCCCGCGCCACCGAAATCCAGGATGCACTCGTGACGCACACCGGGGAACTCCAGGACGTCCTCGGATCCAGGACCAGCCAGCTTCGGGATGTACTCGGAACACGCACCAGCGAACTCCAGTCCGTGCTCGTCTCGCGCACCGAGGAACTTCAGGGAGCCCTTGAAGCACGCACCAGCGAGTTCCAGGACGTCATCACCACGCGCACCGGCGCACTCCACGAAGCACTGGAAACACGCACCACCGAGCTCCAGGACGTATTGACGACGCGCACCAGCGAACTCCAGGGCGTACTCGCCTCGGGCACCGGGGAACTGCACGGCGTGCTCGGGACGGGCACCACCGAGCTTCAGGACGCGCTTGCATTGCGCACCGGCGAGCTCAAGGACGTGTTTGCATCCGGCACCGGCGAACTTCACGCCGGCTTTGCCAACGCTCGTCAGGACATCGAAACAACGATCGCCGACCGCAGCAGCAGCCTTCTCAGCACGCTTTCGGAAAACCAGGCAAAGTTCGAACAGAGCCTAGCCATCCGCTCGGGCGCCATTGTCGCTGCCCTTTCCGGCAGCCACGATCATCTGACCGAAGTGCTGAGCCAGAAAGCCAGTGCGATCGAAACGCTGATGTCCGGCGCACCGGAACGGCTCGCCGGCATGTTCGACGAAAAGTCGGAACACATCTCGCGCACGCTCATTGCCAGCGAACGGCAGCTCGGTGACGAGCTGGGCCGGCGCGCTTCCGAAATGCAGACGTCGCTCGATACCAACCGCGAGCGGATTTCCGAAATCCTCGAAGACAAGTCGATGGAACTCGCCACGTCCTTCGCGCTCGGCGAAGATCGTCTCGCCGGCATGCTCGACGAGAAGTCGGATTCCATCACCCGCGCACTTTCGGAAACCGAACAGCGCATGAGTGGAGACCTGGCCCGCCGTAGCTCGGAAATCAACGAGGCGCTGGGCGTCAACCGGGACAGGCTCGCAGAAATCCTCGACGACAAGTCGATGGAAATCGCCACCTCCTTCGCGCTTGGCGAAGACCGCCTCGCCAGCATGCTGGACGAAAAGTCGACGGCGATCGCCAACACCTTCATCGATGCCGATGTCCGCATCGAGCAATCCTTCGCGGCCCGCGCCGAAGCGATCCGCAACGCCTATGCCGATAACCAGCTCAATCTCGACCTGTCGCTCGAAAACCGGACGGCCGAGATCGCCCGCGTTCTCGAAAGCGGCGGCGATCGCCTCGAACAAACCGTCGGCAGCGCAAGCGGCCGCATCGAGACCGCGCTCGCAACCGGCGCACAGCGTTTCGAAACGGGCATGGCGGACGGACTGGAGCGTGTCGAAGCCGTTCTCGGCTCGACGCAGGAGCGTATCGCCGCAACCATCGGCCTTGGTCACCAGCAGCTGGAAACGACGCTCGGTTCCGGTTACGAGCAGATCCGCGACACCCTGGACGAACGCACGAAGTCGCTCACGACAACGCTCAGCGACGCCCAGAGCCAGATCGGCGACCTGATGCAGGATCAGGTCACCTCCTTCGGAACCTCGATCGCGGCCAGCGCCGGAATGCTGGAAATGTCGCTCGAAACGCAGCAGAACGCGCTGCGCGACGCTATCGACACCGCGGGGCAGTCTCTCGAAGAACGTCTGCGCGACAATGTCGGTACGCTCGCCGTCCGGCTTTCCGATGCCGCAAGCGAAATCGGCCGCTCGGCCGACGCCTTCTCCAACCGCATCCGTCAGACGGTCGGCGGGGTTCAGGGCGCGCTCGAAGAAACCGGCAGCCGCATCGAAACGACGTTCGGTGGGCTCGAAGGCCGGATCCGGGGCGAAATCCTCGAGGCGGCCCAGCTCGTCGACGAGGCCGGCGTCAATCTTTCCACCACGCTCACCAACCGCACGGCCGATCTGGAACGTGTCGCCGTCGAGGCTTCGGACCGCATCACCGAGACCATGGATGGCCGCACCGCCCGTATCGAGGAACGCCTCGGCACGATCGACCGCGCGCTGACCATCGGTCTCGACAACGTCACCAAGACCATCGAAAGCAAGGCCGTCGGCCTTGCCTCGACACTGCGCGAAGCAGTCGGCGCCGCGGCCCAGAGCATGGACAGCGAAGCCACCCGCTCCGCCGAAGTGCTGGCGCGTGCCGGTGCCGAGTTCACCGAGGAACTCACCAACCGCAACGCCGAATTCACCAAGGCGATCGAGGAACGGTCGACCCAGATCGTCGGCCGGATTTCGGAAACCCAGAACCGGCTTGCCGGCCAGGCGGCAACCGTAGCGCTTGCCTTCTCGGAAGCCGGCAATGCGATCGTCCACAAGGTCGCGGAGGCGGACAGCCTGGTGAAGCGCCAGGTCACGGCAATCTCCGAGGCGCTGGACGAAGCACAGAAAGCGCTCGACTCGCGCGGCGACGGTATCCGCACCACGCTCGCCGATACGGCAAACCAGCTCGACACCGCCATGGACGCCGTCGACCGGGCACTCGCGGCCCGCGGCGACGCCATCCACTCGGCTCTCGACGCCCGCGCCCGCGACCTGAACTCCATGCTCGCCGGCCGCTCGGCGGAACTGGCACGCCTTCTCGATGAAAAGGCAAAGCCCATGGTCGAGGAATATGCCGCGACCGGCCGAACCGCCATCGAACAGATGACGACCGCTGCCCAGCAGGGTGCAGAGCTTCTTTCGGCCGCAGCGCAAGAAACATCGGCACGGCTTTCCTCCGCCGCGGAAGAGACGACCGCGCGGCTTTCCTCCGCTACGGAAGAATCGACGGCGCGCATTCGCAACGAGAACTCGGCGCTTGTCGACGCGATCGCCGCGCGGACCAACGAGACGCTCGCCGCCATTACGCAGCGGACCGAGAGTGCCGCCGGCACCATGCGTCACGTCGAACAGGGCCTGTCGGCCAGCGTCAACAGCCTCATCGACAAGCTGGCGGAAAGCAATTCGAACATTTCGGCGATGGTCCAGGAGACAGCGAAGGAATTCGGCAGCACCGCCGATGCCGTCGCCCATCACCTTTCGGAAGCCGACCGCAAGCTCAGCGTCACGGCCAACCGGTTCGTTCAGTCGGCAACCAACTCCGCCGACATCGTTTCCGGCTCGACCCGCATGCTCGAAGACAATATCGGCCGTATGTCGGACGTCTTCGGCAATACGCTCGAGCAGGTCAGCAGCCTCGTCGGCCGTTTTGACGACCACTCGAGGGTGCTTGTCGAAGCATCCGAGCTCCTCGGTGCGGCACAGTCCAATCTCGTCAGCACGCTGGACGAACGCCAGAATGCACTGCGCAACCTGTCGACCGGCCTGGTCAAGCGTTCCGAGGAAATCGAGACGACGATGCGCAGCCTGACGACCTTGGTCGATGGCGCTTTCGAGCGGGCGGAAGAACGTTCGCTGCAGGTCGGCTCGCGGCTTCGCGAAAGCCTGCATGCCTCGTTTGCCGATATCGGCCGGACGCTCGGGGAAACCCAGCATCGCGCCGAAGTTACCGCCGATGCGATGCGCGAAGCGCTGATCAGCGCCGGCAGCGACGCCAACCACGCCATCGAGACGACGCTGTCTGACGCCGAGAAGCGCACCCGCGACCTTTCCGAACGGATGCGCGGCAGCATTTCGCAGTCGCTCAGCGACGTCGAGCAACTGCTGTCGGATGCCACCACCCGCTCCGGCAGCGCCGCCGAACAGCTGCGCGACACGCTCCGGGAATCGGTCGAGGAAGCCATCAACCGCTTCGCCGGCGCGACCGACGAAATCCGCCGCTCGGCGCAGGATATCCGCCGCGAGCTGGATACGACCCGCACCGAACTCAAGCGTGGCGCCTTCGACCTGCCGGAAGAAGCCAAGGAAAGTGCCGCCGCCATGCGGCGTGCCGTCGCCGAGCAGATCAAGGCGCTGCAGGACATCTCGGCTCTGGTCGGTCGCTCGACGCAGAACTTCGAGATTGCCGAGCCTTCGGCACCACGCCAGGCGCCTGCTCCGCAGCCGGCTCCTGCCCGTCCTCAGCCTGCCGCCGCAGCCATTCCGCAGCCGGCTCCGCCTGCGCCACGCAACGATCCCTATGCCGGAAACGCCCTGCGCGGCACGCTGCCGCTCGATCGCCAGGCACAGGCGCCCGTCGCCCGTGCACCGGAGCCACGTGGCACCGATGGCGGCTGGATCAGCGACCTCTTGCGCGGCGCATCGCGCGACGAAGTGGCGGAGACACCGCCGGCACCCCGTCAGCAGCCGCAGCCGGCACCACGTGCCGCCGAACCGGCCCCCGCTCCGCGCGGCAACGGCGACAACCGCAACCCGCGCCATATGGTGGAATCGCTGAATTCGCTGTCGGTCGATATCGCCCGTGCGATCGACCATGACGCCTCGGTCGACCTGTGGCGGCGTTACCAGCGCGGCGAGCGCGACGTCTTCACCCGTCGCCTCTACACGCTGAAGGGCCAGCAGACCTTCGACGAGATCAAGCGCAAGTACGACCGCGAACCGGAATTCCGGACCGCAGTCGACCGCTATATCGCCGATTTCGAAAAGCTGCTCGCCGACGTCGCCCGCACCGACCGCGACAAGACGGTAACCCAGAGCTACCTCACCTCGGACACGGGCAAGGTCTACACGATGCTGGCCCATGCCGCCGGCCGGTTCAACTAAGAACCGGATCGGAACCGCGCGAAGTTTAAAGCCGCCTTTCGGGGCGGCTTTTTTGTTGGCGGATCGGTGCAGGTTCAGAAATCTTGAGTTGCCGGGACGGGCAGCGTCCCCAAGGACCGGGAAAGCTATCATTCCCGACGGGCTTCTAGATGGCCGGTCCATCCCTGTGAACGATATGCTTCATCTCTTCCGGAATCGCGGTGAGAAGGCTGCGGAGGGGCAGAGGCTTCAGGTCAAACGCGTCCAAGTTATCGAGCGTCGGCAGCACCCAGCGAAACTCCAGATCGGTTTCACCGTCACGGCTGCGATGGATGATCTCGCGTTCGTCGAAAGCAAGGGGCCGAGACAGTTCAGCCTCGAAATAAAAGCCGATCTCATGAGCTTTTCGACCGCCGAGCTCAAAGAAGTTTTCGATCACGAAGCGAAGTGGCCCGATGCGGGCTTCACAGCCGATTTCTTCTTCGATCTCGCGCGCCAACGCATCGGCACCTGCCTCGTGAAATTCGACGCGTCCGCCGGGCAAAGCCCAAAAGGGATCGCTCACGGCGCGGTGAATCAGGATATGCCGGTTGGACCAGATCAGCGCACCAGCCCTGAATTGGAAGCGCGACGAGCCACGGTCAAGGACTATCATCGTTCTGCCGTGGTCATCCATAACTTCAACACCTGATTTTTTAGATCGCGGAGTCGATTGCCAGCCGGTTCCAAGGCGGATCAGCGACCGCAAGCTGATTCGATGCGAGCCAAGGTATTACCTACCGCCGAAACCAAAACGTCCTGCGAGCATCACATCGACTTCAGCGACCAGTCGACGATCTCGGCGCCGACCTTGGCGAAGGCGCGATCCAGGGCCTCGATGAAATCGCGGTTCTCGGCGCCCGAGACCGGTGCGGTTGCCTTGAACACGCTCTGGGCGCGCACGGTGCCGTTGCGGTCGTTGAGGATCTTTGCCGAGATTTCAACGTTGGCCAGACGCGGGCTGCCGGCCGTGACCTCGAAGGCGCGGATATCGGTCACGACCTGATAGTCGATCGCGAGGCCCTGCCCCGGCTTGCCGACGCCGCCGAGGCGACCGGAATTCTCGAAGGCCTCGACCAGCTTAGACTGGACGAGCGCCGGCAGGCGGTCTCCCCAGCGGGAATCGGCGAGATACTGGATTTCGGAAGCTGAAACGCGCACCACGACCTGTTCGCTGTTCAGCAATTTCAGCGCCGTCGGTTCGGGCACCAGGATCTGTCGGTTGCGGGCAGAGACGCCCTGGCCGGACGGGGTGATCGACAGGTCGAACGTGTCGTTGTTGGCCTTGCTGCCGCAGCCGCCCAACAGCGCCGCGACAAGCGGCAGCGCAAGCAGAACCGGGGCACGGGCCGCGCGTCGCATCAGAACCTCAGAACCGGTCATCAAAATCCCACTCTTTCCATCACTGAAAATGCCCCGCCTACCGCCGCGTTCTGCCGTCATATTCCTTCACCGTCTCGCCGCCGAAAATCAGCCGCTGCGGGTTCTGGTCGAAATTGGTGATCGTCTGGTCGAGCGACTGCACCGTGCGGCGCGCATCGTTGACCAGCGTCTGGATGTCCCTCAGGCCGCCTGCCGAAAATCGCGACAGGTTGTCGGCGATCGGCCCGACCCGCGCATTGATGTTGTCGGCAACGGTGCGGAAGGATTCCAGCGTCTTGCGCGCCTCGGCGAACAGGCCTTGCGAATCGTCGCTCGAAACAAGCCCGTCCACCTTGGCGAGGATGCCGTCGACACGGCTCGAAGCGTCATTGAGTTTCTTTGCCAGATCGGTGAAATCGCCGATCGCGCGGTCGATATCGTCCTTGCGGTGCGCGAAATTGTCGACCACGCTGCGGGCTGAGCCGATGGTCTGGCGGGCGTCCTCGGAGGCGGCGGTGATATTGCGGATCGTCGTCGCGACCTGGTCGGTATTGACGGCACCCAGCACGGTATCGGCGCGCTTCAGAAGAACCTGGGCGTCCGCTCCCGCCTTCTCGAAATTGGCCGCGGCGTTGCGGACATTGGTCACCAGGTCGTCGAACTTATCCGAGGCCGTGGCGATATTGCGCGTGGCGCGCTCCGTATTGGAGACCACGGCATTGATCTTTTCCGCATCGATCGCGCTCACCAGCCGTTCGGCGGCTGCAAGCGTGGAGTTCAGCGTTCCGGAGACCCGGTCGATCGTCGTCGAAAGCGTCGAGAGGCTGTTCAGGAACTTGTCTATGCTGTCGGAATTCTGGGCCAGCGCCGAGGTGAAGGTTTCCACATTGCGGATTGTCTGGGTCAGCGGACCTCGCGCGTCGGAGACGAAGCCTTGAATATCGCTGATCGCCGCGTCTGCCCGGTCGAGGATCTTGTCGGCGGTGGCGAGCAGATTGGTGACGCTCGACTGCTCAGCGATCAGCACGGCTGGCCGGCCGTTCTCGATCGATTTCTGGAGGATGTTCTCCTCCCCCTTGGCGCCGCCGGAAAGCTCGATATAGGCGGCCCCCGTCAGGCCCTGCACTTCGAGTGCGGCCTGGGTGGACTGATAGACGGGCGCATCGGCCCGCACTTCGGTGAAGGCGATCGAATAACGGGGGTCGTCCGGGTCGATCGTGAGGCTGCGCACCGAACCGACCGGAATGCCGTTGAAGCGAACCGGAGAGCCGACCGACAGGCCGTTCGCCGAACCCGGGATGCGGATCGCCAGGTCGGCCATCGGTCCGCCGCGGCCGGATTGCGCCATCCAGTAGACGAAGCCGAAAGCGGCAGCGATCACCAGCAAGGTGAAGAAACCGACAAGGGCGTAGTTGGCTCTGGTTTCCATAGATTACGTCACTCTTCTACTTCTGCCGCAGGCTGCTTTTCTTGGACCACGACTGACCGCGCCCGCTTGCCGCGGAAATAGGACTTTACCCATGGATCGTCACAGGCAAACATATCCTCAAGCGTACCCTCGACCAAGACCCGTTTCTCGCCAAGCACAGCAATTCTGTCGCAGACCGAGAAGAGGCTGTCGAGGTCGTGGGTCACCATGTAGACGGTCAGGCCCAGCGTATCGCGCAGCCTGGCGATCAAAGCATCGAAATCGGCGGCACCGATCGGATCGAGGCCGGAGGTCGGCTCATCGAGGAAAACGAGGTCCGGATCGAGCGCCAGGGCACGGGCAAGTGCAGCGCGCTTGATCATGCCGCCCGAGAGTTCGGATGGATATTTGTCGGCGGCGTCAGGCGGCAGGCCGACCATCTCGATCTTCAGATAGGCGAGTTCGTCCATCAGCGACTGCGGCAGATCGAGATATTCGCGCATCGGCAGCTGGATGTTTTCCTTGACCGTCAGGGCCGAGAACAGCGCTCCGTGCTGGAAGAGCACGCCGAGCCGCGTGTCGAGCGCCATGCGCTCGTCTTCCGAAACCGTGTCGTAGTCAGCGCCGAGAATGTGGATCGTGCCGGAACGGTGCGGCAGAAGGCTGAGAACGGTGCGCATCAGCACCGATTTCCCCGTGCCGGACGCGCCGACGAAACCCAGGATCTCACCGCGATAGATGTCGAGATTCAGATGGTCGAGCACCAGCTTGTCGCCGAAGCCGACGGTCAGGTCGCGGACCGACAGCACCACCTGCCGGCCTTTCGACTTGTCCTTGATCGCGGTCTGCGGCACCTCTTCCAAACCGTTCTCCATCAGAAATCGATCGCCGAATAGAAAAGGGCGAACATCGCGTCTATGAAGATGACGGCGAAGATCGATTTCACCACCGAGGTGGTGACGTGCTGGCCGAGCGATTCGGCGCTGCCGCCGACCTTCATGCCCTCGACGGCGGCAACGATGCCGATCGCCAGCGCCATGAACGGCGCCTTGATCATGCCCGAGGCGACGGAGGTATGGTCGATCGCCTCATGGAGGCGCGACAGATAGGTATCGAAGGTGATGCCGGAATAGGCAAGAGCAACGACGGCCGCTCCGAACAGGGCCGAAAAGTTGGCGATGATCGTCAACAGCGGCAGCGCCACGGTCAGGGCCACGAGGCGCGGAAAAATCAGCACGCCGACTGGATTGAGACCGATCACCGTCAATGCGTCGATCTCCTCGCGCATCTTCATCGACCCGATCTCGGCGGTGATGGCGCTGCCCGAACGGCCGGCGATCATGATCGCGGTCAGCAGCACGCCGATCTCGCGAAGCTGCAGGATGCCGACCAGATCGACGACAAAAATCTCGGCCCCGAAATACCGGAGCTGGAAGGCGCCCTGCTGGGCGATGATAGCGCCGATCAGGAAGGACATCAGCACGATGATCGGCACCGCGCGCACGCCCATGCGGTCGATATGGGTGACGACCGAGGCCGGCGACACGCCGGCACCACGGCCGAATTTCATCTGCGCACCGCGAACCGCCGAGCCGAGAATATGCATGGCTGCGTAGAAATCGCCGCCGAGCGAGACCATCACTTGGCCGACCGGAGCAAACAGGCGTTCGAACAGGTTTCCCTTAGCTCCGCCGTCCGCAGGCGGCGCAGGAACGTGTTCCGGCAAGACGCCGATCAGTTCCCGGATGGGGCCTTCGCCGCCCACCAGGGCCGCTTCTCCGCCCTGCCCGCCCTTGGCGGTCATCAGCCGCCGGATAAGCCAGGCACCGGCTGTATCGACGCCGGTGATCCCGGAAAGATCGATCTCCACCTTGCCCCGGTTTGCGGCATTTTCGAACCGCTCGAACTCCTTGAGCACAGGTGCTATCGTCGGGCCGCGCCATTCGCCGGCCAATACGTATCGTTCACCGCCATCGCCGGGCATATTTTCGGCCTTGATTTCGGCTGGCTGGAACGTCACGTGTTTCTTTCGCGCTTAAGCTTGTCAGAAGTTTCAATACGATGCGGTTGATCGCACTTTCGAGACCGGCAATATAGCTGCGTCATAGGGATTTGCCACAACGGGACGCGTAAAACCATGAGCCGTCACCTCGAAGCCACAATAGAGACGTTTCCAATCTCCGGTTCGTTCACGATCTCCCGCGGCTCCAAGACCGAGGCGGAAGTCATCACCTGCGTCGTCAGTGAAAACGGCGTTTCCGGCCGCGGCGAATGCGTGCCGTACAAGCGTTACGGCGAGAGCCTGGAGGGCGTGATGGCGGAGCTCGAATCGGTCGCGAATGCCATCCGCGCCGGCCTGAGCCGTGCAGAACTGCAGAGGCGGATGAAGCCCGGCGCCGCGCGAAATGCCGTCGACTGCGCTCTCTGGGACCTCGAGGCGAAGCTAAATGGGCAGCGCGTTGCCGATATGATCGGCGCCACCAGCCGCAAACCCTTCGTCACCGCTTTCACACTGTCGCTGGGCGAACCGGAGGACATGGCGGCCGAAGCTGCAAGGAACGCGCAACGTCCGCTCCTCAAGGTCAAGCTCGGAACGAACAACGACGAGGCGCGGCTGAGGGCCGTTCGCGACGCAGCACCGGCCGCGCGGATCATCGTCGATGCGAACGAAGGATGGACCGAGGAAAACCTTGCCCACCACATGGCGATCGCCGCGGAAATCAATGTGTCGTTGATCGAACAGCCATTGCCCGCCGGCCAGGATGCGGCGCTTGGCCGTATCCACCGCCTCGTTTCCATCTGCGCCGATGAAAGCGTACATGCCACGGAGGGCCTGGAAAGCCTTCGCGACCGGTACGACGCGGTCAACATCAAGCTCGACAAGACCGGCGGACTGACCGAGGCGCTGGCGATGAAGGCGGAAGCACAGCGGCTCGGATTTGCCGTGATGATCGGCTGCATGGTCGGCTCGTCGCTCGCCATGGCGCCGGCCGTGCTGCTTGCCCAGGATGCGGACTATGCGGATCTCGACGGACCGCTGCTGCTGGCCCGCGACCGGCCGGGCGGGCTGCGCTACGAGGGTTCCCTCGTCTATCCGCCGGAGGCGACCCTCTGGGGCTGAAGTCTTGCCGCAAGCGCGATGATCGACAGGCCGACCAGCGCCAGAACCGACATAGCCACATAGCTCGTCGGGCCGAACTGGCGGTAGAGTACGCCGGAAAGCACCGTCGCAAGCGCAAGAAAGACGCCGTTGTAGAAGACATAGGCACCCTGCATCGAGGCTTCCTGGTCTTCGCGCACCGCCTCGACCAGCCGATGCTGGATGCCGATATGGACGAAGGCGAACGTGAAGGCGTGAGTGGCCTGCAGCGCCAGATATCCCCAGAAGTCGAGCGGCATCGGAAAGAGCGTCCAGCGGACCACCGCGACCGCACATCCGATCCGCATCAGCGTCCAGGGAGAAATCCGTCTGGCGATCCAGCCCGCTGCGAAAAAAACGATGATCTCCGACACGACGGCCGCGCTCCACAGGACGCCGATCGAGCCGCTCGAAAACCCGATCTGCTGCCAGTGGATGGTGCCGAACGTATAGAACATGCCGTGCCCTGCCTGCGCCACCGACGCGCCGATCATCAGCACGTGCAGGTCGAGCCTTCTGAGCGAGCTTGGCTGAGGCATCCTGTCCGGGTCCGGCCTTGCAACCGCCCGGCCGAGCTTCGGAGCCGCGAAGGCAACGGCGACGGTCAGGAGAAAACCGACCACTATCGCCCACGGAATAGCCTGGAAACCCCAGAAGCCTCGGAGTTCGCCGACGAGGAGCGCCACGGCCACGAAGCCGACGGATCCCCAGACGCGCATCGAACCATACTGAAAACCCCAGCGCCGGACCCCGCTGACGGCGATCGATTCGACGATCGGCGCATAGGGCGCGAAGACCGCCGCCTGAACGGCGATGACGATGAGAACCGGCCAGAAGTCGCGGGTGAAGAACATGGCGAATGCCGTCAACAACGACAACGCGCCGGACCAGGCGAGCATCAGGGTCCGTTCCGTCATCCGGTCGGCAAGCAGGCCGGCAACCGGGGCGGCAGCCACGCGCAGGAAAAGCTGGGCTGCGAGCACGAGGCCTATTTCGAATTCGGTAAAGGCAAGCCCGTCGAGCCAGACGGGCAGATAGGGCAGAATCACTCCGTTCACCCCGAGCGGCGCCCCATAGGCGATCGCACAGCGCAACTGGAAGAACCGGGGCGCTGTCTGCGCCGTATTTGAGGGAATCACGATTTCACGGGTGGGTTGCTGAAGTTTCAGCTTACCTAACACACACCCCTGTGCCTGCCTATGGCAAGATATAGCCCTCTGGCAGGCCCGTCCATCTGTTGCAGGCCGCTCAGGCGGCCCGCATGTCCTCGATGGATTGCGGCGCCGGCAAGGACTTGATTTCCGCCGTGGCGGCCATGTTCTGCCAGGAAATCAATTCCAGCGTGCCGTCGAAATTCTCGGCAATTGCCGTGCAGCTTTCCACCCAGTCGCCGGTATTGACGTAGTGGATGCCGTCGATGTCCTCCATGACGGCGTGATGGATATGGCCGCAGATGACGCCATCGACATTGTTGCGGCGGGCTTCGTCGGCGACGACCCGCTGGAACTCGCCGATGAAATTGACCGCGTGCTTGACCTGCAGCTTGGCCCAGGCGGAGAAGGACCAGTATGGCATGCCGAGGCGGCGGCGGATGGCGGCCAGCCCGATATTGATGACGATCGCCGCGTCATAGGCCCAGTCGCCGAGATAGGCGAGCAGGCGGGCGTTGCGGACCACGACGTCGAATTCGTCGCCATGCAGGACCAGGTATTTCTTGCCGTCGGCCATCTCGTAGATTTCGCGCTCGGCGACTTCGATGCCGCCGAAATGCGTGCCCGGGAAGGAACGCAGGAATTCGTCGTGGTTGCCGGGGATGTAGACGATGCGGGTGCCCTTGCGCGCCTTGCGCAGCAGCTTCTGGACCACGTCGTTGCAGCCCTGCGGCCAATACCAGTTGCGCTTCAACCGCCAGCCGTCGACGATGTCGCCGACCAGGAAAATGGTATCCGCTTCATGATAGCGCAGGAAATCCAGGAGGAAGTCCGTTCGGGCTGCCTTGGAGCCCAGATGAACGTCCGAAATGAAGAGCGTTCTGAAATGTCTTGTATCCATCTCACCGGTCACGAAGTCGTCCTTTCGCTGCCGCTTCTGTTGGCTTCAAAACCAGACTCGTGTTTCAGGATGATGACAGGGACCGGGAAAGGTGCGCCCCGCGCCGGAGCGCCCATGTTCCAATTTCCGCGATGACCGCAAATTAGCTGCTGTTGCTTTGGGTCGTTTGATGTAATGAGGGGTCTCTCCTTTCGACCCCTCAAAGACAGAACAAGCAAGCCAGGAGGAAACATGAACGCGCAGGACAAACCGAAGTCGCCGGCCATGCCGGTCAGCGGCGATCTCGACGAGCAGGCGCTGTTCTTCCACCGCTACCCGCGGCCCGGCAAGCTGGAGATCCAGGCGACCAAGCCGCTCGGCAACCAGCGCGATCTGGCGCTTGCCTATTCTCCGGGCGTTGCAGCCCCATGTCTGGCGATCCGCGATAACCCGGATTTGGCTGCGGACTATACCGCCCGCGCCAACCTCGTCGCCGTCGTCTCCAACGGTTCGGCCGTGCTTGGGCTCGGCAATATCGGTCCGCTGGCCTCCAAGCCGGTCATGGAAGGCAAGGCCGTCCTCTTCAAGAAATTCGCCGGCATCGACGTTTTCGACATCGAGATCGACGCCCCCGGCATCGAGGCGATGGTCTCGACCGTTTCGGCGCTTGAGCCGACCTTCGGCGGCATCAACCTCGAAGACATCAAGTCGCCGGAGTGTTTCGAGGTCGAACGCCGGCTGCGCGAAAAAATGAACATCCCGGTCTTCCACGACGACCAGCACGGCACGGCGATCATCGTCGCCGCCGCGGTCCTGAACGGGCTGGAACTCGCCGGAAAGAACATCGCCGACGTAAAAATCGTGACATCGGGCGCGGGTGCCGCGGCACTCGCCTGCCTGCATCTCCTCGTTTCGCTCGGCGCGAAGAAAGAAAATATCTGGGTCCACGACATCGAAGGCCTCGTCTATGACGGGCGCAATACGCTGATGGACGAGTGGAAGGAAATCTACACCCAGAAGTCCGACAAGCGAGTGCTTGCCGACAGCATCGGCGGTGCCGACGTGTTTCTCGGCCTGTCCGCCGCCGGTGTACTGAAGCCCGAACTCCTGGCACAGATGGCCGAAAAGCCGCTGATCATGGCGCTTGCCAATCCGACGCCGGAAATCATGCCCGAGCTTGCCCGCGCCGCCCGTCCCGACGCAATGATCTGCACCGGCCGTTCGGACTTCCCGAACCAGGTCAACAACGTGCTGTGCTTCCCCTACATCTTCCGCGGCGCGCTCGATTGCGGCGCCCGGACGATCAACGAGGAAATGAAGATGGCGGCGGTCAAGGCCATCGCGGCGCTTGCGCGCGAGGAAGTCTCCGACGTCGCGGCGCGCGCCTATTCCGGCGAGTCGCCGATTTTTGGCGCAGACTATCTGATCCCCTCGCCCTTCGATCCACGCCTCATCCTGCGCATTGCGCCTGCGGTCGCAAAGGCCGCGGCCGAGACCGGCGTCGCCGCGCGGCCGATCCAGGATTTCGAGGCCTATCTCGACCAGCTGAACCGCTTCGTCTGGCGCTCCGGTTTCGTCATGAAGCCGATCTTCAGCGCCGCCAAGGTTTCCGAAAAGAACCGGGTAATCTTCGCCGAGGGCGAGGACGAACGGGTGCTGCGCGCCGCTCAGGTTCTGCTCGAGGAAAAGACGGCAACCCCGATCCTGATCGGCCGTCCTTCGGTCATCGAGGCGCGGCTTGCCCGTTTCGGTATCCGGATCCGCCCGAATGTCGATTTCGCCGTGGTCAACCCGGAAGACGATCCGCGCTATCGCGACTATGTCGATGAATATTTTGCCCTGGTCGGCCGCGAAGGCATCAATCCGGAAGCGGCGCGCACCATCGTGCGCACCAACAATACGGTAATCGGTGCGCTGGCGGTCAAGCGCGGCGATGCGGACGCGCTGATCTGCGGCGTCGAAGGACGTTACGACAAGCATCTCAGCGACGTGAACCAGATCATCGGCAAGCGGCCGGGCGTCTGTGCCTTCTCGGGCCTCAGCCTAGTCATCTCCCAGCGCGGCGCGATGTTCTTCACCGACACGTTCGTGAATTACAATCCATCCGCGCAGGAGATCGCCGAGATCACCATTCTGGCGGCAGAGGAAATCCGCCGGTTCGGCATCGCCCCGAAGGCGGCGCTGATCTGCCACTCGAATTTCGGCTCGCGCGATTCGGAAAGCGCCCAGAAGATGCGGGCTGCCCTGAAGCTGGTCCGCCAGCGGGCGCCGGAGCTGGAAGTGGACGGCGAAATGCAGGGGGGCTCGGCATTGTCGGAAACACTGCGCAAGCGGGCCATGCCGGACAGTTCGCTGACCGGCGAAGCCAACCTGCTGGTTTTCCCGAATCTCGATGCGGCAAACATCTCGCTCGGTCTGGTCCGCAACCTCACGGACGCTCTGCATGTCGGCCCGATTCTTCTCGGGGCGGCCCAGCCGGCGCATATCCTGTCGTCCTCGGTGACGTCTCGCGGCGTGGTGAACATGGCGGCGCTCGCCGTCGTGGAAGCCTCGCAGCCAAATCTGCAGATTCAATCCTGAGTTGCCATCTTCTCGTGCTTTGGCGCGAGCGCCGTTCGGGGGCCCGAACGGCGCTTGGGATCGATTTCACCGTGCGGTGATCGCGGCTTTATGAGATTATCAACCGGCACGTTCCATGATGCCATCTCCCATTAGGAGAGGATGCCGGAATTGCCGATACCGCTTCGCGGCCTGCTGACCATACCGCTCTTGCTTCTGCCTGCCGCAGCGCTGGCGGGGGACCCTGCCGTTTGTGCAGCCCTTTACCGGAAACTTGGAAACAGCCCGCAGATCATCGGCAACACGTCTGCGGCGCGCAGCTACGCCCAGCAGCTTGGCGAATACAATACCGATATCCGGGAATTGCGGGTCGACATGCGCCGAGCCGGCTGCGGCAATGGCAGCGTCGTGGTTCTGGGTGGCCCGAATGCCGAGGTCTGCGGCCAGATGCGGGATGCGCTGGAAAGAATGGAGCAGAGCCGCGACGCGCTGGCGGCGGAACGGAACAGTTCGCGGCAGATGATCCTGCCCTCGGAAGAGCGGAATGCCATTCTCGCCGCCATTCGCGAACAGCGCTGCATCCCCTCCTTCGAGCCGCTGCCGCCTGTTGTCGACGACCGCCGAAAGGTGCCGGGCATCGAACTTCCGAGAGAAGAGCAACCCTATTCCGGGATTACCAAACTGCAGACCCGCCCGCAAAAGCCGCAGGCCGCGCTCCAGCCGCCGGTGCTCACGCCGCCGCCGGAGCGGCCATACGATCCAAACAAGAAGGTGCGCACTGTCGGGCCGGCTTTCCTGCCCGAAGCGGATATCGACCTCAGCAATCCGAAATCGGCAGGACCGCAGCCGCAGCAGTGATCAGCGGTTCTCCCAGCGATCCTGGAAGATCAGCTCATCCAGGGCCAACCTCTGGCGCCAGCCCTTGAGCGCCAATTCCGGCTCGGCGTAGAGCCGGTCGGTATAACCAAGGCACAGCCAGGCGACGATCTCGACGCAGTCGGGAATGCCCAGCAGTGCACGCACGTCCTCCTCGCGAAAAATGCTGACCCAACCGACACCGACGCCCTCGGCTCTTGCCGCAAGCCACAGGTTCTGCACGGCGCAGACGGTCGAATAGACGTCCATGCGCGGATTGTGGGTGCGGCCGAGCACGACCGGGCCGGCACGATCCGGATCGCAGGTGACGCAGATCGACAGCGGCGCCTTGACGATGCCTTCGAGCTTGAGGCTGCGGTAGAGGTCGCGGCTTTCCTCGGCAAACATCTCCACGGCCTCGTCATTGGCACGCGAAAAGGCAGCCCGGGCGGCCTCCCGTACCGCCTGATCGCGGATGAGGATGAAATTCCAGGGCTGCATGAAGCCGACCGAGGGTGCCGAATGCGCGGCGCCAAGCAGCCGCCTTACCAGGTCGTCCGGCAGCGGATCGGGCAGGAACTGGTCGCGCACGTCGCGGCGCGTCTCGATCGCCCGGTAGACGGCCGCACGCTCGGCCTTCGAAAATTCACCGGCAGGCAGCAAGGCATGCGCGAAAGGATCAGGCTGCATCGTTTGTCCCCAACAATGCCGTCGCTCCCCTGCCTTTCAGAAGCAAGGAGAGGTCCGAAACCTTTCCGCCGTCCGCGCGGGCTGGTCTATCTTGTCAGGCCGGTCTTCTGACTTGGCTTCATCCGCCTCAACCGCCGCCTTCCCGGTTTCCCAGTGGCTTTCATATCCTGCGGCCGAGCGTCCACCTCACAGCGTTGGGCACGTTCCGGTTCCACCCCGGATTCCCGATTCTCCGGCTTGTCGCCGGCACCTGACAGGATCGGTTATGCCCTTACGCTATCCTCCGCGCAAGGCACTCATGCGACGGGGAAATAGCGCACATAGGCAAACTCATCGCCATCCGGCGACCAGTTCGGCGAATTCATCGTGCCCTGCCCGCCGAAAAGCTCGAACAGCGTTTCGACATTGCCGCCGTCCATGTCCATGAGCCTGACGCGGACGTCGAGATCGCGCGGGTGGTCGAAGACATCGGCGTCGTAGGAGACAAAGACGATCTTGTCACCCTTCGGTGACGGATGCGGGAACCAGTCGCCGTAACCGCCATCGGTGATCCGCTCGGCCACGCCGCCGGCGGCCGGAACCCGCCAGATCTGCGTCAATCCGGTGCGGCTGGAATTGAAATAGATCCATTTTCCATCCGGCGAAAAATCCGGCCCGTCGTTGCGGCCCTCGCCGAAGGTCAGCCGCGTCTCTGCGCCACCTTCGATGCCGATCGTATAGATGTCGAACTCGTCGCCGCGGATGCCGCAATGGGCGAAGCTTTTTCCGTCCGGCGACCAGCCATGCCAGTAGGACGGCAGGTTTTGGGTCACCAGCCGCGGCACGCCGCCGCCTGCGGGAAGGACATAGATCGCCGACTTGCCGAACTCTACCTTGTCGGAAATGGCGATCAGCGAACCGTCCGGCGAAATGCCGTGGTCGTTGTTGCATTGGCGGGCAAAGCCGCTATCGACCAGTTCCGGTCCATCATCACCCTCCGGTGACAGACGATAAATCAGCCCCTCGCTGTTGAGCATCAGGTAGCGCCCGTCGGGCGACCAGTTGGGCGCCTCGAACAGGGCTTCCGTCTGCCAGACCACCCGCATCATCCTCGTCCGGATATTGAAGATCTCGACCGAGCTGCGCAGGGCCATGATCCTCTCCTACCGATCGCGGAAACGGTTGGTGATCGGATAACGCCGATCGCGGCCGAAGTTCTTCTTGGTGATCTTGACGCCCGGCGCCGATTGGCGCCGCTTGTATTCGGCGAGATAGAGCAGGTGCTCGATCCGGTGAACGGTTGCGATGTCGTGGCCGCGGGCAACGATCTCCTCGGTCCCCATTTCCAGCTCGACCAGGCATTCGAGGATATCGTCGAGCACCGGATAGGGCGGCAGCGAATCCTGGTCGGTCTGGTTGGGTCTGAGTTCCGCGGACGGAGCCTTGGAGATGATGTTCTTCGGGATCACCTCGCCGCTCGGGCCAAGAGCCGTCGGCGGCAGGTGCTCGTTGCGCCAGGCGGCCAGCGCATAGACCTGCATCTTGTAGAGGTCCTTGATCGGGTTGAAGCCGCCATTCATGTCGCCGTAGAGAGTCGCGTAGCCGACCGACATTTCCGACTTGTTGCCGGTCGTCACCACCATCGAGCCGAACTTGTTCGAGATCGCCATCAGGATCGTGCCGCGCGCGCGGCTCTGGAGGTTCTCCTCGGTGATCCCCTCCTCGGTTCCTTCGAACAGGTCGGCCAGCGCCGACGAAAAACCGTCCACCGGCTCGGCGATCTGCACGATGTCGTAGCGGCAGCCGAGCGCCTTGGCGCAATCGGCCGCGTCCTTCAGCGAATCCTCGGAGGTGTAGCGGTAGGGCAGCATCACCGTGCGCACCCTCTCCTCGCCCAGCGCATCGACGGCGATCGCCGCGCAGATGGCACTGTCGATGCCACCGGAGAGGCCGAGCACGACCGACTTGAAGCCGTTCTTGTTGACGTAGTCGCGGAAGCCCAGAAGGCAGGCGCGATAGTCCGCCTCCTCCTTTTCCGGAATGCGGGCCATCGGCCCGCGGGCGCAATGCCAGGTCTCGCCAATCCGTCTCCATTCGGTGACGGCGACGGCCGGCTCGAACTGGCTCATCTGGAAGGCGAGCGACTTGTCGGTGTTGAAGCCGAAGCTTGCGCCGTCGAAGACCAGTTCGTCCTGGCCGCCGAGCTGGGCAGCATAGATCATCGGTAGGCCGGTCTCGATCACCTGCTTCAGAACGACCTGATGGCGGATGTCGACCTTGCCGCGAAAATAGGGCGAGCCGTTCGGCACGAGCAGGATTTCCGCCCCGCTCTCCGAGAGCGTCTCGCAGACGCCGAGATCGCCCCAGATATCCTCGCAAATCGGGATGCCGAGCCGGACGCCGCGGAAATTGACCGGGCCTGGCATCTCGCCGGCGATGAAGACCCGCTTCTCGTCGAACTCGCCATAGTTCGGCAGGTCGATCTTGTCGCGCACTGCGATCACCTTGCCGCCGTCGAGCACGGCGATCGAATTGTGCCGGCCTTCCGCGCCCTGACGCGGGAAGCCGATGATGACGCCGGGGCCGCCGTCTGCCGTATCGGCCGCAAGCTCCTCCACCGCCTTCAGGCAGGCGTTGAGGAAAGCCGGTTTCAGGACGAGGTCCTCCGGCGGATAACCGGACAGGAAGAGCTCGGTGAACAGGATAAGATCCGCCTCTTCGCGGGCCGCATCCTTTCGGGCTTCTCGGGCCAGCGCCAGGTTGCCGGCGATATCGCCGACAGTCGGGTTGAGCTGGGCAACGGCGATACGGAGTGTCTGGCTTATATCCTGGGTCATGGTACCGATTTAACGTCCGCAGCAGACGGCGGCAACGTCGTTCCGAGAGTTTTTTGTCATTCAGGCGGATGCGGGACGATCGCCCGGATAATGCGGCACGCCGTCCTCCGGCAATTGGTAGAAATCCCCCTTGTCGGCGCAATAGATATGCTCGCCCATGACAAGCCCGCTCGGCTGGTCGAAAGCGCCCGCCAGAATCGAAATGCTTGCCGCACCCTCTGCCTGCCAGAACAGCGCGGAGCCGCATTGCGAACAGAAACCGCGCCGCGCCTCGTCGCTGGCGCGATACCAGCTGAGCACCTCCTCGCCTTCGAGCGTCATGTTCTCAACGCGAACACTGGTCGCCGCGTAATAAAGCCCGGTCTGGCGGCGGCATTGCGAACAATGGCAGGCCGTGACCGTCCGCAGCGGACCCACCGTCTCAAATCGGATCGCGCCGCACAGGCAACGACCGTTGTTCTTCTGCTCCATGCACCATCCTCGACGAAACGACGGCCGAGTGTTGCGAGCGCGGGCCGCGAGGTCAAATCTATTCCGCTGATGATGATCATCAACGGAAGCCATATCAAGATGCAGAAAGGCCGGCGGTGACGCCGGCCTTCTTCGATTTCAACAATGCTGCGCGACGGTTCAGCCGTTGACGACCATCCGCTTTTCGTCGCGGCCGCTCTTCATCCGCTCGGCGAGCAGGAAGGCGAGCTCCAAGGCCTGGTCCGCGTTGAGGCGCGGGTCGCAATGGGTGTGGTAGCGGTCCTGCAGGTCGCCGGCCGAAACCGCACGGGCGCCGCCGGTGCATTCGGTGACGTCCTTGCCGGTCATCTCGATATGGATGCCGCCCGGATGGGTGCCTTCCGCACGATGGATCTGGAAGAAGCTTTCGACTTCCGACAGAATCCGGTCGAACGGCCGCGTCTTGTAGTTGTTGAGCGTGATCGTGTTGCCGTGCATCGGATCGCAGGACCAGACGACTTTCCTGCCTTCCCGCTCGACCGCGCGGATCAGCTTCGGCAGCGCGTCGGCGACCTTGTCGTAACCGAAACGGCAGATCAGCGTCAGACGACCGGCTTCGTTCGTCGGGTTGAGCGCGTCGATCAGCTCGATCAGGTTGTCGGGCTGCAGCGACGGACCACACTTGAGGCCGATCGGGTTCTTGATGCCGCGGAAATATTCCACATGTGCATGGTCGAGCTGACGGGTGCGGTCGCCGATCCACAGCATGTGGCCCGACGTCGCATACCAGTCGCCCGAGGTGGAGTCGACGCGGGTGAACGCTTCTTCGTAACCGAGCAGCAGCGCTTCGTGGCTGGTGAAGAAGTCGGTCTCGCGCAGGCTCGGCTGGTTTTCCGAGGTGATGCCGATCGCCGTCATGAAGTCCATGGTCTCGCTGATACGGTCGGCGAGCTTGCGGTAACGTTCGCCCTGGGGGCTATCCTTGACGAAGCCGAGCATCCATTTGTGGACGTTTTCGAGATTGGCGTAGCCGCCCATCGCGAAGGCGCGCAGCAGGTTGAGGGTCGCCGCCGACTGCCGGTAAGCCATCATCTGGCGCTCCGGATCCGGCGTGCGGGCCGCCTCGGTGAACTCGGTGCCGTTGACGATGTCGCCGCGATAGGTGAGCAGCGTTTTGCCGTCCTGGGTCTCGTGCGAATTGCTGCGCGGCTTGGCGAACTGGCCGGCGATGCGGCCGACCTTGACGACCGGAAGCTGGGCGCCATAGGTCAGGACAACCGCCATCTGCAGGAACGAACGGAAGAAGTCGCGGATGTTGTCCGCACCGTGTTCGACGAAGCTTTCTGCGCAGTCGCCGCCCTGCAGCAGGAAGGCATTGCCTTCCGCGACGCTGGCGAGCTGCTTCTTCAGCCGGCGGGCCTCACCGGCAAACACGAGCGGCGGAAAGGTGGCGAGCTGAGCTTCAGTCGCTGCCAACGCAGCCTTGTCCGGGAATTCCGGGAGCTGCTGGATCGGTTTTTGCCGCCAACTGCTCGGGGTCCAATTCTGTGCCATCTCGCTCACCTGTTTCAGCCTCGGCCATCTTCTGCCGGGCAAGTCTTTAAAATCGAGGCGGCTTATAGACCTTAACAGCGGCGTTGCATAGCCGTTTTGCCCGCCTTCACCGCCGGCCCGTCCCCCGCGAAAGGCCACGAATATCAAGCTGACGCCGTACCCGGGCGGATCGTATGCAGTATGAAATCAGGACATGCCTTGAATTTTAATCCCGTTCTTAGCCACAATTTCACGAATTTGCGCGACGTTCCTGCAGGGTTTTCTTGCTGGGGAGCAGGCGATGCATCCGATGACACGTTTCTGGAAGGATCGCGGCGGCAATTTTGGCGTCATGACTGCCTTTCTACTGGTTCCGCTGATCGGAACGGCCGGCCTGGCGCTCGATTTCGGCCACGCGCTGACCGTCAAGCAGCAACTCGTCGGCGCGGCCGATGCGGCCGCCGTCGGCGCGATCGCTGAAAAATCGAAGGCCGTCGCTCAGGCGATGCAATTGCAAGGCGACGGAAGCGTGGCGCTCGATCCGGCCGAGGCCCGAAGCATCTTTCTCGGTCAGATGTCCGGCGAGCTTTCCACCCTGCCGGTCAACGTCGATATCGCGGTCGCGAAGAACAACGGCATCCTGACCTCGCGCGTATCGTTCAGCGCGACCTTGCCGACCACTTTCATGACGATCCTCGGCAAGGACGACATCACCGTTTCCGGCCAGGCCACCGCGCAATACCAGACGCCGTCGTTCCTCGACTTCTACATGCTGCTCGACAACACGCCTTCGATGGGCGTTGGGGCGACATTGCAAGCCATCGACGACATGAAATACGCAACTCGCAACGGTGATAGCAAGGGCAACAACAAAGAGTGCGCCTTTGCCTGCCATATCGTCTCCGAGGATGGAAAGGAAGATCCAAACAGCTATTACAACGTCGCCAAGCAGAACGGCATCCCCATTCGTATCGATGTCGTCGCCGAAGCAACCGAAACTTTGATGAAAACGGCAACGGATACGCAGACCGTGCCCGGCCAGTTTCGCATGGCGGCCTACACCTTCGGGGAACGGGCGCAGGACGCAATGCTCTTCAAGGTCGCCGAACTGAACGAAAACCTCACTACGGTCGGTGAGGCGACTGAAAAGATCAAGCTGATGAGCATTCCAAAGCAGAACTACAACGGCGATCAACAAACCAGCTTTGATGATGCTCTCACGCGCATTGGGAATGAGATCCTCAGTAAGCCAGTGTATGGCCTCCCGGGAAACGGCACGAGCAAGGCCGACCGCCAGAAGATTGTCTTCCTGGTGGCCGATGGTGTGGGAGACAGCTACAAACCGAACGGTTGCACCAAAGGTCTGGTGACGAACACGGCGGGCCGCTGTATCGAGCCTATCGATACGAAATTCTGTCAGGATCTAAAGGATAAGAACATCCGAATTGCGGTGCTCTACACCACCTACCTGCCGCTACAAAGCAATGACTTCTGGAAAAAGTGGGTAAAGCCGTTCGATGACAGCATTTCCACGAAGATGAAGGAATGCGCGAGCCCCGGTTATTTCTTCGAGGTCTCGCTCGAACAGGGCATTGCGGACGCCATGAATACCCTTTTCCACAAGATCGTCAGCGCGCCCCGGATCACCAGCTAACCCGGCGCCAAAGCCGCGGGCGCGTCAGACGCGCTCGCCGTTCTTCACCCGGTAGCTCGGATTGTACATCGTGACGAGCTCCTCGGACGCCGTCGGATGCACGGCCATGGTGCGGTCGAAACCATCCTTGGTAACGCCGGCCTTCAGCGAAATACCGAGAAGCTGTGCCATTTCGCCGGCGTCGTGGCCAAGGATGTGAGTCCCGACCACCTTGCGGCTTGCCGTCTCGACGATCAGCTTCATGATCATCTTCTCCGACCGTCCCGAAAGCGTCGCCTTCATCGGCCGGAATTCGGCACGGTAGACCTCGATCTCCGGATAGCGCTTGGCGGCCTCCTCTTCCGACAGGCCGACCGTGCCGATCTCCGGCTGCGAGAAGACGGCGGTGGCGATCAGATCGTGGTCCGGAGCGGTCGGATTATCCTTGTACTCGGTTTCGATGAAGCACATCGCCTCGTGGATCGCCACGGGCGTCAGCTGTACCCGGTCGGTGACATCTCCGAGCGCATAGATATGCGGCACGCTGGTGCGGGAATATCTGTCGACGATGATGGCGCCACGCTCGTTCATCTCGACGCCCGCGGCCTCCAGGCCCAGACCCTTGGTATTCGGATCGCGCCCAAGCGCCAGCATGATGGTGTCGACGGCCATCGTCTCGCCGTTCAGGGTCCTGGCAACAAGCCCACCGGCTGGCGCCTTGGTGACCTCCTCGATCACATCGGTCAGCACGATGCGGATGCCCTTCTCGACCATCGCCTTGTGCAGGCCCTGGCGCATGTCGTGGTCGAAGCGCGAAAGAATCTCCTTGCCGCGATAGATCAGCGTCACGTCGACGCCGAGGCCGTGGAAGATGTTGGCGAATTCGACGGCGATATAACCGCCGCCGGCGATCAGGATGGAGCGCGGCAGCTCGGGCAGATCGAAGGCTTCGTTGGACGAGATGCAGAGCTCATGGCCGGGCAGCGCCGCATGCGGGTTGGGCGCGCCGCCGGTAGCGATGACGATCCTTTCGGCGGTCACGGTCCTGCCAGTCTTCACGAGCCGGATCGTATGGGCATCGACCAGCTCGGCGCGGGTCTCGAGGATTTCCGCACCGTTGTTTTCAAGACCCTTGCGATAGAGGCCTTCGAGGCGGGCGATCTCCCTGTCCTTGGCGGCGATCAGCTTCTTCCAGTCGAACGTGCTCGCACCGACTTCCCAGCCGTAACCGACCGCATCCTCGAAATGTTCGTGATATTGCGATGCGTAGACGAAGAGCTTCTTCGGCACGCAGCCGCGAATGACGCAGGTGCCGCCGAAACGATATTCCTCGGCGATCGCCACCCGCTTGCCGAGCGATGCCGCCACGCGGCCCGCCCTCACGCCGCCCGATCCGCCGCCAATCACGAAGAGATCATAGTCATAGGCGGTCATGGTATTCTCCTTGAGAGCAGGCGGCTGGATGTGGCTCACATATAGGGATGAGAGGCCCAAAAGGAAAAGCCCGGATTGCTCCGGGCTTCCTTAAAATTCGACGGGCCGACGATGTTATCAGGGCTTCGGCGCTGGGGCCGGGGCCGGCTTGGCAGCCGGGGCGGCGGGCTTGGCCGGAGCGGTAGCTGCCGGAGCAGCGGGCTTGGCCGCAGGCGCAGCAGCGGGCTTGGCAGGGGCCGGCGGAGTGGCAGGCTTTGCCGGCGCGGGTGCAGCGGCCTGTGCTTCCGCCGGAGCCGGATCGACGACCGGCGCCTGGATCGGATTTGCGTCGATGATGCCGCGCAGCTTTTCCGAGCTGTGGTTGGTCAGGTCGCGGGAAATCCCGTTTGCCCAGATTTCAGCGGCCTTGGTCAGTTCACGGCTGACGAGCGGCTGGTTGGTCAGCAGCTTCTTGCCGGTCTCGGTGTTGAAGAAGGTGGAAATCGACTTCAGTTCATCGACCGAGAAGCTCTTGGCGTAGATGGTCGCCGCTTCCTTCTCGAGATCGGCGCGGCGCGGCGCGAGCACGAGCGCCTGCTCGTCGACGACGTTGGAGATCTGGCCCTGGAAGTTCGGGGAGGCCTGGATGAACTGGGCCTTCAGACGCTCTGCCAGGTTGGGCAGGATATTGTCGTAACGATCCGTGACGTTGAGCGACGCGATCGCATCGCGCGCAGCGGCAAGCTGGGCTTCCGAAACTTCCTGCGCGCGAGCCGATACCGTGAAGGCGCCGGAGAAGAGGATGGCCACAGCGGCGGCACGGCCGAAAAGCGCGAATCTGATCATGAGTTGGTTGCTCCTAGTTTACTTCGCCTCAAGCGTCCGCGCTCCAGCCTCACCGGCAATGATCGCTAAGGACGCCATATGAATGAACAGCCCGTGTTCCACGACACCGGGAATGAAATTAAGCTCCGCCGACAGTGCGTCTGCATCAGGAATGCGGCCAAAAGATGCGTCGAAAATGTAGTGGCCGCCATCTGTCGTGAAGACTTCAGCCCCCGATTTGCGCAGCTTCAATTCACCGGTCAATCCTAACCGGGAAGCGGCCTTTTCGATGGCAATCTGCGTCGCTGTCTGGCCGAAAGGATTGATCTCGATCGGCAGCGGATAGGCTCCGAGCATATCGACCAGCTTGCTTTCGTCGGCAATCACGATCATGCGGGCAGAAGCCGCGGCGACGATCTTTTCGCGCAGCAATGCACCGCCGCCACCCTTGATCAGGGTCAGGTTGGCATCGACTTCATCGGCACCGTCAATCGTCAGATCGAGTTCCGGGAGCTCTTCGAGCGATTTCAGCGGAATGCCGAGCTCGACGCAGAGCCTCGCGGTGCGCTCGGATGTCGGCACGCCTTCGACCTTGAAGCCGCCGTGGACCTTTTCGGCAAGTAGCCTGACGAATTCGTCCGCCGTCGAACCGGTGCCGATACCCAGCCGCATGCCGTCCTCGACATAGGCCAGTGCCGCTTGCGCCGCCTTGACTTTCATTTCCCGGGCGTCCATCCGCCAAAAGCTCCCCGCTGTTTTCGCCGACCCGCTGTTTACACGCCTCTCCCCACAAACGAAAGTCCCCTCGCGGCGGGTTTTACGAAGCCATGGGTTTTACGAAGGTGGGCGAATCTCGCATATTTGCTTTTCACGGCAGCATTGCTTAATCCGGGGCATCTCCCGAACGACGCTCACGAGGTTCCATTGACCGCTCCACTCGTCATTTTCGACCTCGACGGCACGTTGATCGACACCGCACCGGATCTTATCGACAGCCTCAACTATACGATCGAGGACATCGGTCTCCAGCCAGTGACGTTCGAGGACCTCACCCATCTCGTCGGCCAGGGCGTGCGCGTGATGATCCGCCGCGCCTTCGAACTTCGCAGGGTTCCGCTCGACGAGCCGACGGCGGCCAGGCTGTTCGATCGCTATATGGAGCATTACGAGGCGGAGATGCCGGGCAGAAGCCGCCCCTATGACGGCGTCGTCGCGTGTCTCGATCGCCTGTCGGCAGCCGGGATGCGGCTCGCGGTCTGCACCAACAAGTCCGAACGGCTCGCCTTCCCGCTTCTCGAAAAGCTCGGCCTCCTGGATCGCTTCGTCGCGATGACCTGCGGCGATACCTTCGCCGTCCGCAAGCCGGATGCCCGGCACATTTTCGGTACGATCGAACGGGCCGGCGGAAATCCGGCGACGAGCATCATGATCGGCGACAGCGTCAACGATATCCTTGCCGCACAGAATGCCGGCATTGCCTCCGTCGCCGTGACCTTCGGTTATTCCGACGTCGCAGTCGATACACTCAACCCGGATCAGGTGATCGGCGGTTATGACGAGCTAACCGTGGGTATGGTGGAAACGCTGATTTCCGCCGACGTGACGCGGCTGGCGGCTGCCAAATAAAAAGCGGCCCGGAGGCCGCCTTCTTCTGCAATCCGAAACTCGTTCTCAGCTCAAAGTTCAGCTCTGGGCCGCCCGGACCTTGGTGGTTGCCACGAAAGCCTTCACCGTCGCATCGTCGCGGCCATAAACGTCGTCGAAATACTCGACCTTGCCGTCCTTGTTCGGCCAAGCGGTGAAGTAGGCGACGTAGACCGGGATCCTGACCGGCACCTTGGTCGAGACGTTCTCGCCGGCGGCGATCCGTCCGTTCACGTCGTCGATCGTGGTGCCGAGTACGGCGGCCGCCATCTTGCGCGGTTCGGCAAGACGCACGCAGCCGTGGCTCAGCGCCCGCATGTCGCGCTGGAAGAAGCTCTTCGAGGGCGTGTCATGCATATAGATCGCGTGGCTGTTCGGGAACAGGATCTTCAGGTCGCCGAGCGCGTTGTCACCCGACGGCGGCTGACGCACGGAGATCTTCTCGGTGGAGCCGAACCAGTTGATGCTGCTCGACGAGACCGCCCTGCCGCCGACCGACACCTCATAACCCATTCGGTCGAGGTAGCTCGGATCCTGGCGCAGGTGCGGCAGCATCTCGTTGATGATGATCGACTGCGGCACGCCCCAATAGGGGTTGAACTCGACGGTTTCGATTTCGTCCTGGAAGAAATAGGTCTGGTTGGACTTGCTGCCGACCACGACGCGCATCGAAAACTGTTCCGCCCCACGGTCATGGTAATAGACCGTGAAGGCCGGCTGGTTGATGAAGACGTAACGCTGGCCGAGATCGTCCGGCAGCCAGCGCGCCTGTTCCATGGCGACTTCGACCTTCTCGATCTTGTCCTTCGACGTATGGCCGACCATCTTGCGCACCGTCGCATTGCCGATGACCCCATCGGCCTTGAGACCGACTTCCGCCTGGAAGGACTTCACGACGTCGACGAGTTCCGGCGTGTAGTCCGGGGTCTGCTGATAGGCCGTCAGCGTCGCCGCATGCTTGGTCTTCAGCGCTTCCGAGCCGGTGTGCTGGATGGCGGCGATGATGCTCGCCATATCCGCGCTGCTCTTGCCCGGCTTCAGGAGAATGTCGCTCGGCAGCGAGATCTGCGGGCCGTCATTGGCCGCTGCGGCACGCAGCGTTGCAAGCTCGGCCTTCAGCGCCTGGAATTGAGGGCTCTGCGGTGCCAGGCCTTCGAGGTAGGCCGCGACATCCGTACCGGTCTGCGCAAAAGGCAGGACGAGCGGGAGCTTGACGTCCTTGCGCTTGAAGTCGTGGTAACCGGACACCTTGTTCGGGTCGATACGGCCACGCATCATGTCCTGGGCGAACGTCAGCACCTTTTCCGACAGCGCCAGTTCGAACTGCATCAGCGCGCGGTCGTGGCTGTCGGCGGCGGAAACCGGCGCAGATGCCGTTGCGGAGACATTGATGGGGGCCGCCGCATCCGTCGGGGCCGCGACGCTTGCCGTGGTCAGCGCCGGGACCGGCAGGACGTAGTCGGCCGGTTCCAGCCCGTATTCGCCGGCCCGCTCGAAGAGCGACAGCACGCCCCTCGCCTTCTCGTTGACGTCGCCGGCGGTGACCCAGAGAGGCTCTGCGGCCTTGCCGTAGAAGGCTTCGAGCGCGGTCGCGATTTCCGCCGGCGCCGAAACCTTGGCCTCGGCGATGAGGCGCGTACCGTCCGTCGCGGACGCTGCAGCGAATGCGGTCGTCTTCACGGCCCGCTCGGCATCCGGCTTATAGGTGTAATATCGAGGACCGGAGACTTTCGGTAGCGGCTCGGGATCGGCGAGGCTGCGCTCGGTCGGCATGCCGGAATTGCCGCCGACGCCCGGCAGGCCGTTATCGTGCCGCCCTGCCCGCTCCGCGCCGGGACCGCCGCGAAAGAGATCGAGAAGTGTCACGGCATGTGCGGGAACGGCCGCACCGGTAAACATCGAGATGCCGGAGACGAGCGCCAATGCGATCGAAGTTCTTTTGTGTTTGTACTGCAATGTCGTCCCCGTCACCTGCATCCGCGTCTTGATCCGCGGGCTCGAATATATATCACGCCATCTAACCGATCGCGTGAGGGATGGAAAGAAACGCCCGAGCGGCCGGCGGGTTTCGGCTCCGCCGGAAACAGCATCGGTGCGCAGCCGGAAGGTTAAGAAACTATTCGTTAAATTTTTACTGACGACCATCGACAAGCACCCGGTCAGAGGGCGGATTCCGCTGTATAATTCCGCGCTCCGTGTCATAAAAGGCACGACAAAAGCCTGCCAAAAAGCCTGTTCGGCCGGCTTGCAGACGTTCACCAATCGTATAGTAATGCCGCCGGCCGGCTCCGACGCGGTAACGCGTTGTTGATCTTTCAGGACACCGGCAGCGACCACGAGCAAAAAGAGGCAGCGAAGATGGCATCGACCCGCACCGAAACCGATACGTTTGGCCCGATCGACGTGGCGAGCGACCGTTATTGGGGGGCCCAGGCGCAGCGCTCGCTCGGCAACTTCAAGATCGGCTGGGAAAAACAACCGCTCGCGGTCGTGCGTGCGCTCGGCATCGTCAAGCAGGCCGCCGCCCGCGCCAATATGGAACTGGGCGGCCTCGACGCTTCGATCGGCAAGGTCATCGTCGAAGCGGCCCAGGAAGTCATCGACGGCAAGCTCGACGGCCATTTCCCGCTGGTCGTCTGGCAGACTGGCTCCGGCACCCAGTCGAACATGAACGCCAACGAAGTAATCTCCAACCGCGCGATCGAAATGCTCGGCGGCGTGATGGGCTCCAAGAAGCCCGTGCATCCGAACGACCACGTCAACATGAGCCAGTCGTCGAACGATACCTATCCGACGGCCATGCACATCGCCTGCGTCGAAACCATCGTGCGCCACCTGATCCCGTCGCTGAAGCAGCTGCACGAAGCGCTGGAAGTGAAGGTCAAGGCCTTCTCCCACATCATCAAGATCGGCCGCACCCACACGCAGGATGCCACCCCGCTGACGCTCGGCCAGGAATTTTCCGGTTATGCGGCGCAGGTCGGCTCGGCGATCGCCAATATCGAACTGACGCTGCCGGCGCTTTCCAAGCTCGCCCAGGGCGGCACAGCGGTCGGCACCGGCCTCAACGCCCCGGTCGGCTTTGCCGAAAAGGTCGCCGAGGAAATCTCGAAGATCACCGGCCTGCCTTTCGTCACGGCCCCCAACAAGTTCGAAGCACTCGCCTCGCACGACTCGATGGTGTTTGCGCACGGCGCGATCAACGCCGCCGCCGCCGCTCTCTTCAAGATCGCCAACGACATCCGTTTCCTGGGCTCCGGCCCGCGTGCGGGCCTTGGCGAACTGTCGCTGCCGGAAAACGAACCGGGTTCGTCGATCATGCCGGGCAAGGTCAACCCGACCCAGTCGGAAGCACTCACCCAGGTCTGCGCCCACATCTTCGGAAACCATGCGGCTCTCACCTTCGCCGGCAGCCAGGGCCATTTCGAGCTCAACGTCTACAATCCGATGATGGCCTACAATTTCCTGCAGTCGGTGCAGCTGCTCGGCGACGCCGCGGTCTCCTTCACCGACAATTGCGTGGTCGGCATCGAAGCCCGGGAAGACAATATCAGACGCGGCGTGGAAAACTCGCTGATGCTGGTCACCGCCCTTAACACCAGGCTCGGCTACGACATCTGCGCCAAGATCGCCAAGACAGCCCACAAGAACGGCACGACCCTTCGCGAAGAAGCGGTCGGCGGCGGATACCTGACGAACGAGGAGTTCGACCAGTATGTCCGCCCTGAAAACATGATCGGTCCCAAATAAGGGGACCTGATTTACAATATAACCAGCAAGCCCGCCTCCCGATTAGCGGGCTTTCTCTTTCGGTCAGCCTACATTGGTTAATTCCGACAATATATCAACATTCTACAGGTGAATATCTTTTCGGGCTCGAAGTCTGTAAACCCATTAGTTTTGAGGGAAAATCGGGTATTTCAGAAATGCGAAATAAATTTAAGAATAAGCTCTTCAGCTCGCACCCCTTAATTCTTTTCGAACATTTTTCACATACTACTTCATTTTATAGCATACAGGTGGGATCTAGTGGGGATCGTCGATGACGACGGCAACGGCGCCGAGAGCGCAATCTAGCGATCTGATCGGCCAGATCATCTACGCGGTGCGATCGATGGGCGTCGCCCCGATCCCTCGCAATTATCAGCTTTTTTACGAGGCCTATATCGGTTCCAATCCCGACCTGACCCGTGATCTGGCGGGGCTCGGAAGCCGTGCCACGCAGGAGGAGCTGGACGCGCTTTCGCATCGTTACCTTGGAACCGGCCAGGTGGCCGTCATCGAAGACGCCCATACCAGGATTCTTGGCGAACTCGACGCGCTCCTGAAGCTGCTGCGTCAGGAGCAGAACTCGCTCGAGAGTTACGGCAAGCTGCTTGGAGAAACCGCTCAGCGGATCAACTCGAAGAGCAATTTTTCCAACGACCTGCTGACCAGCGCGCTGGCGCTCCTGAGCGAGGCAACCGGCAGCACCATGGCGCACGGCGAAAAGACCGTCGGCGGCGTCGTCCAGCGCTCGCAGGAAATGGACCAGGTCCGCCGCGAACTCGACGAATACAAGCGTATCGCCAACACCGATTCGCTGACCCGGATCGCCAACCGCCGGGCCTTCGACGAGCGCCTTGCGGCGACCTACGACAATACGGCCCTGCTGCCGGTCACCGCATTGGTGCTGGCCGATATCGACAACTTCAAGAAGATCAACGACAGCTACGGCCATCCGGTCGGCGACAAGATCCTCGCGACGGTTGCTTCCGTGATCCGCTCGAACGTCCGCAAGGATGTCTTCGTCGCCCGCTCCGGCGGCGAGGAATTCGCGATCATAGTCGAAGGCAACACGCCGGAAGAGGTGGTGATCATCTGCGAGCGGGTCCGCCGCGCGCTGGAAACCCGCATCTTCCGCAATTCGCGCTCCGGCATCGACTACGGCCCGGTCACCATTTCTCTCGGCTTTGCGATGGCCTCGCAGGCGAGCGATCCCGGAGAACTCTACGCCAATGCCGATACGGCCCTCTACAACGCCAAGAACTCCGGCCGGAACCGCTCGATCTTCTTTGATGACAGCATGAAGAAGGACTATGTCGGCAAGAGCTGGCTGATCTACAGGAAGTAGATTTCCCTCAGTCGCAGGCCGAGACGCCTGCGGCGCCGGCGATGGCCAGCAGTTCCGGGCGGTATTCGAAATGCATGGTGTCGTAGTGATACCAGCGACCGCCCCAGATAAAGCCATGGCGCTCGAACGCCGCGACGATCTTCATCGGAAAGCGGTTCTTGTAGTTCGGCACGTTGCCGGGCTTGCCTCCCGACCACAGCCAGTAATCGGCGTGTTTCGTGTTGAGATCGATCGCCGCACCAAAACTGTGGACCGAGAGATTGGCCTGTCCCGCAACCTTGCGCCAGTTGAAGACGCCGGCCGACGGCGTCAGGTAGGTTTTCAGGCCCGGGTCGGCAGCAAGCTCATCCCGGACTGCGGCGAGCGCCTTGTCGACCCCGTTACGGCTGGTGACGCGCAACGTCTCTCCGAACCATGCGACCGGCACGAGGTTCGACTGCACGGCATTGGCGCTCACGCCATAAAGGCGCTTCATCAATTCGTCGCTGCGGATACGACCCGGATCGGAATCGACCGGCGGGTGGTATTCGCACGAGCCGGGCCGATATGCCTGAGACAGGCTGTCCTCGACATCGCCCTCGGCCAGCATTTGCACATGACTGCGCCTGATCCCGTCGTCGATCGGAATGGGGGCACCCTCCTTCATGATCAGCCTGCCGTCGCGGCTGGCCGCGATCATGTCGGGATAGGCCTTCACGAGGGCCGCGATCTTTTCCTCCAGGCGCAATTCGCGCGCCTCGCCCGGGCCGCAGACGAGAACCGACAGCATCACGGCTGCGGCCCGGAGGAACGGCCTGTCAGTAGACCAGGACATTGACGTAATCGCCGCGAGGCCCTCGAAAGATCTGCACGTTGATCATGACATTCCCGCGGACGACGGCGTTGCGGGCGGCCCGATCGATGGTGCCACGGCTGATCATGCGCTCGACGAGTTCCCGATTGCCGGCATCGTCGAAGAAGCTGTCGCTCTGGTCGCCGCGCTGCGAGACGCCGAAGCGATGAAAATTCGCGCGGTCCTGGCGGACGATCTGCCAGGGCTCCTGCAGGCGCACATTGTTGGAATTGTACAGATCGTCCTCGCCGATGAAGGCCGTATATTCCTCGATCAACTGGTCCGCACGCGCCGCTTGGGCGCCGAACATCGTCGCAGCCAGGACCACCGCCGCAAAGCCGGTTCCAAACTTCATAAAATCCCCCGTGCCCGTCCCCTATGGCGGGTCGATTCGATTGTCGCCTTGGGCGCTGGAAATGTCCATGAGGACGGCGACCAGGCATGTCTTCTTCACGAAGAAAACGCCGGTGCGGCGTCTACCACATGGTCTTGGCGGCGCGCTCCGGCCATTCCCGGTCGTAGGTCTCCCTGTCGAAGTCGGCCTTGGCCGCCTTCAGCAGCGTTCCGGGCGTCGGCAGGTTCTTCGGATCGACGAAATGCTCCGGGTTCCAGAGTTCGGCGCGTATCAGGGCGCGGGCGCACTGGAAATAGACCTCGTTGACGGTGATCACCGTGACGCTGCGCGGATGCCGGCCGTCCATCTCGAAGCTTTCGAGCAGCGCGGGCTCCACCGAGATCACGGCGCGGCCGTTGATGCGCATCGTCGTGTTCGAGCCGGGTATCAGAAACATCAAAGCCACGCGCGGGTCGCGCACGATATTGATCAGCGAATCGATACGGTTGTTGCCGCGCCAGTCGGGCAGAAGCAGCGTCGAATCGTCCTGGATACGCACCGCCCCGCCAAGATCGCCGCGCGGCGAGCAGTCGAGCCCTTCCGGCCCCACGGTCGCGAATGCGAGGAAAGGCGAGGCTTCGATCATCTGCCGGTATTCAGGGGTCAGCGTCTTCGTTACCTTGGCGAGCGAAGCCTCCGAGACGCCGTCATAGATCGCCTTCAGTTCTTCGACGGATGTGACGATGGTCATGGTTCGCCCCTCTGGTATCGGCGGGCCTTAGCCCGCGCGGGCGACACTATGATGACGTCCCCTGTGGATCAAGCAGCGGCGTCGTTGCCGGGCTTGGCGGCGATGGAGGTTTCGCACAGCGGCCGGCGATCGTTCGTCAGGAAGGCGGCAATGGTCTCGATCACGCCGCGGTCGCTGACGATGCGGCGATGCCCGAGCCCGTTCGCCCATTCGAGCCGTGCCGTGGCAAGCCCCTCGAAACGCCGGGCGTGGTCGGCCGCGACCTCCTTGTCCTCCTCGGCATGCACGACCAGCAGCGGCGTCCCCAAGCGCGCCGCGCTTGCCACCGTGTCGAAGTCGTCGAGCGATGCGCCGGCTACCTTTTCCGCCCGCCGGATCAGCTGCGCCTTGACGCGCGACGGCAGGCCGACCATCCGCGAAAAATCGTCGAACAGCCAGTGGATATGGCTTGGCGCGCCGACAACCACCAGTTTCGAGGGAGAGATCGAGCCGACTTGCCTCATCACCCCGCCGGCGGCGAGCATCATGCTCGCACCGCCGAACGAATGACCGACCGCCGCATCGAAATGGCCGAACCGGCTCTCCGCCGCAACGATCGCTTCGACGGCCTGGCGCATGTTGAGGCTGCGGCCGCTGGAAAGCCCATGGCCGGGAAAATCGAGTACCACGACCTCGGCGCCGGTTTCGGCCAGGCCCGCCGGCAGCGCGGCGATATAGGCGGCATTGGAGCCCCAGCCGTGCACGACCAGGTAACGAGGGCGGCCGGGCTTCCCGTCGCTGTTGAAGCGATAGGCCATCACCGTCGAGCGTCCGACGGCGAGCGGGATCTTCTGGGCGGCCGAGAGCCGCTCCCGTCCCTCATCCTCCATCGCCCTCGCCTTGCCGCCCTTGGGACGGCGCGAGGGCGTCAGGCAGAAGAGCCGAAAGGCGAGCCCGGCTGTGGTATTGGGGAAAGGCCGCCCCATGGCGGCAAATCCGAAACGGATGACCTTGAGTGCAAAGGATGGCATAGTGAGAAAACCCAATAATGTTCAATGCTGAACAATAAAGTACAATGATGAACAAAAATCAATCCCTCCCCTGGGATCATCCGCGTTTTCGCAGTTGGATTGCCGTCGCCCGCGCCTGCCAGTTGATGCAAACCGTGCTGACCCGCGAACTCACCGAACTCGACATCAAGCCGCCGCATCTCGACATCCTGATCAATCTCTACCGGTTCGAGGGAATCTCCCAGCAGGAACTCGCCCACAAACTGCTGGTGGGGCGTTCCAACATGAGCATGGCGCTGCCGCAGATGGAAAAGCGCGGGCTGATCGAGCGGCGCGGCGATACGAAGGACAAGCGCGTGCTGCGCCTCTACCTGACCCGGGAAGGCCGCTCGGTGACGGAAAAGGCGATGGCGATCCAGACGGCGCTGATCGAGCGGACGCTCTCCTCCGAGCCGCTGGATCAATGCATGGCGATGGCGGAGTCCATGGAGCGGCTGATCGTCACCCTGCAGTCGGAAATCCGGGAGGACAGCCGCGAACCGGCCTGACCACCGCTTGACGCCTACCGCGTTCTCTGCGGCGGATCGCGGGAGAGGCCCTTCTCGATGAGATCGCGCTCATAGTCGGCAAACAGCTCGGCTCCGCGTTCGCCGAGTTCGCGCAAATATGGCCAGGTGAAGATGCCGCTGTCATGGCCGTCGTCGAAGCGGATTCGCACCGCGTAGTTGCCGGCCGGCGTGATCGCCGCAATGCCGACATTGCGCTTGCCGGGCACGGTGACCTTCTGGCCGGGACCATGCCCCTGCACTTCCGCCGAAGGCGACAGCACGCGCATCGTTTCGGCCGGCAGTGGAAAAGCCGCGCCGTCGCTGAAGGTAACGTTCAGCGTGTGGCGGTCCTTGGAGACCCTAAGTTCCGTCGGCCAGATGTCGCTCATGCTTTTCAGGCTCCCGATTGTCATATGCCTGGCGGAGGATTATGAGCTACGGCGTTTCGCCGCAAGCGGTTTTGCGTCCGTCGCTGTACTATCTGGATTGATGTCATACACTTGACGCGACGGCTCGAAACCCCCACTTTCCGGGTAAGGGAGATTATCACGTGAACAGTTTCGCAGGACCGGTTGGAGGAGCAGCCCCGATCATCGCCGACCAGGCACCGATGATCGATCCGTTCGGCCGTGCGGTCACCTATCTGCGCGTCTCGGTCACCGATCGCTGCGATTTCCGCTGCACCTATTGCATGGCGGAAAACATGACCTTCCTGCCGAAAAAGGACCTGCTGACGCTTGAAGAGCTGAACCGGCTCTGTTCCGCCTTCATTTCCAAGGGCGTCCGCAAGATCCGCCTCACAGGCGGCGAGCCGCTGGTGCGCAAGAACATCATGTTTCTGGTGCGCGAGCTCGGCCAGCACGTCAAGGCCGGCGCTCTCGACGAACTGACGCTGACGACCAACGGGTCGCAGCTGGCAAAATATGCCGACGAGCTTTATGACAGCGGCGTGCGTCGCATCAATGTCTCGCTCGACACGCTGAACCCCGAAAAATTCAAGGCGATCACCCGCTGGGGCGATTACCACAGGGTCATGGAAGGCATCGACGCCGCCCAGAAGGCCGGACTGAAGATCAAGCTGAATGCCGTGGCGCTGAGGGAATTCAACGAGTTCGAGATCGCCGACATGCTGCGTTTCGCGCATGGCCGCGGCATGGACATGACGGTGATCGAGACCATGCCGATGGGCGAGATCGACGAGGACCGCACCGACCAGTATCTGCCGCTCTCCAAGCTGCGCGCCGATCTCGAAGAGCAGTTCACGCTGACCGAGATCCCCTACAAGACCGGCGGCCCCGCCCGCTATGTCGAAGTGAAGGAAACCGGCGGCCGATTGGGCTTCATCACGCCGATGACCCATAATTTCTGCGAGAGCTGCAACCGGGTGCGTCTCACCTGCACCGGCACGCTCTACATGTGCCTCGGCCAGAACGACGCGGCCGACCTGCGCACGGCGCTGCGCGCCTCCGAAAACGACGGCTACCTGTCGGCCGCGATCGACGAAGCGATCACCCGCAAGCCCAAGGGCCACGATTTCATCATCGATCGCACCCACAAGCGCCCCGCCGTCGCCCGCCACATGAGCGTCACCGGCGGGTGATATCCGCGCCGGCGACCGCTGCCGCCGCCCGCCGTTATCGCGAAATATCGACATGATGCACTCCGTGCGGCAAGGTCACCCGCCCGATCCGTCGCAGCGACGGCGTATCGCCCCTGATCACCCTGAAGACTTCAAGCCCTGCGCCGGCCCCGGGGCCTGCACCCTCATGTCCCTCGAAAACGGTTGCGAGAAGGTGATCGCCCGCCAGGTCGAAGGTTCCGCCTTCGGGTAAAACGCCCTCGAACGTGTAGTCGCCAACCTTGTGCAGCCTGCCCGCGGCCGAATCGAACGTCAGAAGCGATACGGCCGCCTCGCGGCCATGACGCGGAGACCCGGGCGGAAAGGATGTGCCGCGCATATTGATCGTCGCAACAAGCCGGCCATCCGGGCTCACCGCCATTCCTTCGGCCGAAACGCCGGTATCGACCGTCATCAACCGCTTGTGCCGGGCTTCGGACGCCTCGGGATCCGCCAGCCGAACCACGCTCATGGTGGAGGACGCATTCGGGACGCGGCCTTCTAGGCTGGTCGCCGTGAAATCGCGCCCCCAGTTCGATGTCAGATAATGGCGGCCATCCGGCGTGAAGCGGCCAACAAAGGGATCCCTGCCCACCTCCACGCTGTTGCCCCAGGCTTGCAAGGCAGGCTCCTGATCGCTATCGGAAAATTCGAAGAACGCAACGCGGTTCTGCGTGTTGATATTGGCCGCCAGGAACCGCCCGGAAGGATGCCATTGAACATTGGTGGCCGTCACGCCGCCCCGCGGAGCATCCAGCGATCCGGAAATGCCGAGTTCAGCCAGGTCGAAGCGGGCGACTTCGCCGAATCGGCCATCGGCAAATTCGACGATCTGAAGCAGGGCCGCATCGGCGGTATTGGAGACGATCGCCACCCGCTGCCCGTCGGGGCTGACGGCCAATGCCTCCGGGTTGATGCCGATCTCCACCGTATCGGCAAGCTTCGGCGTGGATGGGTCGGAGAGATCGACGGCAAACAGCCGCCTGCCGGGCGGCAGATCTCTGACCGTTCCGCCGCCATCCGGCCGGCCGCCCAACCGTTCGGTCAAGAAAGCCGTGCGCCCGTCCGGCGTCAGTTCCAGGATTTCGGGCGCCGCCGTCACAGAGTTCGAGACGAGGAGCGAACCTCTCGTCTCGCGACCATTGGCTATCGAAAGAATGGTGAGCACGTCCCTGTGCCCGGCCTCCTTCGGAGCCAGTACGGAATCGGCATAGGTGCGCGCCAAATAGTCGCCGTCGGAGATGACCGCGACGCGACCGGCCGAGATCGCGCCCAGGATATCCGCCGATTGTGCGGCAGCAGTACCGGGCGCCACGGTAACCAACGAAAGGGCTGTGCCTGCGAGAAAAAACAAAGCCTTCATGATCCATTCTCCTTCCGAGAAGCGGCGACATCTGCCGCCTATTGCCTGAAGGGAGGATAGGGTCCACTCTGATAGAGTTCCAATCGGAATTCCATCATCTGTGATAGGCAAAACACATCAGGAATGTCGATGGATATACGCTCCATGGCCTGCTTCGTGGCGGTCGCCGAAGAATTGCATTTCCGTCGGGCGGCCGAGAGGATGCACCTCACCCAGCCCTCGCTCAGCCAGCGCATTCGCGCCCTCGAGCTGGAGATCGGCACGGACCTCTTTGCGCGCGATCGCCGCAGCGTCGCGCTGACGCCGGCCGGCCAGGCGTTCCTCGAACCCGCCCGGCGGGCGATCGAAAATGCCGAAGTCGCCCGGCAGCAGGCTTTACGAGCCTTTCGCGGCGAAGTCGGTCGGCTGCGGCTGGGTTTCACGGTCATCGCCTTCTACGGCATCCTGCCGGAAGCGGTGCAGGCATTCCGGAAGCGCTATCCGCAGGTCGAGATAGAGCTTGTCGAGCTCAATTCCCCGTCGCTCGAATCCGCACTGATGACGGGAACGATCGATCTTGCGGTCCTGCATCCGCCGCTCGCCAATCCGGAACTCGCGATCCATGAACTGCCGGCCGAGCCTCTGGTCCTGGCATTGCCGGAAAGCCACCCGCTTGCGATCCGAACCGAGATCCGGCTCTCCGACCTCGCCGACGAACCCTTCCTCCTCGCACCCCGCTCCATCGGACCGAGCATCTACGACAGGGTGATCGCTCTCTTCCGGGACCAGGGCATCAGCCCGCGCATCGTGCAGGAGGTTACGCCCATGACCACACTTGCAGGCCTGGTGGCGGCGGGGGTCGGAATGGGGTTCGTCACGGGCGGCCTGTCCCGCCTGCCGCGTCCCGGCGTCGTTTTCCGGCCAGTCACGCCGACGCCGCCATCGTTGCCGATGGCGGCGTCCTGGTTGAAACCGCGACTTTCTGCGATCGGGCAGCGCTTCCTCGAAACGGTCTCGGCGCTTGCCTGACTGTCCAGGCCTCAGGCAGCGTCGCTGCGACGGAAGCCTCCCCGGCGTTCGTTGGCGCCGGCATGGAAGCTGATGTTCGGATCGCGCGTCTTGAAGCGCTCGATCTTCTCGGACAGCGTCTCCACACGTTGGCGCAGGCCGTGGATCTCGGCGTTGTTTTCCTCGACCATCGCCGCGTTGCGCTGGGTGATCAGCTCGACCTCCTGCACGGCCTTGGTGACTTCGTTGATGCCGGTCGACTGCTCGCCGGTGGCCGCCGAAATCTGGGACACCAGTTTGCGGACATCGGTGATGTGCGTGATGATCTCGGTGAGCGCCGTACCCGTCTCCTCGACGAGATGCACGCCGTTGCTGACCTGAGTCGAGCTTGCCGAAATGAGGCCCTTGATTTCGCGGGCAGCACCCGCGCAACGCTGCGCCAGTTCGCGGACTTCCTGGGCGACGACCGCAAAGCCGCGGCCTGCCTCGCCGGCCCGCGCCGCCTCGACGCCGGCATTCAGCGCCAGCAGGTTGGTCTGGAAGGCGATCTCGTCGATAACCCCGATGATGGTCGCGATCTTTTCGGAAGAACGGCTGATCTCACCCATGGCGTCGACGGCGCGGGATACGACCTCGCCGGAGCGGACCGCGAAATCTTCCGTCTCGTTGACCGAGACGGATGTCTGCTTGGCGCTTTCGGCCGTCGAGCGGACGATTTCGCTCAGATGGCGCAGTGCGCGCGAGCTCTGTTCGAGCGCTGCCGCCTGCTGTTCCGTGCGGCGGGCAAGATCGTCCGCCGAAGCGGCGAGATTGCCGGTGCCGCCGTCGATCTCTTCCGCGGTCGAGCGCACGTCGGCGAGTGTGGCACGGAGCGCCTCGACAGCCTGGTTGTAGGTGCGCGCCATCTCGATGAAGTCTTCCGGCAGGTTTTCGTCCATGCTGCGCTCGAGGTCGCCCTCGGCAAGCTTGCCGAGCATGTCGTTGAGTGCGGTCAGCGCCTGGCGCTGCTCGCCGGCAATGCGGGCACGCTCAGAGGCGCGGCGCTCCGACTCGGCGGTCGAGAGCTCGCGGGCTGCGGCGGCATCCTGCTCGAGACGGACATTTTCGACCGCGGCATCGCGGAAGACGGTGACCGAGCGAACCATGTCGCCGATTTCGTCGCCACGTTCGCGGCCTTCGATCTTGACCTCGAGGTCGCCGTCAGCGAGCCGCTTCATCACTTCGGTGACGCGGCGCAGCGGGCCGCGCAGCGTTTCCACCAGCATCAGGCCACCGGCAATGGCAAGCAGCGTGCCGACCACCATGGCGATCAGCGACAGCTGGGCGGACCGTTCGCTGTCTTCCTTGCCGACCTCCTGGGCCTGGGCGACGAAATTCTTGAGGCCGGCCATGCCGCCCGTCAGAGTTTCGCCGGCGGCGGCGCGCGCCTTTTTCCAGTCGGCGGCGATGGACAGAAGCTTGGCAGTATCCTCCTCGATCGATTTCAGGCGGGGCTGAAGCGTCGTCGAGAACTCGCGCATGGCCGGATTTCTGGCGAGTTCGGACACTTCCCCGCTGGCGGCCTTCAGCTTTGCCATGACGTCGAGGACGACCTTGCGCGCATCCTCCGTCTGGTTGGCGCGCAGCCGCTCGACGTAGAGCTGCATGGCGTCGATCAGGCGCAGCGATTCGGCGCTGCGGTCGAGAAGCGTGCGCAGGCTCGCGACCTCGCCCTCGATGCTGGCGAAACGGCTGGCCGCGTTGCCGGCCTTGCTGGTGACTTCCGCCTCCATTTTCGCCTGCAATTTCTCCATGCCGGCAACGGTGTCACGCACCGCCTTCGCCTTTTCCGGAACCTCCTGATTGCCCTTGATGGTGGCGGCAAGTGCGCTGATCGCGTCGTTGATCGGCTTCAGCTGCTTGATGCCGTTCGGGGTGAGGAAGGCCTGCACCTCCTGGAACGCCTTGTCCAGAATGCCGAGATACATGTCGGCAGTGCTGATCGCGCCGTCGTCGGTACCGGTCTCCTTGACGGAATTGCGAAGCTCGCCGATCTGTTCGGCGATCGCCTTGTAGGCGTAGGCTTCCAGCACCATGCCCTTGGCGAACTTTTCCTTGCCTTCGAACTGCTTGCGGACGTTGGCGACCTGATCCGAGACCCCTGTCGCGACGGTGCGGACATTATCGATGCTGTCGTCGAGCGCTGCGGCGTTTTCGTCTCGCCTCTGCTTTATCTTCCAGAGCACGTCCGTATCGGCGCGCATCTTGGGCGCAAGCCCGGTCACCACGGCGATGCGCTCGCGGTCCCCGGCCGTCACGAGCAGCCCGCCGAGCACGCGGACGCCGCTCTCCTGCTTGTCGATCGCAGCCTTCAAGGCCGCAAGCGATGCATTGTCGGGCTTGCTGTTGAATTCCTGAAGGACCGCCTGGAGATTTTCAAAGTCGCCGATGTTTTCGATCGTCGCACGCGTCACCGTCATATGGCCGTTCAGCATGCTGGCCGTATAATAACCGGCAAGACCGACGCCGGCGATCAAGAGCACCAGCGGGATGACGAAAAGAAGGACCTTGGTGACGATCCTGCGGCTCTGAAGAAGACGATCGATGAAAGACATTTTTCCCCCAACTGCAAACCAGATGCGACTTTCGCGTCTGCGGCATCGCGAAACGGCAACGGCACGATCCCAGCCTCATGCGGGAATGAATGGGTTCACAATGGTCAAATTCGGTTGAACAACGGTTAATTCGGGACCCTTACATTTCGTTTTATTACACTGTATCGGATATCGGAATTTCCCGCCGCTACCCAAAAGAGTACCGCCCGGGAGGCAATCGGGCTGGCGACGCGTAAGCCGTTGCTTTAAGAGACCGGTACCGGAGGAATCTCGCAGATGGCATGGTCTGAAAATTCGCGGGGCGCACTGTTCATGTCGCTCGCCATGGCGGCTTTCACCTGCAACGACGCGCTGGTCAAGTCGGTCACCCCGGAGCTCAGCATCCCCCAGATCATGGCAGTGCGCGGCGTCATGGCGACACTGCTGATCTACTGTGTCGCCCGCTACATGGGCGTGACCCTGTCGGCCAAGGCGGTCATGCATCCGCTGGTGCTGCTGCGCACTTTCTTCGAGCTCGGCGCCACCCTGACCTTCCTCTCCGCACTTGCCCATATCGAATTTGCCGCCATTTCGTCGATCATGCAGGCCTTGCCGCTTGCCGTGACGTTGGGGGCGGCCCTTTTCCTGAGCGAGCCCGTCGGCTGGCGGCGCTGGACGGCGATCGGCATCGGCTTCCTCGGCGTGCTCATCATCATCCGCCCGGGTCCGGAAGGCTTCACGCCGGCAGCCCTGCTCGCCGTCGTCGCCTGCTGTTTTACGGCATGCCGCGATCTCACCACCAAGCGCATCCAGGCGGACATCCCTTCGTTGACGGTGACACTCTTCACGTCCCTCGCCAACACGGTTCTCGGGGCAATCCTGATCGTGCCGATGGGCGGATGGCAGCCGGTCAGCACCTATGCGCTGGGACATCTGGCAATTGCTTCCGTGCTGGTCTTCGCAGGCTACCAGGCGGTCATCCAGTCGATGCGGACAGGCGAGATCTCCTTCATCGCGCCCTTCCGCTATACCGGCCTGCTCTGGGCTCTGGTCATTGGCATTTTCGCCTTCGGCGAACGTCCGGACGCCTATATGCTGGTGGGCGCGGCAGTCGTTATCGGTTCCGGCCTTTATACTTTCTATCGCGAGCGCAAGCGGCAGGGCATTGCCACCGGCAAGGCAGCCGCCGCCCCGCCGGCCTGAGGAAGGGCCGGATTGAAAGGGCCGAAAGGCAGGCGTGAAAGGACAAGACGTGCAGCAAAGCCGATTTCTGGATAGACGAACCCCGCCTCATATCCTGACGCTCGTCGTCTGCGCCGGACTTGGCGCCCTCTCGCTGAATGTCTTCCTGCCGTCGCTTTCCGCCATGGCCATCCATTTCGGCACCGACTATGCCGTCATGCAGCTCGCCGTCTCCGGTTATATCGCCGGTACCGCCTTGCTGCAGCTGGTGCTCGGTCCGCTTTCCGACCTTTTTGGCCGCCGCCGCGTGATGATCGGCAGCATCCTGATCATGCTGGTCGGCACGGTGATCTGCCTGATGGCCGCAAACGTCACCGTCTTCATGATCGGAAGGCTGCTGCAGACCGCGGTGGTCGCCGGTTTCGTCCTGCCGCGCGCGATCATCCGCGATACGGTGCCGATGGAGAACGCCGCCTCGATGATCGCCTATGTGACCATGGGCATGTCGCTGGTGCCAATGATCAGCCCGACGATCGGCGGCGCGCTCAACGACATGTTCGGCTGGGAGGCGAATTTCGCCTTGATGCTCGGCCTCGGCCTGTTGACCCTGACGCTCGTCTTTACCGACCTGGGCGAGACGAACCACACGCCGGCCGCCAGCTTCACCGCCCAATTCCGCAGCTGGCCGGACCTTTTCCGCTCGCGGCGCTTCTGGGGCTATACGTTTACCTCCACCTTCTCCTCCGGCGTGTTCTTCTCGTTCCTCGGCGGAGCGCCCTTCGTCGGCACGGCGATCTATCATCTGTCGCCGACCATGCTCGGTGTGCAGTTCTTTCTGATTGCGGCCGGCTACATGATCGGCAACTTCATTTCGGGCCGCTATACCCGCCAGTTCGGCACGATGACCATGATGATCTCCGGCAGCCTGGTCAGCCTTGTCGGCGTTCTCATCACCGCCGGGTTCCTCGTTGCGGAAGCGCCCTGGCCGCTTGCCTTCTTCGCGCCTCTGGCACTGACCGGCGTCGGCAACGGCCTCACCCTGCCGAGTTCCAATGCCGGCATCGTCAGCGTGCGGCCGCACCTCGCCGGCTCCGCTTCCGGCCTCGGCGGTGCGATCACCGTCGGCGGCGGCGCCGCGCTGTCGACCCTTGCCGCGGCGTTACTCAAGGAAGAGAGCGGCGCGATGCCGCTTCTCGTCGTCATGGGCGTCACGACCATCCTTGCGCTCGTCGCCACCGCCTATGTCCGGCAGATCGACCGCCGCGAAGGCGCGATCCCGACGAAGGATGAGGACTGATGACCACGCCCGCGGCTCCCCCCATCCGGCCTCCGGGCCTCGTCCTTGCCGGCGGCAAATCGAGCCGCATGGGCACCGACAAGGCTTTTCTCACCATCGGCGGCGACACGATCCTCGGTCATGTGGTGCGGCGGCTCCTGCCCCAGGTCTCGGAAATCACCCTCAACGCGCCGATCGGTTTCCCCAATCCGCTCGGCTTGCGCCTGCTGCCGGACTTTGTTCCCGGCCAGGTCGGCCCGCTTGCCGGCGTGCTCGCCGGCCTCCAAGACATCCAGGCCCGCGGCGTCAGAGCAACCCATCTCCTCACCGTCCCCTCCGACAGCCCCTTCGTACCCGCCGATCTCGCGCGTCGGCTCGGAGCTGAGGCGGGCGATCCAAACGCGATCGTCATCGCCGCCTCCGACGGCCGCGATCATCCGGTCTTCGGGCTCTGGCCGGTTTCCATCACCAGTGATCTGGAAACCTGGCTTTCCGACCCCGACAACCGGCGGATCAAGGCGTTCCTCGAGCGTCACCGCGTGGTGACCGCCGAATTCCCGATGGTCGAGACGACGCAAGGGCTGCTCGATCCCTTCTTCAACATCAACACGCCCGAGGATCTTCAAGAGGCGCGTCGTTTCGCCGAGGAGCTTTCATGACCCCTCCCCGCGTCTTCGGCATTTCCGGCTGGAAAAATTCCGGTAAGACGGGCCTGGCAGTGCGGCTGGTGGCGGAATTCACCCGCCGCGGCTACGCGATCTCGACGATCAAGCACGCGCACCACGATTTCGACATCGACAAGGTGGGGGCTGATTCCTTCCGCCACCGGCAGGCCGGTGCCCACGAAGTGGCGATCGTTTCCGGTACCCGCTTTGCGATCATGCACGAGTTGCGCGGTGCGCCGGAGCCGAGCTTCGAGGAAATCCTCTCCCGCCTCGCCCCCTGCGATCTGGTGCTGATCGAGGGCTACAAACGCGAGCCCGTCCCGAAGATCGAAGCCCGCCGCCTGGAGGCGAACAACCGCGAACCGCTGGCGCCGAGCGATCCCCACATCGTCGCGATTGCCGCCGACCACCCGGTCCCGGATGCCACCATCCCCGTCTTCGACCTCGACGATACGAACGCGATCGCCGATTTCATCGCACAGGTGACGGGGCTTCCCCCTAGGCCTTGCCCTGATGCTCTACAAGATAGCGCGTAGCAAGTGCGACGTGGCGAGGAATAGGCTTGTTCTTACGGTAGTCGGCGACGAGCCGGCGCGAGATCTCCAGGGCCGACGCCATCCCGTCCAATGTCATGCCGAGCTCATCCATAGCGTTGCGAAAATCACCGTTGTCGAATGTGACTGGCGGTAGCGCGGCGAGCCATACGGCTGAGAATTCAAGGTCCTCCCCCGGCCATTCCAATGCGTTGCGATATTCGCTAACCCGCATTTTCCGGAAGAGATCATCGTCCTGTCGAAGCGGAATGTAGATGCGGCGGCTTTCCAGTGCGGGCGCCAGATCGACGACCTTCGTCTCTCCATCTTCCCAGACTATCCTCACCTTACGCCCTTCCAGCGCATCAGCGTCCGCTATCCTCGGCAAAGGCCCACCAACGGTGACAATCTCCTCACCTTTCATTGAGGCGCTCCCAGGCTTCATTCAACACCTTCCTGTTTTCCCGTACCCAAACCAACGCGCGATCCAGGCTTCGCCGGTCGATGGAGCCTGCAAGAATTTCCAGGTCCGATAGGCGGACCAGGACTTCGTGATCCGGCGTAACGATATGAAAATGTGGCGGATGATGATCGCCGGCAAAAATCTGAATCTTCAGATTTCCGAGTTTTATGATTGTCGGCATCACCTATCCCCGCGACGCCATAAAAATAGTGCATTCAGCGCACTATTTCAAGATGCAAAAAGCCGCCGGATCGCTCCGGCGGCTTTGGTTCGAGGTGCCTGAACCTTACTGGTTCGAAGCGACCGGTTTGACCAGCGGTGTGATGCGGCGCACGGTCACGCGGCGGTTTTCCTGTTCGGGTCCGTCGGTGCGGACCTTGAGGTAACGTTCGCCGTAGCCCTGCGTCGCCAGGTTTTCCGGCGGGATGCCGAATGCGTCGGTCAGCACCCGGGCAACGCTTTCAGCGCGTTCGTCGGAGAGGACGAGATTGCTGTCGTCGGCACCGACGGCATCCGTATGACCTTCGATCAGGAAGGTTTCGGAAGGATCCCGCTTCAGGACCTTGCTGATCGCGTCTGCGACCTTGCGCAGCGAACTCGCCTGGTTCATCGGGATTTCGGCACTGCCGGTGGCAAAGGTGACCGTATCCAGGTCGATACGCGGCACCTTGTCCCGGATGCGGGCGGAGTAGCGCACTTCGTCCATCGAATAGACCCGCTCGACCCGCTCGACCGGCGGCTGTTCCAGGAACTCGTAATAATCCCGGTCCGGCTCGGTCGAGGTGTCGATGATGTAGTTGTCCAGCGGCACGCTCAGCCGCATCGGCGGCAGGTCGTCACCCGGATCGCGCCAGACGTAGTCGCGACCACGGCGGTTATCCATCAGCTCCGGTGAGTAATAGAGGACGTATTCCTCGCCGCCCCTGACGATACGCGAGCGCTGGACGATCTCGCCATAGCTGTTACGGACGGTGACGATCCGCGTACCGTCGTCGCGCACGATGACTTCGCGCACCCGGCCGTCGCGGAGCTGCTCGTATTGCGGCGCCCGATCGCGATCGTTGTAGAAACGACGGCTGTCGTCATGGCGAACCACGGTCTGGTTGTCGATCGAGATGATCACCCGGCCGCCATCCCGGTCGCGACCGCCGTTACGGTCACGGCTGCCGCCGAGGCCCGCTGCGTCGCGGAAATCCCAACCGCGGGGCCGTTCGAACTGCGGACGCTGGTCAAGGCGCTGGCCGCGCTCTTCCGACAGCTGACGAAATTCCTGCAGCTGCTCGCGGGTGGCACGCGTGCTGCCCTGAGCCTCTGCGTCGGTTTTCGGCGGTGCAAGCTGCTGCTGGTCGGCCTGCTGCGGAGCTTGGCGGCGCGGACGCTCTCCATCCCGCGGCGGACGTGCAGAGGGTGCCTCCTTGGCGCTGTCGAGCACGGCTGCCCCGTTCTGAACGGGCAGTACGACCTGCTCGCCGCTCTTGGCCGCAGCCGGATCCTTTGCAAGTTCCTTGGCGCGTTCGACCTGCTGAGGCGTGGTCGCCGTCTGGGGCGCGGTCGGTTGGGTGCCCGGCTGGGCTCCGGTCGCCTGCTGGCCCTGCGGTTGGCCCGGCACCGGCTGGCCCTGAGGCACCACTGGCTGTCCTTCGGTGGTTTGACGGCGCGGCATCTCGCCGGCAGGCGGCTGGCCGGGAGCGGCCTGGCCATTTGCCGGCGGCTGCTGGTTGCGCCTGTCCTGCGCGGTTCCGGTGCCCGGAGCCTGTCCAGGGACCTGAGCCGGCGCCTGGCCGGTGGCGTTGCCGCTGGCCGGCTTTTCAGGCGCTGCTCCCGGCGTCGCAGCGCGATCGGTAGCCGGTGGCTGTGTCGGCTTTGGTGTTTCGGCCTGCTTTTCAGCGGGAGCTGCCTTGGGCTGCTGGGCATTGCCGATGGCCGGCTTTTCAGGTGTCGCTTCCGGCGTCGCGGCACGATTGGTCGCAGGCGGCTGCGGCTTGGGGGTTTCGGCCTGCTTCTCGGTCGGGGCTGCCTTCGGCTGCTGGGCGTCGCGGCGCACGGGCGCCTCAGGTGCTGCTTCCGGGGTTGCGGCGCGATTGGTTGCCGGCCGTTCCGGCTTCGGCGTTTCGGCCTGCTTTTCTGCAGGAGCTGCCTTCGGCTGCTGGGCTTCCCTTGCGGCCGGCGGCTCGGTGCGGGGTGTCGCCTGCTCGCGCTGGCGGCGCGGCTGGGCGTCGTTTCCGCCTTGACCCTGGCCGGTCTCCTGCTGCTGACGGCGCGGACGCTCCTGGGCGGGCGCCTCGGCTGCCGGACGCTCGGCCTGCGGAGCCTGGCGAGGTGCTGCTTCGCGTGGGGCGGCTTCCGGCTCAGCCTTGCGCTGGCGCTGCGGCTGTTCCTGCTGCTGAGCCTGAGGCGGGGCCTGCGGCCGTTCGGCCGGGGCCTGCTGCTCCTCCGGCTTTAACTTGCGGCGCGGACGCCCCTCGCCTTCCTGCCCTTCCGGAGGGACAATGATTTGCTGCTGGACTTCGACGATGCCCGGCATCTGGGCGGCCTCAACGGCGGGTCTCGTCTCCATAGCGGGTTTCAAGGGGACAGCACCGGCCGGCTGAAGCATCAGCGGCAGCGACACGAAAGGTGCTGCGACACTGGCGAACAGTCTGAATTTTTTCGACATGGACATTTCCTCTTCTAGGGTGTCATCCCTTTCATGCGCGTCCTTTATTGCCTTTTTCGGCGGACTTACGCGGCGGCTCAACTGTATTGCACCAAAATGGTTCCGTTGCAGCCTGTTGCGGATGGCCTGAACCTCGCATGAATGTGTTGTTCATCAGCTGGTGGCAACCAGACGTGCACGTAAAATGCCGTTGCAATTTTTCCCGAGCAGGTATCTAAAAATCCACTCGGAGCCCGCCTGCATGCGTGCCCCGTCTCCCTGCGGCCGAAAAAGACCAACACCGCAGGTTGCCAACAGAGAGGATCAAAATGAACATCTCCACCCGATTCCTTGCTGCCGCCTCGATCGCTGCCCTGTCGCTTTTCGCCGGTTCGGCGATGGCTCAGGAGAAACTCGTGATCGGCACCGAAGGCGCCTACCCGCCCTTCAACAACCTGGAAGCCAACGGTCAGCTCACCGGTTTCGACGTCGATATCGCCAAGGCGCTCTGCGACGAGATGAAGGTCACCTGCACCTTCGTCACCAACGACTGGGACGGCATCATTCCGGCGCTGCAGTCGAAGAAATTCGATGCGATCATCGCTTCAATGTCGATCACCCCCGAGCGGAAGGAGCAGGTCACCTTCTCGAAGAAATACTACAACACGCCGCCGGCCATCGCCGTCCCGAAGGATTCGCCGATCAAGGAAGCGACCGCCGCCGGCCTCAAGGGCAAGACGATGGGCGCGCAGGGCTCCACCACCCATTCGAACTATGCCGAAAAGCATATGCCCGACTCGGAGCTGAAGCTGTATCCCACAGCTGACGAATACAAGCTCGACATCACCAACGGCCGCATCGATGCCGTCATCGACGATGTCGTCGTGCTGTCGGAATGGGTCAAGTCGGATGCCGGCAAATGCTGCAAGATCCTCGGTACCCTGCCGATCGACGTCGAGATCAATGGCGAAGGTGCGGGCATTGCGGTCCGCAAGGGCGAAACGGCGCTTGCCGACAAGTTCTCGGCCGCCATCGTCGCGATCCGCGCCAACGGCAAGTACAAGGCCGTCAACGACAAGTATTTCGATTTCGACGCCTACGGCAAGTAATCGACCGGAGAACCCGGTTACCGCGCGGCGGGAGGCTTGCCCTTCCGCCGTTTTTCTTTTTAATGGCGTAACACAAGACAAAAGCGGCACACAAAAAGGCCGCAGGGGAAAACGACCTTATGAGCGGATTCTTTTCCGCCCTCTTTTCGGTGCTTGATCCGCTTTGCGGGCCTGTCGGGCTTTTTTCACTCTTCGGTTCCGGTAGCATCGTTGCCTGCGGCGAGGCCGGGTGGGGCGACGAGATCGCCTTCGGCGTCAAGGTGACGATCACGCTCGCCCTCGCCACCCTGCCCGTCGGGCTGATCATCGGCTTCCTGATCGCGCTGGCGGCGCAGTCCGAGGACAAGCTGCTGAGGCTTGCCGCCGGCATCTACACGACAATCTTCCGCGGCCTGCCGGAACTGCTGACCCTGTTCATCGTCTATTACGGCCTGCAGATCCTCATCCAGGCTGTGCTCGCTTCCTTCGGCTATGCCGGGCGCGTCGAGATCAACGCCTTCATCGCCGGCATGGCGGCGCTCGCCGTCGTCTTCTCCTCCTATTCCTCCGAGGTCATGCTGTCGGCGTTCAGGGCGATCCCGCGTGGCCAGTACGAGGCAGGCGATGCGCTCGGTCTACACCGTTCGCGCACCATGCTTCTCGTCATCCTGCCGCAGCTCATCCGCATCGCGCTGCCCGGCCTTACCAATCTCTGGCTGATCCTGCTCAAGGACACGTCCTATGTCTCGGTGATCGGGCTTGCCGACATCCTGCGCCAGACGGGCATTGCGGCGCGCGTCAGCAAGGAAGCCTTCTTCTTCTACGGCATCGCCTGCCTGCTCTATCTGATCCTCGCGATGATCTCGTCCGTCGGCCTCGGCTTCGTCGAGCGCTGGGCGAAACGTTCGGAGGGGCATCGATGAGTTACGTCAAGGAACTGATCCCGCCCCGCGCGCCTCCGGCCCTGATCGAAAAACCGCTGGCGCCGGCGCGCATTGCCGGCATCGTCGTGCTGGTGGTGTGGGCGGCCCTTGCGATCGCGCTTGCCTTCATGATGATCAATGGCTGGAACGAGGACAAATTCCTGCGCTACGGCCCGCGTTACCTCCACGGCCTCTGGACCACCATCTCGCTGGTCGGCCTCGCCGTCGTCCTCGGTGCCGTCCTGTCGGCGCCGATCGCCTTTGCACGGATGTCGAGTAACAAGGCGCTGAACGCCATCGCCTACGCCTATGTCTACGTGTTTCGAAGCACGCCGCTGCTCGCCCAGCTCTTCCTGATCTATTACGGGCTCGGCAGTTTCCGCCCGCAGCTCGAATCCGTCGGCCTCTGGTGGTTCTTTCGCGAAGCTTGGTATTGCGGCCTTTTTTCGCTGACGCTCAACACCGCTGCCTATCAGGCGGAGATCCTGCGCGGCGCGATCGAAAGCGTGCCGCGCGGCCAGCACGAGGGCGCGGCCGCACTCGGCCTTTCGAAACGCAACGCCTTCCGCAAGGTCATCCTGCCCCAGGCGCTGATCGTCGCACTGCGCCCTTACGGCAACGAGATCGTGCTTCTGATCAAGGGATCGGCCGTCGTCGCGATCGTCACCGTCTACGACCTGATGGGCGAGACGCGTTATGCCTTCTCCCGCACGTTCGACTACCAGAGCTATCTATGGGCGGCGATCTTCTATCTCGCCATCGTCGAAGCGCTGCGGCACCTCTGGGCCTTTATCGAGGCGCGCCTGACGCGCCATCTGAAGCGTTAGCAGCACTCGGAATTCATAGCTGCTAACATACTGAAAATTATCACAAATGTGCTCTTAAGGCGCAATTGTAAAGCTTCGGTTAAACATGGCATGTTCTCCTATCGAATGACGCAACGACGTCAGTTCGAAACAACAAACGGGAACTGCTTGCATGTCTGAAATGGAAATGATGCTGAAAGGCTACGGGCTGACGACCGCCCAGATCTTCTACCACCTGCCGGACCATCCGGCCCTGCTGCAAAGCTATGTCTGGCAGAACTACGACCTCGCCCCGGACTTCCCGGAGATGAACGGTTTTCTCAAATTCTGGCAGGAGAAGCTCGACGGGCCGCTGCATTCCGTCCGCTATGTCCATCGCAAGCTGATCTCGGCCAGCGAGTGGCGGGCCGTCAAGGGCGAGATCATCCTGCACTAGGAAACAGCGGCCTCGCGTTTCAGACGTGGACTTCGCCATGGGCGAATTCGCCGTCGTCCGGCTCGCGATGCAGGGCTGAGAAAATCACGGCAGCATAAAGGACCGCGACGAGCGCAATCACGCTCCATCCCGGCAGCGGACCGAGCGCGGCGTTGTTGACCGCCTCCGACCATGAAAAGACGACATCCGCCTCAGTATCGTTGGGCAGGAGTTTGGGCGTCGAGATCTTCAGAAGCCACGCCATCAGCAGGATGGCGTACATCCAGACGTAGTTGCGCCTCACCCGGCGAAAAAGCGCCTCGCGATAACTGATCAGGAAACAGGGATTGCGCAGGCTCGTGGCGATCGCCTGTGCCCAGTCGGGCTTGAGGTCCGCCTGCGGATAAAGCGCCTGCGCGAAATAATGGCGTTCCAGCTTGCGAACCCTTGCGCGGTAGACGTCGAAGAAACGGTAGCGCCGTGCTTCGATCAGGAGAAGCAACGAGATCAGCAGCATCGCAAACAGAACCACGCCGTGATGCGATGTCGGCGTCGACAGCGAGACCGACAGGAGCGCCGCCACCACCGTGATCGACCAGTTCGAGGTGCGGTCGATGCGGTCGCGCCAACTGGTCATCCGCCCGAGTTCGCCGCGGTAATAGTGGATGATCACATTGGCCTTTTCGGCGGAGGTCATCGGCAGCGACGGCGCGCGCCGCTCGACGTTTTGCTCCAGCACGCTCTTGCCCTCATCGGCTGGCATGACCTTCTCCCGGAGGTGGTTCTCAAAAAGCTGTTCTACTTTGACTTTTCAACGAATGAGCACCCGCCGCGTTCCCCCTGATGGACAAATGCCGGCCAGCGGCTTAAAGCCGCTTGCAAAAAGAAGGACGCTGGCCATGAAGAAGATCGACGAGGAAGCCCTGGCAGAGGCCTATAACCGCGCGCTGGCGCTGGAAAAGGCGGGCGATATCGATGCTGCCGTCAAGGCCTACGAGCAGGTGCTCGAACTCGATCCCGAGGACCACGGCGGTGCCGCCGTGCGCATCGCAGCCATGGGCCGCGGCGAGACGCCCCCCAAGGCGCCGGACGCCTATGTGGAAACCCTGTTCGACCAGCACGCCGAAAGCTTCGAGGACATTCTCGTCGAGCAGTTGGGCTATGCCGTGCCGGTAATCGTGCGCCAGCGCCTGCAGGAGCTGAAGCTCGGGCCGTTCAAGCGGATGCTCGATCTCGGCTGCGGCACGGGGCTTACCGGCGGCACGCTGCGCGACATGGTCGACGACATCACCGGCATCGACATTTCCGAAAACATGGTTGAAATCGCCCACGAAAAGGATCTCTACGAGACGCTTTACGTGGCCGAAGTCGAGGATTTCCTCGAAGACAATGACGATGAGCCCTTTGACCTGGTAACCGCCACCGACGTGCTGCCCTATCTCGGCGCGCTGGAACCGCTGTTCTTCGGCGCGGCAGAAAACATGGCTCCCGGCGGCCTGTTCGTCTTCTCCTCGGAGACCCTGCCCGACGAGAGCTTTGCCGGCCGGCCCTACATCGTCGGTCCGCACCAGCGTTTCGCCCATTCGGAAACCTATGTCCGCGAACGCCTCGCCGCCACCGGCTTCGAGCTTCTCGAAATCTCCGACATCAACGTCCGAATGCAGGACGGCAATCCGACGCCGGGCCATCTGGTGATCGCGCGGCTGATTGTAAAGTCGTGATCGCAGGTTGAGAGCGCAATGGCAATTCTCGGCGCCGTCACAGGTCGTGACAGGCGCCGACAGCGACCAAGTGAAATCATCCTAGTGTTCGCGAGCCATCTTCTCATCGTCCCTCTTCATCGATAGTTTGCCTCCGCAACGGAGGGATTCGGATGACGCCGCAGCGCTATCTTCTTGCCCAGGCCTATAACAACGCATGGGCCAACCACCGGCTGCTGAAAGCCTGCGGAGAGCTTTCGCGCGAAGAGCTGGATGCGATGCGGGTCAGCTTCTTCCCGTCGATCATCCATACGCTCAACCATATCCTGACCGTCGACTGGCTCTATATCAGCGCGCTCGAAGGCGATTGCCTCGGCCCCGCCGCCTTCGAGCCGGAGATTCCCTGCCCGCTCTTCGCCGATCTCGATCGCGAGCAGCGTGCCGCCGATCGCCGCCTCATCGACCACTGTCGAAGCTTGGATGAGAAAACGATCGCCGAGGACATCCGTATTCCCCGGCGCACCTTCGTGCAGGTCGAACCTGCCGATCGGCTGCTGATGCATCTCTTCCAGCACCAGATCCATCATCGCGGCCAGGTTCACGCCATGCTGTCGGGAACCACCGTTCAACCGCCGCAGCTCGACGAGTTCTTCTGCATGGGCGAAGACCAATTGAGAAAACAAGATTTTGCCGAACTGGGCTTCACCGAAGCCATGATCTGGAGTTGACCATGCTGTATTTCGTCATCAAGGCCCTGCACATTCTGTCCGACTTCCTGCTGATCGGCGGCATGCTGATCAACGCCTTCGTCATCGGCATGGTGCCGCCGACCATCCGCACCGGCGTCATCTCGGCGCTCAGGAAATACGACCGCACCGTCACCACGGCCGCACTCGGCGGCGCCTGGCTTTTCGGCCTGTGGCTCGCCTTCGGCTACGGTTTCTATACTTCCGGCTGGTTCGGCTTCAAGTTCCTGATCGTCCTCATGCTGTCGGCGCTGCACGGCATGCAGGGCGCCTGGATGCGCCGCATGGAAGCCGATCCACATCTCGATCCGCCGGCCTTCGTGCGCGCCGGCCTGCCGATCGTCCTCGGCTCGGTCGTCGTCATCGTCGCGCTCGCGGTCATCAAGCCGTTCTGAGCCAATCCTTGGCAATTTTCAGTGTCCGGCCAACGGAACCGCCGATCGAAATCTGCGCTTTTCACCGAACTGCGCTTTTCCGGAGGTCCGCTTTGCTCTAATCCTCTGGCAACAAAATTCTGGAGGTTCAGCATGGCGAAAGTGGCGTTCATCGGTCTCGGGGTGATGGGTTATCCCATGGCCGGGCATCTCAAGGTCAAGGGCGGCCATGACGTCACCGTCTATAACCGCACGGCTGCCAAGGCCGAGGACTGGGCGAAGAAGTTCGGCGGCAAGGCCGCAGCGACGCCGGCGGAAGCGGCCAGGGATGCCGATTTCGTATTCGTCTGCGTAGGCAACGACGACGATCTCCGCTCGGTGACAATCACCGAGACAGGCGTTCTCGCCGGCATGAAAGCGGGCGCGATCCTGATCGACAATACGACAGCCAGCGCCGAAGTCGCCCGCGAACTCGATACCGCGGCCCGGGAAAAGGGCGTCGGCTTCATCGACGCGCCGGTTTCCGGCGGCCAGGCCGGCGCCGAAAACGGCGTCCTCACCGTCATGTGCGGCGGCGACGAGGCGACGTTCGAAAAGGCCAGGCCGGTGATCGACGCCTATGCCCGCATGGTTGGCCTCATGGGTCCGGCAGGCGCTGGCCAGCTCACCAAGATGATGAACCAGATCTGCATCGCCGGCCTCGTCCAGGGGCTCGCTGAATCGATCCATTTCGGCAAGCAGGCCGGCCTCGACATCGAGAAGGTCATCGAGGTGATCTCCAAGGGTGCAGCCGGCTCCTGGCAGATGGAAAACCGCTACAAGACGATGAATGCCGGCAAATACGATTTCGGCTTTGCGGTCGACTGGATGCGCAAGGATCTCGACATCGTGCTGACCGAAGCCCGTCGCAACGGCGCCAAGCTGCCGGTCACGGCCCTCGTCGACCAATTCTACGGCGACGTCCAGGCGATGGGCGGCAAGCGCTGGGATACATCCTCGCTGCTCGCCCGGCTCGAAAAGAAATAGGCCGCCCATGATCGGCCCCTCCTCCGACGTCGCCGGGATCATTACGCATCTCGAAACGCTGCGCTCGGAGGAGAACATTTTAGGGATGGCCCGGTTCGGCATCGTCACTGACCGGGCGATCGGCATCTCCAATCCCGAGATGCAGAAGATCGCGCGGGCCGTCAAACGCGATCACGGCCGGGCGCTGGACCTCTGGCGCACCGGCATCCGCGAAGCCCGCATGCTGGCGATCTATACCGCCGATCCCGCAGCGCTGACTCCGGCCGAGGCGCGCGGATGGGCGGAGGAATTTGCCTCTTGGGAAATCGTCGACACCGCCGCCGACCTTTTGACCGAGACACCGTTCTGGCAGAACCTAGTTGCCGACTTCGCCGCGGACGACCGCGAATTCGTCCGCCGCACCGCCTTTGCAATGATCGCCGGCGCCGCCGTGCACCGCAAACAGGAGCCGGACGACACCTTCGTCGGCTATCTGCCGCTGATCGAGGCGCATTCCGCCGACCCGCGCAATTTCGTCAGGAAGGCGGTCAACTGGGCGCTCCGCAATATCGGCAAGCGCAACCGAACCTGCCACGTCCCTGCCCTGGCACTTGCCGAAAAGCTCGCCGCCTCGCCGGACAAGACCGCCCGCTGGATCGGCAAGGATGCGGTGAAGGAATTGTCGGGCGAGAAGCTTCTGGCGCGACTGAGGGCCTAGCCGGCTTTACCCATCCGGTATTGCCGCGGCGTCGCGCCCGCAAAGGTCCGAAACGCCTTGATGAAGGAACTCGTGCTTTCGAACCCGCAAGCGAGGCCGATTTCGGTGATCGACTCCCGGCCGGCGAGCAGCATCTCCTTGGCCCTCACCATCCGCGCCCGATGCCGGAAATCGCGAAAACTCATGCCGAGCTCCGCATCGAATTTTCGTGCCAGCGTCCGTTCCGAAAGTCGGGCAGCCTCCGCAAGGGAGCCGAAATCAGGATCCTGGTCGAGATCTTCCAGCATCCGCGCGACGGAGACCGCCATGCCGGGCGACTGCGGTTTCGGCAACCACGTCTCGTCCTCCTCCGCAGCCAGATCCCGCGCGACGGACGCAAGCGCCTTGAAGAAGGCATTCGCGGTTTCATCGCATGAAGGGCGCCCGGAATCCCAACGCATGACATACAGGATCATCTGCCGCGCCAGATCGGAAAGGCCGAAGACCCGGCAGATCGGCAGCGGCGCATCGAATTCGCTATCGCCGAACAGAACAGAGGACGCCGTGGCCAGCCCCTTGCTGCGCACCGCGATGACCGTTCCCCTTGCGATCAGCGCCGCCCTTTGTGGTGGCAGCATCCAGCGGCGGTGGCCGATATCGAGAACGAAGGTGCCGGTCGAGGCGTAAAGCAGGTAATCGGCATCGAAGGCCCGTTCGATTTCGAACGGCTCGTCGAACACCCGATGATAGGCATGAGAAATCGTCGCCATCGCCGCCGGACTTGCCCTATGCCGCCTGCTGTCCCCGCATCTGCTTTAGCAGTTCGGTGGTGTCGAGCAATGCGGAATGATGGACGATCTTGCCGTCCGTCAGGACGAAGGTCCGGTAGGCGCGCACGCGGATGGGATTGCCGGAGGGTTCGACGCCCTTGAAAGCCGCCTGGTGCGTGCCGCGCAATGTCAGCTCGCACATGACGCCATCGTCCTCGGCAGTCATCCGCTCGATCGCCCAGACCGCATCCGGCATGATCCGCTTCTGCACCGCCACCATGGCGCAATGCCCTTCCGCGCTGGCCGGCGAATAGGCGGCCTCTTGATAGTCGGCTGCGAAAAAATTCCCGAAGCGCTCGATCAGACCGCGGTTCCAGATCTCTTCGATATATCCGCGGATGATCGCTTTATTGGCCTTGGCCTGGTCCTGCATGTCGAGCTCCATCTGTTTCGATGAAACCCAGATAAAACCAAACGGGCCGTTTCAACTCAGCCCGTCCTGCCAGAAAATGATCCCAATCCGCCAAACGGCGAACTATTCTTCGCCTGACTTCTGGTTGTCCAGCGTCATGTAGTCGAGCGGCAGTTCGGTCGTGTACTTGATCTGCTCCATCGCAAAGACCGACGAAACGTCGCGGATTTCGATCTTGGCGATCAGGCGCTTGTAGAAGGCATCATAGGCGCCGATGTCCGGCACGACGACGCGCAGCAGGTAGTCGACGTCGCCGCTCATGCGGTAGAATTCGACCACTTCCGGGAAATCGACGACGACTTCCGAGAACCGCTTCAGCCATTCGATCGAGTGGCTGGCAGTGCGGATCGAGACGAACACCGTGACCTTGGTATTGACCTTGACCGGATCGAGCAGCGCCACGCGGCGACGGATGACGCCATCCTCTTCCATCTTCTGGATGCGGCGCCAGCAAGGCGTGGTCGACAGGCCGACCTTCTTCGCGAGGTCCGCGACGGCGAGAGTGGAATCTTCCTGCAGAATGCGCAGTATCTTACGGTCGAGGCGGTCCATCAGAGTCCTTTCGAAATGATTTTTCGTTATACACCGAATTCGCGGCAGTTAACCGAAATTTGTTTCTCGTATCAAGCTATCCACATGCTGTCGCAGCACCGGCAGCAGATCCGCCTCGAACCACGGATTCTTTTTGAGCCAGCCGGTATTGCGCCAGCTCGGATGCGGCAGCGGCAGTATCCTCGGCCCCTGGTTGGCGAAAACATAGTCTCGCCAGTTCGCTACCGTTTCCGTCATGCCCTTGCGTCGCCGGCTCCCCAGATGCCAGGCCTGCGCGTAGCTGCCGACCGCCAGAACCAGTTCGATCTGCGGCATGGCGGCGATTACCCTGGCGCGCCAGAACGGCGCGCATTCGAGCCGCGGCGGCAGGTCGCTGCCCTTGGCATCATAGCCAGGAAAACAGAAGCCCATCGGCACGATCGCAAACTTCTGCGGATCGTAGAACTCTTCGCGGGTCACTGCCATCCAGTCGCGCAAGCGGTTGCCGGAAGCGTCGTTGAACGGCAGCCCGCTCTCGTGCACCCGAAGCCCCGGCGCCTGGCCGGCGATCAGCACCCTCGCGGTCTTCGACAGCACGGCGACCGGCCGCGGCTCATGCGGCAGCCGGTCACCCTCGCCTTTCGCGGGCGCGTCGCGACAGATGCGACAGGCAGCGATTGCGCCGGCCAGGCCGCCGATATCCTCCTCGCCGTCGGCGATATCATCCCTGTTCACTGCCAGCCTGTCACCCGTTTCATCCAATCCCAAAATGCCTCCACCACGCTTGAATCGTCCATCATGCCGCGGCTGGTGCGCCAATCGCGCGGGCTTTCGAACGGGCCGGCCCACAGCCCCAGCCGTTCGCGCCGCGCTGCCACCTGTTCCTGTGCATAACGCCCCGAGGCGACCGCGAGGCCTTGCCGCACCAGCGTGCCGTTGACGCTCGTCGCGCCTGAACGGCAGCGCACCAGGAGCCGGCGATATTTGTCGCGCTCGCGACCGAGGCATTCCGTCTCACCGCCTGCGACGAGGCGCATCAGCAGCCGTCTCGCCTCTTCCCCACAGGCCCATGGCCTGCCGCGACCGTCTTCGCAGGTCTGGTCGAGTTCCGGCGCATCCATGCCCTGCAGCCGCAGGCGCTCGCCACCCACCGCCAGCGTATCGCCGTCGATCACATGGAACGGGCCATGCACGACGCTATCGGCCGCCTCGTCCAGCTTGGCGGCGATCAGCACCAGAAGGATGAAGAAGGCCACGAGAAACGCGCCATCGCGAAAAACCCTGAACGTTCGAGCCACAATCCAGCCTTATTGGAAAACGGAAGCTTCAGGAAAATGGCAAACAAAACCTTTCCCGGCAGTACTCTCTTAAGGATTTGGACATACTCTCTCAACACCCGGGGTATCAGTTCAGTGGCCATGAGTAGCGGCGTCAGCACATCGACCGACAAGAACATCGTTGATCGCTCGCGCGGCCACCGCAACAAGGCCGTCTCTAAAGCCGTGCGCGCCACGCGTGAACGCCTGCAGTCCAGCTCCCAGGGCAATCAGATCTTCGACCGCGATATGATTGCCATGCACGTCAATGCCGTGCTGCAGGGCGCATCGGTCATGCCGATCTTCATCGTCGTGGTGACGGCGATCGGCATCTACCTCAATCCGAACGCCAATCTCTTTGCTTGGGCGCTGCTGATGTTCAGCGTCCATGCGATCAATGTGCTGCTCGCCCGCCGTGCGAGCCGCGCGGACATCGCCTCGACCGAGGTCCAGAAATGGCGCCGCAGGCTGCTCGCCGCGCAGATGATCGTCGGTGCCGGCTGGGCACTGTTTGCGCTGCAGAACTGCAATGCCTGTTCCGGCGACAGCTATTATTTCTACAAGGGCGCCGTCCTCCTCTTTGCGATCTCGATCACCGCGATGAGCAGTTTCATGCTGCGGCTCGGCGTGCTGTTCGGTTTCCTGCCGATGATCCTGGCGCTGCTCGCCACCGCCGTCCTGTCGCGCAATGTGCTCGATATCGGCATGACGGCGATCTGCGCCACCGCGGTCGTCTTCTTCCATTATATCGCCGACCGGCTCTATCGCTCCAACCTGACGCTGATGTCCTATCAGTCCGAAAAGGACGACCTGATCGCAGAGCTGGAAGTGGCCAAATCCATGTCGGACGAGGCCCGCCGCCGCGCCGAGGAGGCAAACCTTGCCAAGTCCCGGTTCCTCGCCTCCATGTCGCACGAATTGCGCACGCCCCTCAACGCCATCCTCGGCTTCTCCGAAGTCATGAGCTCGGAGGTCCTGGGGCCGCTCGCCAATCCGACCTACAAGGAATATGCCGGCGACATCCACCGTTCCGGCCAGCATCTCCTCAACCTGATCAACGAGATCCTCGACCTGTCGCGCATCGAGGCCGGCCGTTACGATCTCGCCGAAGAATCGCTGTCGCTGCTGGAGATCGCCGAGGATTGCATCGGCATGGTGCAGCTGCGCGCCAGTGCCAAGAACATCTCGATCAGCCAGCAGTTCGAGCCCCATCTGCCGCAGGTCTGGGTGGATGAAAAATCGATGCGCCAGGTTCTCCTGAACCTGCTTTCGAACGCCGTCAAATTCACGCCCCAGGGCGGCGAGGTTACCGTCAAGGTCGGCTGGACCGCCGGCGGCGGCCAGTATGTGGCGATCAAGGACAACGGACCCGGCATTCCGGAAGAGGAAATCCCGGTCGTGCTCTCGGCCTTCGGCCAGGGCTCGATTGCCATCAAGAGCGCCGAACAGGGCACAGGCCTCGGCCTGCCGATCGTCCAGGCGATCCTTGCCAAGCACGACGGCCAGTTCATCCTGCGCTCCAAGCTGCGCGAAGGCACCGAAGCGATCGCCATCCTGCCAGCGACACGCGTCCTGCAGAGCGTGCCGGCGGTTGCCGACGCACAGACCGTCGCCCGCCGCCGCAAGAGCTTCGCCTGAGGCGATCGACCTCTTTTGCACCGGCTGGTTTCGGTGCATAATGCGAAGCATGACCAAACTTCTCGACCGCGCCATCGAAGCAGCCAAGGAACTCCCTGCCGAAATGCAGGATGAGATCGCCGCGATTCTTCTGAGCTTCATGGGTGAGGATGGCGGGGAGGTCTATCAGCTTACGCCGGAGGAAGAGGCCGACCTGGAAGAGGCCGATCGCGAAATTGAGCGCGGAGAGATCGCGACGGAAGAGGACGTCCGCGCGATGTGGGCCAAATACCGCCTGTGAAGCTTCGTTATACGACCAGAGCTCTCCGCGAAATCGACGAGGCGATCTCCTATATCGGCAACCATTCTCCACAAGGTGCAGACAACGTCGCGGCGCGTATCCGCGAAGCATTGACGTTTTTGAGCGAGCAGCCATTCGCGGGCAGCGTCACCTCGCGAAAAAACACCCGCCGCTTTTTTCTCAAACCCTATCCTTACACGGTCTATTACCGGGTTGGTGCTGACGAAATCATCATTCAGCGCTTCCGCCACACATCTCGCAAAAGTTAGTAATGGCCAATCGTCACCGCGCTAAACACGTAAAGCGTGGCCCGCCGTTGCCGACCGTCGCCCGCCGCCGCAAGAGCCTCGCCTGAGGCGAGCGGCCTCTTTTGCACCGGCTGGTTTCGGTGCATAATGCGGCCATGACCAAACTTCTCGACCGCGCCATCGAAGCAGCCAAGGAACTCCCTGCCGAAATGCAGGATGAGATCGCCCGCGTCATGCTTAGGCTCGTGAGCAAAGACGAGCCGGTGCATCAGCTCACTCCCGAAGAGGAAGCCAGTTTCGCCAAATCGCTGGACCAGGCCGCTCGGGGTGAATTTGCGCCAACCGAGCAGGTTCAGGCCATCTGGTCGAAATACGCGCAGTGACGATCCGCTTCACCCCTGAAGCCGCCATCGAACTTGAGGATGTCCTCAGTTATCTAGCCGCTCATTCACCGGAAGGCGCCCGCAATGTGGGCGCGCGGATTCAGCAGGTTTTGAGCAATCTCTCTGAGTATCCGCTGACCGGTATGCGCACCAGCCTTGAACCGATGCGGCGGGTGGCGGTGACGCCTTACCCATATCTCATATTTTATCTGCCCGGCGATGATGAGATCATTGTGGTCGGCATACGCCACGCTGCACGTGACCCATCATCGATGCCGGACCAACTGTAACGGGTGGTTATCCCCACAAGCTCCCGACCACCACATAAACCACGAAAAACCCGTTGGCGCAGAGCAGGCAGAACACGGCGAACGAGCCGAGATCCTTGGCGTGGCGGCCGACGGTGGAGATTTCCGGGGAGATGCGGTCAACCAGTTCCTCGATCGCCGTGTTCAGCGATTCGACCGCAAACAGCACCAGCATCAGGATGGCCAGAACGAAATAGTCGAGCGCGCCGGCGCCGACGATCGCAAACAGGACGATGGCCGCCGCGCAGGCGATCACCTCGTGGCGAAAGGCTTCCTCCTGCCACAGGCGCACCAGCCCCTGCATGGAATAGCGGAATGCCGCGATCACCCGGCGGATGCCGGTCGCCCTTTCGATATTGCTGTCGAGCGGCGTCTTTTCCATCGGAGCTCAGTGGCTCTTGTTGCTGACGCCGGCCTGCTCGAAGGTCGCCATGCCGGAATGGCAGGCGGCGGCGGCCTTGACGATGCCGGCCGCAAGTGCCGCACCGGTGCCCTCGCCGAGCCGCATGCCGAGCGCCAGAAGCGGCGTCTTGCCGAGCCTTTCGATCGCACGCAGATGTCCCGGTTCGCCGGAGACATGTCCGATAAGGCAGTGGTCGAGCGCTGCCGGATTGGCGGCCTTGAGGATCGATGCCGCTGCCGTCACCACGTATCCGTCAAGCAGGACCGGGATTTTTTCGACCCGCGCGGCAAGGATGGCGCCGGCGATCGCGGCGATCTCGCGGCCGCCGAGGCGGCGCAGGATTTCCAGCGGATCGCTCAGGTGGTCCTTGTGGAATTCGACGGCAGCCTTCACCGCGGCGATCTTGCGCTCCATGAATTCGCCATGCGACCCGGTGCCGGGACCGACCCAGTCCTCCGCCTCGCCGCCATAAAGCGCGAGGTTGATGGCGGCAGCGATCGTCGTATTGCCGATGCCCATTTCGCCGATGCAGAGAAGGTCGGTGCCGCCGGCGATCGCTTCCATCCCGAAGGCCATGGTCGCGGCGCAGTCGCGCTCGGACAGGGCTGCCTCGCTGGTGATGTCACCGGTCGGGTAGTCGAGCGCCAGATCGAAGATTTTCAGGCCGAGGTCATGGGTGACGCAGATCTGGTTGATCGCCGCACCGCCGGCTGCGAAATTCTCGACCATCTGCTGGGTCACCGACGACGGGAAAGGGGTCACGCCGTGGCGGGTCACGCCGTGATTGCCGGCAAAGATTGCCACAAGCGGCCGATTGACGGCCGGCGCCCGGCCCGTCCAGGCGGCAAGCCAGAAGGCGATTTCCTCGAGGCGGCCGAGAGCACCCGGCGGCTTGGTGAGCTGCGCATCGCGCTCGCGCGCCGCAACCAAGGCCCGCGGATCCGGTCCGGGAAGGTTCTGCAGCAGGACACGGAAATCATCGAAAGGCAGGCCGCTCACGCTCATGAAAGTCTCTCTTGTATCTCGGTCTCGCATATCGGCGGGAAAACTTGTCTTTTCCCGCAAATCGCGCTTGTGTGAGCAAACTCATAGTCGGGTCGAGACGGAGGAACAACTGCCAAACGCAACGGAATTCATCGCGGACCTCGCCCGATCGGTCGGGTTCCTCAGCCGTGTGCCGGTCCCGGACCGGTTCTTCCGCGGCCATGACGGCACGATCTCGCGGGCCGTGCGGGCCTTTCCCGTCGCAGGGCTGATTGTCGCGGCCCTGCCCGCGCTCGTTCTCCTCCTCCTGCAGTCCGGCGATCCGCTGCTCGTCAGCCTGCTTTCGTTTGCCGCGCTGACGGTTCTGACCGGCGCACTCCACGAGGACGGTCTTGCGGATGCGGCGGATGGTCTCGGCGGCGGGCGCGACAAGGACCACGCGCTTCTGATCATGAAGGACAGCCGCATCGGCGCTTATGGCGTCGTGACGCTGGTGCTGTCTTTTGGCCTGCGCGCGTCGGCGCTTGCGGCACTGTTTCGGCAGGACGCCGTCACGGCGGCGCTCGCCGTGCTTGCCGTTGCCGCCGTCAGCCGCGCGGTGATGGTCGCCCATTGGCGCGCGTTGCCGTCGGCGCGGGAAAGCGGCGTCGCTGCCGGCGCCGGCTTTCCGGAGGATGGCGCCCGCAATATCGCGCTGTTTACCGGCGCCGCCATCGCTCTCGTTCTGCTCGTTCCCGTTCTCGGCCTGCCGAAGGTCCTATTGTCGCTGATCGTTGCGGCACTCGCCGGGTTCGGTTTCACCCGTTTCGTGCGCCGCAAACTCGGCGGCCATACGGGCGATACGATCGGCGCTACTCAACAATTGAGCGAGATCGCCATGCTCGCCACTCTTGCTCTTGCCGCGTGAAACCCCGATATACTGAGGCATGATTTCGCCCTGTACCCTTGTCTGCTCGATCGACCTCAAGACCGGCTATTGCTTCGGCTGCGGACGGACGCGCGACGAGATCGCCGCCTGGATGGACTATACGGATATCGAGCGTCGTGCGCTGATGGAAGCCTTGCCCGCACGGCTCGAAACCGTGGAGCGAAAGCCAAGGCGGGAGACGCGCCGGCAGCTTTTGGCGCAGCGGAAAACCAAGGAACGCGATACGGCATGAACGCGCTGACCGGCATCCTCATCGTCCTCGGCATCGGCCTGGCGTTCCTGATCTTCAACCACGATGCCGGGCAGACCTTCGGCATCGACAACAGCGATTTCGGCCAGATCATCTACCTCCTGCCGATCGCCGGCCTGCTCGCCGCGGGGATTCTCGCCGGCCGGCGCGGCAATGCCGGCGAGGTGCTGCGCAACATCGCCCTCTGGCTGCTGATCATCCTTGCGCTGGTCACCGCCTATCTCTACCGCGCCGACGCCCGCAATATTGCCGCCCGGGTGACCGCGGGCCTGCTGCCCGGAACGGCCGTGATTTCGACGACGAGCGAAGGTTTCAACGAAGTCATCATTCACAAGACCCGGGGCAGCCATTTCCAGACCAATGTCAGCGTCCAGGGCAAGGTCCTGCCGATGCTGGTCGATACCGGCGCCAGCACCGTCGTGCTTTCCTACGACGATGCCCGCGCCATCGGCCTCAATCCGCAGAGCCTCGATTTTTCAGTGAGCGTGATGACCGCCAACGGCCGGGCGATGGCAGCGCCCGTCCGCCTCGACGAGATCTCCATCGGCCCGATCGTGCGCAAAAACGTCCGGGCGATGGTGGCGGAAGACGGACGGCTCGGCGAAAGCCTGCTCGGCATGAGCTTCCTCTCCACCCTCGGCTCCCTGCAGATGCAGACCGACGAGCTCAGGCTGCGGGACTGACGTTAGCCGAAATCCCGGATGCCCCCGCCCTCGCCGCCATTCTTCCGAAAGTGGCTCGGCGGCGTTCCGATGATGCGTTTGAAGGCGCGGCTGAAGGAGGCCTCGGCATCGTAGCCGAGCCGTTCGGCGACCGTCGCGACGCGCTCCCCGTCGCGCAGCCATTGCCGCGCCTGGTGCATGCGCACCCGTGCCACGTAGCGCGCCGGCGTTTCGCCGACCACGCGCAGAAACCGTTCGGCGAAACCCGACCGGGAAGCGCCAATCAGCCGGGCAAGCGAGGCAATGTTCCAGTCACGGTCGGGCTGAAGATGAATGGCGGCCAGCACCCGGCCGACTTCGGGATTGCGCACCGCGGCAATCCAGCCGGTCGTGTCGCCGCAGCCATGTTCGACCCAGGTGCGGATCAGCGTGGCGGTCAGGACGTCGGCGAGCCGTGCGAGAATACCACCGGCGCCGACGCGGTCCATGTCCACCTCGCGCGCCATGGCATCGAGAAGATGCGGGATCGACGGCTCGTTCCTCGCGAGATCGCTGGTCAGCATTGTCTCGGGCATCAGTTGCAGCAGCGGATGCAGCTTGTCGATGTTGAAGCGCATCGAGGCGGTCAGCGCCACGGTGCCGCCGCAGGCATCGGCGCATTGCACGTCGAACACGCCCTGGCAGACTTCCTTGCGCCCGAACCGGTCGAAGGGCAGCGGGGCCAGGCCCGGGAGGCTTGCGATCACATGTGCATCGCCGCGCGGCAGGAGGGCCGCATCGCCAGGCCGCAGTTGCAGCCATTCGCCAGACGGCGTCTGCAGCCATGCGTTGCCAGACGAAATGAAATGGAACCGTGCCGCCTCCTGCGCCGGGAAGGAGGTCGCCCAGGGCTCGGCGAGCCGGCAGCGCCCGTATTCGACGCCGTCGAGCCTTAACCCGCGCAGCATCTCGGTGAGCGGATCGGAGACGCCTAATGGCGTTTCTTTGGACGAACGGTCAAGCATATCGGATTTTCTAGCATGGAAAGTACAGGCTGTCACGCCTAAGTCTGCTCCATCCTCCCGGTACGGTCCGCCGTGCCACCTCCCAAGACAGGACATGACCATGACTGACAGCACTTTCGAGGAGGACGATGTCGTGCGCAACACATCGTCCCCGAACACATCGGCCAAGGCCCGGTGGGACGCGGTCATCGCGCTCACCCTCGGCGTCTTCGGCCTCGTGACGGCAGAGTTCCTGCCGGCGAGCCTGCTCACGCCCATCTCCGCAGATCTCGGCATCAGTCCCGGCGTCGCCGGCCAGACGGTGACGGTGACCGCCGTCGTCGCAGCATTCGCCGGCCCCGCTGTCGTGATCGGCACCCGCAGCTTCAACCGCCGCTGGACGCTGTTCGGGCTGACCGCCCTTCTCATCCTCTCCTGCGCACTGGCCGCCCTTGCCAACGGACTGACCGTACTGCTCGTGTCGCGCGTCCTGCTCGGCGTCGGGCTCGGCGGCTTTTGGGCCATGGCCGGGGCGCTTGCCATGCGGCTCGTGCCGATGAACCACCTGCCGCGCGCCATGGCGATGATCTTCACCGGCGTCTCGGTGGCGACCGTGATGGCCGCACCGCTCGGCGCCTATATCGGCTCCACCCTCGGCTGGCGGGCGGCCTTCGTGCTCGCCGGCGCGGTCGGCGTGCTGGCGTTGCTGGCGCAGGCCGTTACCGTCCCTTCGCTGCCGCCTGCTGGCCATGCCGGGCTCGGCACGCTGGCGGAGGTCCTCAAGCGGCCGAAGATCCGGGTCGGCCTAATCGCGACGCTGCTCATCGTCGCCGGCCATTTCGCGGGCTTCACTTATATCCGCCCCTATCTGGAAGACGTTCCGCGGCTTGACGTCGAGATGGTCTCGCTCGTCCTGCTCGCCTATGGCATCGGCGGCTTCTTCGGCAATATCGCCGGGGGCATGATCACCGAACGCAGTTCCACGCTTGGGGTCGTCTTCGCCTCCAGTCTGATCGCCGTGTCCGCCGTGCTTCTCGTCACGCTCGGGGCCTCGACGGCGGCGGCAGCGGTTGCCATCACGCTCTGGGGTTTTGCCTTCGGCGCCCTGCCGGTCAGCATCCAGAGCTACATCACCCGGGCCGCGCCCGACGAGGCGGAAAGCGCCGGCGCCCTGCTGCTGACGACCTTCCAGATCGCCATATCCAGCGGTGCCGTGCTCGGCGGTCTCCTGATCGACGCCCAGGGACCGCTCGGCGTCATGACCTTCCTCGGCATCGCATCCATCCTCGGTGCATCGGTGATGGTCATGCGCGGAGGACGCCAGGTCCAGCTCAGCCAGGGCTGAGCCCGCTTCAAACCGTTATCGGCTGCGGTCAGTTGCGCAGCCGATAACCCGTCTTGAAGATCCAGCCGAGGATCGACAGGCAGATGACCAGGAACAGGCCGATCATGCCGAGGCTGATCATCGGATTGACGTCGGCGATCTCGTAGAAACTCCAGCGGAAGCCCGAGACGAGATAGAGGACCGGATTGAAATGGCTGACCGTCTGCCAGAAGGGCGGCAGCATGTTGATCGAATAGAAGCTCCCTCCGAGGAAGGTCAGCGGCGGCACCACCAGCATCGGGATAATATTGAGCTGTTCGAAATTCTTCGCCCAGATGCCGATGATGAAGCCGAACATGCTGAAGGTGACCGCCGTCAGCACCAGGAAAAGCACCATCATGAACGGATGTGCGATCCGGATTTCGACGAAGAAGGAGGCGGTGGCGAGGATAATCGCGCCGATGATCAGCCCCTTGGTCGCGGCCGCACCGACATAACCGATGATGATCTCGGTCATCGCCACGGGCGCGGAAAGAATCTCGTAGATCGTGCCGGTGAATTTCGGGAAATAAATGCCGATCGAACCATTGCTGATGCATTGCGTCAAAAGCGTCAGCATGATCAGGCCGGGCGTGATGAACGACCCGTAGGAAACCCCCTCGACCGTCTGGATGCGCGAACCGATCGCGGTGCCGAAGACGATGAAATAGAGCGAGGTGGTGATGACCGGCGAGATGACGCTCTGCAGCAGGGTGCGCTGCAAGCGAGCCATCTCGAAGACATAGATCGACTTGATCGCTTCGAAATTCATGCGTCTTCTCCGACTTTCTGTCCCACCAGCGCCACGAAAATGTCCTCGAGCGAGCTCTGCCGCGTGGAAAGATCGCGGAAATGGATGTCTTGCGCGGCAAGCGTCGACAGCAGCGCGGCGATGGTGCCCTGCCCTTCCTCGCCCTGGTATTCGTGGACCAGCGCCGTCCCGTCTTCGGAAAGCGTCAGGTTGTAGGCGCTCAGGCTTTCAGGCAGCGTCTTCAGAGGCTCCGACAGTTCGAGCCGGAGCTGCTTTCGGCCAAGCTTCTTCATCAGCGCCGCTTTTTCTTCGATCAGCAGCAGCTTGCCGCCGTTGATGACGCCCACCCGGTCGGCGATTTCTTCCGCCTCCTCGATATAGTGGGTGGTGAGGATGATGGTGACGCCGCTCGCGCGCAGCTTCTCGACAAGCTGCCACATCTCCCGGCGCAGGTTGACGTCGACGCCGGCGGTCGGCTCGTCGAGGAAAAGAATTTTCGGCTCATGGGCGAGCGCCTTGGCGATCATCACCCGCCGCTTCATGCCGCCCGAAAGCTCGCGCAGCATGCTGTCCTTCTTGCTCCACAGCGACAGCTCCTTGAGGATGCTTTCGACGAGCGCCGGATTCGGCTTTTTGCCATAAACGCCGCGGGAAAAGTTCACCGTATTCCAGACCGTCTCGAACATGTCTGTCGTCAGCTCCTGCGGCACCAGCCCGATCTGCGAACGCGTCTGGCGGAAGTCCCTGATGACGTCGTGGCCGCCGACCAGCACCTTGCCGGTCGAAGGATTGACGAGACCGCAGATGATCGAGATCAGCGTCGTCTTGCCGGCGCCGTTCGGGCCGAGAAGCGCGAGAATCTCGCCCTCCTCGATCTCCAGGTCGACGCCCTTCAGCGCCTGGAACCCGTTCTCGTAGGTCTTGGTGAGTTTATCTATGGAAACAACGGAGGCCATGCGGGACGGTCTTCTCAAGGAATCGATTTGCGGGATGCGCCGCGAATATAGGCACGCAAACCTTCGAAACCATCCCTTGTGGAAGAATATTGCTGACGGTTTCAGAGGATAATCGACATGAAGAACTGCGCCGAGATGACGATCAGGAAGATGCCGAAGCCTATTTCGAGCTGCCGCTTCGACATCACATGTGCAAGCCGCACACCGATCGGCGCCATGTAGAGCGTGACCGAGATCAGCAGAGCCACAGCCAGCCAGTTGATATAGCCGGTCGAAAACGGCGGCAGGCCGGGCCTCCCCCAGCCGCCCCAGAGATAACCGGCGAGCCCCGGCAGCGAAATCAGCACCCCGACGCCCGAGGAGGTCGCCACTCCCTGATGGATCGAACGGCCGTAGAGGGTCATGAATGTGTTGTTGAGGATGCCGCCGCCGATGCCCATCAGGCCGGACAGGATGCCGATGCCGGTGCCGACCAGGAATTTGACGGGATTGCCCGGCAGATCGTCGCCAAGCTTCCAGCTGGCGCGATTGAAGATCATCCGGAAGGCGAGCACCAGGGCGATGACCGCGAAGATCAGCTGCAATTCCGCGCTGGTCGCCTTGGCGGCGATAACGGTTGCAACCAGCGTGCCGAGGGGCACCGCGACGATCCAGCCCTTGAGGAGATCGGTATCGACCGCGCCGCGCTGCCGGTGCGCCATATAGGAGCGGATCGAGGTGGGCACGATGATCGCCAGCGACGTGCCGAGCGCCAGCTGCATGCGCACGTCCTCGGGAACGCCGAGCAGCCCGAAGACATGAAAGAAGATCGGCACCAGGATCGCACCGCCGCCGATTCCGAACATGCCGGCGAGAATTCCAGCAACCGCGCCGCCGGCCAGAAGTGCCAGGATGAAGGGGAAAAGCGCTGCGATCGTCAAATTCGGTCTCCGGTCCGACATCGGTCGGAAGGACATCGGGTCGGAAGAGGGAGACACATCCACTGCCGCTGTCATTTTCCCGTGACGTTCTTACAGCATTGTCCCCACCAGGCAAGCAACGGTCCCGCCTTTTACGCCGCACGTAACCTCTCGCGCGACCGTCATGACCAGAGCGTTTTAGTCCTTTTCATTTCCGCTTGCCGCATGTGTACTGTTTTCAAGTATAAGTTCTTGCGTAACCGGAAGCACGGCTCCTCCCCGCGAGCCCCACCTCCACCCTCGCCGGCTCCCTGAGCCGGCTTTCTTTTTGGAAGTGTGGATCAAGCCGACCCGGAATGGTGCTCGAGTGAGACCCGGCGCGCCATGGGCTTGGTCAGCGCGCCGGGTCCCGTTGCCGCAGTAGGGGTAAGGCCGCGGGGGGCGGACTGCGGCGTCGTCACTCTTGCGTCGCCGCCGCTTATGGTTCCAGTTTCGTTGCCGGATATGGTTTATGGTCGATTAATGTCCACAGGTTAACCGCTGCCCCTTGTCTCGGGTGTATCGGGCCGGGGCAGTTCAGGCGCGGCGTTTGCCGGGAAGCGCATGCCGCCACGCCGTTTCCAGCGCATCGCGGAGATCCGGCTCTTCGAATTCCGAGAGGACAGCCGTCGTCCATCCCTGACGGCCCCAGGCGTTCTGGACCGGCGAAAAGGCGTTTGGCAGCATCTCGCATTTGATCTGCTGCTCGTCCGGCGTGAACTTGAAATTCGCGGTCAGGCCATCGGCCGCCAGCGTCACGTAGATGCGCCGGACCTTGAACGCCGCCCTGTCGAAATGCGGCGCTTCGGAGGTCCCTTCCAGGGAGAGGGCCAGATTGCGGAGCATGTCGGCATCGGCCATCGTCGAACCTCAGTTGCAGTAGCGCTTGCCGCTCCTGCGGGAGCGCAGGTCGAAGTGGAAATGGTTCCAGTGTTCCGCATTGCTGCCGGGACCCAGCACCGTGTTGAAATATTTGCAGCTGTCGTTGCGCACCGCCTTCAGGAGACCGCCTTCGCGCATCGAGAACAGGCCCTTCTTGCGCACGTCGATCTCATGGCCGTCCTTCAGCACGATCTGGCCGATGTCGATGGCGTTGCCCTTGGCATGCTCGGACATCGGGTTGTTGCGCTGATTGCTGTTGTTCATCCGGCGGCAGGAATAACCGCCCATCGGCACGATCTTCTGGATGCCGGTGAGATAGCGGTAACGGGCGGAAGGGGCGAGCTCGTTCCTGACCCATTTGGCAAAGGCGAGCGTCGTCTGGCAGTTCAGCGTGACCGCCGGCTTGACGTCGATATTGCCGGACAGGCCGGAGAGCTTTACCGGATAAGGCACCCTGCAGCTCGGGCCTGCGTCGATGGGCGGCCGGTCGTCGAATTCGACGCCGAGGCGCTTCAGTTCCGCGCGGCAGCTCACCTCCGACCGCGGCATCACATCGCGCTGCCAGGGCATGTCGCGTTGGCTCATCGGGCCGCTGTCGTTCATCGGATTGTTGGGCCGCAGCATCGCCACCTGCTGGTTGCCGGCAGGCGCCCTGCTTGGCGGAATGACGCGCGACCCATCGCTCCACGTCATCTCGTTGTTCGTCAGGTCGCCCTGCAGGCCGGCGCCCTGGCGTTTCGGCGGCACGAGCACGCGGTCGTCGTTCATGGACTGGGGCATCTGCTGCGAGATCGGCTGGCGGCGTGGCTGCAGAGCACGCGGATTGTCGGTGCCGATGCCGTCGACGACGGGCTGGTCGCCGACACCTTCGGCGATATCGGAATCCTCCTCCTCGGCAAGTCCCGTCACGTCGCTCTCGTCGGGGCCGAAACCGAGTTCGGCGTCGATGTTGACGCCCCCTTCCGGAATGGTCATCGGCCCGGCATTGCGGGTCGTGTTGCGGCCTGCGACTGATGCCTGCTGCTGCATCGCCTCGTCGCTGTCGATCATCGGCAGGCGGCCTTGGCGGGCGCCGGATGGCTGCTGCGCCATGGGTGCGTTCAAGGGCGCATTCGGGGGCGCGGACTGCACCTGGGCCGGTGCCCGGAGGTAATGGCTGCCGTCATTGGCGCTGGAACCCGGATAGGCCGAATTGGGGTAACCGGTGCCGGCGAGGTTTGGCGTGTTCGCGTAGTCGACACCGCTTGCCTGCGAAACTGGGGCCGGGCTCGTCGGATAAGCCTGCTGGGAAACCCGCTCGCCCGGGATGTCGCGCATCGGCTGGATCGCCCCGACCCGGCCATTGTCGATCGGCGCGGGCGGAACGAGATCCCCGGCGGAACAGGCAGCCAGCATTGTCGGGATGATCAACGAGCCGATCACCCGCCGAGAAAGGGGAGCATACGCCATACCAGTTGCCACTCTTCCGGTGCCGAAATGACACACGCATGGAGTTTAGGCAAAGTCGGTAAATGAACCTTTGAGAAATCAAGGCCCTTTCGTGACCTTTCGATGCAATTTGCGATCGTTTCAGGACGCTCGCCTTCCCGTGGCCGCCATTCCGGCGACCCATTTCGCGCCATCGAAATTCCCGGCATTGACCTTGCCCACCAAAGTCGCCCGTACCGGGCGGATGCCGGCGAAATGCAGGATGCCTATTTTCAGCGCCTTCAGGCTGTGGCAGCCGTAGACGACCCTGTAATACCAGGCGGGCATGCCCATGGTGATCACCACCCGCGCCGACTTGCCGCTCAGAAGGCCGCTGTCGAACGGTCCCCGCGACGTATCGTAGGCAAAGCCCGGCCGCGCCACCTGTTCCAGGAACGCCTTGACCAGCGCCGGCATGCAGCCGAGCCAGAGCGGATAGACGAAGACGAGATGATCCGCCCGTCTGATCTTCACCTGCGCGTCGTGGATCGGCGGACTGAGCGTCCCGTGTTGCTGTTCCTTTTGGGAGGTCAGGAAGGGCACGCCGATGCGGGCGAGTTCGATGCGTTCGACCGTATGCCCGCCGGCCTCGGCTCCCCTGGCATAGGCGTCGGCCAGCGCATGACAGAGATGCGGCTCAGAGGCGTCCGGGTGTCCCTGGATGATCACGATCCTCGTCATCATATTCTCCGTTGAAGGTGCCCCAGCGTTAGGGACAACGGAGGCCCGCGTATTTGACCCAGGTCAATGCGGCCGGCATCAAAAGGCCGCCGGGCTTGTCGCGCCGGCGGCCTCTGTTTCTTAGCAGTGATCAGTGCGGATCAGGCGGCGCGGGCGCGCGACACATGACCGGAGGTCGCCCCACGGCCGCCGTCCGCGAGCCTGAAGGCCGAAAGAAGGCCCTGCAGGTGCAGGCTCTGTTCGGCAAGCGTCTGGCTCGCCGCGGTGGTTTCCTCCACCATCGCCGCGTTCTGCTGGGTCATCTGGTCCATATGGTTGACGGAGGAATTGATCTCCTGAAGCCCGGTCGCCTGTTCGCGGGCGGCCGTCGCAATCGTGTCCACATGGGCGTTGACCCGCTCGACCAGGGTGGCGATCTCGACCAGCGCATCACCGGTGGAGCGCACCAGCGCCACGCCGCCTTCCACCTCGCGGGCGGAATTGCTGATCAGCGTCTTGATCTCCTTGGCCGCATTGGCGGAGCGCTGCGCCAGTTCGCGCACTTCCTGCGCCACGACCGCAAAACCGCGTCCCGCCTCGCCTGCCCGCGCCGCCTCGACGCCGGCATTCAGCGCCAGCAGGTTGGTCTGGAAGGCGATTTCGTCGATCACCGAGATGATCTGGTTGATGCGGTTGGAGCTCTCCTCGATCCGGCCCATGGCGTCGATCGCATTGCGGACGATCTCGCCCGAACGGCCGGCGCTGTCCTTGGTCTCGCTGACCATGGTACGGGCCTCGACCGCCCGCTCCGACGCGGTGCGGACGGTTGCGGTGATCTCGTCGAGCGCTGCTGCGGTCTCTTCGAGTGCCGCCGCCTGCTGTTCGGTGCGCTTGGACAGATGGCCCGTCGCTCCGGAAATGTCCGAGGCGCTGTCGCGTACGACAAGGCTCGTCTCGGAAATCGCCGCGATCGCCTGATGCAGCGAACTGACCGCGGCATTGAAGTCGTGGCGGAGTTTCGCATAATCCTCGCCGATATCGGAGAGCGCCACGGAAAGATCGCCCCCGGCCAACGCCTCGAGCGCCCGTCCGAGCTCGCTGATCGCGCGTCCCTGGCGGTCGGCGGCGGCCGTCATCGTGCGCTCGTTGTCGGAGCGTTCGCTGGCGATCATGCGGGCCTGTTCGGCCTCGCGTGCCTGCAACTGGGCGCGTTCGTCGACCGAATCGCGCAGCACGGAGAGTGCCCGGGCCATTTCGCCGATCTCGTTGTTCTGTTCGGTGCAAGGCACGGTGACACGCGCCTCGCCCGATGCGATCGACTGCAGAGCCTGCTTGATCTTGCCGATCGGGCCGGTAACCGTCTTGACCACGAAGGTGGCGCCGGCGATCAGCACCAGCGCGCCGATGCCGAACATCGAGGCGAAGTTGATCGCGTCGCGCCGGAACATGGCGTGCAGGTCGTCCACATAGACGCCGGTGCCGACGATCCAACCCCAGGGGGCGAAACCGGCGACGTGCGAATATTTCTCGACCGGCTGCTCGGCGCCGGGCTTCGGCCAGTAGTAATCGACGAAGCCCTTGCCCTGCGCCTTGACCGTATTGGCGAACTCGACGAACAGGAACTTGCCGTTCGGATCCTTGTCGTTCGACAGGTCCTTGCCGTTCAGCTCAGCCTTGATCGGATGCATGATCATCCGCGGATGCATGTCGTTGATCCAGAAATAGCCGCTGCCTTCGCCGTAACGCATGACCGAGATGACGGCCTTGGCCTCGCTCTGGGCCTGCTCGCGGGTCATGGCACCCGAAGTCTCGAGAGCCTGGTATTTCTTGAGCACTGTCAGCGCCACATCGTTCATCTGGGCAAGGCCCGCCTTCCGTTCCCGTTCCGACGAGGCGTAGCTCTGGAACAGGCTGAAGGTCATGGCGCCGCCAAGAATGACGAGCGACAGGAGCACGAGACTATAAAGGCGCCAGGAAATGGCGAGACGTTGCATGGGACCCCCCTTATGTGCAATTCGCCTTAAATTCTAACGGTCGTTGGTTACCAGGTGGTGAAGCCCTCACAAATCGCGGCGAACGCGCATTAGTTCAGTCTAAATTATTGATCTTGAAGCGCTTTTTATCGGAGTTTCCTTCCTCCTCGCGTCCGGTTAGTCTCGCGGCGGGAGGAGTCGCCCTGCAAACCACTTCGAAAGAGAGATGACGATGACCGAAAAAGCCAAGCCGACCGGCGAACTGACGCTCCGCACCCTGGCAATGCCGGCGGATGCCAACGCGGCCGGCGATATTTTCGGCGGCTGGGTGATGGCACAGATGGACTTGGCGAGCGGCATCCGCGCCGCCGAACGCGCCCGCGGCCGCGTGGTCACCGCGGCGGTCAAGGAAATGGCGTTCGAACTGCCGGTCAAGATCGGCGACACGCTGAACATCTACACGGAGATCACCCGCGTCGGCCGCTCGTCAATCACCCTTATGGTGGAAGCCTGGGCGCAGCGGGCGCGCCACCGGATGATCGAGAAAGTCACCGCAGGGACCTTCATCATGGTGGCTCTCGACGAGGAGGGCCGCCCGGTTCCGGTGCCGGCCGAGGAATAAAGCGAGGAACAGCGATGGACGCCGCCGTAACCGCCGCCGAAACCTTCACGCATATCCGCGTGGTCATGGGCATGGTGGTGAGCCTCAGCCTGGCGCGGCTGCTAAACGGCCTCGCCGGCATCGTCCAGCATCCGCGCGCCGCCCGCATCTACCCCGTCCATCTCGGCTGGGTGGCGTTCCTGTTCCTGTTTCTGGTGCATTTCTGGTGGTGGGAATACCGGCTGCACGCCCTGCCGGTCATCGGTTTTGCAGCCTATCTCTTCCTGATCGCCTTTTGCGCGCTGTTCTTCTTCCTCTGCGCCCTGCTCTTTCCGACCTCGATGCAGGATTACGACAGCTACGAACATTACTTCCTGTCGCGGCGGACCTGGTTCTTCGGTTTCCTGGCGGCAATGCTCGTCACCGACATCATCGATACGGCGCTGAAGGGATGGGATTATTTCCTGTCGCTTGGCTACGAATATCCAGCCCGCACCGCGGTCTATATCGTGCTCGGCATCATCGCCGCGATCACCACCGACCGGCGCTACCACGCGGCATTCGTCATCTTCGCGCTCGCCTACCAGTTCTATTGGATCTTTCGCGTCTACGACATCCTGACATAGCGCAACCCCGCCCGCCTACCCCCTCAGATAGGCCGAGGACGTATCGAAACTCAGGCCGGGAAAGACCTTGGCGGTGAGAGTGTCCGGCTCGATGCCGAACTGCCTGTAGAGCATGGCGGCAGCGACCTCGCGCACGTCGCCGGTCGGCATCAGGTCACGGCGGTCGAGCAGCTTGTCTTCGGAAAGCCCCGGCCATTTGCCCAAAACCTTGCCGCCGGGGATCGCTCCGCCGGCGAGCACCGCAAGCCCGCCGGTTCCGTGGTCGGTGCCCTTGGTGCCGTTTTCGCGTGCCGTGCGGCCGAATTCGGTCATCGCCAGCACGGCGGTCTTCTTCCAGGCGTCTTCGCCGAGCGCTGCCTTCAGCGTGAGGATCGCGGTCGAGAGATCGCCGACGGCTTTCCTGAACTGCCCCTGCTGGCCCACATGGGTGTCCCAACCGTTGATCGAGAAGCTGGCGATCCGGTAGTCCTCGCGCAACATGCCGCCGGCAAGCCGCGCGATGTCGGCAATACCCGCGCCACGCTTGCTGTCGGCGTAAAGAGAGTCCGCCGATATGTCGGTCTTCTTCGCCTCCTCCATGGCTTTCGCAAACGCCGGATCGCCGGCATAGAGGCGGTCTAGAAAGGCGATCTCGTCTTCGGCAAGCGCGAAATTGCTCTGGGACGACCAGGAATCCGCCTCGTTCGGACCGCTGAGGATCAGTTCCATCGAGGTATTGATGTCGATTGCCTTGCGGGCGTTCGAGCGTGGGATGACCGCGAGCGTGCGGTTCAGCCAGCCGGTGCGCTCGCCCTTGCCGTTGCCGCCGGTCTCCAGCATGTCCTGGCCATCGAAATGGCTGCGCTGGTCCCGATAGGGCGTCGAGACCGCGTGCACGAAGGAGAGCTCGCCCGCCTGCCACAACGGCATCAGCGCGGAGGCCGCCGGATTGAGCCCGAAGAAACCGTCGAGATCGATGAGGCCGGTATCCGGCCTCAAGCCCAGCTTCGGCCTCAGCGCCGCATAGGCAGGATCGCCGTATGGCTGGACGAAATCGAGCCCGTCCATGGCGCCGCGCAGGATGATCGTCACGAACCGGTTGTCGCCCGGCATCGCAGCAAAACTCACCGGCGTTATGATGGAGGCCCCCGCCGCGCAGCAGGCGCCGGCCAGAAAACCGCGGCGAGACAAAGGAAAGCCGTGTTGAAAGCTCATTTCCTATCTCCTGTTGAATTCAGGGGACGCCAGCACCATCGTGATGCCGTGAACCTTGTTGGGCGCTTGCGCAATGATCCTGCTGGTCTCCGGATGCGCGGCATCGGCAAGTGCGGCCTGAAGGAAGACGGAAGGTTCCATCTTCTGCCCGAAGATGCGCGCGACCATTCGCGACCATGAAATCCGCTCGCTCAGTTGGCTCGGGGTCAGCCATACGCCGGCTTCGTCCGCAAAACCTGCGGGGCTCGGCGGCTGCCAGATCGGCTGGCCCATGCGCTGCAGGGCGCCGAGCGTCAGGGCATTGGCGCGCCCTGCCTTCTTCTTGGTGTCTTCCCTCGCCGCCATGCCGGTCAGGTCCATGGCTTTCTGGACCGGGCTCTCGTCTTCATCGCCGTCGTCCATGTCGCGCAGCAGATTGCCGAAATTCCTCTCCGGCAGATCGAGCGCGCGGAAACCGGAAACCACGAATTCGAACGGCTGCTTGATCTTCCGGCCGGGATCCGACCAGGCACGCGGATGGGCGAGCATGGCGCGATAAACCTCGGACAGATTGCCGCGGCTCTTCGTCCAGGCGGCGACCATCGCCGCCACCATTTCCGCCGGCGCGTCGTCGGCGACAAAGTGGCGGACGAGCTTGCCGCAGACATGCTGCGCGGTCTTCGGGTTGGCGGCCAGGTCTTCGAGCATCAGCACGTGGTCCTGACCGTCACCTTCGTCGTCCCGATAGGTCCGGCCGAGCAGGTTGACGGGGCCCGCCTCGGCGAACCGCGGCTGATAGACGACCTGCATGGCGCGATTGTCGACGGAAAGTCCCGTCAGGATCAGCGCCGCGGCACGCACGTCCTCCTGGGTATAGCCGCTGCCGGCGCCCAGTGTGTGGAGTTCGAGCAGCTCGCGGCCGAGGTTTTCATTGAGCCCGCGGCCGTTCTTGCGGGCGGCAACGGAGTCAGGCCCGACGCTCTGGTCCTGGTCGAGATAGATCAGCATGGCCGGATGCAGGATGGCGGCGGACAGCAGCCTGCTGAAGGAACCGCCGAGATTGGGACGGATCGCCTGCGCTTCGTAGAGCGGCACGATCATCCGCATCGGCAGCGACTTCATTACGCTGGTCGAGAAATGGTCGACCCAGAAACTCGCAAGGCGCTCATAGAAGCCGAGCGGCGAATGGATCGCCTGGGCAAGCCGCGCCATCGCATCCTGCCGGTAGATGCGCCGCGCCTCGCTCTGGGTCGCCTTGCGGACGTCGTCATTCGGATTGCCGGCCCTGCGGGCTTTCGCCTCGGCGGCGAGGAGCGAAACGACACGGGTTGCCGTGTCGAGCCGGCCGGCGATACCCTCGCGCGGAAAACGGGGCTTTCCGGAAGCCCCTTCCTCGATCTGTCCCAGCAGCGCCTCGACATCACGGGGCGGCTCTTCGCCGGGACGAAGACCATAACCGTACCGGATGGCGGCCAGGGTCGGGGTGGGAAGAGCCATTGAATCACTCCTCGTTGGACCCCCTCAGAGTCCCGAAAAAATGTGGTGGAAACCAACAGGAATTGCGGCCATTTCGTGACATGGACAATTTGTAATTCGTGACAGCGACGGAAGTTCCAGCGCTACGGGAGAAATCGAATCTACGGCACTACCGGGCTATCGGAACAATCCAAGGGCATCCGCCCAATATTGAGGCGCGACGAACGGCCGATTACCTTTTCATTCAGGATAACCCGGTTGGGTTGAAGAAGATCCCTCGAATGCAAGACTTTCTTATCGCCGCCATTGGATACTGCCGGCATAGGAACTCCAGCACAAGCAGATCGATGGAAGCCGAACTCAGAACAGGTCAAATCGACCCGGCCCTCGCACTGGACGTGAAGCGGGCACAGGCTTCGACCATGCTTGAGCGCCTGACCTCGACGCTCGCCACCAATGCCGCGATATCCGCTTCGGCGCTTTTCGTTACCACGATCGACCGTGGCCTGACCTTTTCGGCCGGCCTCTGGTTCACGGCGGTGATCGCAAGCCTGGTCCTGCGCGTCGTCCTGGCCTCGATCCTGACGCGTTGGGAAACCGTGGAACATGCTCCGCAGCAGGCGCTGGATGTGCTGACCTTCGGAGCGCTCGTCAGCGGCCTCGCCTGGGCGGCTCTTCCGCTGACCGTGCCCGATTTCAATGCGCTCGGCGGAGATAGCGGCCTCTATCTGATCATGTGCGGCATGGCGACCGGCGCGGTCCTGATGGGCGTCGGACACAACCCCGTTTCCCTCGCCTTCGCGATACCGCCCAACATCTCGGTGATGGCCTCGCTTGCCGTCAGCGGCGGCGCCGGCGGCTGGCTCCTCACCATCGACGTCGTGGCGCTGACGATGGTGCTGATCCGCAGCAGCCGCACCAGCGAGGCGACCTTCGTCGGCAACGTGCTCGGCAAACTGAAGGCGACGGCGCTTGCCGATTCCCTCTCCAGTGCCAATTCGAACATCCTGCGCGCCAACTACCGGCTGGAAGTGCTGGCCAATTGCGATCCGCTGACCGGGCTTGCCAACCGTGCCGCCTTCAATACCGCCCTCGATACCGGAATTTCCGCCGCCCGCGCCGCGGAGGAGCAACTGGCCCTCCTCATCCTCGATCTCGACCGCTTCAAGACGGTCAACGATACGCTCGGTCACAGCGCCGGCGATGCTCTCCTCGTCGAGGTCAGAGACCGGTTGCGCTCGGCCGTCGACGGCAGGGGCACCATCGCCCGGCTCGGCGGCGACGAGTTCGCGATCATTCTCGGCGGCTCCGATGCGGGGAAACTCGCGCGTGACCTGGCGGCAGGCATCCTCGATCGCAGCCGGCAGCCGGTCATGCTCGAGGGCCAGCCGACCGTGGTCGGCACCTCGATCGGACTTGCGTTTTTCCCGCTGCATGCGGATACCGCCGAAGATCTGTTCATCAGCGCCGACATGGCGCTCTACAGGGCGAAGGACGGCGGCCGGCGCCAGTGGCGGGAATTCGAGCCCGCCTTCCGCTCCCAGGCCGACCGCCAGAACCAGATCGAACACGAACTCGCCGACGCGCTGGATGCCGGCGACGTTGAAGCCTGGTTCCAGCCGCAGGTCGACCTTGCCTCCCAGGAGATCACCGGTTTCGAGGCGCTGGTGCGCTGGCACCATCCCTATCTCGGACCGATCGCGCCGCCGGAAATCGTCGCCGCAGCCCAGGCCGCCAACCTTGCCGACCGGCTGACCGCGACCATCGCCGAAGCCGCCTGCGGCCTGCTGACCCGGCTGCCCGCGCTGGGCCTGCCGCGGGCGACCGTCGCGATCAACGTCTCGCCGCGCGAGTTCGACCTCTATTCGGTCACCGACGTGCTCGACTGCATCACCTCGGCCCATGGCATCGATCCGGCGCTGTTCGAGATCGAGATCACCGAGGAGGCGATCCTCGATACGCTGGTTGCCGGCGAGCAGCTGAAGCGCATCGAGCGATCCGGCTACAAGCTCGCCGTCGACGATTTCGGCGCCGGCCATTCCTCGCTTGCCTATCTGGTGGCGCTCAAGGTCGACCGGCTGAAGCTCGATCGGCGCTTCATCACCAACGTCCATCTCAGCCGCCAGAACCAGGAAATCGTCGGTGCCATGGCCGGGCTCGGCCGGGCATTGTCGATGGAAGTAGTGGTCGAGGGCGTCGAGAGCGAGGAGGAGGCCAAGGCGTTGAAAGCGCTCGGCTGCGAATTCGCCCAGGGCTATTTCTTCGGCCGCCCGATGCCCGCCGAACGCATCCCCGGCTGGATCGAAAGCCGCCGCGCCGTCACCCAGCGCCAGGTGGCGTAGGAAAACTGTCCAAACCTCATAACAAGCCCTTGAGGTTGGCCGGAACCTAACGATAGGTTTGGCTCAATCAGGTATGGACACGGTATGGTCAAAGCCATTTTCTATCACAAGCCCGATAGCGCCTATAAGGATGTAACCGGAGTCCAATATCACTTTCCGAAGATGTACTTATCCAGGGTGCTCCAAACTGTCGGGGACTGGATTGTCTACTACGGCCCGATCCCCAGGATGGGCAGCCGCTATTATTCCGGCCTTTCTCAGGTCGTTGCCGTTGAACCCGATCCGGATACGCCTGACCATCACTATGCGTTCCTCTCTGGCTACATGGATTTCGACAGGCCAATCGGCTACGTCGAGCAGGGCGGCTTCGAGAAAAAACTCGTCATGCCTGACGGCTCGATCAACAGCGGCCGAAGTGTCCAAGCCGTAAGACTTATTGAGGATCGAGAATTCGCAGCCATTGTCGCAACTGGATTGTCTGACCCAGACGAATGGCCGCAACGGACCGACTCGATCGATGGAGCCCACTCACCGGACGCGATGGAAGAGCCGGAACAAGCGCCCTATCTGGCAGGCGCCTATGAGCGCCCAATCATCTCGCAGACCATCAACCGTCCATTCCGGGAGGCGAAGTTCCGCCAACATGTACGCAAAATCTACGACCGAACATGTGCTTTTACCGGCCTACGCCTCATCAACGGCGGTGGGCGCCCCGAAGTTGAAGCAGCTCATATCATTCCGGTAGAACGTGGAGGCAACGATTCCGTGCAGAACGGCATCGCGCTCTCCGGCACCGTCCATTGGATGTTCGACCGTGGTCTGTTGTCGCTTTCGGACGAGTATCGGATACTCTGCTCGCGGCAACTGAACGCGGATGTGTCCCATCTCCTTGTCAGCGACATGATAGCAAGAGTTCCGTCGGAGAAGCGGCTTCGGCCTCATCCGCACTATCTTGAATGGCACCGCGGGAATGTCTTCAAGCAATAGGCTTCAGGGCCGACGAACGCCGGCGGCTTGCCGTCTTGCCCCAAAAATCCGTTTCCCTTTTGTACTCGTTTTGTGACCTGCCCCTCTTCACTTTCGCGACGAGTCTCTCCATATTCGCGGCATGGCCAGATCACCGAAAAAATCGCCCGCCTCGAACCCGAAAAATCACAACGGTTTCGAGGAGGCCCCGCAATCGTCGTTCGAGGGCGCGCCTCTGCAAGGCAGCGTATCCGACTGGGTGAAGCAGCTCGAGGCGGAGGCGGAAGCGTCCGGCGTCGAGACGCAGCGAGAAATAGCCTCCAAGGCCGGCAAGCATCGCAAGAGAATAGAGATCGCGGCGCGTGAGGAGGCCATCAAGGCCGCCCAGAAGAGCGCGCCGACGACGGCCAAGAACACCACTGCCTCGAAGACCGCCCGCGGCGTGTCGATCGGCGCCTCGTCGGATCCGAAGACGCGCGCCCGCGCCGGGCTCAATCCGGTCGCCGGCATGGATACGTCGCTGGAGGATGCCGAGAACCTCGCCGCCGGCGCGGTCACCGCCACGGTCGAAGCGCTGTCGGCGCTGATCGAGAGCGGCAATCCGCTGTTCAAGGACGGCAAGCTGTGGACGCCGCACCGCCCCGCCCGGCCGGAAAAGTCCGAGGGCGGCGTCACCATCCGCATGTCCTCCGATTACGAGCCCGCCGGCGACCAGCCGACCGCCATCCGCGACCTGGTGGCGGGCATCAACGACAACGAGCGCTCCCAGGTGCTGCTCGGCGTCACCGGCTCGGGAAAAACCTTCACCATGGCCAAGGTGATCGAGGCGACCCAGCGCCCGGCCGTGATCCTCGCGCCCAACAAGACGCTGGCCGCCCAGCTCTATTCCGAGTTCAAGAACTTCTTCCCGGACAACGCGGTGGAATATTTCGTCTCCTATTACGATTATTACCAGCCGGAAGCCTATGTGCCGCGCTCCGACACGTTCATCGAGAAGGAATCGTCGATCAACGAACAGATCGACCGGATGCGCCACTCCGCCACCCGCTCGCTGCTGGAGCGTGACGACTGCATCATCGTCGCCTCGGTCTCGTGCATCTACGGTATCGGCTCGGTCGAGACCTATACGGCGATGACCTTCCAGATGTCGGTCGGCGACCGATTGGATCAACGTCAATTGTTGGCCGACCTGGTCGCCCAGCAATACAAGCGCCAGGACATCAATTTCGTGCGCGGCTCCTTTCGCGTGCGCGGCGACACCATTGAAATCTTCCCGGCCCACTTGGAAGATGCCGCCTGGCGTATCTCGATGTTCGGCGACGAGATCGATGCGATCACCGAGTTCGATCCGCTCACCGGCCACAAGGTCGGCGACCTGAAATCCGTGAAGATCTACGCCAATTCGCACTACGTCACCCCGCGCCCGACGCTGAACGGCGCCATCAAGTCGATCAAGGAGGAGCTGAAACACCGGCTCGCCGAGCTGGAAAAGGGCGGCCGCCTGCTCGAGGCGCAACGGCTGGAACAGCGCACCCGCTACGATATCGAGATGCTGGAGGCGACCGGCTCCTGCGCCGGCATCGAGAACTATTCGCGTTACCTCACCGGCCGCAATCCCGGCGAGCCGCCGCCGACCCTGTTCGAATACATCCCCGACAACGCCCTGCTGTTCATCGACGAAAGCCATGTCTCGGTCAGCCAGATCGGCGGCATGTACCGGGGCGACTTCCGCCGGAAAGCGACGCTCGCCGAATACGGTTTCCGCCTGCCCTCCTGCATGGACAACCGGCCGCTGCGTTTCGAGGAATGGGATGCGATGCGGCCGCTCACCGTCGCCGTCTCGGCCACCCCCGGCAACTGGGAAATGGAGCAATCCGGCGGCGTGTTCGCCGAACAGGTGATCCGCCCCACCGGCCTGATCGACCCGCCGGTGGAAGTGCGTTCCGCCCGCTCCCAGGTCGACGACGTGCTCGGCGAAATCCGCGAGACCGCCGCCAAGGGCTATCGCACGCTGTGCACGGTGCTCACCAAGCGCATGGCCGAAGATTTGACCGAATACCTGCATGAACAGGGCGTGCGCGTCCGCTACATGCACTCGGACATCGACACACTGGAGCGTATCGAGATCATCCGCGACCTGCGCCTGGGCGCTTTCGACGTGCTGGTCGGCATCAACCTGCTGCGCGAGGGCCTCGACATTCCCGAATGCGCCTTCGTCGCCATCCTCGACGCCGACAAGGAAGGCTTTTTGCGCTCGGAGACGTCGCTCATCCAGACCATTGGGCGTGCCGCGAGAAACGTCGACGGCAAGGTCATCCTTTATGCCGACAAGATCACCGGCTCGATGCAGCGCGCCATGGACGAAACCGCCCGCCGCCGCGAAAAGCAGATGGCCTACAATATCGAGCACGGCATCACGCCGGAATCGGTGAAGGCCAGGATCTCCGATATCCTCGACTCGGTCTACGAGCGCGACCACGTCCGCGCCGACATTTCCGGCGTCTCCGGCAAGGGTTTTGCGGATGGCGGCCACCTGGTCGGCAACAATCTGCAGGCCCATCTCAACGCGCTCGAAAAATCGATGCGCGACGCCGCCGCCGACCTCGACTTCGAAAAGGCCGCCCGCCTGCGCGACGAAATCAAACGCCTCAAGGCCGCCGAACTCGCCGTCATGGACGACCCGATCGCGAGAGACGAAGCCAGGGCGGTCGAAGGCGGCAGTGGCAAGGCCGGGAACGGCAAAAGCGGAGCAAAACCTCGCCGCGAGTCCCCTTCTACCCAAGGGGGAGAAGGTGCCCGAAGGGCGGATGAGGGGGAAACCACACCCTCGACCTCCCTCTTCGCCAAACCCAACCTCGACGACATGGGCCGCGACATCGCCGAACCCGCCAAGCCATCGCTGTTCCGCAAGAACGACCTCGACGAAATGACCGTCGGCCGCACCGAAAAACCGGTCACCGGCAAGGTTCCGCCAAAACCGTCATCCTCAACCTCTCCGCCGTCATCGGCAACCTCAACGCCGTCATCCTCGGGCTTGACCCGAGGATCCACCGACGACCCTCGCCCCCTCGTGCGCGGCAAGGTCGGCGCGGGAAGTTATGAGGATGCGGGCGAGCAGAAGCGGAAGAGCCGGACGAAGGGGAAGACGGGGCGGCCTGGGCGGTAGTATGTCACTACTCCCAAGATCAGATATTCCCGTCTTTTAGACTAGAGACACTCAATATTGTGTCTAGTATTGATTTTGGATAAGGCCCACCGGTTATTTGTAATCACCTTAAGACCTTTGCAAAATATTGCGTCGCCATCGTCGGAGAAAAAATACATATCATCCTTTAAGCAAATTCGAGCCGCCACTATATCTGGATAGTCAATCAGCCCAGTTTTAACGTTCAGAAAAGCGTTTTTAATGTCAATATTTTCGTATGATTTTATTATCTCAAGATCATCAAGGAACTGACACGTAGCATCGTAAATACATTCCATAGACTGTGAAAATTCCTTTGATTTCCGATATCGTTTGAAGTCCCCAATTTGGGGATCGGAATCTTTGTCCATATCGTAATAGAGTTTAGTTAGCCTGTTTGAAAACTCGCCTAGACATTTTTCCGATGTAAATAGCTTATTCTTTTTCCCTAGATGAAAATAGATATCTGAATACGCTCTTTCACGGTCCTCAAATGCATGCGCACCATCTACAAATAGCAATACATTAGTATCAACAAATATATTAACGCCTTCCAGATTTCTTGCCGCTTCAAAACTAACTATAGTCATCCTCTACCAACCCCATACCGGCGTGAAGAAGTTTATTATATTTTTCTTTGTTGGAAAAATACTGCTTGGCGCGGTCAATTACTAACTTCAGCCGGACAAGATGCCACGATTCAGCGTCCAGCGGGGGCAACATCTTACTCCTAATGTCAGCCTCTGAAAATTCGCCGTAAAGTTGTCCAACGGCAGCGTTGAGAAACGCTGTGGTCATGCGCGTCACGCCAGAAAACGACAATTTCACCCGCTTGCCAGCATTGAAAGCATCGTAAAGCGCAAGGTAAACTCTCTGACCGTCCTCGCTTGTAACACACACTCCCGAGCCTACAATCTCCGATATCCTTATCGTAACGTCGGCCATTTCAATCACCATAGGTTTAAAGGGTCGGGAGCTTTCGCAAGCTCGTAAGTCTTTGTATCACCCGTATTGACTTCAATTGTGACCACGGTCCCCGGAAAATCTGAAGCCATCTGCTTTCGGTCGGTGACCCCATTTTGCTCCGTCCAAAATGCGTTTCCTGTCACCACAATAAACCTTCCCTGATTTAGGTTGATGAACTGGCGCAAGATTTTTAGGCCGAGACCACCGGGGATGTCTCCTATCCTAGTGGTGTTGCCATCAGCCATTGCCCAATCAATGGCTGCGGCTGCTGTTATGTTGGTGCCAAACGTACGCATGTAAGCGCCACGAATACCTATACCCCCATCCGTAATTGAGAAATCGATTCGATCATACTTTGGAAAGAATTGTCCGCACGTAAATATTTCGGTATCGAGATGGGAATGGATCGAGGCATTGATAAAAACCTCATCTAGCCCCTCGTAAATTTTACCCCGCAAAGCATCAGTCATTTGAGGAAACTTCATGCGGCGCATATGCTGCCGAATGAAGTTTGAATACTGAATCCCCTCCGCCTTCCCAAAGGAAGTGAGCGGGATCACCGTTCCGGAGTCAGTTTTTTTGTCAGACTGAAATAATCCATTTCTGGTCATGATGTCCGTTATGCGAGGTGAGGCATTGGTAAATACAACGCGGTTGCCCCTCAACTGCATCTTGCGAATGACGCAGAGGATAGCTGACGACAAATGAGCGTCAATCCAGCGAACTGCAGAAAGATCTATAGAAATATCTTCCGAATGAGCATTCAGACAGTGCAAATGCCAACGCGCGATTTCGTCAAAGCTGGCTGAATTGGTAGAAAGATCCGGAGAAGAGCGCAAAACTACTGCCATAATATTAACTCACCTTATTACTTCGAAATACGAGATCGACATAATACCCACGTAGCACTTGACTGAAGACAATTGCTAAATCTCCCTGGAAACGAAGCTTGAGGAGGATAGCACCGCGGGGCGGTGGCTGGGAATGATCTTCACAGCCTAAAGCGTTTATACAAGGGGCCTTCTTTACTCCCCTGGTGGAAAACCAAAACCGAAGGGACGTACGATATGAGCGGTGTGAGGAAACGTTATTGCTTCTTCGCTCATTGCCGCTACACATTGGCTTAACCTCTCTGTCGCACGTCTTACCTACAATACGAGAAACCATCCATGCGCATGCCGGCCATCGTCTTTGGACTGCTGTTTTCCCTGCTGGCTGCGGCCGGCGCCGAGGCGCGGGTCTACAAGTCGCCGCAGGCGCTGATCAAATCCCTTTATGCCGACACGATCGACCCGGCCGAGGACGATGCGCCCTCGCCCTATTCGGCCTATTTTTCCGATGCGCTCAACGAGAGCCTGACGGCGAATGGCGAGGCGGTGGATTTCGATCCAATCCTTGCCGGGCAGGATGGCGTCGCCAGCAATATCCAGCTTTCCCCGCCGATCGTCTTCGACAACACGGCGGAGCTGGAAGTGTCCTTCCGCAACGGCAAGCTGTCGGCAACGCTCTTCTATACGCTGGTGCGCGAAAACGGCGGCTGGAAGGTGGACGACATCGCCGACCAGTCCGGCGACGAACCCTGGAGCCTTCGCGACCTGCTGGGGCAGTAGGGAGCGGTTTGGCGCGGGCGGGGCCTCCCTCAGTCCTGTCCTTGTATCAGGAAACCAGCGGCGCCGCGCCGGTGGTGCAGGGGCCGCGTATGCCGCACCGCCCCCCGGCCACTCGCTTTGGCTCGCGGCGTTCGTCACTGCAATCGATTCACTGGATCGATTGCTCGGGCTGCGCCCGACCGTTCCTCACCCTACAAACGCCCGTTCGATGACGAACTCGCCGGGCTTGTTGTTGGAGCCTTCGACGAGGCCGGCCTTTTCGAGCAGGTCCTTGGTGTCCTTCAGCATCGCGGTCGAGCCGCAGATCATGCCGCGGTCGACTTCCGGGTCGAGCGCCGGGACGCCGAGATCGGTGAACAGCTTGCCATTCTCGATCAGGTCGGTGATGCGGCCGCGATATTTGAAATCCTCGCGGGTCACGGTCGGGTAATGCTTGAGCTTGTCCCCGACGATCTCGTGCAGGAATTCGTGGTTGTTGATCTCGTGCACCAGGTCGAAACCGTATTTCAGCTCGGCGATATCGCGGCAGGTATGGGTGAGGATGACCTCGTCGAACTTTTCGTAGGTCTCGGGGTCGCGGATGAGGCTGGCGAAGGGCGCGATGCCGGTGCCGGTCGAGAACATGTAGAGCCGCTTGCCGGGCGTCAGCGCGTCGAGCACCAGCGTGCCGGTCGGCTTCTTGCGCATCAGCACCGTGTCGCCCGGCTTGATCGCCTGCAGGTGCGAGGTCAGCGGACCGTCCGGCACCTTGATCGAGAAGAATTCGAGCTCCTCGTCCCAAGCCGGGCTGGCGATCGAATAGGCGCGGTAGACCGGCTTGTCGCCGACCATCAGGCCGATCATCGCGAACTCGCCCGAACGGAAGCGGAAACCGGCCGGCCGCGTCATGCGGAAGCGGAACAGGCGGTCGGTATAATGCTCGACGGCGAGCACCGTCTCGGCATAAACGCCGTCCGGAATCTTTGCCTGAACCTGGGCCACTGCGAATTCTTCCGTCTTTGCTGGAGCGTTCATGCCTATCGGTCTCTTCGTCTCGTCGTTCTTCGCAAAAGCGAAATATACCATCTGGTCCCGCATTTGAAGGCATCCGCGTGCCTTTGTCGCGGGCCTTTCAGAAAATATGTGCGGGAAATTCACCTTTCGGCCGGTCGTTCCCCGGCCTCAGGCCGTCACGGTGCGGCGGCGCCAGCTGTAACCCTCGCCCTTTTCGGCGTGGCGGGCCGTCGGCTGGTAGTGTTCGGCGATGCCCGGCAGCCGGCCCTCCTCGAGCCGCTTCAGCGCGGTGGCGTTCTTCACCGAAAAGCTGTCGATGCCACAGCGCAGCATCAGAGGCACCTGGTCGATCAGCACGTCGCCGACCGCGCGCAGCTCGTTCCTGTAGCCAAGCCGGTCGCGCAGCAGCGAGGCATGCGAAAAGGCGCGGCCGTCATTGAAGGCCGGGAAATCCACCGCGACGATCTCGATGCGGTAGAGATAGGGTTCGAGCTTGCGCACGTCGTCCGCCGGCCGGATCAGCACGCCGAGGCCGACATCGTTGCTCTCTTCCGCCCGCGCGATCATCTCGTCGAGCGGCAGCAGCACCTTCTGGTCCTCGGTCGCCTTCACCTCCTCGGTCTCGATCACCCAGGGGTCGTTGTCGACGAAGCCGGTTTCTCTCCAGATTCTTGGCTCCTGGGTCATCACGCCGCCTCCGCCGCAGCGCCGCCATAGAGCGCTTCCTTGAACGGCTGCGGCCCGACGCGGCGATAGGCTTCGAGGAAGGTCTCCTCCTTCGAGGTGCGAAGGCCGAGATAGGTATCGACGATGGTTTCCACCGCGTCGGTCACCTTGTTCGGCTCGAAACCGCGGCCGATGATCTCGCCGATCGAGGTGTTCTCGTCGCCGGAACCGCCGAGCGTGATCTGGTAGAGCTCGGCGCCCTTCTTCTCGACGCCCAGCAGGCCGATATGGCCGACATGGTGATGGCCGCAGGCATTGATGCAGCCGGAAATCTTGATCTTCAGCTCGCCGATCTCGGCCTGGCGCTCCGGCGACCCGAAGCGGGTGGAGATCTCCTGCGACAGCGGGATCGAACGGGCGTTCGCCAGCGCGCAATAGTCCAGCCCGGGACAGGCAATGATGTCGGTGATCAGCCCGGCATTGGCGGTCGCGAGATTATGGGCGACCAGCGCCCGGTAAAGCGGCTCGAGATCGGCCAACGCCACATGCGGCAGGATGACGTTCTGCTCGTGGCTGATGCGGATCTCGTCGAAGGCGAACTCTTCCGCCAGATCGGCGATCGCGTCCATCTGCACGTCGGAGGCGTCGCCCGGAATGCCGCCGATCGGCTTCAGCGAGATGGTCACCATGCCGTAGTCGGGATGCTTGTGCGGCTTGACGTTTTGATCGACCCAGCGGGCGAAATTCTCGTCGGTCTTTTTCCAGCCGGCAAGCTGCGGCCAGCCTTCGGCCCGGTCGGGAAGAGCCGGCGGCGCGAAATAGGCGGCGATCGCCTGGATGTCCTTCTCCGGGAGCTTCAGCTCGGTTCCCTGCAGATGGGAGAACTCCTCCTCCACCTGGCGAGCCAGTTCCTCGGCGCCGGTCTCGTGGACGAGGATCTTGATGCGCGCCTTGTACTTGTTGTCGCGGCGGCCGTGCAGATTGTACACGCGCATGATCGCGGTCGTGTAGGAGAGCAGGTCTTCCTCGGGGAGGAAATCCTTGATCTTCTTGGCGATCATCGGGGTACGGCCCTGCCCGCCGCCGACATAGACGGCAAAACCGATCTGGCCATCCTCGTTCTTCTTCAGGTGCAGGCCGATGTCGTGCACCTGGATCGCGGCGCGGTCGCGCTCGGCGCCGGTGACGGCGATCTTGAACTTTCTGGGCAGATACGAGAATTCCGGGTGGACGGAGGACCACTGGCGCAGGATTTCGGCGTAAGGGCGTGGATCGGCGACTTCATCGGCGGCAGCACCTGCGAAATGGTCGGCGGTGACGTTGCGAATGCAATTGCCCGAGGTCTGCAGCGCATGCATCTCGACGCTCGCGAGCTCGGCCAGGATATCCGGCGTGTCGGAGAGTTTCGGCCAGTTGTACTGGATGTTCTGGCGGGTGGTGAAATGCCCGTAACCGCGGTCGTATTTGCGGGCGATATGGGCGAGCATCCGCATCTGCCTGGCATTCAGCGTCCCATAAGGGATCGCGACGCGCAGCATGTAGGCGTGAAGCTGGAGGTAGACCCCGTTCATCAGGCGCAGCGGCTTGAAGGCATCCTCGGCCAGTTCACCGGCGAGGCGGCGGCCGACCTGATCGCGGAACTGCTCCACGCGGCTCGAAACAAAAGCGTGGTCGAATTCGTCGTAACGGTACATGACTTCCTCAAACTGCGATGAAGGCCGGATCGGCGGGGCGATATCCGGCAGCATATTCCATGGTCGGGCCCTGGGCACGAATACGTTCGCGAAGACGCAGCGGCCAGAGCTTGCCGTCCTGCTCCTGCACGTCGATGACGGCGACGTCAACAACCAGGTTCTGCGCAAAATCGCGCTTGCCGATCGCTTCCAGCGAGGCCACGGCCTCGGGATGGCGCGCGACGATCGCGTCCTGCAGGTTTTCCACCCATTGGCCGTTCGCATCGAGCCAGACGGCGATGCCATCGGAAAGGCGGTTGGCGGTCAGAACCTTGTCGGTCATCTTGTCTGTTCCATTTCCTCGCGAACCGGCATCTTACCATGGGAAAGCGGTTCGGACTTTTCGAAATTCGCACCGGCGACGGCTTCGCCGATGATCACCATGACCGGGCCGGAAAGATCGTCGCGGGCTTCCAGGTCCGGCAGTTCGTGAAGAACGCCGTGGAAAAGCCGGCGGTCGGCTCGGCTGGCATTTTCGATCACGGCGACGGTGGTTTCCGGGGCAAGGCCGGCGCCCATCAGCCGTTCGGCGACGGAGGCAGCAACCGTGCGGCCCATATAGACGGCGATCGTCGCGCCGGAAATCGCAAGGCTTGCCCAATCGGGCAGAACGTCGCCGGTGAGGTCATGGCCGGTGGTGAAGATCAGCGACGAGGCGACGCCGCGCAGCGTCAGCGGCAGTTCGAAATCGGCGGCTGCGGCAAAGGCGGAGGTGATGCCCGGTACGATCTCGTAAGTGACGCCGGCGTCACGGAGTGCCGCCATTTCCTCGCCAGCGCGGCCATAGACCAGCGGATCGCCGGACTTGAGGCGGACGACGCGCTTGCCTTCGCGGCCGAGCCTGACCAGCAGCCTGTTGATCTCGTCTTGGGATTTCGAATGGCAGTTCTTGCGCTTGCCGACCGACAGGCGCTCGGCATCGCGGCGGCCCATGTCGACGATCGCCTGCGGGACCAGCGCGTCATACACGATCGCATCGGCTTCCATCAGCACACGCTGGGCACGCAGCGTCAAAAGGTCCTCGGCACCCGGACCGGCGCCGACCAGCCAGACATGGCCAGCGGCGCGTCCAGTGGTCGACAGCAGCGCATTGGCCGAGCGGCGGGCGGCGGCGATATCGTTGGCATCGACGGCACTTGCGACATCGGCCGAGAAGAAGCGGCGCCAGAAGATCCGGCGCGATACGCCGCGGGGCACCAAACGTTCGGCGGCATCCCGATATTCAGCGGCCAGATGGGCGAGAACGCCGAGCGACGGCGACAGCATCTGGTCGATGCGGGCGCGGATCATCTGGGCGAGCACCGGTCCGGCACCTTCCGTGCCGATGGCGATGGCGACCGGTGCGCGGTTGACGAGGGCCGGTGTATAAAAATCGCAGAAATCCGGCTGATCGACCGCATTGGCGGGTACCTTTTCGGCGCGGGCGGCAGTGACGATCGCACGATCCAGCGCGGCATCGCCGGTTGCAGCAAACACCATCACCGCGCCCTTGACCTGATCTGCGAGCTGATCCGGCGAAAAATCCGAACGAATGGTGTTGATGCCCTGAGCGGCCAGCCAGCCGGCATAGTCCTCATCGGGTGCGGAGACGTAAGCAACGATCTCCGCATCGGTGTTGCGCAGCAGCCGGGCTTTGGCATAGGCTTCGTCGCCATTGCCGAACACGACAACGCTCCGTCCGCTGACGCGGAAGAATGCCGGAAAGACCGACAGGCGTTGTTGGCTTGGAGACATGCGGGTATCCTGAATCATATGACAGCAATATCCACAATAAGACGGCGGAATTGAAGGAATGGATATGCGAAGTGGATTGGGAGCCGGTATTTCTGTTTTACGATCAACCGGTTCTTGAGCAAAAGCCACCACAGACGATATTTCTCCAGTATTTCTGTAGACTACAGTGTTTTTTGCCCCGATCCTTTCGTTCCGCGCCATAAACTGCCTAGACACCTTGCCATAAAGAGTTCCCATGACAATCGCCGCCCGCCTTCTCGACGTCATCGAAAACGACATCCTGCCCCTGACGGAAAAAGGCGTCGCCGCCGGCAACAAGGTTTTCGGCGCGGCGATCCTCAAGAGATCCGATCTGTCGCTGGTGATTGCCGAAACCAACAACGAGCTCGAAAATCCGCTGTGGCACGGCGAGGTGCACACGCTGAAGCGCTTTTACGAAACCACACGAGATCTTCCCACCAAAGACCTGATTTTCCTCTCGACTCACGAACCTTGCACGATGTGCATGTCGGCGATCACCTGGGCCGGTTTCGACAATTTCTACTATTTTTTCAGCCACGAAGATTCGCGCGACGCCTTCGCCATCCCGCATGACCTGAAGATCCTCAAAGAGGTTTTCGGCCTGGAGCCCGGCGGTTACCGGCGCAACAATGCCTTCTGGCATTCCTACGCAATTGCCGATCTCGTCGAGAGCGAAGACGAGCCGCTCCGTGCCGGTCTCAAGACCCAGACCAGCCGGATCAAAGCCCGATATGACGGGCTTTCCGGCGTCTACCAGTCCGGCAAGGACAAAAACACCATTCCGCTCGCCTGACATCCGGCATTGAAGGACAAGAAGATGGAAACATCGAAGGATATTTCGCGGCTGATCGAGATCATGGCGGCGCTCAGGACACCCGTCACCGGCTGCCCCTGGGACCTCGAACAGAATTTTTCGACCATCAAGCCCTATACGATCGAGGAGGCCTATGAGGTCGCCGATGCGATCGAGCGTAACGACATGGACGATCTCTGCGAGGAGTTGGGCGACTTGCTGCTGCAGGTGGTCTTCCACGCCCGCATGGCCGAGGAAGCCGGCGAATTCTCTTTCGGCGACGTCGTCCAGGCGATCACCAAAAAGATGATCCGCCGGCATCCGCATGTCTTCGCCGTCTCGGATGCCGCGACGCCGGACGCGGTGAAAGTGCAGTGGGACGACATCAAGACTGAGGAGAAGCGCGAGCGAGCCGAACGGCGGGCGCATCGCGGCATTACCGAGGATTTCAAGCTCGGATACCTTGGAAGCGTCCACCGCGCCCAGCCTGCGCTGACCGAGGCGCTGAAGCTGCAGCAGCGGGCGGCAAAGGTCGGCTTCGACTGGTCGGCGGCCGAACCGATCCTCGACAAGATCGAGGAGGAGATCGGGGAACTGCGCGAAGCTCTGCGCAACGGAAACCAGGACAAGGTTACCGACGAACTCGGCGATCTCATCTTCGCGCTGGTCAATATCGGCCGGCATGTGAAAGCCGATCCGGAAGAGGCGCTTCGCGGCACGAATACAAAATTCAGGCGACGGTTCAATTATATAGAAACATCTCTTCAACAATCGAATGAGACGCTGGAAGCTGCCACGCTGGAACGCATGGAAGAGCTCTGGCAGGCGGCAAAGGCGATCGAGCGGCAGATCGGCTAGGAGGTGTGGAGCTTTATTTGAGTCATAAGATTGTTACGGCGAGCGCGATCACGGCTCGATAGTTACGGGCAGTCTTTATCATATCTCGTGGCAACGCGGCGAAACTGTTTGAGCTTGGACAAGCAGCATTCGATCGGGTGGCATTGGGCATAAAGTTGTTTGTCGACCGGATATTTCTGGGCGCGTGATGGGTTATTCGGAAGGATTCCGCACGGCAACGGGAAATGGAGTCAAGTCTCGCGCAAGTTGTTTCCATCTAGGGTAGTGGCGCTGGAATCACCGGCGCCACCATTTCACGCAGGAGGACGATCCATTGGTTGCCTTGACAGCTTTGTTTACAGCGACGACCGATTATCGGCAGAACCTCCGTTCGCCGCCACCGTCCGCTTCCGCTCAATCTCGCGAAGAAAGAGATCAGAAAGTCAATGCTGCAATCGCGAACGGTGCCTCGCAGAACGAGCTGAAAGCCGCCCTCATGGAGGCGGCATTTAATCGCTACAGCGAGGAGGAGCTCGTTGCGGACGAACAGCGGATCGAAACGGCGGAAGTCCTCAAAGCGCGATTACGGGAGGGTATCGACGACCCGGAAGAAGCTCTGAAAGCCAAGGCGGCCCTCGTGGCGCCCGGGCCCTGGTCCGATGAGGAGAAGCTGAAGCTCGCGCGATCCCTGGAAGCGAGTGGCCAATTGGACGGTCTGGTGAGTGAACGGCTTGCGCAACAGAGAATGCGCACCAGAAGAGAAATGCAGGTCAATTTCGTTACGATCGAGGAGCTGAAAAACCAGGATCATTCCGGCTGGACGCCTGATCCGGAAATATGGAAACCGGGACCGCAGGGGGTGGGCTGGGTTTTTGCCCTGTCGAGAGAGGAGCTCATTGCAAGGGGCATTCTAATCGAGCCAACCGCGGAAATGATGGCCGATCTCGCGGCGCTCAAGACGAACGCAGCGCAGGAGCTTGCCGACCTGCGGGCGCGGAGCGAAACAAATCCCGATCTCTACGCCCCTGTCGTGAAGAACAACGTGATCAACGAGGTCAACGTTGCGACCCTTCTCAAGGAAGATATCAGACCCCGGATCGACTATATCAGCCTGCTGATCCGCAGCGGCGAGGCGGACAAATATCCGTTTCAGGCAGGCTATGGCGACAGAACGACGACCTCGGCTACCGAATATCTGTTCTGGCTTCAGGAACGGTCCATGGAGCTTCAGGAAGACGGGACGTATTTGCCGGGAATGTTCCCAGGGGCCGGCGCTTGAAGACTATCTTCGAACGTGATCTTCGCACCTTAGCCAAGGTCCATGCGGCGTCTCATTTCCAAGTCGCAGGAAACTACGTTTCCTGCGTCCGTGTAGCTTAAGAGTCCACACTGCCTGGCGGATATATCCATCCCGCAAGCGGCAGGGAGGCAACCGCTCCCGATCCCGAAGAATTGGCGTCACCCGCAGCGCAGAACGGAGCGCCGAGTTATCAGGCTATCCGCTCGGTGGCCGCGAGTCTTGCCGCCCGGCCCTGGAAAAGGCGGTTGAGCGCCCTCCGTGAGGGTTTCTCCACGAGGTAGAAGCTCGCCAGTGCGGTCGCCACGGCGGCCAGAAGCAGTATTGGGGTCGGTGCCGCGCCCTCGCGGTAAAGCTTGTAGAAGGGCTGCTGCCATAGATAAAGCGAATAGGACCACAGTCCGGCATAGGTGAGCACCTTGGCCGACAGCATCTTGCGGAACACCGGCGCCGCGCTGTCGATCGTGGTGATCGATAGTGCCAGCATGACGGTCGACAGGCCGAAGGAGAGGACGTGAAACGGCATCCCCTTCGCCACGACCGCAACCAGCAGCGCCAGCGGCGAAACCCACCAGGGAGCCTGGCGGTTGCGCAGGAACAGCCAGAGACCGCCGGCAATGAATATGCCTGCCACGGAGACGTCGCTGCGCCAGTGGGTATAGAGAACGCTTGCGCCGAGTTCCGTGCGGATGATGCCGTTCAGCATGGCCGCAGCGCCGAGTGCGACGATCAGAGCCCCGACCGGAAACAGTCTGCGGCGCGACAGGAAGGCGACGCCCGCCAGAAGAACATAGGCATGTTCTTCGACGCATAGCGACCACAGGTGATCAAGCAACGCCACCGGATGGGTATAGACCATCGCGTAGTTGATCGTGAACGTCAGCGCCAGCAATGCCGCGACAGGGCCGTGCGAAATCTCGGTGCCCTGGAAGGCAAGGGTCGTGATGACGACGAACGCGAAGAGCGCCGGATAAATTCTTGAGAAACGCCTGAAAAAGAAGGTCGGCAGTTCTGCCCGCTTGACGAACAGAATTTCCGACATCAACCGCCCGGACAGAACGAAAAACAGGTCCACCCCGAAGGTACTGACGCCAGGCCAGAAATCATCGATCCAGAAATGGCCCACTATCACGAAGAGTACCGCAATACCTCTCCACCCATCCAGGTAGTCCAGGTGTGCTCCGGTCTCTTCCCTCGGTGGATTTTGTATCATCGCGAAACCCGTTTTTGCTGGCCCGCGGATGATAATACCGCAAGAATCGTGGCCGTCCTCGTCGGCTCATGTTGCACCGCAAAAAACCGGCAACATCATGACGCTGCCGGCAAGTGCGAAGTTGCGCCCAGAGCGCTCCTATCGTTCCCAGTCTTCCTTGTCCGGTTTCAGGCCATTACCGAGCTTGCGCTCCAGTTCGGCTGCCTCGGCCTCGGACATGCGGACATCCAGGGTGACGGAGCCGTCCTCGTTGTCCTCGCGGCCGTCGACGACGGAATTGCTGTAGACCCAGGAGACGAGGCCGAGCTTTTCCGGCGGAATGGTGATCGAGGTTTCTGTGAGAACGCCGGAGAGACGTTTCGAGATCTCGTCCATCAGGGGCTCGACGCCCTCGCCCGTGATCGCCGAGACCGCCATGACGTTCTCGCGGCCGATGGCGCGTTCGGCGATCGCCTCATGGGCTTCCGGGTCGAGCCGGTCGATCTTGTTCCAGACCTCGATGATGCGGGCGGCCGCTTCCTTCTCGTCGATGCCGAGATCGGCAAGGATGTGCATGACGTCGCCGGCCTGAGCGGCATTGTCCGGATCGGACATGTCGCGCACATGCAGGACGAGATCGGCTTCCAGCACCTCTTCCAGCGTGGCGCGGAAGGCGGCGACAAGATGGGTCGGCAGATCGGAGATGAAGCCGACCGTATCGGAGAGAATGACCGTACGGCCATGCGGCAGCTTCATGCGGCGCAGCGTCGGATCGAGCGTCGCAAACAGCATGTCCTCGGCAAGCACGCCGGCGCCGGTGATGCGGTTGAACAGCGTCGACTTGCCGGCATTGGTATAACCGACCAGCGCCACGATCGGGTGCGGCACCTTGCGGCGCTTGGCGCGGTGAAGCTGGCGGGTGCGCACGACCTGTTCGAGCTCGCGCTCCAGCTTGACGATGCGTTCCTGAAGCAGCCGGCGGTCGGCCTCGATCTGGGTTTCGCCGGGGCCGCCCATGAAGCCGGCACCACCGCGCTGGCGTTCAAGGTGGGTCCAACTGCGGACCAGGCGGCCCTTCTGGTAATTGAGATGCGCCAGATCGACCTGCAGCGTGCCTTCCTTCGTGGAAGCGCGGCGGCCGAAGATCTCGAGGATCAGGCCGGTCCGGTCGATGACCTTGGCCTGCCATTCCTTTTCGAGATTGCGCTGCTGCACCGGGGTCAGCGGATGATCGACGATGACGAGGCCGGCGTCGTGCTCGTCGAGCAGCGCCTTGATTTCCTCTATCTTGCCGCTGCCCATCAGCGTCCCCGGGCGCGGCTGGCTGATCGGTACGATCAGCCCCTGTACGATCTCCAGGTCGATTGCCTTGGCAAGGCCGATCGCCTCTTCGAGGCGGGCTTCGTTGGAGCGCTGCGGCGCGGGTGCCTGGCTAGAGTCGCCCTGCCCCGCCTTCGACCGTGCCTGCTTGAGGACCGGCACGATGACGAGTGCGCGCATATCGTCCCGGCGCTTTTCAGCCTCCGGGACCATGGATTCTTTAGACGTATCGCGATTTGAAATCTGTTCTGTCCTGTTAGGCCGCATTCTCTTCGGTTTCGAACATCTGCATGGGCTGGCCCGGCATGATGGTCGAGATCGCGTGCTTATACACGAGCTGAGAGTGGCCGTCACGGCGAAGCAGGACGCAGAAGTTGTCGAAAGAGGTCACGACACCTGTCAGCTTGACCCCGTTGATCAGGAAAATCGTCAGGGAAATCTTCTGCTTGCGAACGGTATTAAGAAATAAATCCTGCAGGTTCTGAGAACGTTCCGCCATAGCGCCGCTTCTTTCTTTTTTGCCGGCCCGGAGCCGGATCATGATCAAGCTTGATAAAAGACAAGCGGAAAGCGCCCCGTGCTTTCCCTTCCCCGATGTTTGACTATCAAATCGCCGTCTTTTCCGCAACGTCGAAAAAGGTGTCGCGTATACTTGACGATACCGTGCCCGGATGGCCATTGGCCACCGGCTTGTTGTCGATTTCGACGATCGGGACGCAGATCCCGGTGGCGGAGGTGAAAAAGACCTCGCGCGCCGCCAGCATCTCTTCCGTCTTGAACTCGCGCTCGACCACCTTGAGCCCGAGCTTTTTGGCGACATCGATGAGGGTCGTGCGGGTGATTCCCTTGAGGATGCCGTGTTCGGCCGGCCGGGTGACCAGCTCGCCATCCCGCGTGACGATCCAGACGTTCGAAGAGGCACCTTCCATGACGATGCCGGAACGGTCGATAAAGATGGCGTCCTGAGCGCCGGCCTCCTTCGCCTGCTGCTTGGCAAGCACGTTCGGCAACAGGCCGACCGTCTTGATGTCGACGCGGTCCCAGCGGTTCTCAGGCAGGGTGATGACCTTGATACCACTGGCATATTTTTTTGCGGCGGCCGAAGGATCGGTGCTCTTGGCGGTGATCGTGACGGTCGGCGGCGTGCCCTCGGCCGGGAAGTAGTGGTCGCGTCGGGCAGCGCCGCGGGTTACCTGCAGGTAGAAGATGCCGTTCTTCACCCGGTTGCGGCGGAGAACTTCTCGGATGACGAAGGTGAGTGCCGCGCGGCCCATCGGCGCGGCCATCCTCAGTTCACCCAGCGACCGGTCGAGGCGGTTGAGGTGGCGGGTCAGGTCGACGATCATGCCGTGGCGCACTTCGCAGACCTCGTAGACGCCGTCTGCGAACTGGAAGCCGCGATCCTCCACATGCACCGCGGCGTCGGAATGGCGAACATATTGTCCGTTCACATAGGCAATTCTCGACATCGATATCCCCTGCTCTTTTCGGAAATGCTGGTCAGAAATACTGGATGGAAACGCGGAAAAGCTGCTCCACATGGCGCACGGCTTCGGCGGTGGCAAAGAGCACGACCCGGTCGCGCGCCTTGATCTTGGTATCGCCGTTCGGGCGGATGACGGCCTCGCCGCGGTAGATCGCGCCGACACGGATACCGTCCGGAAGGTCGAGCTCGCGGAACGGCCGGCCGACCAGCGGCGAGGTTTCGAGCGCCTCGGCCTCGATAATCTCGGCAGCGCCGTTCTGCACCGCATAGACGGAACGAATGCGGCCCTTGCGGACATGCTGGAGCACGCGCGAGATCGTTACCGCACGCGGGTTGATCTGCGCGTCGATGCCGAGCGCGTCGGTGACCTGATGGAACGAGGTGGAGTTGATCAGCACGAGGTTCGACTTGCAGCCGAGCGATTTCGCCAGGACCGCGCCAAGGATGTTGATCTGGTCGCTGTTGGTGAGGGTTATCATCAGGTCGGTATCCTGGATATCGGCCTGGGTGAGGATATTCTGGTCGAGCGCCGAACCGTGCAGCACGATCGTATTGCGCAGCTGCTCGGAGACGACCAGCGCCCGCTCGCGGTCGCTCTCGATGATCTTCAGCCGCGTCCTCGGCTGGTGTTCCTCGATAGTGCGGGCGACGTAATATCCGATATTGCCGCCGCCGGCGATGACGATGCGGCGGGCCTCCTGCTCCTCGTGGCCGAACAGGCCGAGCGTGCGGCGGATGTGTTCGCGCTGGCAGATGACATAGGCGAGATCGCCGACTTCGAGCTCATCGGCGGAGCGGGCAACGGTCAGGACGCCGCCCCGGACGATGCCGACCACGGTTGCCATCAGGTCCGGAAAGAGATCGGAGAGCTGGTGCAGGGGCGTGGCGACGACCGGGCAGTCCTCCATGCACTCGATCGCCACCATGGTGATGTGATCGTCGGCGAACTTTACGACATCGGTGGCGCCGGGAAAGGAAATGCGCCGCAGCACCATCTTGCCGACCTCGATTTCCGGCGAGATCGTCACGTCGATCGACATGTTTTGGCGGCTGAAGAGGTCGGCATATTCCGGCTTCAGATAGTTCTGGGCGCGGATGCGGGCGATCTTGGTGGGCACGGAAAACAGGGCATGCGCGACTTCGCAGGCAACGATGTTGACCTCGTCATAGAGGGTCACCGCGATGATCATGTCGGCGTCTTTGGCGCCCGCCTTTTCCAGCACGTCCGGATGAGCGCCGTGGCCGACGTAGCCCTTGACGTCGAGCGTCTCGGTGATCGCAGCGATCAGCGTCGCCGAGGTATCGATGACGGAGACGTCATTGTCCTCTTGGGCGAGCCGCTCGGCAATGCCGTAGCCCACCTGTCCCGCGCCGCAGATGATCACCTTCATATGTCAAACACCGAGCGATTTGAGCTTGCGGTGGAGTGCCGAGCGCTCCATGCCGACGAATTCCGCGGTGCGGGAAATGTTGCCTCCGAAACGGTTGATCTGGGCGATCAGGTAGTCGCGCTCGAACATTTCGCGGGCCTCGCGCAGCGGCAGCGTCATGATGTGGTAATCGCCCTTGGCGGAAACCTTCGGCAGCATGTCGCCGAGATCGGTCGGCAGCATGTCGGCGGAAATCGGCGAATCCGGACCATCGGAGCGGGCAAGGATCATCAGCCGTTCGATATTGTTGCGCAGCTGGCGGATATTGCCTGGCCAGTCATGGGCCTGGAGGACGGCCATGGCATCCTCGCCGATCTTGCGGGGGCGGATGCCGGCCTGTTCGGAAATCTGGCGCATGAACATGTCGACCAGAAAAGGAATGTCCTCGCGGCGTTCGGCCAGCGCCGGCACCTTGACCGGCACGACGGCGAGACGATGGTACAGGTCCTCGCGGAACGAACCGTCGGCGATCAGGCTTTCGAGATTGTAGGCGGTCGACGAGATGATGCGAACATCGACCTTGACGCGCTTCGAACCGCCGACGCGCTCGAACTGTTGATCCACAAGCACGCGAAGAATCTTGTTCTGCGTCTCGCGCGGCATTTCGCCGACTTCGTCGAGATAAAGGATGCCGCGATGCGCCTCCTCCAGTGCGCCGATCTTGCGCGCCTGGCCGGGAGCGCCCTCGGTACCGAAAAGTGCCATCTCCATGCGATCAGGCGTGATCGTCGCAGCGTTCAGCGCCACGAACGGACCGGTCACGCGAGACGAACGCTTGTGGATCATCCGTGCCACCAGTTCCTTGCCGGAGCCGGAGGGGCCGAGGATCATCACGCGGCTGTTGGTGGGCGCGACCTTCTCGATCGTCTGGCGAAGCTGCGAGACGGCAACCGACGTGCCGACCAGCTCAGCCGCGTCGCCGGTGCGCTTCTTGAGTTCGGTCACCTCGCGCTTCAGCTTGGAGTTTTCGAGCGCCCGCTCGGCGATCAGGATCAGCCGGTCGGCCTTGAACGGTTTTTCGATGAAGTCGAAGGCGCCGCGCTTGATCGCCGAAACAGCGGTCTCGACATTGCCGTGGCCAGAGATCATCACGACGGGCAAATCGGGGTGCCGGCTCTTGACCTCGTCGAGCAGCGCCAGACCATCCAGCCTGGAGCCCTGCATCCAGATATCCAGGAAAACCAGCCGCGGCACGCGATCGGATATCGCTGCCAGCGCGCTGTCGCTATCGTGGGCCGTGCGGGTTTCATGGCCCTCATCGGACAAAATACCTGAAACGATATCGCGAATATCCGCCTCGTCATCTACGACCAGAATATCAGACGCCATAAGCCAATTCCTTGTTATTATCCGTTCCCGGCACCGCCACCTGTTCGAGATGCGGCAGCAGCACCCTGATCATGGCGCCCTTGCCATGATCGAAATCGGCGGGAGCATCGTGCAGTTCGAGCTGCCCGCCGTGTTCTTCAATGATCTTCTTGACGATGGCGAGCCCCAGACCCGTGCCCTTGTCGCGCATGGTCATGTAGGGCTCGAGGATGCGGTGCCGGTTTTCGGTCGGCAGGCCGCTGCCGTTGTCGATAATATCGACGACATAGGTGTCGCGCTCCTCGTCATAGACCGAGCGCACCTTGATCTTGCGGCCGTCGCGCTCCTGATCGCTCGGGACCGCCTCGATCGCCTCCACGGCGTTCTTGATGAGGTTGCCGAAGGCCTGGCCGAGCATGCGCGCATCGAACATGCCCTTCAACGGCTCGTCGCCAAGCTCGCGGATGAAATCCACATGGGTCGTGCCCATCTCGCGCAGGAAGATCGCGTCGCGCAGGATATCGCGCAGGTCGGCCTCTTCCTTGGCGGGTTTCGGCATGCGGGCAAAGGAGGAGAATTCGTCGACCATGCGGCCGATATCGCCGACCTGGCGCACGATCGTATCGGTGCACTGGTCGAAGACGGCGCGGTCGTCCTCGGCGATCTGCTTGCCGTAGCGACGCTTGAGGCGTTCGGCCGAAAGCTGGATCGGGGTGAGCGGGTTCTTGATCTCGTGGGCGATGCGGCGGGCAACGTCCGCCCAGGCGGTCGAACGCTGGGCGATGACGAGATCGGTGATATCGTCTAGCGTCACCACATAAGAATCGTGCGCGGCGCGCTGTTCCTCGCGGGTGACCTGAACCGACAGCGTCCGCTCCTTGCCGCCGCGGATCAGGTTCACCTGCTTACGGAACTCGCCGCGCGCTCTGGTGCGCGCCTCGGTGAGGACGTGGTCAATCTCGGGCGCGACATCCTCAAGCTTCTCGCCCATCAGCTGTTCGGCGGGAACGCCAAGGAAATGCTCCGCCGACGGATTGACGATGGTAATGCGGCGGTCTTCCTCGACGCCGATGACGGCGGCGGTGACACCGGACAGCACCGCCTCGATGAACCGGCGGCGGTCGTCGACTTCATCCTTGGCCTCGAGTATCTCGTCGCGCTGGCTGCGGATCTCCGAAATCATCTTGTTGAAAGTGCGCGACAGGCTGCCGACGTCACCGTCGGCGGCGCGCACCGGCACGACGACATTGAGATTGCCGGTCGCCACGCTGTCGGCGGCGCTGATCAGCAGCCGGATCGGCCGGACGATGCGGTCGGCGACCGCGATCGCCGTCCAGATCGCCGCGAGCAGCACGATCAGCGCGAAGCCGAGATAGAGCACCGCAAAGGCGATCTGCAGCGATGTGCGGCCGGCTTCCATCGCCTGGTATTCGGCGGTGTTCTCCTCCATCAGCCGCATCGCCGAGATGACCTTCGGGTCGACGGCGCGGATCGTATAGAGATAGGAGCCGGGAATGGCGTCGAGCTTGATGACGGCGCCAACGAGGTTGGTGACGCCTGGCGGGATCAGCGTCGGCTGGCCGGCCGCCGCCGTTTTCAGCGCATCCTCCGGGATCGCCGGCAACGGCTTTTCCGTCTTGATGTCCGCCTGGACGATCGCCTGACCGTCCTCGCGCACCAGGAAGGCTCCGAGCATCCCGCGACCCCGCGCCTGGCGGGTCATCAAGTCCACGAACCCCGTACGGTCGAGATAGAACATCGGCCGGTTGCGCTCGAGGTCGTTCGACATCGACACGGTCTGACCCTGAAGATAGCTGGCGTTCTCGAGCATATAGGCGCGGGCGACGTCCTGGGACGACTGCACGATCGACTGCGTCCGAAGCGAGAACCAGCGATCAAGGCCGACATTGAGCGTGAGGCTCGCGAAAATCGCCACCAGAACTGCCGGCGTGATCGCCACGATCGAAAACAGCACGACGATGCGGACATGCAGGCGGGCGGCGGCACGGCCGCGGTTGCGCGCCTTCACCAGCCGGACGATCTCGCGGGCGATCAGATACATCAGGCCGAGGATGAAAAGCGAATTCAGCGCAGCCGAGGCGATCACGACATTGGTGGTCGGGGCGATCGGCGTCAGGCCGAGCAGGATGAACAGCGTCACCGACGCGCAGATCAAGGCTCCGCCGGCGAGCAGAAGGCCGGGGAGCGCAAACGACGCGCGCCGATCCTGCACTGACACCGCTGGCTCGTCTTCGGCCATCGGCGCTGTTACGCCTTCCGTCATCGAATCCACTCCGATCCCCAAAACCCTCGCGGGAGATCGATCCAACCCGGTCAGACCGGGCGAAGCGACAGCCACTTTCCAGAAAAGGGCTGGCCTACCCCCATCGACGGCCGCCACTCCGTCGAGCATTCACCAAACCCTGCGTGACCTTTAAGCAACGCAATGTGGCGAAAATGCAACGATGAGCGGAAGCTGTCAAGCAGTCGGGAACAAACTAACCATCAAGCGCCACGAGAGCTGCGATAGACCGAGACGCCCAGTTCCCGGATCTTCTTTCGAAGCGTGTTGCGGTTGAGGCCGAGGAGATCGGCCGCCTTGATCTGGTTGCCGCGGGTGGCCGTCAGCGCCGCCAGGATGAGCGGATATTCCAGCTCCGTCAGGACACGATCGTAGAGACCCGGCGGCGGCAGATTTTCGCCGAAGCTCGCGAAATAGCTGCGCATGTTTTCTTCCACGGCCTGCGCGATGGTGAGCGAACCGCTGCGGGTGCCCATCTTGTCGATCGGGCTGTCGGGAACATCCGAGCGCAGCTCCGATTCGATGATCTCGCGGCTGATGACCTCCTGCGGATAAAGCGCCATCAGGCGGCGAACGAGGTTTTCCAGCTCGCGCACGTTGCCCGGCCAGGCATAGGCCTTCATCAGATCCAGCGCTTCGCTGTCGAAACGCTTGGCATCCAGCCCTTCCTTCTCGGCCATCTGCATGAAGTGTCGAACGAGGTCCGGAATGTCCTCGGCACGGTCACGCAAGGGCGGCAGGCGCAGCGGCACGACGTTGAGGCGGTAATAGAGGTCCTCGCGGAAGAGGCCCTGGTTGATCAGGTGCTTCAAATCCTTGTTGGTTGCCGCGACAATGCGGACATCGGTGCGGATGGGCGTCCGGCCGCCGACGGTCGTGTATTCGCCCTGCTGCAGGACGCGCAGGAGACGGGTCTGGGCGTCCATCGGCATGTCGCCGATTTCGTCGAGGAAAAGGGTTCCGCCCTCGGCCTGCTCGAAGCGGCCGGTGGAGCGGTTCTGGGCGCCGGTAAACGCGCCCTTCTCATGGCCGAAAAGTTCCGATTCGATCAGGTCGCGCGGGATGGCGGCCATGTTGATCGCCACGAACGGACCGTTGCGGCGCTTGCCATAGTCATGGAGCGCGCGGGCGACGAGTTCCTTGCCGGTGCCGGACTCACCGGTGATCATCAGCGTCAGGTCGGTCTGCATCAGACGGGCGAGGACACGGTAGATTTCCTGCATGGCGGCAGAACGGCCGACGAGCGGCATGCCGTCCTGCATGTCGTCGTCGAGGCGAGCGGGCTTGCGCTTCGGCTCGGCGAGCGCCCGGCCGATGATGGCGATCAGCTCGGTCAGGTCGAACGGTTTCGGCAGGTAGTCGTAGGCACCCTTTTCCGAGGCCTTGATGGCCGTCATGAAGGTATTCTGGGCGCTCATGACGAGCACCGGGAGCTCGGGCCGCGCCTTCTTGATGCGCGGCAGAAGGTCGAAGGCGTTCTCGTCCGGCATGATCACGTCGGTGACGACGAGATCCCCCTCGCCGGCCGAAATCCAGCGCCACAGGGTGGCGGCATTGGAGGTGATGCGTACTTCGTAGCCTGCCCTGGTCAAGGCCTGGTTCAGAACCGTGCGGATGGCCGCGTCGTCGTCGGCGACAAGGATCGTGGCAGTCATTTTACGTTTCCTGTGGAGTTCAAGGCGCGGCCGTCCATGGCCTCTTCCTTGTGCATGGGCATCAGAACACGGAATATCGTCCGGCGCGCCTGGCTGTCGCATTCGACGATGCCGCCATGGCCGCCGATGATCTTGGCGACCAGGGCCAAGCCCAGGCCGGAGCCGTTCGTCTTCGTGGTGATGAAGGGATCGAAAAGATGCGGCACGAGATCGGTCGGAACGCCCGGTCCGTTGTCGATGACGCAGAATTCGAGCGGCAGGGAGATCTTGTCCCGGGTGCCAGCGACCGAAAGCTTGATACCGGGGCGATAGGCGGTGGTCAGCATGATTTCGCCGTCCGGCTGATCGCCGACGGCTTCGGCCGCATTCTTGATGAGGTTGAGGAAGACCTGCACCAGCTGGTCGCGGTTGGCAAAGACCGGCGGCAGCGACGGGTCGTACATTTCGGAGATCTTGATCTTGCGGGCAAAGCCGGCCTTGGCGACCGCCTTCACGTGATCGAGCACCGAATGGATGTTGAGGGCTATGCGATCGACCGGCCGTTCGTCGGAGAAGACTTCCATGCGATCGACCAGCGAGACGATCCGGTCGGTCTCGTCGCAGATCAGCTGGGTCAGCGCCCGGTCGTCGTCGGGAACGACGCTTTCCAGAAGCTGGGCGGCGCCGCGGATGCCCGAGAGCGGGTTCTTGATCTCGTGGGCGAGCATGGAGGCCAGACCCGTCACCGAACGCGCGGCGGCGCGATGGGTGAGCTGGCGGTCGATCTTGTCCGCCATGGACCGCTCCTGGAAGACGACGACCACCGAGCCTGGTTCGCTGACCACGGGCGCGACATAGAGATCGACCAGCTTGTCCTGGCCGAGACGCGGCGAAGACAGGTCGACACGGTATTCGTTGACGGGCGCTTTACGCTCGCGCACCTGGTCGATCAGGGCGAGAAGCGGGCTGCCGAACGGGATGAAGGTGGAGATCTTGTTCTTGGCGAGATGAGGGGCGCTGGCGCCGAAGAAAGCCTCCGCCTCCCAGTTCGCGAACGCGACCTTGCCTGCCGCATCGACCAATATCACCGGGTTCTGCACCGAGTTGAGGACAGCCATGGCGAGCGCGTTGCCAATCGTGGCATCCTGCGCCGGGGACTTGCTCATGCGGCCTCCTTCTGAGCGTCGACGGGTTGGCCGCTGAGCGCTGCAATCATCCGGCGCGAGACATCGGCCGGGTCTTTCGAAATCATGATGGCGGCCTTTTCTGTGGCGGGCAGGTCGCCCGCGAAGCGGTCGAGATACCAGCCGAGCTGTTTTCGCGCGTGGCGGAGGCCGGCCTCGCGGCCGTAGAGTTCCAGCATCGCCTCGTAATGTTCGATGACCAGGTCGGCGATTTCGGCCTGCGACGGCGCGGCGTGGCCGGCGAGCCAGCCGACATGCCAGGGCCGTCCCTGGGCGCCGCGGCCGACCATGACCGCATCGGCACCGGAGCGCGCCAGGATAGCTTGAGCGTCCTCGGGCGATTCGACGTCGCCATTGGCGATCAGCGGGATGAAGATCGCGTCGCGCACCTGGCGGATCGCATCCCAATCCGCCCTGCCCTCATAGAACTGCATGCGGGTGCGGCCGTGGATGGTCACCAGCTGGATGCCCGCCTGTTCCGCACGGCGGGCGATCTCGGGCGCATTGATGGAATTTTCGTCCCAGCCGAGCCGCATCTTCAGCGTCACCGGCACGCTGACGGCGTTGACGGTCGCCTCGATCATGGACAGGGCGTGATCGGGATCGCGCATCAGCGCTGAGCCCGAATAACCGCCCGTCACCTTCTTGGCCGGACACCCCATGTTGATGTCGATGATATCGGCGCCGTTGTCGGCAGCGATTTTCGCGGCTTCCGCCATCGGCTGCGCCTCACGGCCGGCAAGCTGCACCATGTGCGGCGAGATGCCGGCGCCCTTGAGCCGCGCCCATGATTCGCCGCGGTTGAGAATGAGTTCACCGCTGGCGACCATTTCCGTCACGACGAGCCCGGCGCCATAGCGCCAGGCAAGCCGCCTGAACGGCAGATCGGTGACGCCGGACATCGGCGCCAGGACGACGCGATTGCGAATGGCGACAGGCCCGATCTGAAAAGGCTTGGCAAGATCTTGGAAACTCAAATGATGATCTTTCGGGCACATGAGATAGTTGCACTATTTTTATTCATGTCTCGGACGTTTGCCAAGAGCAATTCCGGAACTGCGTTATTTTTGAGCGCCATGCTGGAATTCAGGCTTTTGGTCCTATAGTTCTGCGCCTGTCAATCCAAAACGAATTACGGGTCGGGGACGACAAAGCCATGACAATCGGTCCCAAGACAATCGGTATCGTCATCGTCGCCGCGGGCCGCGGGGAACGGGCCGGTTCCCCTGAGGACGGCCCCAAACAGTACCGGCGGATCGGAAGCAAGCCGGTCATCGCCCATACGCTGGAGCGGTTTCTGACCTGGCCCCGCAGCGGCCCGATCGTCGTGGTCATCCACCCTGACGACGAGGCGTTGTTCGCGGCGGCAACCGTCGGCGTCAAGGGAGCGGCCGGGCTGATCACCACGTTCGGCGGGGAAACACGGCAACGCTCGGTCTATGAAGGCCTGCGCGCCCTGTCCGGCACAGAGGCGACCCACGTGATGATCCACGACGCGGCGCGGCCCTTTATCGACCACGGCGTGCTTGAGCGGGTGGCGCAGGCGCTCGACGAGGGGCAGGACGGCGTGCTGCCGGCCGTTTCGGTCAGCGACACGCTGAAGCGCGGCGGTCCAGACGGACTGGTGCACGAAACCGTACCCCGCGCCGGGCTTTATGCCGCGCAGACGCCGCAGAGCTTTGTTCTCTCCGAAATCCGCACCGCCCATGAAAAGGCGGCGGCGCTGCGCCGCGAGGATTTCACCGATGACGCCTCGATCGCCGAATGGGCCGGCCTGCCGGTGACGCTGGTGGAAGGATCGATCGACAATATCAAACTCACCGTGAAGCGGGATATCGCCATGGCCGACGAAAAGCTCTCGCAGACCGGGTCTTCGACCACCCTCCCCGATGTCCGCACCGGCAATGGTTATGACGTGCATCAGCTGGAGCCCGGCGACGGGGTGACGCTCTGCGGCGTGTTCATTCCACACGACCAGAAGCTCAGCGGCCATTCGGATGCGGATGTCGCGCTGCATGCCCTGACAGATGCGCTGCTGGCCACCTGCGGCGCCGGCGATATCGGCGACCATTTTCCGCCGTCCGACATGCAGTGGCGCGGTGCGCCGTCAAAGATCTTCCTCGACCATGCGGCAAAGATCGTCCGCGAACGCGGCGGCACGATCATGAACGCCGATATTTCGCTGATCGCCGAAGCGCCGAAGATCGCCCCGCACCGCCAGGCGATGCGCGAAACCCTCTCCGAGATTCTCGGCATTTCGATCGACCGCTGCTCGGTCAAGGCGACCACCAACGAGAAGATCGGCTTCATCGGCCGCCGCGAGGGCATCGCCGCGATCGCCACGGCGACCGTCGTTTACCGCGGAGACGCCGCGTGAGCCTGTTTCCCGCCGATATCGAGGACCAGGCCCGACAGATCGTTGCCGATTTCGCGGCGCGCGGAAAAATGGTCGCGACCGCCGAATCCTGCACAGGCGGGCTGATCGCCGGGGCGCTGACGGAGATTTCCGGATCGTCCGCCGTCGTCGATCGCGGTTTCGTCACCTATACGAACCAGGCGAAGGTGGACATGCTCGGGGTGGCGGAGACCACGCTCGCGACGCATGGCGCGGTGTCGAAGGAAACGGCGCTGCAGATGGTGCATGGGGCGCTCTATCGCTCGCAGGCGAGCGTGGCGGTTGCAGTCACGGGCATTGCCGGTCCGGGCGGCGGATCGGCGGAAAAGCCGGTCGGTCTCGTACATCTAGCTGCGAAAAGCCGTTCGGGGAAAATCCTGCACCGGGAAATGCGGTACGGCGATATCGGCCGCACGGAGGTCAGGCTTGCGACGGTGCGTACCGCGCTCGCGATGCTGGCCGAGGTGGCTGCTCAGGCGTAGATCTTGTCGGCCCGGGTCTCGAAGGCTTCGGCGAACATGCGGAAGGCGCGGTCGAACATCGAGCCCATCAGGGCGCCGAGGATCATGCTCTTGAACTCGTAATCGATGTAGAAATGGACGATGCACCCCTCCGGGCCGGCATTCGGGGAACCGCCCGCTACCGGCTCGAAGCTCCAGCGGTTGTCGAGATATTTGAACGGCCCCTCGATATATTTCACGTCGATGATCCGCTCGGCCGGGTTGAGCAGCACCTGGGTGGTGAAGGTTTCTCGGATCGCCTTGTAGCCGACCGTCATGTCGGCCACGAGAAGCGTCTTGCCGTCGCGCTCCTTGGAGGAACGTACGGTCAGCGCTTCGCAGAGCGGCAGGAATTGCGGATATTTTTCGACATCGGCAACGAGCGCGTACATCTTTTCAGCGCTGTGCTTGACGGGACGGCGGATTTCAAACTTTGGCATGTTCCCGAGTTAAGCGTCCGGTCCGATAAGATCAAGAAGCTCGCGCATCTCGGATCTCGATTTCAACATCAGAACCGGCTTTCCGGCCGCGTGCGATGCCAACCCCGCAAGCACGCGCGGACCATAGACCTTCTCCCAGGTCCATACGAATCGGAAGAACTGCCACTCCATCTTTTCCGGGCAACCCGGCGCCATTTCCGGACGGGTGCGGCCCCTGTTCATGATCCAGCGGCTTAAAATTCCCCAGATGCACAGCCAGCGCGGCATGCGCACCCAGATGACAAGGTCACTGCGCGGCACGCGAATGTCGAAGGTGGAGGTATTGGTGCCGTCCATGATCCAGCGTTCGCCGGCGACCAACTCTGCGATGAGGCGGTGCTGTTCGGGCTTGTCCCGCTGCACCCAGCCCGGCAGCCAGAGCACGTCCCGATCGATCGAGATGTAGGCCAGCCCGTAGCGGCGGGCGATCTTCTGCGACAGCGTCGACTTACCGCCGCCGGAACAGCCGATGACCAGAATTCGATCGGCCTCGGGGATCTTGTCTGCCGCCTCGGCAATTCCCACGTAACGGATCGCATTCACGCCGGATTCCATATCCATCATGCTCTCCCGTGAATCAGGCTTTCAGTATCGTGACTGGCGGTAACTTCCGATGACGACAGGAGGATTTCAATGTCAAACAGACGGCGCTATAGAGATCGCCGAATGCGATTGTGACAGAGTTTTGACACGGAAGTCTGAGGGACCGGTTCAACCACCGGTCATTTGTTGATGTCAGATGGCATTCAGATTAATAAGATTTAATGTAGCATCCATCCGGTTGTAGTGATCCAGAGTCGCAAGCTTGCGTACATTTGGTATAATCAACCGACAGCAGACCGGGCGCAGCCGAAAGAGGCATCCATGGACGATTTCTCGCAGATGATAAAGCTGCTCGAATCCGCAAAGCAGCTTGCAGACATGAACCAGCTCCCCATGCTCGTCTATCTCATTGAAATGGCTAAGGCCGAAGCGCGCGGCCACAGGTTCACGCTGCGCGAACGAAGACGCGGCCAGGACAAAAGCGAAAAGATCCAGGCAGCCGAATAAGAGCCCGGAACCGGCTGCCGCCCTACTCGGCGGCGGCCAGGACTTTCCTCTCGCGCGCAGCCTTGAGGCGAGCGAAATCGTCGCCGGCGTGATGCGAAGACCGGGTCAGCGGGCTGGACGACACCATCAGGAAACCCTTGGAATAGGCCACGGTCTCGTAGGACTTGAACTCCTCCGGCGTGACGAAGCTTTCTACCTTGTGGTGCTTTCGGGTCGGCTGCAGATACTGGCCGATCGTCAGGAAATCGACGTCGGCGGTGCGCAGATCATCCATCAGCTGCAGCACTTCGTTGCGCTCCTCGCCAAGCCCAACCATGATGCCGGACTTGGTGAACATGGTCGGATCCAACTCCTTCACTCGCTGCAGCAGCCGGACGGAGTGGAAATAGCGGGCGCCGGGGCGCACCGTCAGATAATTGCCCGGCACGGTTTCCATGTTGTGGTTGAACACATCCGGCTTGGCGGCGACGACGCGCTCCAGCGCACCGGGCTTTTTCAGGAAGTCGGGCGTCAGGATCTCGATCGTCGTTGCCGGCGACGCGGCACGGATCGCCCAGATCACCTTCTCGAAATGCTCGGCACCGCCGTCGGCCAGGTCATCGCGGTCGACGGAGGTGATGACCACGTGAGAGAGGCCCATCTGTTTGACGGCCTTGGCGACGTTTTCGGGCTCTTCCATATCGAGCGCGTTCGGCTTGCCGGTCGCCACGTTGCAGAAGGCGCAGGCGCGGGTGCAGATCTCGCCCATGATCATGAAGGTGGCGTGCTTCTTGTCCCAGCACTCGCCGATATTGGGGCAGCCCGCTTCCTCGCAGACCGTCACCAGCTTGTTTTCCTTCACGATCGCGCGGGTTTCCTGATAACCCTTGGAAACCGGGGCGCGAACGCGGATCCATTCCGGCTTGCGCATGATCTCGGTATCGGGACGATGCGCCTTTTCCGGATGACGGACGCGCTTTTCATCGCCGGATGCGATCGTGTCGAGAATGGTGACCATAGATACCTGCTTTCAACCGCTTAAAGCGCGGCTACCGTCAGCGCCTGACGAGTTTGGCGATAAATAGCAAAATGCAGGAGCCGATGAAACCCGCAACCAGGTAACCCAGCCATCCGTCTGCAACATGGATGTTGAACCTGTTGAAGATGCCGTTGGCGAGCACCGCGCCGACAATGCCGATGACGATGTTCATGAAAATGCCGAAGCGGACATCCATCAGCTTGCCGGCGAGCCAACCCGCCAGGCCGCCGATGATGATCGCCGCAATCCAACCTACACCCATGAGAACCCCCGTTTCGAAAACTCAAATATGGTAATGGCCTGATCCAGAATCCAGATATGCCGCCTACCCCCTCACTTGCAATTTCTGAAACTTAGCTACGCTAAGATTTCGAAATTGCTTTCTCTCCCGCAAGGGGAGAGATAACCGTGCCGCAAACTCGGCGCCCCGACCTCTCCCCTTGCGGGAGAGGTTACAAAATCAAGATCTTAGCGAAGCTAAGTCTTAGATTTTGTTGGTGAGGGGATATCCAAACCTCTAACGTCAATCAGGCATTCAGCGCCCGGCCATAGGCGTCGAGAACGCTTTCCTTCATCGTTTCGGAAATGGTCGGATGCGGGAAGATCGTGTGCATCAGTTCCTCTTCCGTCGTCTCCAGGTTCATGGCGACGACGAAGCCCTGGATCAGTTCGGTGACTTCTGCGCCGACCATGTGGGCGCCGATGAGTTCGCCGGTCTTCTTGTCGAAGATGGTCTTGACGAGGCCCTGGTCCTCGCCGAGCGCGATCGCCTTGCCGTTGGCGACGAACGGGAAGCGGCCGACGCGGATGTCGCGGCCCTGCTCTTTCGCCTTGGCTTCAGTGAGGCCGACCGAGGCGACCTGCGGATGGCAATAGGTGCAGCCCGGGATTTTCAGCCTGTCCATCGGGTGAACGTTGGGAAGGCCAGCGATCTTCTCGACGCAGATGACCGCTTCGTGTTCGGCCTTGTGGGCGAGCAGCGGCGGGCCGGCGACGTCGCCGATCGCATAGAGGCCGGGCACGTTGGTCTTGCCGTAACCGTCGATGACGATGAAGCCGCGGTCGGTCTTCACACCCAGGGTCTCAAGGCCGATGCCTTCGATATTGGCCTGGACACCGACAGCGGAGATCATCCGGTCAGCGGTGATCGCCTGGGTCTTGCCGTCCTTCAGTTCGATCGTCGCAGTGACCGAATTGGCGCCCTTCTCGACCTTGGCGACCTTGGCTTCGAGCAGGATCTTCATACCCTGACGCTCGAACTGCTTCTTGGCGAGCGCAGAGATCTCCGCGTCCTCGACCGGCATGACCTGGCTCATGATTTCGACGACGGTGACCTCGACGCCCATGGTGCGGTAGAAGCTCGCAAATTCGATGCCGATGGCGCCCGAGCCCATGACCAGCAGCGACTTCGGCATCTCTTCCGGCTTCATCGCTTCGAAATAGGTCCAGATCAGCTTGCCATCCGGCTCGATGCCCGGCAACGCGCGCGGACGGGCGCCTGTCGCAATGATGATGTGCTTGGCGGTGTATGTTCCCTCGCCCAGCGTATTCTTCGGGATCGGGCCGATCGGTTCGACCGGCTTCTTGGTGGTCTTCGAAACGACGACCTCACCGGGCTTCGAAAGCTTTGCCTCGCCCCAGATGACATCGACCTTGTTCTTCTTGAAGAGGAAGCCCACACCGTTGTTCATGCGGTGGGCGATGCCGCGCGAGCGGTCGACGATCGCCTTGACGTCCGGCTTGATCGTGCCTTCCAGCGTCAGGCCGTAGTCCTTCGCATGGCTCGCGGTGTGCATGACGTCGGCCGAGCGCAACAGCGCCTTGGTCGGAATGCAGCCCCAGTTGGAGCAGATGCCGGCGAGGTGCTCGCGCTCGACGACGGCGACCTTCAGCCCGAGCTGGGATGCCCGGATGGCGGCGATATAACCGCCGGGACCGGAACCGATAACGATGACGTCGTAGGATTGAGCCATTGCTTTCCTGCCTTCTCATTGGGGGGCCAGCTCCAAGCGGCCCGCCTCGGGAAATCTTGTTCTACAGCCCCAGCATCATCCGGACGACGGGCTCGAGGCCGCGTCCGATGGCTCGGGTATTTTCTGCATCGAGATGCACGCCGTCGATCGGCGTCGTTCTGGCGACCGAACCCGCATCGAAGAAGCCGCAGCCGAGGTCGTCGGCGAGGTCGCGGTAAAGCGAGGCAAGCATCGAAGACTGCTCGACGCCGCCCTTGAAGATCGCCGAAAAAATCGGATCGGCGGTGTCGCAGAGCGGCGGCGGCGAAACGATCAGGATATCCGGCGCATCGTAGTCGAACGAATATTCGTGGTGGCGGATCAGCCCCACGAGACGCTGAACGCCGGCACGCGCCGCATGGGCGGTGCCGGCGATTATCGGCTTCATGTCGTTGGTTCCGAGCATGATGATCACCAGATCGAGCGGCATGTGAGTATGCAGCACGGTCGGGAGGTTCTTGACGCCGTTGCGGTCGCAGTCGGCAAGATGATCGTCATAACCCGTCGTGCGGCCGTTCAGGCCCTCGGCGATGACCGTCACGCCGGGACCGAGCGCAGCAGCGAGGACGCTCGACCACCGGTCCTCGAACGCATGCCGGCCGGGTCCTTCCGGGTCGAAACCCCAGGTGAGCGAGTCGCCGAAGCACAGAACCGTTTTCATGGATATGTCTCCGCTTCCCCTCCCTTGCGGATACCTCTCCGCAAGGGCGAGAGAAAACTGTTACACCAGCATCGCCATCGGGTTTTCGATGTAGCGCTTGAAGGCGGACGCGAGTTCCGCACCGAGCGCGCCGTCGATGACGCGGTGGTCGAAGGCGAAGGTTGCCGTCATCACCGTGCCGACCTTGATCTCACCGTTCTTGACGATCGGCTTCTCGACGCCTGCGCCGATCGAGACGATCGAAGCCTGCGGCAGGTTGACGATCGAGGTGAAGTTGGAGACGCCGAACATGCCGAGGTTGGACACGGATGTCGTGCCGCCCTGGTATTCCTCCGGCTTCAGCTTCTTGTCGCGGGCGCGCCTGGCGAGATCCTTCACCTCGTTGGAGATGGCGGAGAGCGTCTTCGTTTCGGCCTTGCGGACGATCGGGGTGATCAGCCCGTCGGGGATGGACACGGCCACGCCGACGTCTGCATGCTTGTGCAGCACGCGGGCCGTCGAGGTCCAGGAAGCATTCGCCATCGGGACATCGCGCAGCGCGAGCGCCATCGCCTTGATGATGAAGTCATTGACCGACAGCTTGAAGGCCGGAACCTCGCCCTTGTCGGTCTTCTTCATCGGCGAAGACTTGTTGATCTCGGCGCGCAGCTTCATCAGCGCGTCGAGCTCGCAATCCATCGAGACGAAGTAGGACGGAACCGTCTGGCTCGACTCGGTGAGGCGCGAGGCGATCGTCTTGCGCATGCCATCATGCGGCAGAAGCTCGTACGAACCCTCGGGGAAAAGCTTGAGGACGGTATCGTCTGCCGGCCCCTTGGCGATCGCCGGTGCGGCAGCAGCCTGTGCAGCGGCGGCCGGTGCAGGCTTGGCACCACCGGAAGCGACAGCTTTTTCGATATCGGCCTTGACGACGCGTCCATGCGGGCCGGAACCCGACACGGTGGAAAGATCGAGGCCGGCTTCTTTGGCGAGGCGACGAGCGAGCGGCGAAGAAAAGGGCCTTGCACCACCCGAAGATGCCGGAGCCGGCGCTGCGGCTGCAGGAGCCGGTTCGGACGCCTTTTGAGCCGGAGCGGCTTCCGCCTTCGGGGCGGGAGCAGCCTCGGCCTTCGGAGCCGGAGAAGCACCACCGCCCGAAGAGGCGGCAGCCGAGACATCCTCGCCGTCAGCGGCAAGAATGGCGATCAGCGCGTTGACCTTGACGCCTTCGGTACCGGCCGCAACGACGAGCTTGGCAACGGTGCCCTCATCGACGGATTCGACTTCCATGGTCGCCTTGTCGGTCTCGATCTCGGCGAGCACGTCGCCGGACTTGACCTTGTCGCCTTCCTTGACGAGCCACTTGGAAAGATTGCCCTCTTCCATGGTCGGGGACAGGGCAGGCATGGTGATGTTGATCGGCATCGAAACATCCTCCCCTTATTTGTAGCAGACGGTTTTCACCGCCTGGACGACTTCGCCGACATTCGGCAGCGCCAGCTTTTCGAGATTGGCCGCATAAGGCATCGGAACGTCCTTGCCGGCGATCGTCAGGATCGGCGCATCGAGATAGTCGAAAGCCTGCTGCATGACGCGGGTGGCGATTTCCGTGCCGATCGAGTTCTGCGGATAACCTTCCTCGACGGTGACGAGGCGGCCGGTCTTCTTGACCGACTCGATGACGGTCGGCAGGTCCATCGGGCGCAGCGTGCGAAGATCGATCAACTCGACGTCGATGCCTTCCTTTTCCAGTTCGGCGACCGCCTTCACGGCATAGGTCATGCCGATGCCGAAGGAAACGATGGTGACGTCGTTACCCTTGCGGTGGATGCGCGCCTTGCCGATCGGCAGGACGAAATCGTCGAGCTTCGGCACTTCGAACTGGTGACCGTAGAGGATTTCGTTTTCCAGGAAGACGACCGGGTTCGGATCGCGGATGGCGGCCTTCAGCAGGCCCTTGGCGTCGGCAGCCGTGTAGGGCATGACGACCTTGAGGCCCGGGATCTGGCTGTACCAGGTGGCATAGTCCTGGCTGTGCTGCGCGCCGACGCGGGCGGCGGCACCGTTCGGGCCACGGAACACGATCGGCGCACCCATCTGGCCGCCGGACATGTAGAGCGTCTTGGCGGCCGAATTGATGATCTGGTCGATCGCCTGCATGGCGAAGTTGAAGGTCATGAATTCGACGATCGGCTTCAGGCCCGCCATGGCGGCGCCGACGCCGACGCCGGCAAAGCCGTGTTCGGTGATCGGGGTATCGACCACGCGGCGGGGTCCGAATTCCTGCAGCAACCCTTGCGTGATCTTGTAGGCGCCCTGGTATTCGGCGACTTCCTCACCCATGACGAAGACGTTCTCGTCGCGGCGCATTTCTTCGGCCATCGCGTCGCGAAGCGCTTCGCGAACGGTGGTCATGACCATTTCGGTGCCGGCCGGGATATCCGGATCGGCGGCAGCCTCGGCCCTGGGCTGGGCCGGGACCTTGGCCGCGGCAGGCGTCTCTTCACTTGCTTCGCGGGCCTTGCCGCCTGCGGCGTCGGACGTTGCAGCCGGTGTGTCCGCGTCAGCCTTGGCAGGTGCCGCCGGCTTTTCCGCGCTCATCGCATCGGCGCTCTCGCCATCTTGCAGGAGCACCGCAATCTTGGTGTTGACCTTGACGTTTTCGGTGCCGGCAGCGATCAGCAGCTTGCCGATCACGCCTTCATCGACGGCTTCCACTTCCATGGTCGCCTTGTCGGTCTCGATTTCAGCGATGACATCGCCGGACGTGACCTTGTCGCCTTCTTGCTTCAGCCATTTGGAAAGCGTGCCTTCCTCCATGGTCGGAGAAAGCGCGGGCATCAGGATATCGATTGGCATTGGGTTCCCTCCCCGCGATCAGAGCAGAATGTCAGTGTAGAGCTCGGACGGATCCGGCTCCGGATCGGCCTGGGCGAAATCGGCGCTATCCGAAACGACGTCGCGGATATCCTTGTCGATCGCCTTCAGCTCGTCCTCGGTGGCCCAGCCCTTTTCGATGAGGCGCAGGCGCACCTGCTCGATCGGGTCGTGCTCGGAGCGCATCTTCTGCACTTCGTCCTTGGAGCGATATTTCGCCGGGTCGGACATGGAGTGGCCGCGATAACGGTAGGTGAGCATTTCGAGAATGATCGGGCCCTTGCCGGAGCGGCAGTGCTCGAGCGCCTCGTCGCCGGCGGCCTTCACGGCACGAACGTCCATGCCGTCGACCTGGATGCCAGGGATGCCGAAGCCGGAACCACGCAGCGAGTAGTTCGACTGCGCCGTCGCACGAGCCGTCGAGGTGCCCATCGCATAACGGTTGTTCTCGACGATATAGACGATCGGCAGCTTCCAGAGGGCCGCCATGTTGAAGCTCTCGTAGACCTGGCCCTGGTTGGCCGCGCCATCGCCGAAATAGGCGACCGAGACGCTGTCATTACCACGATACCTGTTGGCGAAGGCGAGACCGGTTCCGAGCGAAACTTGGGCGCCGACGATGCCGTGGCCGCCGTAGAAATGCTTCTCCTTGGAGAACATGTGCATCGAGCCGCCCTTCCCTCGGGAATAGCCGCCCTTGCGTCCGGTGAGCTCGGCCATGACGCCACGCGCGCTCATGCCGGTTGCCAGCATATGCCCATGGTCGCGATAGGCGGTGATAACCTGGTCACCCTCCTGTTGCGCCATCTGCATGCCGACGACGACAGCTTCCTGGCCGATATAGAGGTGACAGAAACCACCGATGAAGCCCATGCCGTAGAGCTGGCCGGCCTTTTCCTCGAAACGACGGATCATCAGCATTTCACGATAGGCGTGAAGATCCTGATCCTTGCCGAAATCCGGGGTGTTCTTGCCCGTAAACTCCTTGGCGGAGGCTTTCGAGGCCGATTTGATTGCAGACTTTGCCGCTGGTTTGCGGCCGGATACAGACGCGGTCTTGGTCGGCGCCATTCATCCCTCCCTTTGAGTTCTGCGTTGAGAGCGAGATTACGCCCTGACGTGTATCGCCAGATTCCCACTCTGGTGTCGGGGCGTACCATAGGCAAGAAAAGCTGCCCCAGCAATGCCATAAATGCATGGCTCACATTCCGCGCAACCTATTGAATAGGTTACAGAAATGTAAAATTAACCGAAATCGGGTTAATTTAGAAGTAGTTGTTGAAGATGACGATTTCGTCGCCGCGGGAAATATTCAGCTGATAGCGGGCGATCTCGTCCAGCATGTCCTTGTCGAGCGAACCGTCGCTCATCAGTTGAACCTGCCGCTCCAGCGTTTCGCGCCGGGCGGTCAGCTTGGCGAGTTCGCCCGCGCGGGCCTGCCGCTGACGTTCGAATTCCTCCGTGGCGATCAGACCGAGGTCGCCATGGATGGAATGATAACCGAAGTAGGACAGAAACGCGACTGTGATGGCGGGAAGGACAAAACGGCCGAATTTTCTTTTCTTATGATGCTTTGTCCACATGCCGCTCTAACGCCTTGTCACGCTTACGGGATCTCAAATCAGATCCGAAACAGAGCTTCAAATTCGCAGAACTTGCTTAAGCAATCGTTGACCAGAATCATGACGCGAAAAAGCCCGCGCTTTTGGCGCGGGCTTTCATGGCAAATATCGGATCGAAAAGCCTTAGGCTTTCAGGATGCCGCGGCCGGCATAAACGGCCTGCGGGCCCAGCATTTCCTCGATGCGGATGAGCTGGTTGTATTTGGCCAGCCGATCGGAACGCGACAGCGAGCCGGTCTTGATCTGTCCGCAATTGGTGGCGACGGCAAGATCGGCGATGGTCGAATCTTCCGTTTCGCCCGAACGGTGCGACATGACGGCGGTATAGCTCGCCTTGTGTGCCGTCTCGACCGCATCGAGCGTTTCCGACAGCGAGCCGATCTGGTTGACCTTGACGAGGATGGAGTTGGCGACACCCATCTTGATGCCGTCGCGCAGGCGCGCCGAGTTGGTGACGAACAGGTCGTCGCCGACGAGCTGGCACTTGGCGCCGATCTTGTCGGTCAGGTACTTCCAGCCGGCCCAATCGTCTTCGGCCATGCCGTCTTCGATTGAAATGATCGGGTACTTGGCTGCAAGCTCGGCCAGGTAATCGGCCATGGCTTCCGGCTCGAGCGTGCGGCCCTCACCTTCCATTTCGTACTTGCCGTTCTTGAAGAATTCGGTCGAGGCGCAATCGAGCGCCAGGCAAACGTCGTCGCCAGGCGTGTAACCGGCCTTCTCGACCGATTTCATGATGAAGTCGAGGGCCTCCGACGCGCTCTTCAGGCCCGGTGCGAAACCGCCTTCGTCGCCGACATTGGTATTGTGACCCTGGGCCGCCAGTTCCTTCTTGAGGACGTGGAAGATCTCCGAGCCCATGCGCACGGCGTCCTTCAGCGTATCGGCGCCGACCGGCATGACCATGAATTCCTGGAAGTCGATCGGGTTGTCGGCATGCGCGCCGCCGTTGATGATGTTCATCATCGGCACCGGCAGGACATGGGCGTTGGGGCCGCCGACATAACGGTAGAGCGGCAGGCCCGACGTTTCGGCGGCAGCCTTGGCGACGGCGAGCGAGACGCCGAGGATGGCATTGGCGCCGAGGCGCGACTTGTTCGGCGTGCCGTCGAGCGCGATCATCGTCTTGTCGATATGGATCTGGCTTTCGGCATCGAAACCGCCGATCGCATCGAAGATCTCGGTGTTGACGGCTTCGACCGCCTTTTCGACGCCCTTGCCGTGATAGCGCTTGCCGCCGTCACGCAGTTCAACGGCTTCATGGGCGCCGGTGGAGGCGCCCGACGGAACGGCCGCGCGGCCCATCGAACCGTCTTCCAGATAGACATCGACCTCGACGGTCGGATTGCCGCGGCTGTCGAGAATTTCGCGGGCGATGATATCGGTGATGGCGGTCAAGGGTCTCTCCCTGGGTTTGGACTTGACGTCACGAGGTCACTGAAAATGTCTCATAATCAATGACACGAAAATTACAATCGAAGCAGTTTGCGCGCTTTTTGTGGGCGGGCTCAAGCCGCCTTGGCGATGGCATCGAGCGCGAGCAGCTTTTCGAGCAGCCGTGGCATGTCCTTCAGATGCACCATGTTGGGGCCGTCCGAGGGCGCGTTGTCCGGATCCTCGTGGGTTTCCAGAAAGACGCCGGCGACACCGACCGCGACGGCTGCGCGCGCCAGCACCGGCACCATGGTGCGGTCGCCGCCGGTCGAAGCGCCCTGCCCGCCCGGCTGCTGCACCGAATGCGTCGCATCAAAGATGACCGGAGCGCCGAGCGACGCCATGATCGGCAGCGAGCGCATGTCGGAGACCAGCGTGTTGTAGCCGAAGGAAGCACCGCGCTCGCAGAGCAGCACGTTCGGATTGCCGCTCTGGGTGAACTTGGCAAGCACGTTCTTCATGTCCCAGGGCGCCAGGAACTGGCCCTTCTTGACGTTGATGACGCGGCCGGTCCTGGCGGCTGCGACAAGCAGGTCCGTCTGGCGGGAGAGGAAAGCCGGGATCTGCAGGATGTCTACCGTTTCCGCCACGACGGTGCATTGCTCTTCCGTGTGAATGTCGGTCAGGACCGGAAAGCCGAACTCCTTCTTGAGGTCGGCAAAGATTTCCATGGCGGTTTCGAGCCCTATGCCGCGCTTGCCGGAAATCGACGTGCGGTTGGCCTTGTCGTAGGAGGATTTGTAGACGAGGCCGATACCGAGCTTGCCGCAGAGTTCCTTCAGCGCGCCTGCCATCATGAAGGCGTGGTCGCGGCTTTCCATCTGGCAGGGACCGGCGATCAGCGACAGTTTTGCGTCCTGCGCGAAAACCACCTTGCCGTCTCCCTCGCCGACGGAGACGCTGGAATTTGCGGTAACTTCCATGAACCTATTCCTCGAAGCCGAACAAAACACCCTGGCCGGGCGCCGCCGAGACGAGAACACGGCCCTCCCGGCGGACGAATGCGACGTCATTAGCAGCAAGGGTGATCTCTGTCACGGCAAGATCGGCCGTCTTGAAGATGATCACCCGGCCGCGCAGCCCCTCGGCACCCGGCGTCGGCGGCAGGGCGAATTCCGCCTCGAGTTCGTGATCCTGCAGGATGCGAATGTGGGCATTTGCCGCCGCAAGCTCGAGCGAAGCAGCCTCTGGCTTGGCCTTCGTCATCAGCACCTGCTCGGCCAGGGGTGCGAAATCGGAGGGCGCCGATGCCGACAGGATGATCTTGCTCAGCCCCATGACCGCATTGGAATGGTGCTCCAGTTCGCCGCGATCGGCCGGCAGGGGATTGATCCGCTGGCAGGAAAACATCAGGAAGTCGGGCGCCCGGTCATCACCGGCAAAAGCCAGCCGGAAGCTCGCCTGGGTTTCGGAACCGTCGGCCAAGGTCATCCCGCGGGAAAATTCCAGCACGTCGCCTGCCGAGACGCCGCGCATCTTGAAACGCGCGTGATCGGCCATCGCGTCGCGCGTGGCGACAACGAGCGCCGAGAAGCCCTGCCTGTCGCGTCCCTTGCGGAAGGCCAGATCGCGTGCGGTAAAAACGTTGCCACGTTTGGCGGCAGCGCTTGCATGACGGCGATTGGCAAGAGCCAGCGGCTCCAGGTAGCTGCCATCCGAGAAGAACACGCAAGCATTGGCTGTGCCGAAAGGATGAAAAGCGTCGGGCGCAACTGTAAAACCAAGCTTCGTGAGCCGGGAACGCGCAGCGGTAAGTCCCGCCACCGGCAGCACGAGATGATCGATTGGTCTTGCATTCACGCGAGGGCCCCCGGAATTGGAATCGCAAAGCTACTTTGGCAGCGGGCTCGCGCCGCGCAAGTGGTGTGGCTCGAGATATCTGGCACGCATCTATGAAGAAAAAATCATCATACTTCACAGAAATTTAGGGACTTGCAGAACACATATGGAACATATAGTGTCCGTTCTGGATTTGTTTCCGACTCTGAGGGTGCCAAAAGATGCTCACGCGCAAACAACAGGAATTGCTTCTGTTCATTCACGAACGCATGAAGGAATCCGGCATCCCGCCGTCATTCGATGAAATGAAGGATGCTCTCGACCTCGCGTCCAAGTCCGGCATCCACCGCCTGATCACCGCGCTCGAGGAGCGCGGCTTCATCCGCCGCCTGCCGAACCGGGCCCGGGCGCTCGAAGTCATCAAGCTGCCGGAAGCCTACTCGCCGAGCATGCAGCCACGGCGCGGTTTTTCGCCCAGCGTCATCGAGGGCAGCCTCGGCAAACCGCAGCCGGTCGCGGCGCCTCAGAAACCCGCCGCCAACGACGATTCACCGAACGCCACCACCGTTCCGGTCATGGGCCGCATCGCTGCCGGCGTGCCGATCTCGGCGATCCAGAACAACACGCATGACATCGCCGTGCCTGCCGAGATGCTCGGTTCCGGCGAACATTATGCGCTCGAGGTCAAGGGCGATTCGATGATCGAGGCCGGCATTCTCGACGGCGATACCGTGATCATCCGCAACAGCAATACGGCCAATCCGGGCGACATCGTCGTGGCGCTGGTGGACGACGAGGAAGCGACGCTGAAGCGCTTCCGCCGCCGCGGTGCCTCCATCGCCCTCGAAGCCGCCAACCCAGCCTATGAGACCCGCATCTTTGGGCCGGACCGGGTGAAGATCCAGGGCAAGCTCGTCGGCCTCATCCGCCGGTATCACTGATCATCTGCCGGAGCGGTTCCGGCAATGAACTATCGAAACCCTGGCTTCGCCAATCATAGTGGCGGTGCCGGCTCCAGGGACGATCTGCGCCCGCCATGGCGGCACGGATCTGCCAGCGCCGAATGTCGGTCGCGCCGTTGAGGGAGATCTCCAGGGCACCCGTCTTGCGAAGCGTGGCACCGTTGATCATCAGGGCGCCGGACCGGCATTGGTCGAAGCGGGCACGCGGCGCAATGACAAGACTGGCGGCGTCGCAGGCGGCACCCGCATAACGGCCGTCCTCGACAACGATAACGATGCCCTTGCCCGTGCTTGCCGCACACCAGGCCGTCGGCTTGCAGGTGAAGCGGCCGGCAGGCGCCTGTTTTATCCTCGACTTTGCCGTTTCGAGTTGCTGCGGGGTCAGTTCGGGGCGCTCTTTGGTTCTCTCGCCGGGCGGCTTGTCGCCGGGCGGCTTGTCGTCGGGTGGCTTGTCCCTGGATGGCGACATTTCAGGCTTGGTCGGATCGCCGAGCAGAAGCGCCCTTTTCCATTGGCCGTAGACGAAGTCGGGCGGGCGGGCGCGATTGGTGGCGACCCCTTCTCCGTCTAGAAGTGCTACCATCGCCCCGTCTTCCGAGATCAGGATATCCGGCAGGGACATCGACCGCTCCTGCCAGGAAAGCAGTAGAGCGGTCACCAACAGCGGCAGGCCTATCAGCCTCAGTCTCGTCCTCATGAGCGTCAGCAGCAGGAAACCTGCCGTCGAGACAGCTAGGAACCAGGGATGCTGTCGCCCTATGCCGACATCGCCGCCCCAGGCGGCGACGTGTTTGGCGATGGCGATCACCCACTCCAGGCCGAGGCCCATGAGCTTCATGAAGGGCGCATCGAGGCCGAACGGCATCAGCAGCATGCCGGCCAGCCCCGCCGGCATGACCACGAAGGAGATGATCGGCATGGCGGCGAGATTGGCGGCAAGGCCGTAGGTGGCGATACGGTGGAAATGCTCGACCGAAAACATGGCGGTCGAGATGCCGCCGATCAGCGACGTCACGAAGATGCCGGCCGCGAAATTCCAGGATGCCAGCACCGGCGTCACCACGGGGTGATGGAGTGGCAGAGGTTCGGGATCGCGGCGTTCTGCCCTGTGTTTCCAGAGTGCGTAGCCGGCGACCAGGGCGGCGGTGGCGGCAAACGACATCTGGAAGCTCGGCCCCAATATTTCCGAGGGCGACATGGCGATGATGACCAGGGCGGACAGCGCGACATTGCGCAGGCTGATCGATGGCCGATCGAAAAGCACCGCGACGAGCATGATCGCCATCATGATATAGGCCCGCTCGGCGGAAACGCCGAAACCGGAGATCAGGTAATAGGCCGTCGCCATCATCAGCGCGCCGAGTGCTGCGATCTTCTTGACCGGATAGGCCTGCGCGAAGCCCGTGAAGACGGAAAGCACCGTGCGCACGCCGACAAAGAAGATGCCGGCGGCGAGCGCCATGTTCAGCCCCGAAATGGCGACGATATGGGCGAGGCCCGACAGTCGCAACGCCTCGGTGGTGTCTTCGGAAATTGCCCGGCGCTCGTCGGTGACGATCGCCGCGGCAAAGGCGCCGGGATCTCCGGGCACGGTCACCCGGATATGGGTTGCGATTGCGCTGCGCAGATCGAAAAGCCGGGTTTCGACCTCCGCAATCCAGCTCCGGGTTGATTGGACAGCAGCCTGCTTTTTCGGCGCTCCATAGAAAAATCCGACCGCACCGATGCCGTCGAAATAGGAAGAAAAGGCAAAGTCGTTGAGGCCCGGCAAGGCGGGTCCGGACGGGGGTGAAATGCGAGCGCGGCCGCTGATCGTCTCGCCGGTTTGGGCCGGCTCATGGCGGGACCTTGCGAGCAGCGATACACGCTGCGGTGGGCGCCTGACTTGCGGATTGGAGGTCCGCTCGATGCGGACGATATAACGCCATCGCCCTTGGGCGTCGATCTCCCTGCGCTCGACCACGCCGGCAAGCTCGGTGGTCACCGGCGTATCGAGAATGACGGTGGGCCGCCTCCAGGTCTCGAACTGCGCCAGCATCATGCCTGCGAGAAAGAGTGCGAGAGCGAGCGGCAACAGGTGCGTGGCACCGGACCGGTAGCGCGAGACGACAACAAAGATCGCGCAGACGCAAAAAAGAAGGAAATACGGCCAGAAAGCCGGGGTCTGCGGCAGCACAAACCAACAGGCGGCCCCTGCCCCGACGATAACGGGCAGAAAAAGGAAGCCATGGCCATAGACCGTCTCCTCTTCCAGCATGACCGGGAGACGGCGCCGCAGCCGGTCGAGGCGTCGGATCGTCGAGCGGCGAACGGACCCGTCTGACGTGTGAACCGGCGGGCTGCGTTCGATCGCGGGAAAAAGCTCGGCTAGGTCCCGGACCTTGACCGAGTCGGATGCTCCTCCGTTTATGCGGAGATCCGGCGGCCGGGATATCAGCTTCCCTGCCTCGGCATGCGTCGGAAATGCATCTTCCTCCGGCATGAAACGCTCTGTTCGCCCAACCGCCAGACATGCGGCAATGCAACCTGCGCGCTTCCTCCCCGGCCGTCAACCAACGGTTAAATATCGGGAATTCCGAGGCGCGAAAAAGGCCTGCAACAGGAAGTTGGACATCCAAGCAAAAGCCGCTGCCCAATATTTTTTCGCGCTGCACAAAATGCCGTCACGACAGCTTGGCATCAGCTTTCGGATCATATAGCTAAACTGTGGACGCTTAATTCTTGTGGCGCTTTTTGGGCGCCATGCCGCCAAAAGGTTGGAGGATCAGCATGACGGATACAAGCGCAAATCTGGTAATCGGTGACAGAAAAGTCGATCTGCCGGTCAAGTCGGGCACCATCGGTCCGGACGTGGTCGATATCGGCGCTCTTTACAAACACACCGGCACCTTCACCTACGACCCGGGCTTCACCTCGACGGCGTCTTGCGAATCCAAGATCACCTATATCGACGGCGACGCGGGCATCCTGCTGCATCGCGGTTATCCGATCGAACAGCTGGCCGAGCATGGCGACTTCCTGGAAACCTGCTATCTGCTGCTTTACGGGGAACTGCCGACCGCTGCGCAGAAGAAGGACTTCGACTATCGCGTGACCCATCACACGATGGTGCATGAGCAGATGAGCCGCTTCTTCACCGGCTTCCGCCGCGACGCCCATCCGATGGCCGTCATGTGCGGTTGCGTCGGGGCTCTGTCCGCCTTCTATCATGACTCGACCGACATCACCGACCCGCACCAGCGCATGGTCGCTTCGCTGCGCATGATCGCCAAGATGCCGACGCTTGCCGCAATGGCCTATAAGTACCATATCGGCCAACCCTTCGTTTATCCGCAGAACAACCTGGACTATGCGTCGAACTTCCTGCGCATGTGCTTTGCCGTTCCGTGCGAAGAGTATGTGGTCAACCCGGTGCTGTCGCGCGCCATGGACCGCATCTTCATCCTGCATGCCGACCACGAGCAGAACGCTTCGACCTCGACGGTCCGCCTCGCCGGTTCCTCGGGCGCCAACCCGTTCGCCTGCATCGCGGCCGGCATTGCCTGCCTCTGGGGCCCGGCCCACGGCGGCGCCAACGAAGCAGCGCTCAACATGCTGACGGAAATCGGCTCGGTCGACAAAATCCCGGAATACATCGCCCGCGCCAAGGACAAGAACGATCCGTTCCGCCTGATGGGCTTCGGTCACCGCGTCTACAAGAACTACGATCCGCGCGCCAAGATCATGCAGAAGACCACGCATGAAGTGCTCGGCGAACTCGGCCACAAGGACGATCCGCTCCTGCAGGTCGCGATGGAACTCGAGCGCATCGCGCTCACCGACGAGTATTTCATCGAGAAGAAACTCTACCCGAATATCGACTTCTATTCGGGTATCACGCTGAAGGCGATGGGCTTCCCCACCACCATGTTCACCGTGCTCTTTGCTCTCGCCCGTACCGTCGGCTGGATCGCCCAGTGGGCCGAAATGATCGAAGATCCGCAGCAGCGCATCGGCCGCCCGCGTCAGCTCTATACCGGTGAAGCGCAGCGGGACTACATCCCGGTTTCCAAGCGTTAATCCGCAAGCGACACCCAACAAAAAAACCCGGTCAGAGACGACCGGGTTTTTTTGTGTCCAGAACCTGAAGAACGATGCCGGCGGCCGCTTCGCCCGGCGGCACGGGCACCTGCAGGCGCTCCCAGGTGAGGTCGAAGCCCTCCAGCATGGCGCGCCTTTGCATCGTATCGGCCGAAAGCCGCTCGGCCCAGCGGCAGAGGCTTGCCGGCCGCACCACCTCGTTGACGTATTCCGGCACGACGACATAATCGGCGATCAGGTTCGGCAGGGCGCCGGACCAGGTCTTGATGCGTTTTGCGAGCATGGTGATCAGCCAGTCGGCCTTGTAGGCCGAAACCACCGGGATTCCGGCCAGGCCGAGTTCGAGGATCACCGTTCCGGAGGCTGCAAGTGCTGCATCGGCCTCGGCAAAGGCCGCCCATTTGCCGTCCGCATCGGCGGTGATCTCAAGCTTGATCTCGAAACCGGCGGCGATCTCGCGCACCAGCTTTTCCTGCCGTGGAACCGTCGGCAGCACGAATCGGGTCGGCCCGTTGCGCGCAACGAACTCGCGGGCCGCCTCGCCGAAGATCGGCAGCAGCACCTTGATCTCCGCCGAACGGGAGCCCGGCAGAAGCATGATCGTCTTTTCTTCCCCCGGCTCCTTCACCGGGCGCCCGGCCCGGATGCCGCGGACCTTGAGGAGCGACGGGTCGGCTGTCAGACGGTGACCGACGAAGGTGGTTTCCGGCCCGCCGAGACGCTTCATGGCCTCAGGCTCGAACGGCAGCACAGCCAGGACATGGTCGACATAGGGAAGCATCGCCTTGGCGCGATATTCCTTCCACGCCCAGACGCTCGGGCAGACGTAGTTGACGACCGGCAGGTCCGGCAGCGCAGCGCGCACCTTCTTGGCGACCCGATGGGTGAAATCGGGGCTGTCGATGATGATCAGCACATCCGGCCTGGCTGCAATCATGGCGGCCGCCGTCTGGCTAATCCGCTTGATCAGCTTCGGCAAGCGGGCGATCACTTGTGTCAGCCCCATGATCGACAGTTCGGAAAAGTCGAAGAGCGAGGTAAGGCCTTGTGCCTCCAACGCCTCGCCACCGACGCCGACGAGTTCGACCGGGCCGTCATGAGCTGCCTTCAGGGCCGCAAGCAGATCGCCGCCGAGAAGATCGCCGGATACTTCGCCGGCTATGACGCCGACCTTCAAGGTCTTGACCATCACAATCCTCCTTGCGGCAGGCCGGGATCGATGCCGCAGACGAAAATACCGGCAGCATCGGCCGCGGCAATCATCTTCGCTTCTTCCAGCACCAAGGCGCGGCCCGCCTCCACGGCGATGCCGGCGAGACCGGCCTTGATGGCGTTTTCGATGGTCGACGGGCCGATCGTCGGCAGATCGGCACGCATATCCTGTTGCGGTTTGCAGAGCTTGACGAGCACGCCCTTGCGGCGGGCGGAGATGCGGCCCTCGGCGCGCAATGCCGTCACCCGCTCCAGCATCCGGTCGGTGCCCTCGACGCCTTCCAAGGCCACGACACGTCCGCCGACGCTGACCGCGCCTTGGCCGATATCGAGCTCGCCGAGACGCTTGGCGGCTTCGGACGCCCGGTCGATATCGCGGCGATCGTCCTCGGAGGGCGCATGGGCGCCAAGCGGTCCGGTCCTTGCAAGCAGGCCGGGCACGATGTCGTGGGCGCCCAGCACTTCGCAGCCCATCGCCTCGATGAGCTTGATGACCATCTGCAGCACCGAATCGTCGCCGCCGGAAAGAAGCGTGCGGACAACCGAGGGGACTTTCAGGATCGTGCGGAAGGTCGGATGGATGTCGCGCCAGTCGGGCCTTCGGGCAACGCCGCCCGACAGGATGACACGGGTGATGCCCTTGTCGCGAAACAGGCGTTCGATCGCCGAAAGATCGCCGACGCCGACGGAGACCGCTTCAAAACCATCGAAGCTCTGATCGGATTCGTTTGCGAGCGCTACGATCAGAGGCGCTTCACCGGCCGCCTGTGCGGCTTTTGCCACATAGAGAGGCAAGAAGCCCTTCCCGGCGATGATTGCCAGCCGGCCCTTCGGCGCAAGGCTCGGGAGGCCGGCCATGTGGGATCAGCCCTTGCCGCGGAAGGTCGAGGAAATGGCACGATCGCTCTCGGCCGCGATGAAATCGAGGATTTCCATCGCTTCCTTGCAATCGGCGTAGTCGTTGCGGATCGCCGCCGCGTTGGCGCGGATGTTACTCTCGCCCTCGAAGATCTGCTTGAAGGCGCGGCGGACGGTATGGATCGTCGCGCGCTCGACGCCGGCCCGGGTCATGCCGACCACGTTCAGGCCACCGAGGACCCCCGGATTGCCGTTCAGCATGCCATAGGGGATGACGTCGTAATTGACGGCGGTAAGCCCGCCAATAAAAGCCTGGCGGCCGATGCGGGTAAACTGATGCACGGCGCAGCCGCCGCCGAGGATCGCCCGATCCGCCACGTGGACGTGCCCGGCCAGCATGACGTTGTTCGACATGATGATATCGTTGCCGAGCTGACAGTCATGCGCAACGTGCGAATTGGCGAGGAACAGGCAGTTGTTGCCGACCACCGTCTTGCCGCCGCCGCCGACCGTGCCGCAGTTCATCGTCACGCCTTCGCGCATGACGCAATTGTCGCCGACCGTCAGGGTCGAATCCTCGCCCGCCTCATGAAGGCTCTGAGAAACACCGCCGATGATCGCCATCGGAAAGATACGGCAGTTGCGGCCGATCTCGGTGCGACCGCTCACCACGGCATGCGACAGCAGTTCGACGCCATCCTTCAGCACTACGCGCGGGCCGACATGCGAAAACGGGCCGACGACGACGTTCTCGCCGATGACGGCGCCGTCCTCGACCAATGCTAACGGATGGATGCGCGCGCTTGCTGCAATGCTGCTCATTCTTCTTCCTTGCGCCGGATCATTGCGCCGATATCGGCTTCGGCAACAAGTACGCCGTCCACCTTTGCGTCACAATGGAATTTCCAGATATTTCCGCGCTGTTTCTGCTTGGTAACGTGGAATTCGACCCGGTCGCCCGGCACAACCGGCTTGCGGAAGCGGGCATTGTCGATGGTCATGAAGTAGACGAGATTGCCGCCCTCGCCTTCTTTCCTGGCGCAGATGGCGCCTGCAGTCTGCGCCATGCCCTCGACCAGAAGCACGCCCGGCATGATCGGCTTCTCCGGGAAATGCCCGGTGAAATGCGGTTCATTGGCGGTGACGTTCTTGATGCCGATCGCGGAATTGTCCCCGTCGATCTCGACGATCTTATCGACCAGGAGAAAAGGATAGCGGTGCGGCAGCAGCTTCATGATTTCCTGAATATCGGCCGCGCCGAGCACCGGCTTGGTCTCATCAGTCATTCTTCTTTTCTCCTCTGCGTTTCGCCCGCTCATCCGAACGCATCAAGACTTCCGCGGTATCGCGGAGGAAATCCGGCATCGGGCGGGCGGGAATACCGCCATAACGCGCCCCGGCGGGAATATCTCCCACCACACCGCTCATCGCGGCGATCTGCACGCCGTCTCCAATCGAGATGTGTCCATTAATACCGGATGCGCCGCCGATCAATACACCGTCGCCGATCCGCGTCGAACCGGCTATGCCGGCGCCGCTGGCTATGCCGCAATGGCGGCCGATGCGCACGTTGTGTGCAACCTGAACCTGGTTGTCGATCTTGGTGCCTTCGCCGATGACCGTATCGTCCATGGCGCCGCGGTCGACCGTCGTGTTGGCGCCGATCTCGACATTGTCCTGGAGGATGACGCGGCCGATCTGGACGATCTTCAGCATGCCGCGCGGACCCGGCGCAAACCCGAAGCCGTCCTGGCCGATACGGACGCCATTGTGAATGATCACGCCGTTGCCGATGAGAGCCGCGACCACGCTCGCGCCGGCGGCGATCGTGCAATCGCGGCCGATCCTGACGTCGGCACCGATGATGGTTCCGGCGCCGATGCGGGTGCCTGTGCCGATCTCCGCCCGCGCGCCGATCACGGCCATGGGCTCGATTTCGACGCCGGGTTCGAGCCTGGCGGTCGGATCCACGAACGCGGCGGGCGAAATGCCCGGGGGAAACGAAGTGATCGGAGACGGCCGCATCGCCACCGGATGCAGGATAGCACCGGCCTGGGCAAACGCAGTGTGCGGCGTCTTGGTCAGCAGAACCGGGATATGGGCCGGAATGATCGAACGGATCGCAGTATCACAGATAATCGCGGAAGCCTTGCAGCTTTCCAGTTCGTGACGGCTTTTCCGGGACAGGATATAACAAATCTCGCCCTCGCCGGCCCGCGCGACGGGTGCAACGGAACGGATCAACCGATCGCCGGCGCTGCCATCAAGCAGTTCAGCCCCAAGAAGGGCGGCCAACTCGCGCAGGCTCACGCCATCATGGGGCGGAAAGAATTCATTGTGGTCCATAAAGCTAAAGCTCCAGAACAGATTTCCGCTCGCAACCGCGAGCGGAAATGATCAGAACTGGTTCGCCATGCTGAACCGGAATTCCTGGGTTTCGTCGAAGTCTTCCTTCATGACCGGATGCGCGTAGTCAAAGCGGATGTTGCCGAACGGCGACGCCCACATGATACCCGCACCGACGGAAGCGCGCCAGTTCATGCTGGTGCCCTGCGCGGTGCTGGTGCCGAGCGGGACATCATTGCCGTAAAGGGTACCGGCATCGGCGAAGACGGCAGCACGCAGGCCGAAGTCTTCCGGAATAGCCGGCATCGGCATCGACATTTCGGCAGAGGCCGTAAAGTAGGTCGTGCCGCCGAGCGCATCGCCGTGATCGGCGGTACGCGGACCGATACCATCGTTCTCGAAGCCACGGATCTGGCGACCGCCGATCGTGAACTGGTCGAAGACATGCAGATTGTCGCCGGTGGAAACCACATGGCCGGCACCCACTGCGATGGAGCCGATCAGGTCAGCTTCGGTCGACAGAAGCTGGAAATAACGGGCACGACCGGAAATCTTGTAGAAGTCGGAGTCGCCGCCGAGACCGGCATATTCATGCGTGATCGTCGCGTAGAGACCTTCGCGCGGCAGCGTCTGGCTGTCGAGCGTGTTGTAGGTCAGCGTCTGCGAAATCGACGACTGAACGAACTTGCCCTGGTCGATCATCGAGATGTAGGGCGACGAAAGGTTATCGTCTGCGGTGCCAGGGACGCCATCGGTACCAAAGGCACCGTCGTTATCGTACTGGATTTCCTTGTAGGTGTAACGGAACGTGGTCGCCAGATCTTCGGTGATCGGCGCCGTTACGCGCAGGGTGACGCCCTGCTCATCGTAGTCGTAATACTCGTTCGAAGAGGTCTTGCTCTTGAACAGGTCGAAACCGGCCGCCAGACGATAACCGAGGAAGTAGGGCTCGGTGAACGAAAGGTTGTAGCTGCGGGCCTCATCGAGACCACCGCCGACTGCGACGCGGATGAACTGGCCGCGGCCGAGGAAGTTCTTTTCTTCGATCGAAGCTTCGAGCAGGAAGCCGTCGCCGCCCGCCGAGTAACCGGCGCCGATACCGAACGAACCGGTGGGCTGGTCTTCGACATCGACAACGATGACGACGCGGTCAGGCGAAGTGCCCTGCGAGGTCGAGATATTGACGGTCGTGAAATAACCGAGCGCCTCAAGGCGACGCTTGGCGCGCGAGATCATTTCCTGGTTGAAGGCATCGCCTTCGCTGAAATCGAATTCGCGGCGGATGACATAGTCACGCGTGCGGGTGTTGCCGCGGATCTCGATGCGCTCGACATAGGCGCGCTCGCCCTGGTCGACGAGGTAGGAAACACCGATCGTGTGGTTTTCCATGTTGCGGTCGCCGCGCGGCGTGACGCGAGCGAACGGATAACCGGCCGCGGCGACGCGCTTGGAGATCGCTTCCATCGACTTCTGGATTTCGCGGGCGTTATAGACGCTACCGGCGCGGGTCTGAACCAGACCTTCGAGGTCCTGGCCGCTGATGCCCTCGACCGTGGATTCTACCGAGACATTGCCATACTCGTAACGCTGGCCTTCCTCGACCGTGAAGCTGATATTGTACTTGTTGCTCGATTCATCGAGCACCGCTTCCGACGAGATGACGCGGAAGTCAGGGTAACCGTGGTTATAATAGAACTGGCGCAGCGCTTCCTCGTCGGCGCGCAGCTTGTCCTCGCTGTAGACGTCCTTGCGGGTCAGGAAGGACAGCGGACCGGATTCCTTGGTGATCAGCACCGACTTCAGGCGGCCATCGCCATAAGCCTGATTGCCAGCGAAACTGATGTCGGCAATCTTGGTGCGGTCACCTTCGTTGATGACGAAAGCAAGGTTGACGCGTCCCTGGCCAACATCAGCGGTCTGGGTGGTGATCTGAACGTCGCTGCGGCCGATGGCGCGATAGGCTTCGCGCAGACGCTGGATATCTGCGTCGATCAATGCCTGATTGTACGGGCCGAGCGGCTGAGTCTGAACGACTGCCTGAAGCTTGTCGTCCGTGATCTTGCGGTTGCCGTTGAACACGACCTGGTTGATGAGCTGGTTCTCGCTCACCGACACGACCAGCGTGCTGCCGGAAACACTGATTTTGACATCCGAGAAATAGCCGGTCGAATAGAGCTTGCGGACCGATTCATCGATGTCGTTATTGGAGAAGTTGACACCCGGGCGGATGGTCAGATTGGAACGGACAGCCTCCTCGCCGGCGCGCTGTGCGCCGCGGACCTGAACGCTCCGGATAACCGCCGCTTCGGCAGAAAGTGCGGAAGCAAGTACCAGTACACCTGCGCCCGATGCAACAACACTAGCAGACAGCGCAAACGCCGACACTGCGTTCAAAAACTTTGAACCAGCCTTCATTTCAATTCTTACCTTTTCCCGTTGTCCCTCGGCGGGTGGTGCCCGACTCCGGCCACGTGTGTCGTTTTACCTTCTTTTGACCTACAAGCAAGGTATCGCGTTAATTTCTGTTTACTTACTTCCCTTGCGTGACCCAATGGCCACGCAACTGTTGGAAACATGGTGAATAAACAGTTTCTTTTTACGATTTGAAGGACATCAACCGATCAGATTGCTGATGTCGTTGAAGGTCGCGAAGACCATGAGGCTCAAAACCATCGCAAGCCCGATGCGGAAGGCGATCTCCTGCGCACCTGAGCCGAGCGGTCGGCCACGGATGGCCTCGATCGCGTAGAAGACGAGATGACCGCCGTCCAAAATTGGCACAGGCATGAGGTTCAAGAGCCCGATGGAGACCGAAAGAACCGCCGCCAGCTGGACCACCGCCGCAAAGCCGAGCGTCGCCATCTGGCCCGACGCCTGGGCGACCCTGACAGGCCCGCCGAGCTGGTCAGCCTTCATCCGCCCGGTCACGAGGTTTCCGATATAGCGGAAGGTGCCGGTGACGATATGGCCGGTCTCGGTGACGCCTTCGGCAACCGCCTGCAGCGGCGTGAACATCTCGATGCGGAAATTGCCGCGCTGTTCGTTGGTGACGATGCCGATCAGGCCGAGCTCGACCTTGTTGCCGAACTGGTCGGTGACCTCGGAGCGCTTCGGCACCATCGGCAGATCGAGGTCCTGGCCGTTCCGCTCGACCGTCACGACGATCGGGGTATCCGGCCTGATGCTGACATAACGCCGTACATCGTCGAAAGTCCGGATGCGCGAGCCGTCGAGCGCCACCAGCCGATCGCCGGGCTCAACGCCGGCCGCAAGGGCGGCACTTCCCGGCTGGACTTCGGCGACCACGGGATCGGCGACGACCTTGCCATAAACGCTGAAGAGGACGGCGAAGATGGCAATCGCCAGAATGAAATTGGCGATCGGGCCGGCCGCGACGGTGGCGGCCCTCTTCCACAGCTTGGCGCCGGCCAGCGTCTGAGCCTTTTCTTCCTCGCTCATGCCCGCAAGGCCGCTCGCATCCGGCAGGCTCGCGGCGTCCTCGTCGCCGAAGAACTTGACGTAGCCGCCAAGCGGGATCGCCGAGAGCTTCCAACGGGTGCCATGACTGTCGGTGAAGCCGACAAGCTCCGGTCCGAAGCCGACAGAGAAGGCAGTGACCCGGATGCCGCACCAGCGTCCAATAAGATAGTGGCCCATCTCATGCACGAAGACGAGCAGGGACAGGACCAGCACGAAGGGGATGATATAGCCGGTAAGGAAGCTGAGGATGGCCATCAAAATTTCCGTTTCAACATTGTACCGGCCGCCCAGGCCTCAAAACCCGAAGAGGAAGCCTGCGACCGATACATCAAGATGGCCCGTCATGGCCGTATAAACAAGCGTCAGCAGAAACGCCGCGAAACAGGCGAAAACGAGGCCATCGACGCGATCCATGACGCCGCCGTGCCCCGGAATGAGGTGGCTGGAATCCTTCACGCCGAACCGGCGCTTGATGAAGGATTCGAACAGGTCGCCGATCTGGCTCGCGACGGAAAGCAGAAATGCGATCGCCACCGTCCAGATCGACAGCCGGGAAAAGACGCCGAGCGTAAGGACGGAGCTTGCGACCACGCCCGACACCGTGCCGCCGATCGCACCGGACCAGGTCTTGCCGGGCGAAATGCGCGGCGCAAGTTTTGGCCCCTTGAGCGCCCGGCCGACGAAATAGGCGAGGATATCGGTCGCCCAGACGACCGCGAAGATAAAGAGTGTCGCAACGAACCCCGCCTGGTCTTCGGCCCGGATCGCCGCCAGCGAGATCCCGCTCAAGCCTGCGTAGAAGATGCCGCCCGGCAGCCACCAGCTGCCCTTGCGCAGCAGCACGAGAAGAAGGGCGGTGACTACAGCGCCGCCGAGAATCGGCACCGAGAGCGCACCTTCGTCGACCACCAGGTCGATGGCGATCAGAAAAATCGCGGCCCAGCCGAAGGCGTTCGCACGAAAATCGCGCTCGGCGGCCCGCGTGATCGTTGACCATTCGTAATAGATCAGGACCGCCATGGCTGCAGCCAAGATGCGGAAGGCCAGGCCGCCATACCAGGTGGCCGCCAGGACCACGGCCGCCAGAACCACCGCGGATGCGATGCGGCGCTTCAGTTCAGTGCTCATCAACCACCCACTGCTATCGTCTTGTTCGACAGGCCGCCGAAGCGCCGGTCGCGGGAGGCATAGATCTTCAGGGCGTCGAGGAAGAGTTTCCGATCGAAGTCGGGCCAGTAGTCCGGCAGGAAGACAAGTTCGGAATAGGCCGCCTGCCAGAGCAGAAAATTCGAAAGCCGCTCCTCGCCGCTGGTGCGGATGATGAGGTCCGGATCGGGAATACCGGCGGTATCCAGCTTTGCGCTGATCTTGTCCGCGTCGATCTCGGAAGCCTTGAGGACACCGGCCTCGACGTCCCGGGCGAGCATGGCGACCGCACGGGCGATCTCGTCGCGCGCACCGTAGTTGAAGGCGATGACCAGCGTCAGTGCCGTGTTGAACCTTGTCGTTTCCTCGGCTTCGAGAAGAAGCGGAAGGATGTCGCTGCGCAGCTTCTCGCGTTCGCCGATCACCCGTATGCGGACATTCTCGCGGTGCAATTCGGCCAGATCCTGGCGGATGAAGCGCCGGAGGAGACCGAGGAGATCCCTCACCTCGGTTTCGGGCCTGCTCCAGTTTTCCGAAGAAAACGCAAAGAGCGTCAGATATTTGACGCCTGCGTCGCCGGCAGCCCGCACCGTTTCGCGAACCGCTTCGACGCCCTTGCTGTGTCCGACCGTACGAGGAAGCCCGCGCTTGTTGGCCCAGCGTCCATTGCCATCCATGATAATGGCAACGTGTTGAGGGATGATTGCAAGCTCGGGGTTCACCATATTCTATGCGGCTCCTTTGGCCGCCGGAATATGGCGGCAAACCAGGCCTAAGTTAGACCTGCATGATTTCCTTTTCCTTATCCGCAAGCAAGCGGTCGACTTCGGAAATCGTATCATCCGTCATCTTCTGCACTTTTTCCGACTGCGAGCGGCTCTCGTCCTGGCCGATGTCGCCGTCCTTTTCGGCCTTTTTCAGGCCGTCCATGCCATCGCGGCGGACGTGACGGACAGCAACCTTCGCCTTTTCCGCATAATCATGCGCAACCTTGACCAGCGACTTGCGGCGCTCCTCGTTGAGCTCGGGAAGCGGAATGCGCAGGTTCTGGCCATCGACGATCGGATTGAGGCCGAGATGTGATTCGCGGATCGCCCTGTCGACGGCGTTGACCATCGACTTGTCCCAGATGGATACGCCCAGCATACGCGCTTCCGGCACGGTGATGTTGGCCACCTGGTTGAGCGGCACGCGCGAACCATAGGCTTCGACCATCACCGGATCGAGGATATTGGCCGAGGCGCGGCCGGTGCGCAGCGACGCGATATCGCTTTTGAACGCGTTGATCGCGCCTTCCATGCGGCGCTTGATGTCGTTGAGGTCGATTCCACTCATCCGTCTACTCCCGTATGTTGTCTGGGCGGCCCGCGATGCCGCGCCTCAATTGTCCGCTACGATGGTCTTGCGGCCGCCGCCGGTCAAGATTTGGGCGAAGCCGCCCTTCTCATGGATCGAAAAAACAATGATCGGGATGGAGTTTTCGCGGGCGAGCGCCACGGCCGCCACGTCCATCACCGCCAGACCCTTTTCGAGCACTTCGCCATGCGTCAGCGTCTCGAACCGGGTCGCCGTCGGGTCCTTCTTGGGGTCGGCCGAATAGATGCCGTCCACCTGGGTGCCCTTGAAGATCGCTTCCGCGCCGATTTCAGCCGCGCGTAGCGCTGCCGCCGAATCGGTCGTGAAGAACGGATTGCCGGTGCCGCCGGCGAAGATCACCACCCTGCCCTGCGCCATGTGATGCAGCGCCTGGCGCTGCGAGAAGCTCTCGCAGATCTCCGGCATCGAGATCGCCGACAGGACCACCGTGTCGACGTTCAGCTTGCGCAGCGACGTGGCAAGCGCCAGCGCGTTGATCACGGTGCCGAGCATCCCCATGTGGTCGCCGGTCACCCGGTCGCCGCCCTTGGAAGCCACGGCGACGCCGCGAAAGATGTTGCCGCCGCCGACAACCACGCCGACATCGACGCCCATGGCGCGCGCTTCGGCAATATCGGAGGCGACCCGATCGGCAACCGCAACATCGATGCCGAAACCCTGGCTGCCCATCAGAGCTTCACCGGAGGCCTTGAGCAAGACACGCTTGTAGAGGGGCTGAGGCGACATGGAGGCTCCTTGAAATCGAATTGCATGCGGAGGGTCAAACGGGTTGCGGATACACGAAGGGCACCGGCTTGTCACCGGTGCCCTTGCGCTTTCGACAGCTTTAGCTAACGAATATCAGCCTTTGGCGACCGCTGCTACTTCAGCGGCGAAATCCGATTCTTCCTTTTCGACGCCTTCGCCGAGCAGAAGACGGGCCATGCCGGTGACTTCGATCGAAGCGCCAGCGAGCTTTTCAGCATCCTTGACGGCCTGGCCGACGGTCACGTCCGGGTTGATGACGAAGGCCTGCGACAGAAGGGCAACTTCCTCGAAGAACTTGCGCATGCGGCCGTCGACCATCTTTTCGATGATCGCTTCCGGCTTGCCGGAAGCGCGCGACTGCTCGATGAACACGTTGCGCTCGCGCTCGGCGACAGTCGCGTCGACTTCTTCGGCGCGGATGGCAAGCGGGTTGGTGGCAGCGATGTGCATGGCAACCTGACGGCCGAGCGAGGTCAGGACTTCCTTGTCGCCGACCGACTTCAGGGCGACCAGGACGCCGAGCTTGCCGATGCCGTCGCCGGCAGCGTTATGGACGTAGGTCGCGACGACGCCGTGCTCGACCTGCAGCAGGGCGGAGCGACGCAGCGTCATGTTCTCGCCGATCGTGGCGATCGCGTCCTTGATCGTGTCGGCAACCGGCTTGCCGGAAGCGGGATAGGTGGCAGCCGAGATCGCCTCGACGGAGCCGTCGGTCGTCAGCGCGACGCTGGCGATGCCGCGGACGAGGTCCTGGAAGGCATCGTTGCGGGCAACGAAGTCGGTTTCCGAGTTGAGTTCGATGACGACGGCCCTGTGGCCGGCGCTGGCGATGCCGATAAGGCCTTCGGCTGCGGTGCGGCCGGACTTCTTGTCGGCCTTGGAGATGCCCTTGGCGCGCAGCCAGTCGATCGCCGCTTCGATGTCGCCGTTCGTTTCGGTCAGCGCCTTCTTGCAGTCCATCATGCCTGCGCCGGACTTTTCGCGCAGTTCCTTTACCAGTGCAGCGGTGATTTCAGCCATTGTTTTGCCTCTTGTCGGTTCAAGTGCTTCTCGCCGGAAAAACGTCGGCGGACTCAAAAGTTTTGGGACGAATGTACCCGGAAGTGTGACAGCGTGATGAAGACATCACGAAAGCGATCGCCTCGACGACCAAGCGGTGGCGGCTCGCCTTGAAACGACCAAGGCCAGGGATCGGTATCTCTGGCCTCGATCGAATTTCAGAAAGGAGGAGCGGACCAAGCCGCTCCATCCGGCCTTTAAGCTTCTGCTTCTGCTTCGCCTTCGAGAGCCGGCTCGATCGGAGCTTCGGCAGAGGCGCCGACATCACGACCCGAAGCGCCCTGCTGGCGCGCGATGCCGTCGATGGCAGCGCGGGCGATCAGGTCGGTGTAGAGAGCGATGGCGCGCGAGGCGTCGTCATTGCCCGGGATCGGGTAGTCGATGAGGTCCGGATCGCAGTTCGAATCGATGATGGCCACGACCGGGATGCCCAGGCGCTTGGCTTCGTCGATAGCGATCTTTTCCTTGTTGGTGTCGATGATGAACATCAGGTCCGGAGTGCCGCCCATGTCGCGGATACCGCCGAGAGCCTTGTCCAGCTTTTCGCGTTCGCGCTCGAGGTTCAGGCGTTCCTTCTTGGAGTAGCCGGAAGCTTCCGAGTTCAGGATTTCGTCGAGCTTGCGCAGGCGCTGGATCGAGTTCGAAATGGTCTTCCAGTTGGTCATCATGCCGCCGAGCCAGCGGGAGTTGACGTAGTACTGGGCCGAACGCTTGGCCGAGTCGGCGATCAGTTCGGACGCCTGGCGCTTGGTGCCGACGAACAGAACGCGGCCGCCACGGGCGACGGTGTCGGACACGACCTGAAGGGCGCGCGACAGCATCGGAACGGTCTGGGCCAGATCGATGATGTGGATGTTGTTACGGTCGCCGAAGATATACGGCTTCATCTTCGGGTTCCAGCGGTGAGTCTGGTGGCCGAAGTGGACGCCTGCTTCGAGAAGCTGGCGCATAGAGAAATCGGGCAATGCCATGCCTTGTTATCCTTTTCCGGTTGAACCTCCGCAAGGCGAACAGCACCCTCTTCGAGAATGCCACCGGGCGGAACGGTCCGGATTTCTCCCGGACGATCCCATGCCTTACGTGTGGAATGCGGCTGGCCATACATTCGATTTGCCGCAAAAGCAAGAGCTTTGCCGGAAATTAGCTCGGCGTGCCGGCGAGTGACCGGCAGTCAGCGGCGGCGGCTATTTCGCCGGCGCCGGGCACGGGTCCTGCTGGGGCTTCAGGAGCTCCAGCTTGGCGAGGCTGCCGGACAGCACGAAGTCGCCGTAGTCCATGGTGAGATCGCGGGTGATGCCGTTTTCGTAGAGCTTGAACGACATGTTGTAGACCGGGGTCGGGTCGCCGACCGCATTCTCGTTGAAATAGGCGATCGTCACCGGCCAGAAGGAAGACTGTGCAAACTCGCCCGCCTTGTCGGCATCGACATCGTCCTTCTGCGCGGTCTGCGACTTGCCGATCACCGTCGTGGTCAGCAGCGCCTGGTCGCCATTTTCCGAGCCGTCGAAGACCCGCGCCTCGAAGAGGCTCTTGCCCTGCTTGGCATTCGCGATGACGTCGAGCATATGGCTGGTCGGAAAATCGCTGGACGGCAATTGGATCTCACGGCCGTCGGGCTGGGTGATTTCCACCTTGATGCCCTTGTCGGCGATCGACGCGTCGCCGCTCAGCTGCTTGTCGAGCTGTTCGTCGGTGAAGGACTTGGTCTCGAAATGGAACTGGTTTGCGGCCATGTCCTCGAAGGTCGTCGTCTGCTGATCGCTAAGGCGGGTCTCCTCGCCCGTATTGATCTTGGTCACCAGCCGGAAATTGGTGGAAAAACCGGTGCAGGCCGAGCCGGTGAACTCATAGACCATGCGGCCGAACATGCCTTCGATGCCAGAACGTTCGGAGGCATTCTTGAGCTTCAGGTCGTAAATGGCGCGATGCGGGACGAGCAGCCGGGCAGCAGCGTCGGTATTCGCGTCCGCGGAGGTGGCAGCCACAAGGCTCAGACCGCCGGCAAGGATCACCCCGAGGCTCATTCGCAACATTCACATTCTCCTGTTGGACTCAGTTGGTGATGTTATAAGAACGCCATCTGACCAAGCTAAGGCCTTGATGCAGGATTTTTGAAGAATTTACAACAAAACGGGAGTCGAAAATGACCGAAGCCATCGAAGGCCGCCTGCAGGAACTGGGGATCGAACTCCCCGTCGCGGCCGCACCCGCCGCCAATTACGTGCCATATACGATCAGCGGCAATACTCTTTATCTTTCCGGCCAGTTGCCGATCGAAGGGGGCAAGGTCGCGGTAACCGGCCTTGTCGGCCGCGATGTGGATTTGCCGGCCGCGCAACGGGCAGCGGAACTCTGCGCCATCAACATCCTCGCCCAGGCGAAGGCTGCACTCGGGGGCGATCTCGGCAGGATCCGCCGCGTTTTGAAGCTCAACGGCTTCGTCGCTTCGACACCTGACTTCGTCGAGCAGCACCTCGTCATCAACGGCGCCTCCAACCTGATCGCCAACGTGCTCGGCGACGCCGGCAAACATGCCCGCGCCGCCGTCGGCATGGCCTGCCTGCCCCTCAACGCCTCCGTCGAAATCGACGCCATCATCGAGATCGAAGCATGACCTCCGCATCCTGGATCAAGGACCTTCCGGTCGCCCATCGCGGCTTTCACGACATGAACCACCAGGTCTGGGAAAACACCCTGTCTGCCTTTTCTCGCGCGGCGGAAGCCGGCTTTGCGATCGAATGCGACGTGCAGCTTGCCGCCGACAGCGTTCCGGTGGTCTTTCACGATCACGACCTCGAGCGGCTCTGCGGCATCAAGGGCGATATCCGCGAAAAGACCTCGGCCGAACTCGGCATGCTCGCGGTCGGCGGCACTAAGGATAAAGTCCCGACCCTGAAGCAGATGCTCGCGCTCGTCGCCGGCAAGGTGCCCCTCGTCATTGAGATCAAGGGACGCGAAGGCGACGGCGAGGACGACGGGTTCGCCGAGGCGGTGCTCGAAGTTCTCGAAGGTTATCAGGGCAAGGTGGCGCTGATGAGCTTCGACTATCACATCCTGCGCGACCTGAAGACGGCCGGTTCGCCCTACCCGCTCGGCCTGACGGCCATGGGTGACAAGCCGGAGGAATTTTTCGAACATGACGAGGCCATGCAACTGGGACTCGACTTCATTTCCTACCACTACCCCCACCTGCCGAACACGTTCGTCTCAGCACAGAGAGCGACTGGAATTCCGGTCATTACCTGGACCGTGAGGGATGCAAACGGCCGCGAACATACCTATAAATATGCGGACCAGATGACCTTCGAAGGTTTTGATCCGCGGGAGGCAACCTCCCCCTCCCTGTAAAGCAGAGTATGACCGGTAATCTTACCATCCGCATCGAAAACTCCTTCTGCGCGATCAGCCCGGCAAGCTGGTCGCGCCTTTCGGGCACCTCCAAGTCGTCCTCTTCGGACGTGCCCTACAATCCGTTCCTGTCGCACGCCTTTCTCTCGGCGCTGGAGGAATCGGGCTCGGCCACCGCCAAGACCGGCTGGCTCGGCCACCATCTGCTTCTCGAAGACGACAAGGGCACGCTGATCGGCGCGGTTCCCGGTTATCTGAAAAGCCACAGCCAGGGCGAATATGTCTTCGACCACGGCTGGGCCGACGCTTTCGAGCGCGCCGGCGGGCGTTATTATCCGAAACTGCAATGCACCGTGCCGTTCACGCCGGCGAGCGGACCGCGCCTGCTCGTCCGCGACGGTTACGACAGGGGGTCGACGGAGCTGACGCTCGCCGCAGGTCTCCAGGAGGTGACACGCCAGCTCGGCATCTCGTCCGCGCACGTGACCTTCGTGGCGGAAGACCAGGTCGCAGCCTTCGAGGAGGCCGACTACCTGCACCGCACCGACAAGCAGTTCCATTTCATCAACGAGGGCTATGCGAACCACGACGCGTTCCTCGAAACGCTCGCGTCCCGTAAGCGCAAGGCGCTGAAGAAGGAACGGCGTTCAGCCCTGGAAAACGGCATTACGATCGACTGGCTGACCGGCAAGGACCTTACAGAGGACATCTGGGACCAGTTCTTCACCTTCTACATGGATACCGGCGGCCGCAAATGGGGCCGTCCCTATCTCACCCGGACGTTCTACTCGCTGATCGGCGAGCGCATGCCCGAGGACATCCTGCTGGTGATGGCCAAGCGCGAGGGCAAATACGTCGCCGGCGCGATCAACTTCATCGGCGGGGACGCGCTTTACGGCCGGCACTGGGGCTGTATCGAGGACCATCCCTTCCTGCATTTCGAAGTCTGCTACCACCAGGCGATCGATTTTGCGCTTACCAAGGGCCTGAAGCGGGTCGAAGCGGGCGCGCAAGGGGAACACAAGCTGGCGCGCGGTTACCTGCCTGTCACCACCCATTCGATGCACTATATCGCCCATGCGGGACTGAGGCGCGCGATCGCCGACTATCTGGAGCACGAACGGGAAGACGTGGAGCAGATGACGGAATATCTCGCCGAGCACAGCCCTTTCCGCAAGGGCGAGCGCCAGCAGGAACAGGACTAGTGCTCGGAAGACCGGGCCGACAAAACTAAGGAGAGGACATCACGATGAGCGGACAGGCTTACGACAGCAACAACATCTTCGGAAAAATCCTGCGCGGCGAGATCCCGTGCCACCGGGTCTACGAGGACGACGATACCCTTGCCTTCATGGATGTCATGCCGCAATCGCCCGGTCACCTTTTGGTGGTCCCGAAAGCCCCATCGCGCAACATCCTCGATGCCGATCCTGCCGTGCTTTCAAAGGTGATCCCGGTGGTACAGAAGCTCGCCAGGGCCGCCAAAGAGGCTTTCGAAGCGGACGGCATCACGGTCATCCAGTTCAACGAACCCGCCGCCGGACAGACGGTTTACCATCTGCATTTCCACGTCGTCCCGCGTTACGAAGGACAGCCGTTGAAACCCCATTCGGGCCAGATGGAGAATAATGACGTGCTGGCGGCGAATGCCGAGAAGATCATCGGCGAACTGGGCAACTGACCTCTAGAACCCGATCCACCAGAGACCGGCGACCAGAAGCGCCATGGGCACCGCCACACCGATGCCGACCTTGCGGCCGGTCACCAGGAACACGGCAAAGCCGATGCCGGCGGCCCCGACCCTCAACCAGAGCGGTGTGCCGGCGAGCGTGCCGTTCGGGAAGACGATCAGCTTCGCGGTGACGGCCATGACGAGCGAGGTCGCCACCGCCCTCACCCAATACAGCGCCTCGGAATCCTCGTTCAGCCGGTTGCCGGTGAAAACCCCAAGCCAGCGCCAGATATCGGTCGCCAGGAAACCGGCGACCGCGATGACGATGAAGGTCCAGTATTCGGCAATCATCGCCTGGCCTCCTGCCCGACGCGCTTTCTCTTCCGGCGCGCCCTGTCGATCAGATAGGCCACCGTTCCGCCACCGACGCCGGCGCAAAGCACGTCGAATTGCGGGGTCACCAGCGCCAGCGTCGGGCCGAGGATCATCCCCATCACGAAGGCGATCTTGACCACCGGCTGGTGCGCGCTCACCCAGATGGAAGCGTTGAAATAGACCGGCGTCAGGAAGAAGAGTATGCCCGCGACGACCGGCGGAAAGCCCGAAACGATGTCGTAGAAGACCCCGACGACAAGGGTGCCCGTCAAGGTCAAAGTCACCCCGAAACCGGCGAAATAGATCGCCCGGTATTCGCGCGGCACGTTGCGCAGCGTGGTGATCGCGAACACCCAGGACGTGATGGCGATGAAATGCGAGAGGATCAGCAGCAGCCAGATCGGCGTGCGCCGCGTTCGCATTTCCGGGACGACCGAGGCGACCATCGGCATCATGCGGATCGAGGAGAGCGTGACTGCGAGGAAACAGGCTGCGATGTTGGCGCCGCCCGCCATGCTGCCGACCAGGATGACCTGCGCCGGAAGCGCCCAGATCGCCAGCGACATGAAGACCGCCTCGGCGCGCGTCAGCCCCGATTCGAGCGCAAAGGCGCTGAAACCGACGATCGAGGTCAGGAGAATGAGGGCCGGAAGCGAAAGCAGGCCCCGCATGCCGGTAAAGAACCAGGATAGGGCGTTGCGGTCGTCACTGTCTGGAGACATCGGCATTCCGGCGGATATGGGAAAAGGCTCGTCATCAAAACGACGATGCCGGGACAAGCCCGGCATCGCAGGAGTTTCATGCGAAACTGTTATTTGCTCTTCGGCACGCGCGGCACCGTGGTGCTCTTGCGCGGCGGCGTCTTCGGCGCATCTTCAGAAGCGATCACATCCGCGTCGACCATGGCGCGAGCCCGGGCCGAGCCGCCGTCCTTGTCCTTCGACGCCGACTTCTTCGGCGCCTTGGGCTTGGTGACCTTGGCCTCGGCTTCCTCGGCGGCCTCTTTCACCTCGGCCTCCGGCTTCGGCTTCACGGGCGTTGCTTCGGAAATCGAGTCGAGGATGAGCTTGTCCTTGCCATCCTCGCCCTTGCCGACGGTAACACGAACCACGCCGCCCTTGCGCAGCTTGCCGAACAGAATCTCGTTGGCGAGCGGTTTCTTGATGTATTCCTGGATGACGCGCGAGAGCGGGCGGGCACCCATCTTCTCGTCGTAACCCTTTTCCGCCAGCCAGGCGATCGCATCCTGATGCAGGTCGAAGGTGACGTTGCGTTCCGAAAGCTGCGTCTCGAGCTGCATGACGAACTTCTGCACGACCTGATGGATGACCTCGGTCGGCAGCGGTGCGAACGGGATGATCGCATCGAGACGGTTGCGGAATTCCGGCGTGAACAGGCGGTTGATCGCCTCTTCGTCCTCGCCGGTGCGCTTGGACGAACCGAAGCCGATGGCGGCCTTGGCCATTTCCGACGCGCCCGCATTGGTCGTCATGATCAGGATGACGTTGCGGAAGTCGATCTTCTTGCCGTTGTGGTCGGTCAGCGAACCGTGGTCCATGACCTGCAGCAGGATATTGTAGATATCCGGATGCGCCTTCTCGATTTCGTCGAGCAGGACCACCGAGTGCGGATGCTGATCGACGCCGTCGGTCAGTAGACCGCCCTGGTCAAAGCCGACATAACCGGGAGGTGCGCCGAGCAGCCGCGAGACCGTGTGGCGTTCCATATATTCCGACATGTCGAAGCGCAGCATCTCGACGCCGAGCGAGGCGGCAAGCTGCTTGGCGACTTCCGTCTTGCCGACGCCTGTCGGGCCGGAGAAGACGTAGGAACCGATCGGCTTGTTCGGCTCGCGCAGGCCGGCACGGGCGAGCTTGATCGCCGTCGACAGGGCCTCGATCGCCGCATCCTGGCCGTAGACGACCGAACGCAGTTCCTTTTCCAGGTTGGCGAGAACCATCTCGTCATCCTTGGAGACGGTCTTTGCCGGAATCCGCGCCATGGTGGCGATCGTCGCTTCGATCTCCTTCTCGGTGATCAGCTTGCGGCGCTTGGAGGCCGGCAGCAGCATCTGGGCCGCACCGGTCTCGTCGATCACGTCGATCGCCTTGTCCGGAAGCTTGCGGTCGGAGATGTAGCGGGCCGACAGTTCGACGGCCGACTTGATCGCCTCGTTGGTGTAACGCAGCTTGTGATAGTCCTCGAAATAAGGCTTCAGGCCCTTCATGATCTCGATCGCATCCTCGATCGACGGCTCGTTGACGTCGATCTTCTGGAAGCGGCGAACCAGAGCCCGGTCCTTTTCGAAGAACTGGCGGTATTCCTTATAGGTGGTCGAACCGATGCAGCGGATCGAGCCCGAAGACAGAGCCGGCTTCAACAGGTTCGAGGCATCCATCGCGCCGCCGGAGGTGGCCCCGGCGCCGATGACGGTGTGGATTTCATCGATGAACAGAACCGCACCCGGATACTCTTCGAGTTCCTTGACGACCTGCTTCAGGCGTTCCTCGAAATCGCCGCGATAACGGGTGCCAGCCAAGAGCGTGCCCATGTCGAGCGAGAAGATGGTGGCGTCGGCGAGCGCCTCCGGCACCTTGCCTTCGATGATCCGCTTGGCGAGGCCTTCGGCGATCGCCGTCTTGCCGACGCCCGGATCACCCACGTAGAGCGGGTTGTTCTTGGAACGGCGGCACAGGATCTGGATCGTGCGGTTGACTTCGGCATGGCGGCCGATCAGCGGGTCGATCCGGCCATCGCGGGCCTTTTCGTTCAGGTTGACGCAATAGGCCTTGAGGGCATCCTGCGGTTTCTTGGCGGAACCTTCCTCCTGGTCGCGGGCGGAGGGCTTGGCTTCCGGCTCGCTGTCCTCGGCGCCGCGCGGCGTGCGGGTCTGGGAGGTGCCCGCGCGCTTGCCGATGCCGTGAGAAATGTAGTTGACCGCGTCGTAGCGGGTCATTTCCTGCTCCTGCAGGAAAAAGGCCGCATGGCTTTCCCGTTCCGCGAAGATCGCGACGAGAACGTTGGCGCCGGTCACTTCCTCGCGGCCCGAGGACTGGACGTGGATGACGGCGCGCTGGATGACGCGCTGGAAGCCGGAGGTCGGCTTGGAATCCTCGTCATAACCGGTGATCAGGTTGGCAAGTTCATTATCGACATAGTCGGTGACGGTCTTGCGCAGCGTTTCCAAATTGACGTTACAAGCGCCCATGACCGCGGCTGCGTCGGCATCGTCGATCAACGCCAAAAGCAGGTGCTCGAGCGTGGCATATTCGTGATGCCGCTCATTGGCAAAGGTCAGTGCCTGATGCAGCGCCTTTTCTAGACTAGGCGAAAATGTTGGCACGTCGGGTTCCTCACTTCTTTTCCATGACACATTGCAGCGGATGCTGGTGTTGCCGGGCGAAGTCCATGACCTGGGACACTTTGGTTTCCGCTACTTCATATGTAAATATTCCGCATTCCCCCACGCCGTGATTGTGCACGTGGAGCATGATACGCGTCGCCGCCTCCCTGTCCTTCTGAAAGAAACGCTCCAGAATGTGGATGACGAACTCCATCGGCGTATAATCGTCATTCAGCAGCAGTACGCGGTAGAGGTTGGGCTTCTTTGTTTTCGGCTTCGTGCGCGTGATGACCGAGGTACCGCGATTTGCGTTGTCTCCGTCGCCACCCTTTTCAGCTTGCATCAAGATCGGCAGTGCGATCATCTTCATTCATTCCCCAGTCATCCGGCGGGTTCGTCCGAATGGCCGAACGGCCGGACTTTAGTCTTCCTAACTTAGTTCATTGAACGCGGATTTTAAGCCCCCTTTGCGGCCACGCAATCACTATTACGCTAAAGAGATGATGGAACATGCCGAAAGTCGGGTATTTCCGCATTGGCATGAATCAAAAAGGCCGGCAGCGCTGAACGCCGCCGGCCTTCTATCGTGAAGGCGTCGCTTGGAGGGGCCGCTATGCGCGCTACGCGGCGTTTGCGGTCACCACGGCGGTCGACTTGGCGACCGGCGCTTCGTAGGGCTTGTAGGCCGTCTTGGCGAGATCGGCATACATGTCGGTAATCTTGGTCGACTCGGCAATGAAGCTCTCGTAAGCCGACTTCACATAATTGGTCTGGAGTTCGAACGCCGCTTCGACGCTGCGGGTGGAAGCGAGCGCCTCCACGAAACCCGTCATGTCCTGGAAGGACTTCTTGGAATAGTCGGTCGCTTCGGTGGCGATCGCCTGATAACCCTTGGCGATCTCGGAATAGCTCTTCAGCATTCCGTCCATCGCTTCCTTGCTCTTCTTGCTGGCCTCATCGAAATTGAACATCGCCGGTCCCTTTGTTCTATTCGGATGCGCTGATAGAAAGCGGCGTGCCGATAAAAGTCAAGGCTGATTTGTGCGCCGCAAAATTACTTTTGGTTGCAACAGGATTCATGCAAATGCATAGATGGATTCAGGCTTCTGATTTTGCGAAGATATATCAGCGGATCGCAGCCAGCCGTGCAAAAACGTCGCAGCCATTTCTTTCCCGGCGGTCGCTCCGCACGAATCAAAAAGCGGGCCTGTCAGCCCGCCTTGAAGTCGCGTGACCGGAACGATCAGAGATCGACCTCCAGGATCGCCATGGAAAAATTGTAAGAGCGGTCGCCATCCTCGTCATCGATATAGACGACGCCAAGAAACTCGTCGCCGAGGTAGACTTCGGCCGAGTCGTCCTTGCGCGGACGCGCCTTGACGATCGCCTGCGGATTGATCACGCGCTTGAAATAGGCGTCGAGCTTTTTGATTTCGTCCGGTTTCACGTTTCTCTCCGTCAGCGGTTCTCGGTTGCGGCGCTTTTGGCATGGGACAAAGGCGAAAGTAAAGCCGCCAGAAGTAGCCTTTGTCGCTCTTTTGCGATGTTCCATGGCGCCGATGTTCAGCGAACCCCAAACATCGGCAAGCGGCGGGCAAACGCAGACGAATCAGTCGTCGGCTCCGAGAAGCTGGTCCATCAGGCGCGACGGTTCCGAACACCCGGCGCTCCCGACCACCTTTGCCGGCACGCCGGCGACGGTGGACTTCGGCGGTACGGCCTTCAGGACCACCGAGCCCGCGGCGACGCGCGAGCACGACCCGACCTCGATATTGCCGAGGATCTTGGCGCCGGCACCGATGAGGACGCCGTTGGCGATCTTCGGATGGCGATCGGCGCCTTCCTTGCCGGTGCCGCCGAGCGTCACCCCATGCAGGATCGAGACATTGTCGCCGATGACGGCCGTCTCGCCGACCACGAGGCCGGTGGCGTGGTCGAGGAAGATGCCCTTGCCGATGCGGGCTGCCGGGTTGATGTCCGTCTGGAAGACGGACGAGGAGCGGCTCTGCAGATAGAGCGCAAAATCGCGGCGGCCGCGGTTGAACAGCCAATGCGCCAGCCGGTGCGCCTGGATTGCGTGGAACCCCTTGAAATAGAGGACCGGCTCCATGAAACGCAGGCAGGCAGGATCGCGGTCGTAGACGGCCTGAATGTCGACGCGCATGATCGCGCCCCATTCCGGCCAGTCGGCCAGCATTTCCATGAAGGTCTGGCGCAAAAGGACATCCGGAATATCCGCATGGGCGAGGCGCTCGCAGATGCGGTGCACGACGCATTCCTCGAGCGAGCGATGGTTGAGCACGGCAGAATACAGAAATGCAGCGAGCAGCGGGTCCTGCTCGGTTGCCGCGCGCGCCTCCTGGCGCAACGTATCCCAGATGGGATCCATCGTTGCGACCTGCTCCTGGCGGATTTCAGTTCTTGCGGCCATCGCCGTCTCCTCGTTTGCCGTATGGCAGAGCTTTCCAAGGCCAGTATATAGAATAAGTTTACGCCGAGACCAATGGGCGCAAAATCGCATTCCGTTGATCGTTAGAATGAAGAAACCTACGGCCTTGCGGAGAGTTCCGCGTAGAAGTCGACAACCGCCTTCTTGAACACCCGGTCGCCAACCGCGAGCATGTGGTCGCGGCCGGGAATATCGAGGGCAATCGCGTGCGGCATCAAGGCGGCCAGCTCCTGCGCGGAACCGGCGATGTCGTCCGTGGTTCCGACCCCGATCAGGGTCGGCGCGTCGATCCGCCCCATGTCCGCGCGGGTCACCAGATCCCGCGAACCACGGATACAGGCGGCCAGAGCCTCCCTGTCGCTCTTCGTCTGGTCGGCAAAGGCGCGGAACATGCGGCCGCGGGCATGGCTGACGTCCTCGAGCGAGGGGGCGAGCACGGCGTCTGCGATCGGGTCCCAATCCCCTACCCCGTCGGTCATGCCGATTCCAAGGCCTCCCAGAACCAGGGAACGTACCCGATGCGGATGGGCGAGTGCGGAAAAGACCGAGATGCGTGCGCCCATCGAATAACCGAAGACATGCGCTTCCGGGATCCTCAAGTGATCGAGGAGCGCCATCGAATCCTCGGCCATCACCCATGGCCGATAGGCTTCCGGATCGAGCGGCTTGTCGCTTGCCCCATGCCCGCGATTGTCCATGGCAATCACCCTGTAACCCGCGTCGCCCAGCGTCTTCAGCCAGCCCGGATGCACCCAGTTGACCAGCGCGCTCGAGGCAAACCCATGGATGAGCAGCACCGGATCGCCCGACGGATCGCCTTCGTCGAAATAGGCAAGATCGAGACCCTCGTGGGAAAACGTGGAGAAGGCAGGCGCGTTGAGATTCATTGGGGCAGTCCTCATTGACGCCGGGAACATAAGGGATGAACCGCGGCGTTTGAACCCGTGCCCGACACGAAATCGACGCGCCTGCGGCGGTTTTCCCACTACACAATCGCCAAGCGGGCGGCTAATGTCCGGCGCAAATCAGACACGCCGCATTCAAGTATCGGAGACCATCATGGCCGGGCACAGCATTCCCCACTTCCAGAACGACGGCGGGCATCGCTTGATCCAGATCGGCGTCAAGGAATTCATGTGCACTGGCGCTTCGGTTCCCTTCGACCATCCGCACATTTTCATCGACATGGGCGACGACAACGAGAAGGTCTGCTCCTACTGCTCGACCCTCTACCGCTACAATCCGTCGCTGAAGGCCGAACAGACCGACCCGCCAGGCTGCGTCTTCCACGTCAAGGCCGCCTGATCGGCATCTGATATGTCCATCGAAAGAGTAGCGATCATCGGTGCCGGCATGGCCGGACTGACGGCCGCACTCGCCTTCGCCCGCCACGGCATAGCCTGCGACATTTTCGAGGAGGCGGCCGCCCTGATCGAGGTCGGCGCCGGCCTGCAGATATCGCCGAACGCTTCGCACGTACTCTCCGGACTCGGCGTCCTGCCCGCGCTCGAAGCCGTCTGGACCGAGCCGGAGCGGATTGCGCTGGTTTCGGGAACGTCGCTCAGACCGCTTGCGCATGTGCCGGCCGGGCGTTTTGCCCGCGAGCGCTGGGGTGCGCCCTATGGGGTCCTGCATCGCGCCACGCTTCAACAGACATTGCTTGCCGCGGTCGAACAGAACCCGCTCTGTGGCATCCACCTGGATACTCCTGTCCGCAAGGATCCGCACGGGACGCTGGCCGAGATCACCGGCAAAACCTATCCCCTGATCGTCGGCGCCGACGGCGTCTGGTCCAATCTGCGCGCCGGCATACCGGACAGTCCGGAGCCCGATTTTTCGCGCAATGTCGCCTGGCGCTTCACGATTCCCGGCAGCGCCAGACCCGACTGGCTGGACGCGGGCCAAGTCACCGCCTTTCTCGGACCCTCGACCCATGCGGTTGCCTACCCGCTCAAGGAGATCGACGGGTTCAATATCGTCGCAATCGCCTCCGGCATCAGCCCCGGCAAGACGTGGGATGCGCAAGCCGGCGACGCGCAGCGGCGCATGCTGCTCGGCCAGTTCCATCGCTGGGACCGGCGCATCGTTCAACTGATCGAAAGGGCCGAACAGCCGACCTTCTGGCCGCTTTACGAGGTGAGTGCCGGGCGCTGGCACAACGGTCGCGACATGGTGCTGATCGGCGATGCGGCGCATGCGATGATGCCGTTTGCGGCCCAGGGCGCATCGATGGCGATTGAGGACGCGTTCGTGCTGGCAAACCGGGTAACCGGTCCCCTGCCCCTTGCGCAGGCGCTGACGGATTTCGAAAGCGAACGCATGGGGCGGATCGCCAAGGTGCGCGCCCGCGGCCTGTTCAACCGCTTCGCCTATCACGCCCGCGGCCCGATCCGGCTCGGCCGCGATATCGTCCTGTCGCTGCGTCCGCCGCAATCGCTTGCGGCGGATTTCGACTGGCTTTACGGCTTCAAGGCGCGGTGATCAGATCTCGGCCGCGGCCGCGAAGCCGATTGCCAGGTCCTTCTTGAGGTCGACCACGTCTTCGAGGCCGATCTGCAGGCGAATGACCGGGCCTTCCGGCGGCGCCTTGCGGATGGTGCGGTCCGACAGGTTGACCGGCACCGCGAGGCTCTCGTAACCGCCCCAGGAGTAACCGAGGCCGAAGAAGGAGAGCGCATCCAGGAAAGCATGCGCCTTGGCTTTCGCCTTCTCGCCCTGCGCCTTCAGCACGAAGGAGAAGACGCCGCTGGCGCCCTTGAAATCGCGCTTCCAGATCGCGTGGCCGGGGAAGCTCGGCAGCGCCGGGTGCAGGACGCGTGCGACGTCGTCGCGGCCCTCCAGCCATGTGGCGATATCGAGCGCGCTCTTCTGATGATGTTCGAGACGCACGCCCATGGTACGCAGGCCGCGCAGGATTTGGTAGGAATCATCCGGTGAGCCGCAGATGCCGAGCGCAATGCGGGCGTCCTCGAGCTTCGGCCAATGCTTGGCATTGGCCGATACCGAACCCATGATGATGTCCGAGTGGCCGGACGGATATTTCGTCGTCGCATGGATCGACACGTCGGCGCCGAAATCGAGCGGCCGGAAATAAAGCGGCGTCGCCCAGGTATTGTCCATCGTGACGACGCAATCGTGCCGGTGGGCCACCTCAGCGATCGCTCGGATATCCTGCATTTCCATAGTGTTGGAACCCGGCGCCTCGGTATGGATCAATCTGGTGTTCGGCTTAATCAGAGCTTCGATACCGGCGCCGATTTCCGGATCGTAATACTCGACCGCGACGCCGAGGCGCGTCAGCATCGTGTTGCAGAAATGACGGCATGGCGCGTAGACGGAATCGACGATCAGCGCATGGTCGCCGGCCGAGAGATAGGCGAGAAACGGCACCGAAATCGCCGCCAGTCCCGAGGGAACGAGGATGGTCCCGGCCGAGCCTTCCAATTCGTCGAGTGCCGCGCAGAGCGCATCGGTCGTCGGCGTGCTGCGGGTTCCGTATGTGTATTTCTGGGCCCGCTTCTCCATCGTTGCCGCGTCGGGAAACAACACGGTCGAAGCGTGAACGACTGGCGGATTGACGAAACCGTGGTAGTCGGACGGGTCGTTGCCCATATGGGCGAGACGCGTGTTGGGGCCAGCGCCGGTGAACAGGGACTCGTTCGTCTTTTTCATGTCGGGGAGAGCTTTCGTTGGCAATTGAGGCGCAAAGTTTTGCCGCCGGAGCAAGGCCCGGTCAACCCCGCGAAAGGAGCCTGAAGCAGAGACATCAGGTCGCCTGCCACATCACGGAAAACGCACCTCTTTTGATCACGCGCTGCCCAAACTTTAAGTAAATGAGCGTTTTCTGAGCCGGGTTAACGAATTTACCTCATTTCAGACGCAATTCGAAAAGGCGACACTTGACCCTGCGTTGTTTTGCGAATGAGATAGCGGCGCCTGCACCGGGAGGGTTCGCGGGCGGCCGGCCGTATTCGATAAGACAGGGGAGCGGCCCGGTTCCATCAAGTCACAGAAAACCACAGATAAAGGTTGGGAAAATGAAAAAGACGCTTCTGTCAGCCGCGATTGGCGCAGCGGTCCTTGGCTTCGCATCGGCGGCATCGGCCGCCACGCTTGATACCGTCAAGTCCAAGGGTTTCGTTCAGTGCGTCGTCAACACCGGTCTCGCCGGCTTTGCCGCACCGGACGCATCGGGCAACTGGTCCGGCTTCGACGTTGACTACTGCAAAGCCCTTGCTGCTGCCCTTTTTAATGACGCAACGAAGACCAAATACACCCCGACCACCTCGCAGACCCGCTTCACGGCACTGCAGTCGGGCGAAGGCGATGTCCTCTTCCGCAACACGACCTGGACGATCAACCGCGATACCGCTCTCGGCTTCAACTTCCGTACCGTGAACTATTACGACGGTCAGGGCTTCATGGTACCGAAGAGCCTCAACGTGAAGTCGGCTCTGGAGCTTTCCGGCGCTGCCGTCTGCGTTCAGTCCGGCACCACCACCGAGCTCAACCTCGCCGACTACTTCAAGGCCAACAAGCTTGAATACAAGCCGGTCGTCTACGAAAAGCTGCCGGAAGTGAACCAGGCCTACCAGGAAGGCCGTTGCGACGTTTACACGACCGACCAGTCCGGCCTCTATTCGCTGCGCCTGTCGCTTTCGAACCCGGATGAGCATATCATTCTGCCGGAAATCATCTCCAAGGAGCCGCTCGGCCCGGCCGTTCGCCAAGGCGACGACCAGTGGTTCGACATCGTTTCCTGGACGCATTACGCACTGGTGCAGGCTGAAGAATTCGGCATCACCAAGGCCAATGTCGACGACATCCGCAAGTCCTCCACCAACCCGGACGTCCGCCGCTTCCTCGGCATCGAGAAGGATACCAAGATCGGTACCGACCTCGGCCTGACCAACGACTGGGCCTACAACATCATCAAGGCCGTCGGCAATTACGGCGAAGTGTTCGAGCGCAACATCGGCCAGAACACCCCCCTCAAGATCCAGCGTGGCCTGAACGCGCTCTGGACCAAGGGCGGCCTGCAATACGCTCCGCCGGTTCGTTAATCGGCCAGACCAAGACCGGATAAGGCGGCCGCTGCCGCCTTATCCCCCGGCATAAAAGAAAAACGCATAAAAAGAAAAAGACCTCAAAAATGAGGTCACAGGGGAAAAGGCCAGCATGACAGATCACGCTGCAATTGCGCCTTCCGAAGCGCGAACTCTCAGATCCTACGTTTACGACCCCAAGATCCGGGGTATTTTTTTCCAGGTCCTCACGCTCGTTATCGTCGTCGGCATCGGCTGGTCGATTTTCGACAACACCGTCGCCAACCTTGCGCGTTCAGGTACAGCTTCCGGGTACCAGTTCCTGAAAGGCCGCGCCGGTTTCGACATCGGCGCCTCGCTGATCGACTATTCAAGCGATTCGACCTACGGGCGCGCCATCCTCGTCGGCTTCCTCAATACGATCCTGGTGGCGTTCTTCGGCATCATCACCGCCACGGCCATCGGCTTCATCATCGGTATCGGCCGTCTTTCGAAGAACTGGCTGATCGCGAAGCTCTGCACCGTCTATGTGGAAGTCTTCCGCAACATTCCGGTGCTGCTGATCATCTTCTTCTGGTACAAGGGCGTGCTTTCGTCACTGCCGCAGGTTCGGGACTCGCTCAAACTGCCGCTCGGCATGGTGCTCAACAACCGCGGCCTCGCCTTCCCGAGACCCGTCTGGGGCGATACCGCATGGGTAATCCCCCTTGCGTTGCTGGTTGCCATCGTTGCGACGTTCATCGTGGCGCGCTGGGCAAAACAACGGCAGATGCGGACCGGCCAGCAGTTCCACACGATCTGGACGGCCATCGGGCTGATCGTCGGCCTACCGGTCCTCACCTTCCTTGCCGTCGGCGCTCCGCTGACGTTCGATTTTCCGATCGCCGGCCGCTTCAACCTGTCGGGCGGATCCGTGATCGCGCCGGAATTCGTGGCCCTCTATCTGGCTTTGTCCTTCTATACGGCCTCGTTCATCGCCGAGACGATCCGCGCCGGCATCCGGGCCGTCGCCAAGGGGCAAAGCGAAGCGGCGGCAGCACTCGGATTGCAGCCCGCCACCACGACCCGCCTCGTCGTCGTGCCGCAGGCGATGCGCGTCATCATCCCGCCGCTCACCAGCCAATATCTCAACCTCACGAAAAACTCGTCGCTCGGCATTGCCGTCGGGTTTCCGGAATTGGTCGCCACCGGCGGCACGACGATGAACCAGACCGGACAGGCAATCGAAGTGGTGTCGATCTGGCTCGTCGTTTATCTCAGCATCAGTATCACGACCTCGCTGTTCATGAACTGGTTCAACGCCAAAATGGCCCTGGTGGAGAGGTAAGATCATGAACACGAAAAACCTTGCCTATGTCCGCCCGGAGATGATCGCCCCCGCGCCCGCTCCGCTCAGCACCAGGAGCGCCTCGGGCTGGATCCGCATCAACCTTCTGGCCACACCGAAAGACGCCGCGCTGACGATTCTTGCGGTTGCCCTCCTGGTCTGGATCCTGCCGGGCATGATCAACTGGCTGTTCGTCCAGGCGGCGTGGTTCGGGACCGACCGCTCGTTCTGCACCACCGCCGTGCAGGGCGGCATCAAGCCGAACGGCTGGAGCGGCGCCTGTTGGGCGTTTGTCGGCGACCGCTTCCAGCAATTCATGTTCGGGCGTTATCCGATCGACGAGCGCTGGCGGCCGATGCTGGTGGCGATCCTGTTCATCGCCCTTCTCGTGCCGGTCCTGATGCCGAAGCTGCCTCGCAAGGGCCTGAACGCGCTGCTGCTCTTCGTCGGCCTGCCGATCGTCTCATTCTTCCTGCTGCATGGCGGCGTGTTCGGGCTCCAGAAGGTCGAAACCCCGCTCTGGGGCGGCCTGATGGTGACGCTGATCCTCTCCTTCGTCGGCATCGCCGTCTCCCTCCCCGTCGGCATTCTGCTGGCGCTCGGACGACGCTCGACGATGCCGGTGATCCGGGTCATCTGCGTCACCTTCATCGAGGTCATCCGCGGCGTGCCGCTGATCACGGTGCTGTTCATGGCGAACGTGATGCTGCCGCTCTTCCTGCCGACCGGCTGGACGATCGACAACTTCCTACGCGCGCTGGTAGGCGTGGCGATCTTCGCCTCCGCTTATATGGCAGAAGTCGTTCGCGGCGGCCTGCAGGCCATTCCGAAAGGACAGTTCGAAGGCGCAGATTCGCTCGGCCTCAGCTACTGGCAGAAGATCCGGCTGATCATCATGCCGCAGGCGCTGAAACTGGTCATCCCGGGCATCGTCAACACCTTCATCGGTCTTTTCAAGGACACGTCGCTGGTGTCGATCATCGGCATGTTCGACCTTCTCGGGATCGTACAGCTGAACTTCACCGACACGACCTGGATCAGCCCCGTCACTCCGATCACGGGCCTCATCTTCGCAGGCTTCATCTTCTGGCTGTTCTGCTTCGGCATGTCGCGCTACTCCGCCTTCATGGAACGGCACCTCGACACCAACCTGAAGCGATAGCCGACCTGAAGCTGTGCCTAGCCACAAACGAAAACTAAGGGGATATAAATGGCAGACGCCCAACCCAAAAAAATGACCGTCTCGGCTACCGACGTTGCCGTCGAAATCATCGGCATGAACAAGTGGTACGGCGATTTCCACGTGCTGCGCGACATCAATCTGAAGGTGATGAAGGGCGAACGCATCGTCATCGCCGGCCCGTCCGGCTCCGGCAAGTCGACGATGATCCGCTGCATCAATCGTCTTGAGGAACACCAGGCCGGCAACATCATCGTCGACGGCATCGAGCTTACCAACGACCTGAAGAAGATCGACGAAGTGCGCCGAGAAGTCGGCATGGTATTCCAGCACTTCAACCTCTTCCCGCACCTGACGATCCTGGAAAACTGCACGCTCGCGCCGATCTGGGTCCGCAAGATGCCGAAGAAGCAGGCGGAAGAGATCGCCATGCATTATCTCGCCCGCGTCAAGATCCCGGAACAGGCCCACAAATATCCGGGCCAGCTCTCCGGCGGCCAGCAGCAGCGCGTCGCGATCGCCCGCTCGCTATGCATGAAACCGAAGATCATGCTGTTCGACGAGCCCACCTCGGCGCTCGACCCGGAAATGGTCAAGGAAGTGCTGGATACGATGGTGAGTCTTGCGGAAGAAGGCATGACCATGCTGTGCGTCACCCATGAAATGGGCTTTGCCCGCCAGGTCGCACACCGGGTGATCTTCATGGACCAGGGCCAGATCGTCGAACAGAACTCGCCGGCGGAATTCTTCGACAACCCGCAGCACGAGCGCACGAGGCTCTTCCTGAGCCAGATCCTGCACTGACAGCTTTACGGGATGGGCACGCAATCATGGGGCGCTTCGGCGCCCCATTTTCGTTTCACCAGCGGTTCGTTTCACCAGCGGAAGGAATAACGAGCATTGACGCTGGTGACCGGTTCGGGCGCATCCGAGGTGCGGTCGAGCGCGCCGGTGACCGTCATGTACCGGCCGAGCATCTTCTCGACGGCGACGCCTGCTCCGAGCGTGCGAAACCCGTCGCTGCCGCTTGCCCGCCCGACCAGCGCCGTGCTGCTTGGGCTATGCGACAGGCGAACCGACTGGCTCGCATCAAGGCCGAGCCATTCTCCCGAGGCGCCGTCATACCGCAGGCCGTAGCTGCTGCGCCTCTCGATATCGATCGTCGGCGTGGCGATTTCCTTTTCGTAATAATTCATGGTGATCCCGGCGCTGCCGGTATTGCCGTCGAGATCGACACCGACGCCGCGGTTCAACTGATAGGCCGGCGTCTGGATCTTTTCCGCCGTGAAATTGCTCCAGAACTTGATGGGCGTATCCAGCGGAGTTCCGCTCGTGGACGTATCGACGCCCATCGACACGCCGGCCTCGGTTTCGAGCCGGGTCGGCAGCTTGAGGCCGAGCTTGACGGCGTAGCTGGTGTCGGAACTGCGGATCGGGTTCCAGATCAGTGGGGTGTCTTCCGCAAACCCCGGACCGGCCGTCAAAAAACACGCAAGCGCCAAAACAGCGCCAGCGGACGATATCCTTTTCATATGAATCCCACTCGAAGCTCAAAACAAGCAAAGGGTCCGGGCAGTTCGAGCTGCCCGAATGAAAACCATTTCAATGTGTTGGAGGCGTTTTCCGAGGGCCATGGCCGCTCAATCGCCGATCTGTCTTCCGCTCGCGTGACGCCACGGAACCGACAACGCCCATCATACGAAACAATGCGGCAATTCCGAATCCTCAATGCGGCAAGAATGGGGTTTCGTGGCCCCAGCCACTTCGGCGGCGACGGCGGGCGGTTTCAGGTGTTATTCAAAACGCTCGTCTATGTGTTCCACCGACGCCGATATGACATTGTCGATGACGACGTGGGACAGAAGCATCGGCCCTACGGCCCAAAGCGCTCGCATATGATCGGTATCCTCATGTCGGCGATGTGCTTCCTCGCTGGTAAAAGCCTCCGTGAGCAGGAGCTTGTCGGGATGATCCGGCATCGGGACCAGTTCGATGTAAAGGCAATCGGGGTCGAGCCGGCTTTTCTCCAGATGATCACGCGCCGCCTCGAGATATTGCTCGCGCTTGCCGGGCTTGGTTGTGAAAAATCCGATGATGCATTTCATCTTCCCCTCCCAAGGCAGAGCCGCGCCGACCGGCGACGGGTCGGAGATACGGCGGCTTGGAGTATAGGCACACACACAGCTCAGGAACAAATCGCATGGCATCGCGTTCAAGGCGGCATCCTATCAAGCGGAGAGCGAACAGATGAACCTTAAGCTCGCATTGGGCGTGGCACTTGGCCTGGCCTGCATACCGATGGCGGCCGAAGCCCGGTCGGATTTGCGGCTCTACGGAGCCGTGCCTGTGGAAAGCAGCCCTCAGCTCATGCAGGCCTACAACAGGGCGCTGGCGCGATGCCTCCCCGAAGCTGGTCTGGCAGAGGCCGGAGCGATCGCTGAGGCCAGCCTGCCTGCGGTGCGGCTGCGGGGTTGTTTGTATCGCAAAGGGTTCTTCTACCGGGGCGTCTATGCATACCCGGTGGCCATGTCCGTCTACCGCGTTAGGTAGTCGCGCGGATCAGCTGGAAGGGTCCGGGCATCCAGGTCGGACAGATCAAGCTTGGCGACCCCTGCAGGACTCGAACCTGCGACCTGCTGCTTAGAAGGCAGCTGCTCTATCCAGTTGAGCTAAGGGGCCGATCTCGGCAGCGGCGCCCGGGAAAGCCCGAGCGGCTCAAAAATCAATGCGTCCAGGGCTGGGTGCGGCTGAAGCGGAAATTGTCGGTGTAGGAAACGATCTGGCGGTTCGGATCCTTCGGCTGGATGACGCGGTATTCGATGCCTTCGCGCTTGGCATAGGCTTCCGCCTGTTCCTGGCTTTCGAACGTCAGCCGAACCTGCTGCTTCATGTCGCCGGAGGATGTGTAGCCAAGGATCGGATCGATGCGGCGCGGCTGTTCCTGGTCGAATTCCAGCACCCAGAGATGGGTCTTGGCCTTGCCGGACTGCATGGCGGTCTTTGCGGGACGATAGATCTTGGCGGCCATTCCTGTAACGCTCCATGGAATGGAACGGATAAGGAGCCTCACCTAAAAGCGTGGTCGGAGTGGAGAGATTCGAACTCCCGACCCTCTGGTCCCAAACCAGTGACCAGTACGCTCCAGGTGACGCTACACTCCATTCCAACGTTCCGGAAACGTCGGTTGATCCCCGTTCGTTCCCGTGTATTTCCGTTGTTTCGGTGGCGGCTCGGTGGCGGTAAATCCGCTCTCAAAACGCCGACCGAAACGGTTGTCCTTCAATGCCCCGACTCCCCCCGCAAGTCAAGCAGCGTCCGCCTCGGCGAGCTGGCGGTCACGCCTTGTCACCGATCCCACTCGGGGTTTGCCGCTGAAGGTCTTTTTGACGGTGAGTATTCACCTGGGATCACGTACTTGTATAGTGCGATACCGACCCCAAGCAGGCTTACCGTGGTGAGCAGGACCGCGAAGCTTAACATATGGGAAAATCCTGACGATGCTGCGCTCACGCGTTTTCCTCCAGCTAACAGTGGATCGCATCTCGAACTGCGAATTCGAGAATTGATTAGCGACGGAGCCGGAGAGATTTTCCAGTACGCAACGGTCACCGTTTGCGTAACAACACGCGCCGGCGGCCGGTTGTGGTACGGCGGCAACGTCGTCAGAATGCGGGTTGAACAGGCAAAGGCAGCTCTGCGCGATCGTGGCTCCGTGTGGTGGTCGGACGGCGCTCCGGACTTCAATCGGCACTTGGCGAAGAACACTCCGTATCCAGGCTGGTTCGAGGATTGGAAGGCGAAGCAAAATGACTAATGAGGACACTGGCCCGGCGGCTTTGCGGGAGACCTACCTCCGTTATCTGGAATGCCTCAATCGGCAGGCATGGAGCGAACTTGGAGAGTTCGTCCGCGACGACGCCGTACACAATGGCCGCGCTTTCGGACTGAAAGGCTATTGCGAGATGCTGATCAAGGATTATGAGGACATTCCCGACCTATATTTTAGCGCGTCGCTCGTGGTCTGCGAGCCGCCGATGATCGCGGCCCGCCTGGAATTCAGATGTTCACCACGAGGAGTATTCCTCGGCTTGCCCGTCAACGGCCGCACGATCTCGTTCGCGGAGCACGTCACCTATGAGTTCGAGGGTTCGAAGATTGTGAAGGTCTGGTCGATCCTCGACAAGTCGGTGGTTGAACTGCAAATCGCCGGCTGACAATGGCGGGCGGCCGTCGCGCTTCGAAGAACCAACAATCTGGGTTTACAGCTGACGGTGGCTTGATGTCTGCGACCAACGTGCTTTCGTTGTCGTCCAGCCGGTCATCGGCGTGACGGCGAAGACCATCGACGCTATCGCCAACCTGCACGTGCAGGGATGCCGCTTCGGCTTTCCCTACTCCATCGACCCCATCGCGGTCAATTTCAGAGCGGTCCGGGATCTGCGGCAGAAATCCGGGGCGGCGGTTCAACCATGTAGTGCCGCTCGCCGCGCCGGCAGAGATAGACCTCCCGTTCGGGATTGGCCTCGATCGTAAAGCCGGAGCTGCGCAGCATCGCATCCATCGCCGCCTTGTTGGGGATGAACCAGTTGGTCGGATCCGCGGCGTAACGTTCTTCGACGAAGAAGAGTTTCGGGTAATCCGGCTGGTCGAAGACCGCCCATTCGGAAAACTCGTAATTCTCCTGAAGATCGGGAGCCCGCTCGTCGCCGCGCTGCAGGCATTGGAAGAGCATCCGGTCGCCAACCACGTGCTCGTGGAGAAGGTCGAGAGCCAGCAGCGGATGGCGCAGATGATAAAGCACGCCCATGAAGATCACGAGGTCGAACTTTTCGCGGAACTGGCCGACGTCATAGACCGACATCTGCCTGAACTCGATGTCGAGGCCGGATTGTTCCGCGGCAAACCGCGCCTGGGCGAGATAGCGCGGATCGGAATCGATGCCGACGACACGCCCGGCACGCCGCCGCTTCATCTCCAGGGAATAGAAGCCGGCATTGCAGCCGATATCGAGGACGCTGCGGCCTTCGAGGTCTTCGGGAATGACATGCTGGAAACCGCGCCACTTGAAGGCCGGATAATCGCCGAGGAAATGATCCGGCGCCGTCTGTACGCCACCGATCTCCATATTGTGGAACCAGGGCCCGAGCTCCGCGATCCGCCGTTGCAGGTCCTCGTGGGTTCTCCCTCTTCCAGCATCCATGGTCAGACCCTCATGCCCATTTCGGGGGAAACCGCCGGGCTCCGGACGGTACTGCGGCGCGGCTTCCTCTCCGCATCGTTCCCGACCGTCGCGATGAACCAGTCCGCGGTGTGCCGCAGGCCTTCCCGCAGCGGCACCTTCGGCTCCCAGCCGAGCAGTTCCCGCGCCCGCGAAATATCCGGCCGGCGCCGCTGGGGATCGTCCTGCGGAAGCGGCTTGCGGACCATTTTCGAAACCGTCGGCACCATGGCGAGCACCAGGGCGGCGAGTTCGTTGATGGTGAACTCGCCGGGATTGCCGAGGTTGACAGGCCCTTGCGGATTGGGATCGACATCCATCAGCGCCATCAGGCCGGCGACGAGATCGCTGACGAAGCAGAAGGAGCGCGTCTGTTCGCCGGTGCCATAGATCGTCAGCGGCTTGCCGGAAATCGCCTGGACCAGAAGATTGGAGATAATCCGGCCGTCATTCGGCTGCATGCGCGGGCCGTAGGTGTTGAAGATGCGCGCCACCCGGGCATCCACCCGTCCGCTCCGCAGCATGTCGAAGCAGAGGGACTCCGCCGCGCGCTTGCCTTCGTCGTAGCAGGCGCGCGGGCCGATGCAGTTGACGTTGCCGCGGTAGTCCTCGCGCTGCGGATGCTCGGCCGGGTCGCCATAGACCTCGCTCGTCGAGGCCTGCAGGAAGCTGGCGCCGTGCTGCTCGGCAAGCGACAGGAGATTGCCGGTGCCGGTGACGCAGGTCATCATCGTGTGGACGGGATCGGCCTGATATTGCGGCGGAGACGCGGCGCAGGCGAGGTTGTAGACTTGGTCCAGCGGCTCGTCGATGCGGTCGAACTCGCAGATATCCGCCTCGATCAGCCGGAATTCCGGATGGTTCAGCAGCGGACGGACATTGTCCTTGGAACCGGTAATATAGCTGTCCACGCAAATCACCCGATGACCGCGGGCAAGCAGGGCATCGCAAAGATGCGAGCCCACGAAGCCGGCCCCTCCGGCAACAAGAACGGTTCTGCTTTTTCCGTTTCGGGTTCTTTGAAGCATTGAGGCACTCCTTAGGCTGACAGGGATTGGATCATCGGTTCGGTGCGGGCGGATTGTTCGGGTAGGTCTTCGAGGGCGGCGGCGAGTTGGCGGGCGCGGGCAAGGCCGGTATGGTCTTTCAGGACACGAGCCTTGGCGGCCTCCGCCAGAGATCTGCGAGCGTCCTCGCCGATCTCGGTCAGCGCCTTCACCACGTCCTCCGGCTGCCTTGCGACAACGAGGGCCTCTCCATCGGGGAGAAGCTCGTCGAGGCCGCGCCAGAAGTCGCTGATGATCGGCGTGCCACAGGCGGCGGCTTCGAACAGGCGAACGCTTGGCGACCAACCGGCTGCGATCATGTCGGCCCGCGTGACGTTCAGGGTAAATCGCTGCCGGCTGTAGAAGCCGGCATGCTCGCTCGGCGGCAGATGCTCGATGCGCTGCACGTTGGCAGGCCAGTCGATGTCCTCGGGATATTGCGGGCCGGCCACCACGAAGCGTAAGTGCGGCAACCGCCTTGCCGGTTCGATCAGCAGCCTTTCGAGCGTCGGCTGGCGGTCGGCACTGAATGTGCCGAGATAACCAAGATCCCACCGGAAAGTTTCACCGGTATTTAGGTACCGGCCCGCATCGACCGAACAATAAAGGGCCTCCGCTTTCTTTGCTTCGAAACGCCGCTCCAGCCGCGTCAGGACCTCGCCGCCCGAGAAGGAAAAATAGGTGTCGAAGAGCGGGATCTGCCGGAGAGCCAGATATTCCTCGTCCACCCTTTCGAGCTTGGCAAGCGTCACCGGCGTGTCGATATCGTAGAAGCACAAACGTCTCGGCTGAAGGTCCGCCACCGCATCGATGACGCTCACGCCCTCCGGCACATAGGAGCCGATGACGACGGCGTCGGCGCGCTGGATGCGGCCGGCATAGGCCTCGATCATCTCGCCGACGTCGGAATAGTAGGCGAGTTCGCAGAAATCGGGTTCGGCCAGGTCGCGCTGGTTCGCATACCAGGGAACATCGCGCTCCAGGAACAACACGCGGTGCCCCGCAGCCTTCAGCCCCCGGATCAGCGCCCGGAAGGTCGTGGCATGGCCGTTGCCCCACGAGGACGACAGCGACAGTCCGAGGAAAACGATGTCGAGCTGCTTTGTCATTCCGCAGCCTCCATGCGAGCGCCGGCTTGGGCGCGGAGGATCGCATCCACCTCGTCTGCGCGGTGGGTGTAAGTGTGTTCGGAAAGCACCCGGGCCAACGCCCTCTTTCCGATTGCCTTTGCCCTCTCCGGCGTCAGGCCGGACAGGATCTCCGCCACGTCCTGACCGTCGCGGGCGACCAGAACCTCCTCGTCGGGCTTGAGAAAAAGGTCGATGCCTTCCCAATAATCGGTGATCAGGCACGCTTCGGCACCGGCCGCCTCGAACACCCGCGTCGCCGGAGAAAAGCCGTTTTCCGCCATGCTGGAGCGGGAAATGTTCAGGACGGTCTTCGGCGTCGCGTTGAAGGCGTTGTGATCGCGGGTGGAGACGTGGCCGATGGAGCGCACGTTGCCGCTCATCGGCTTGTCTTGCCAGCCGGAACCGCCGAGCAGAAACGTCTGCCGGGGCAATCGTGCGGCAGGTTCCAAAAAGAACTGTTCGACGCGCGCCTCGCGGTCCGGCAGACGATTGCCAAGAAAACCGAGATCGGCGTTGAAACGCGGCTGTGCCGGTACCGGATGATGAGTTTCAGGATCGAGCGCATTGTAGACCGGAATGCAGTTGGCCGCCCCGAGGGCACGATAGGCGTTCACGACGGGGTCGCCGCCGCCATAGGTCAGGACGAGGTCGATCTTGCCGAGAGCCTGGCGAAGCGGATGCCCGGGCGCGGCCCGCAGTTCGGCAAGCGTCGCCGGCGCGTCCACGTCCCAGAAGATTTTCAGCGCCGTCGGCCGGGCGTTGCGAAGGACCTCTTCGAGCAGGAGGTCGTCTTCAAAACCAACCCCGCTCGCCTTGACGACGATATCGGCCTCCGCCGCCCTCACCGCGACGGCCTTCAACGCGTCGACGGTGCCGTCGTAGACGACGACCCTGCACCAGTCCGGCGGGTCGATATCGCGGTTCTTCTGGCGGTCGTAGACGTCCGGTTCGTAGAAGGTGATGTCGTAGCCTTTTTGCGCCAAGGCCCGCAGGAGGCCGCGGTAATAGGTGGCAGCACCGTTCCAGTAAGCGGAGACGAGGCTCGATCCGTAAAAGGCGATCTTCATTCGGCGGCCTCCCTTGCTGCCAGTTTGCCGGTAACCCGTTCGGTGCCGCATTGGCTCAGGATGAAGAGCAGTTCATCGACCCGGTGGCGGCAGGTGTGGCGGGCGCGGATGGTTGCCAGGCCGGAGGCGGTCAGGGATTCCGACAGATCCGGATCGGACAGGACATCGCGCATCAGGCGCGTCATCTGCTCGCCATTGCGGGCGACGAGGTAATCGGTCTCCGGGCGAAAGAGATTTTCGGCGTCGTTCCAGGGGGCGGAAATCAGGGGGATGCCGCAGGCAAGCGCCTCGAAGACACGGATCGTCGGAATGCCCGGCAGGTTTTCGACATAGGGCCGTCGCGGAATATGGACGGTCGCTTTATGCCGTGCGAAAGCGAGCGGTGCCTCGGCATTGGCAATCCAGCCGCCATAGGCGATCCCGGCCTGGCTGAGCGCTTCCAGCGCCTGCTCCGGATACCGCACTCCGCGCACCGTCGCGTCGAGTTTCAGCGCCTTGACGGGGCGAACCAGAAATTCCATGATCTCGGCGGACCGTTCGTCGTCGCCCCAATTGCCGATCCAGATGAGATCGCCCGTCCTGGCGATTTCCGGCCGCGGATGGAACAGCGTGTCGTCCGCAGCCTCATGCCAGGTGAAGACGGCCCTGCCCCAGCCCGCCTTGAGATAACGCTGCCGCAACGTCTCGCCAAAAGCCAAAACCGCGTCGTAGTCGGCTAACTTCAGACCGGCGATATCGCTTTCGGCCGAAACGGCCCGGTGATGCGTATCGTGGAAGATCAGCGTGAACCTGCCGCCGTTGCGCCGGATCCTTCCGATCCGCTCCACAAGCTCCGGCTCGGTCCATTCGTGGACAACGACCACATCGGCGTCGGCGATCGCGGCCTCGTGGTCGAAATCGCCGTCATAGATCTGCGACGTGAGTTCAGGAAATGTCTCCTGGAATGTCTGGACCGCGACAGAGCCCTGCTCCTTCAGGAGGTTGGCACGGCTCCAGGAATCCTGCGGCTCCAGCGCAAGCGCCTCATGGCCGCGGCGGATCAGGTCGCGCATGACGCCTCGGAGAAAATGGGCGTTTCCGTGATTCCAGTCGGAAATCAGGGAATGGGTGTAAAAAATGAACTTCATGATCACTCCGCTGCGGTGCGCGCGTGGTGGTTCGCCGGCAGGAGCCGGTCATAAATCTGCATGACCGCCGCGACCTGCGCCTCCGGCGTGTAGTGACGAGCCCGGGAAAGTGCTGCTTCGGCCAGTTCTTCTCGCAACCGCCTATCCCGCGAAAGGCGGTTGATAGCCCAGGCGAATGCCGGCGGGTCGTGAGGATCGGCAAACAGCGCCGCGCGATCCCAGAGCTCCCGATAGGTCGGGATATCGGCCAGCACCAAGGCGCTTCGGCTGCGGGCCGCTTCCAATGCCGCCAGTCCGAACGGTTCATAGACGGAAGGCGATGCGACGATTGCGGCGCGACCCATCAGCATCATGGTTTCGTCGTGGGAAAGCTCGTCCCGCCATTGGACATTTTCGAGCGGCAGATATTGCCCGTTCGGCCCGCGGTTCGCGCCCGCTATGACCACCGGCCAGTCGACGTGCTTGGCTGCGGCATCCAGCACAGCGCCGTTCTTTCCGTCGTCCCACCAGCGGCCGGCAGCAAAGACGAAATCCTCTTTCGGGCCTCGCGGATGCTCGACCAGGCTTGCATTCCTGACGACCTGCAGCCCGGAAATCGGCCCGTAAGCCTTTTGCAATGACACCGCATGGCTGCCGCTCGGCGAAAGCACCACGTCCGCACGATCGAACCCTTGCCGGTTGAGGCGAAACTGCCATTGCCAGTCATCGGGCACCGCATGGCCGCGAACGGCGGCAAACCAGGTGACGACGCAGGAATGGGACACTACCACCACCGGTATCTCGATCGCCAATCCCGCCGCCTGGGATGGGAGATTGAGATGGACGAGGTCAATGCCTTCCCGCTCCGCAAGGTTGGCGATGAGGTTCGGAACAGGCGTCAGCTCCGCCTCGTCTTCGGCCATCCAGTCGAGGGGGGCGTCGAGCCAGACCAGCTTTCCGATTGCCTCCGCCTCGCGTGCCTGCTCGACCGATGGTTTAGGTCCCAGACCGGCGAAGACGACGTCGACCGCGTCCGATCGCAGACCCGAAGCGAGATCGAGCGCGTATCGCCAGACGCCGCCGACGGCGTCGAGCGTCATCAGCAGCCGACGGCTGCCGACAGGATTGTCACGCCCCCTCATGCCCGCACCTTCTGCTTCTGCCGAGGACGCGAGCGGCCACCGAAGCGGTTGTCAGCCAGCCATTCGCCAAGGTGCCGCAGGCCGCTCTGCCAGCGCACCCGTGCCTGCCAGCCGAGCTGGCGTTCCAGCTTTCGCGTGTCTGCGACGAAATAATACTGGTCGCCGGCGCGCCAGTCGCCGAAGCCGGTTTCCAGCGGATGCCCGGCAAGCTTCTCGATCTCTTCGAGGACGGCCAGAATGCTGACGGCGTTCAGCGGCCCGCCGCCGAGATTGAAGACTTCGCCCTTGACCTCAGCGATGTTGGAAAGCACCGCCCGGTAGGCCTGGACGGCATCATCGACATGCAGGATGTCGCGCACCTGCTTGCCATTGCCATAGATGGAGATCGGCTCGCCCGACAGGGCGCGGATCAGGAAATGCGCCACCCAGCCTTGATCCTCGGTTCCGAACTGTCGCGGCCCGTAGATGCAGCTCATGCGCAGAACGGCGGTCGGAATCGAATAGGATTTGGCGTAGTCGAGCACGTATTGGTCGGCAACGCCTTTCGAGCAGCCATAGGGCGTGCAGAAATCCAGCGGCCTGTCCTCGCCGATGCCGTGTGACCGCACGTCTTCGTGCGCCGGAATGTAGCGGTCCTCCACCTCCAGCATTTTCAGATCTTCAAGAGCTCCATAGACCTTGTTGGTGCTGGCGAAGATCACCGGGGCGTTCCTTCCGGCCTTTCGCACGGCTTCCAGCACGTTGATCGTGCCCCGCGCATTCGCCTCGAAATCGTCGATCGGATGCGCAAGGCTCGTGGTGACCGCAGTCTGCGCGGCGAAATGAAAGACCGCCTTGGCGTCGCTGAAGGCCGCCTCGATGCTGCGCAGGTCCCGCACGTCCGCAAGCACAGGGTGGACCCGCTTGCCGTGGCGCTCGGTCAGCCAGGCAAGGTTCTGATCGACGCCGGGCCGGCTGAGATTGTCGAGGATCACCACATCCTCGCCCTCCTGCAGGAAGCTGTCGGCGAGGTTGGAACCGATGAAGCCGCTGCCTCCGGTGACCACGACAGGCGCCGCCCCGGCCGAAAGGTTCGGAGCCGCGAGTTGCGTCACGTCCTCGAGACGAGAAACACCGCCTTCCATCAGCAGTCGGGCAAGCAGTTTCGGCTGATAATCATGGGTGACGGCGCCGAGATGATAATGCCGCGGATCGAACCACAGCCCCTCCTGCACCGGCACGTCCGGCGGCACATCGCACCACGAATACCAATACATGCGATCGGCGGGCACGGAGAGCGCCTTTACGAAACGCCGGGCCTGCTCCATCTCGTCGCTGCGCCAGGTGGAGTAACCCGTTTCGGTGATCCAGACTTCGGCATTTGCATTATAGCGGTCGAGGATTTTGCGCATCTCGCCGAGATGCATGTCCCAGCCGCCCCAGGTACCGGTCTCGCTGTCCCAGGTGCCTGGAAAACCATGGAAACCGACGGCGTCCACGACATTCAAAACACCCCGTTCGCCCATCAGGTTCAGCCAATAGGGATCGAACGGGCACGGGCCACCAAGCACCGGCTTCCAGCCCCGATGCTTTGCCCAATAGGCAGCCCCGCCCACCATTTCGCAGAACAGCAGGAAGTCGCCGTCGTCGCGCCAATCCCAGTCCAGCAGGTTGTTGGGCTCGTTCCACAGTTCGATGTGACTGAAATGTTTGCCGTAGCGGGTCAGCACGTGATCGACGAAATCCGCATAGGATTTGAGATCGCGCGGCGCGCCGGAGGACCGGCCGGTCCGCGACATCGAAGGCGGCGTGTAGTGGATGCAGGGCAGAAGATCGATCTGGCTGCCGAGGCGCGGGATCAGCCAGTCGAACCACTCTTCGCCACCGGGTGCAAGATATTCCGCCCAAGAGAGATGGGTGCGCAGATAGCCGGCACCGCTTGCGAGGATGTTCGGCAGCAACTGCTCGGTCCGATCGAACTCGCCCGGGCGGAACCACTCGACGAAACCATAGGACTTGCGACGGACAGGGTCTGCGGGGAACGGGACGGTTGGGTTCATGATACCAGCCCCCGCTCTTCGAGTTGCCGCTTCATTTCGGCACCGCGATCGACGGCGCCCGTGCTGCGGACCCATTCGGCGAACGGCGCCAGCGAGTTCTCCAGCCGATATCCGGGCTCGAAGCCCAGGAGTTCGCGGGCCTTGGAGATATCGGCAAAGCAGTTGCGGATATCGCCGGAACGGGCCTTGCTCATGATATCAGGGGCGATGTCAGGAACGCCCATGGCCTCCGCGAGCAGGGTTGCCACCTCCGCGATCGTGTAGGCCTGACCGCTGCCGATGTTGATGACATGGCCGGGGGCGTTCGGCTTTTCGAGTGCCAGCCTGAAGGCCCGGGCGACATCGCGCACATGGACGAAATCGCGGCGCTGCTGGCCGTCCTCGAAAATCATCGGCGGCTGGCCGTTCGCGAGCCGGGACGCGAAGTTGGCGAGCACGCCGGTATAGGGGTTGGAAAGCGCTTGCCCGGCGCCGAAGACGTTGAACAGCCGCAGTGCCACCGCCTCGACCCCATAGGCCTCGCCGAAAATAAGCACCTGCTTTTCCTGCGCATATTTCGTCAGCGCATAGATCGAGGCGAGATCGACCGGCTTTTCCTCGTCGGTGGCAATCGGTATCAGAGCCCTTCCATCGGGAGACAAAGGATCCCACTGACCGATCCTGATCCGCTCAGGCTTCCGCCGGATGAAGCCAAGCTGGTCTCCATCGGCTGTCCGGTAACGCCCCTCGCCATAGACGCTCATCGACGAGGCCACCACGATCCGCCTGATGGGCCTGCCGATCATGGCTTCGAGAAGGACCGCCGTGCCGAGGTCGTTTCCACCGACATAACGGGCGATCTCGTACATCGACTGGCCGACCCCGACCTCGGCCGCAAGGTGGATGACGCCGTCGACGCCCTCGAGCACCTTTTCCACTGCCGACTTGTCTCTGACGTCGCCGCGGAAGACTTCCGCCGCATCGGGCACGGACGCTTCCGCGTCGCCGTGAACCTGATCGATCAGCGCATCGAGAATGCGTACGTCGTAGCCATTTTCCAGAAGTTCTTCAGTCACATGACGGCCGATAAAGCCGCAACCACCAGTTACAAGAATCGTTGCCATCGGATGTCCTAAATGTATGGAACATGGATTTCGATGGTCGCCGAACAGCAGTCGGGAACAAAAGTTCCTTCATCAATGACATCTTTGTCATCTATGACTTCATCAATGACATCATCCCCAGCGGCCGGAACCGCGCGCGGAGTCTCCGGTTAGGAGAAAAATGGACGCGCCATGACGGGATAGAGATGTGACCGATCAGGAAAAAGAAAAGACCCGGGCCACCGATGTCACCCGGAAGGGCCAGGCGGTCTCCGCCGTTCTCGACCGCAATATCAACGCGCTGATCCAGCGCCGGGCCGCAGACCAGAAGACGATGTCGCGGCAGGAGCGCATTGCGCAATCGATGACCAACTTTGCCGGCAGCATGCCCTTCGTCTACCTTCATGCGCTGGTTTTCGGTCTCTGGATCCTCGTCAACGTCGGATGGCTGCCGGTGATGCCCGCCTTCGACCCTTCGCTTGTCATCCTGGCGATGGTGGCTTCGGTGGAGGCCATCTTCATTTCGACCTTCGTGCTGATCAGCCAGAACCGCATGGCGCTCGAGGACGATAAACGCGCGGACCTCAGCCTCCAGATATCGCTTCTCAACGAACATGAGACGACGAAGCTGATCGCCATGGTGTCGGCAATCGCCGACAGACTCGGCATCGAAACCGAGGTCGAACAGCATGAAATCGAGGAGATGAAACGGAACGTACCGCCGGAAGTGGTCATGGAAGAGATCGAGCGGCAAGCTGACCGCTGATGCAGCTTCATCTTCTATGACTTCATCTTCTTCAACTTCTTCCGGAACTCTGCCGCGGGTTTCAAGTTCCACCCGCCGTGTCACGCGTTCCGAAGAGGAGAATCTGGCATGGATAGCACGACGATGCCGCGGCTGAAGGAGATGAAGGCCGCCATTATGACCGGCCCGGGCAGGATTGCCGTGGAGGCGCGGCCTTTACCCGAGCCCCGCCCCCATCAGGTCAGGATCAGGCTCGAAGGATGCGGCGTCTGCGCATCCAACCTCGGCCCGTGGGCGGGCCCCGACTGGATGACTTTCCCGACCGAACCGGGTGGCCTGGGACACGAAGGCTGGGGGCATGTCGATGCGGTGGGCCCTGGCGTCCGCAACGTCAAGATCGGCGACCGCGTTGCCGCCCTTTCCTATCATGCCTATGCCACGCATGACGTGGCCGACGAGGATATGGTCGTTCCTCTGCCGCCAGCGCTGGAGGGAAAACCCTTCCCCGGCGAGCCGCTCGGCTGCGCCATGAACATCCTCCGCCGCAGCGGAATAGAGCCCGGCCAGACGGTGGCGATTATCGGCATCGGCTTCCTTGGGGCTCTGCTGACCCGGCTCTCGTCGAATGCCGGCGCGCGGGTGATCGCCATTTCGCGGCGGCCGTTTTCGCTGGAGGTCGCCCGGCGGATGGGCGCAGCCGAGATTATCGTCATGGACGACCATTGGCGCATCATCGAGGAAGTCCGCCGGCTCACCGACGGTCGGTTCTGCGATCGGGTCATCGAGGCAGTCGGCAAGCAGTGGCCGCTCGATCTTGCCGGCGAGCTGACGATGGAGCGCGGCAGGCTGATCATCGCCGGTTATCACCAGGACGGTCCGCGTCAGGTCAACATGCAGCTCTGGAACTGGCGAGGGCTGGATGTCGTCAATTCCCATGAGCGCGATCCCGCCATGTACATCGAAGGCATTCGCGAGGCGGTCGAAGCCGTCGCGACCGGCCGGCTCGATCCCTCGGCGCTTTACACGCACACCTACCGCCTGGACCAGCTCGACCAGGCGCTCAACGATACCCGCGACCGTCCGGGAAGTTTTCTCAAGGCATTGGTGCTCTACGATGAATGAAATGATTTCCGAAAAAACAATGTCCCTTTCCTCCAGGCCTGTAAGGCTCGGGTTCCTCGGGGTGGGCTGGATCGGCCGGCACCGCATGCAGGCCATCCTCGATACTGGAATTGCCGAGGCCGTCGCGATCGCCGACCCTTCCTTGGACATGGCGGCGGAGGCGAAAAAGATCGCGCCCGGTGCCGCAATGGCAGACGATCTCGATGGGCTCCTCGCTCACGATCTGGATGGCGTCGTTATCGCAACCCCCAGCGCCCAGCATGCGGAACAGTCGATCGCCGCGCTGCGGGCGGGCGTCTCGGTCTTCTGCCAGAAACCGCTCGGACGCTCGGCAGAAGAAGTGGCAGCGGTCTTGGAGGCGGCAAAGGCGTCCGACAGGCTGCTGGAAGTCGATTTTTCCTACCGGCATACCGCCGGCGTGAACCGTATCCGCGAGATCATCCGGGCAGAAGAACTGGGCAAGATATTTGCAGCCGACCTCGTGTTCCACAATGCCTATGGACCCGACAAGCCGTGGTTCTACGACAAGGCCAAGTCGGGAGGCGGATGCCTGATAGATCTCGGGGTCCATCTTGTCGACATGGCGCTATGGTCCCTGGATTTTCCGGCCGTGACATCCGTTTCCGGTCACCTGATGGCCGGCGGTCGGCCGATCATCGCGGATGATCATCAGGTCGAGGACTACGCCGTCGCGAACCTGACGCTTGGCGATGGAATGGCGGTCCGCCTTGCCTGCTCATGGCGATTGCAGGCCGGCCGCGAGGCTATCATCGAGGCAAGTTTCTACGGCACGAACGGGGGGATGTCGATGCGCAATGTCGATGGGTCGTTCTACGATTTCACTCTCGAACGTTTTTACGGCACATCGCGCGAAACCCTGATCGAGCCTCCGGACGACTGGGGCGGACGCGCCGCAGCCGATTGGGCCAGGCGATTGGCTGCGGGAGAACGGTATGATCCCACATGCGAGAGGATTGTCGATGTGGGCAAGGTGATCGACCGGATCTACGGCTCTTCTCGCGAGGCCGGTTACAAGGCGCCGATCGCATAGCGGGAGAGTTGGCAAAGGCGGGCCGGAAGGCCCGCCTCGAATGATCTGATCAGTTGTTGGCTGAGCCGGGTTCGGCCATCTTGCGGTGCTGCTTGGCGAGCATGCCGGCCGGCGTGACATTGGCGGCCGCCGACATCAGCTTGTTCTTCCAGCCCGAAACGACATCGCCTTCGCCATCCATCATCGCATCGTAACCGATCTTTGCCACGACAGCCGGATCGTCCTTTTTGGACTGACCGACCTGGGTGTCCAGGAGGTCGGCGCGTTCGAAGAACTCGGTGTCCGTCGCACCGGGCATCAGGCAGGTCACCGTGATGCCGGTATCCTTCAGTTCCTCACGTAACGCGAAGGAGAAGGAATTGATGAAGGCTTTGGTGCCGTTATAGGCAGCCTGGAAGGTTCCCGGCACGAAGCCGGCGATCGAACCGGTGAAGAGAATGCGGCCCTGGCCACGCGCCCGCATGCGGTTGCCGATGTCATGGACCAGCGCGATCGTGCCGCTGATATTGGTATCGACGACGCGCTGTACTTCGCGAATGTCTTCGTCGAGAAAACCGTTGCCCAGGCCCCTGCCCGCATTGGCCATCAGCAGGTCGACCGGCCGTCCGAGCGCGGTAATACCCGCCACGAATCGCCTTACGCCATCCGGCGTGGCAAGATCCGCCTGCATCGCCTCGACCTTGCCGCCGAACTCCCTGAGCTTTACCCCTGCGTCCTGGATCTGCGGCTCATCGGCGGCGATGACGAGGTCGTAACCATCCTGTGCCGCGCATTTCGCCAGTTCGTAACCGATGCCGGTCGATGCGCCGGTGACGACCGCAAGGCCCCTGCCTGTTTCCACGGGATTCATGTTTCTCTCCTTTTCAGGGTTTCATGACGACTTTGATGCAGCCGTCCTGCTTGTCGCGGAAGGTCTTGTAGAGCTCCGGCCCGTCCTCCAGAGCAGCTCGATGGGTGATGACGAAGGACGGATCGATCTCTCCCTTCTGGATGCGCTCCATGAGGATCGGCAGGTAGCGCTGCACCGGCGTCTGAGCCATTTTGAAGGTCAGGCCGCGGTTGATCGCGGATCCCATGGGGATCTTGTCAAGGAAGCCGCCATAAACGCCGACGATCGACACGGTTCCGAAATTACGGCAGCAATGGATCGCCTGGCGCAGCACGTGCGGCCGGTCGGTGCCCATGAAGGTCGCGACCTTGATCCGGTCGATGCGTGAGTCCCAGCTCGCCGAGGCATCCGCTTCGGTGCCGACCGCATCAATGCAGGCATCCGCGCCGCGACCACGGGTCAATTCCATGATCCGGTCGTAGATGTCCTCGTCGAGGAAATCGAGAGTGAGCGCGCCGGCGGAGGCTGCGAGCGCCAGCCGCTCCGGCACGGTGTCGACGGCGATGACCCTCTCGGCGCCGAGCAGGAAGGCGGAGCGGATTGCCATCTGGCCTACCGGGCCGCAGCCCCAGATGGCGATGGTGTCGCCCGGCTGGATGTTGCAGAAGTCCGCGGCCATGTAACCAGTCGGGAAGATGTCGGAGAGAAACAGGACCTGTTCGTCGCTCAGCCCTTCCGGGACTTTGATCGGTCCGACATCGGCATAGGGAACACGTAGGTACTCGGCTTGACCGCCGCTATAGCCGCCAAGCAGATGCGAGTAACCGAACAGCCCGGCCGGGGAATTGCCCCACAGCTTGGTCACCTTGCTGCGGTCGGGATTGGAGCGTTCACAGCCGGAATAAAAGCCGCGCTGGCAGAAGAAGCATTCGCCACAGGAGATCGTGAAGGGAACCACGACCCGATCCCCGACTTTCAGCTTGGCGTTGTCCCGGCCGACCTCGACGACTTCACCCATCGTCTCGTGGCCCATGATGTCGCCGCTGTGCATTTCCGGCATTACGCCGTCGAAGAGGTGCAGGTCGGAGCCGCAGATGGCGCAGGCGGTGACCTTGATGATGGCATCCCTGCCATCCTGAATTTCCGGATCCGGAACACGTTCGCAGCGGATGTCGTGCTTGCCGTGCCAGGTGAGAGCTTTCATGAGACGTCCTCCTGATTGAGCGTCCCGAACCTGCGGCTGCCGGTTTAGTTCCGATGCACGACACCGGATGGTGCGTCCTTTCGTCAGTGCGCGTGAGCGCCGCCCGAGCGGGAAACCTTCTTCAATCCGGCTCCCGCGGCTGCGGCGTCCGCAAGGGCGGCATCCCCGAGCGAAATGACGCCCGTCAGCCGTTTGTCGCGATTGACGACAGGAAGACGGCGGACCTGAACCTTGCCCATGTTGCGGGCCACGTCGTCGACATCCTCGTCTTCGAAGCAGTATTTGACGTCGCGCGTCATCAGCACCACACTACGGAGCAGGCAACGATGGGTCGTGGCTAAGGAGCAAGAATGAAGAACCCTCTTCGGAGGGCGTTTTCATGCCACCACGGTCCAGGAGGTGGCGGTAACTGTATCGGTGGCGGCAAGTTCTAGGGATTGTTTTAGGCTTTGCTTGCAAGCCTTGCCCCGCAGGGCTTTCGAATGGTCGGAGTGGAGAGATTCGAACTCCCGACCCTCTGGTCCCAAACCAGATGCGCTACCAGGCTGCGCTACACTCCGTTCCTACGGTGGTTGCGAGATACACGGTTCCCCCCTGTGCCGCAACAGCAAAATGGAACCGCGGTTACGCTAAAGCAAACAAGCCGAGGATAACCACAGGATCACCACTGATTGCCGATGCGTTTGCTGATCACCTTGTCGCCCACCTTGAGCCCAAGCGACTTCGAGCGGCCGGCATTGAGCTCCAGCACAAATTTCACCGGTCCGCGCGAATCGATGACGTCGCGTGAATAGGGCACGGCGTTCTCGCGGATGTGGGAGATCGTGCCGTCGCCCTGGATGAACAGCATGTCGAGGGAAAGGATAGTGTTCTCCATCCACATCGAGACCGGCCGCGGCGTGCCGAAATCGAAGAGCATGCCGGCATCCGGCGGCATTACCTTGCGATACATCAGCCCCCGCTCGCGCTGGGCATCGGTGAAAGCGAGCTCGACGGAAAACTTGTAGGTCTGGCCGGCCGCAGTCCTGATCGAAAGCTCCTCGCGCGGAAAGGTCACGTCCTGCGCAACCGCGCTGCCGGCCAAGATGAGAAAAAGCGCCGCAAGGGCGCTTTTCAGAAACGATGGAAACGAGAAACGCATCAGTGCGACCGGCTCACAGGATTGGGATTGTCGGGGTGGATTTCCGCCGCCATCAGGCCCTTGTCACCCGGTCCGAAGCGCACCAGCACAACCTGGCCCGGACGCAGCTCGGTGAGGCCGAAGCGGCGCAGCGTTTCCATGTGCACGAAGATATCTTCCGTCCCCTCGCCGCGCGTCAGGAAGCCGAAACCCTTGGTGCGGTTGAACCACTTCACCAGAGCCCGTTCCAGGCCACTGGTCGCGGTCACCTGCACGTGGGTGCGCACCGGCGGAAGATCCGAGGGGTGGACGGCGGTGGACTGATCCATGGACAGGATGCGGAACGCCTGGTAGCCGCGATCCCGCTTCTGGATCATCGCGACGATGCGCGTGCCTTCCAGAATGGTCTGGTATCCGTCTCGACGAAGGCAGGTCACGTGCAGAAGCACATCCTGCATGCCGTTGTCGGGAACGATGAAGCCGAACCCCTTGGCCACATCGAACCATTTGACGACGCCGGTGATTTCGATCAGCTCGACCGGCTCGCCCGGAAGCTCTTCGAAACTGCCAACGTCTTTCGATGACATTCTGTCTGCCATATCCTGTCGGCCCCTCGATTACGCGTTACGACGTGACGATCAACTGATTCTTAGAGGATAGATTAACATCCTGCTAACCATCTAGCGCAAGTCCCTGCCTTGGCTTTATCCACCTTCATCTCTATCTAGAGTGGCTTGCTCCAGGCTGGCGTCTGCGCCATATCCAGCACGGACCCGCACGGGGTTTGTTGGCGACTGGATTTATCGGAGGGAGACACCATAATGCGTTATCTTCATACCATGGTCCGGGTGAAAGACCTGGACGCCTCACTTCATTTCTACACCACCGTTTTCGGCCTCAAGGAAGTTCGGCGCATCGACAACGAGAAGGGCCGCTTCACGCTGGTCTTCCTCGCAGCCCCCGACGATCTCAGCGACGCCAGGGACGTTCTCGCCCCCTGCGTCGAACTGACCTACAATTGGGACACCGAGGATTATACCGGCGGACGCAATTTTGGTCACCTCGCCTATGAGGTCGATAACATCTACGATTTCTGCCAGCACCTTTCGGACAACGGCATCACTATCAACCGTCCGCCGCGCGAAGGCCGGATGGCCTTTGTCCGTTCGCCGGACGGCATTTCGATCGAACTCCTCCAGAAAGGCGACAACCTGCCCGTCGCCGAACCCTGGGCTTCAGCTCCGAATATCGGCAGCTGGTAGGATTTTTCAACGCGGCGGCTTCCTTTTTACTCAACCGCCGCGTTCTTTCCCCCACCTTGGCCCAACCTTGCCCCAGGCTGACCTCGCCTGCCCCGACCGGCTTGTCCATGGCGGTCTTCCGCGAGATGCTCGGGCACGATGATTCGCGGCATGACGCCCGCGATACGAGCCGACGGGGCATGCCTTGCCAAAAACGCCTTTCCTTTGTTCGAACGTCCGCATGACGCTGGCAATCGTCTGCCTTTCCACGCTGACGCTCAGTGGTTGCACCACCACAAAAAAGACGGCTGACGCCACGACGCCGGCGCCGCGCACCACGGTGGCAGCAAGCGCCAAGGGCATCCTTGCCAAGGGCATCCTTGCCAAGGGCGGCATCACAGCTTCGAACCGCCGTGCCGATCCGGCCATCCCCAAGGCAGAAGCGCAGGCAGCCCAGGCACCGGCGGCAACCGCGCCGGCCGCCGTTCCCACCGCGGAAAACACGTTCCCGCCGGCACCTGCACAGCCACAGCAGGCCTCGATCGCGGGCCTTGCGACGCAATCGACCGGGGTGCGCGCCGACAGCGGTACGATTTTTTCGGCGAACCCGCCGATGGCTGCGGCCGCCCCATCCGGCAACGGCCCGGTTCCGGCCAATCTGCCGCGGCGGAATTTCAATGCCACCACCGCCAGCGTCTACAGCACGCCGCCGACCACGCCCGCCGCAGCCTGCGGGACCGACGCTCAGGGCACTCCTTTAAGCTGCTGATTTGACGCCATTTTCATTCAAACCGCCGGCGCCGGAAAAGCCGTCATTTTTTTGTAAAAAAGATGGCTTTGGCGCTTGCAGGAAAGAAATCCCCTCTCTATAAGAGCGCCACGAAGAGCAGGCGCCCTTCGTCTATCGGTTAGGACACCAGATTTTCATTCTGGGAAGAGGGGTTCGACTCCCCTAGGGCGTGCCACTTCGTTTTCCCCCAAGCTTTTGTTTTTATTTCCGTATCCAGCTTTCGCACGCCATCTTGCGGCCGCGCGATTTTTTGCGTTCGCAAGCGCTTGAAAATGTAATTTTGCGCTTGCGGGATACAAACACCCTGACTATAAGGGCGCCACCACGAAGCGCACGCGCCCTTCGTCTATCGGTTAGGACACCAGATTTTCATTCTGGGAAGAGGGGTTCGACTCCCCTAGGGCGTGCCACTTCCACTCTCCGCAAAAGCGGATCCTATCCCGAAAATTGACCCGCCTCCTTACGGCGCCCTCACCGCGTCGAGCAGGCGGAGCTGCATCCGGCGGGTGCCTTGCCATTGGTCGGCGCTGAGGCAGCCGGCGGCGTGGATTTGCGCGCCCCGGGAATTGAGCAGCATGTTGCCGAGCGGCGTTTCGGCGGCGCGGAAGGCGATCCCCTCGAGCCGCGAGCCGTCGGCCGCCTCCAGCGTCACCTTGATATGAGCGGTCCCGACCAGGCGGGCATCCTTCAGCCGGTGGGCAGGGATCGCAAACACCGGCTGCGAATGGCCGGAACCATAGGGGCCGGCCTGTTCGAGCTGGTCGAAAAGTTCGAGCGTCGCACCGGAGGCGGAAAGCGCGCCATCGATCTTCAGCGTGTGATTAGCGACCAGCGCCGGCACGCCCTCGCCCGCCATTTCCTCGAAGAAGGCCCGCAGGCGGCCGAGATTGCTGCGCTCGACCGTCAACCCCGCCGCCATGGCGTGGCCGCCGCCCTTGACGAGCAGGCCGGTATCCACGGCGGCGCGGACCATGCGGCCCATGTCGAAACCGTTGATCGAGCGGCCAGACCCGGTTCCCCTGCCGGACGGATCAAACGCGATCGCGAAAGCCGGCCGTTTGAATTTCTCCTTCAGCCGCGCCGCGATCAGCCCGACGATGCCGGGATGCCACTTGTCGCGCGCCGTGACGATGACGTTGGCCCCCTCGCCGTTCCCGTATTCGGCAAGCACTTCTGCTTCCGCCTCGGCGAGCATGGCGGCTTCCATGGCCTGCCGCTCGCGGTTGAGTTCGTCCAGCCGGGCGGCGATCACTTCGGCCTCGATCGAATCCTCGAGCGTGAGCAGACGGCTGCCGAGTGCCGCATCGCCGATCCGTCCGCCGGCATTGATGCGCGGGCCGATCAGGAAGCCGAAATGATAGGGCGTGACCGGGCCGCCAAGGCCTGCCTTGCGGAACAGCGCCGAAAGCCCGGCATTGCCCATATGGCGGGCGGCAAGCAAGCCCTTGACCACGTAAGCGCGATTGAGACCCTTCAGCGGCACCACGTCGCAGACGGTCGCCAGCGCGACGATGTCGAGCCAGGCGAGCAGGTCGAGCGATCCGGAGCGCGGATCGCCGATCTGCCGCATGTGGCGCGCGGCGGCGACCAGAACCAGGAACACGACGCCGGCGGCGCAGAGATGGCCCTGGCCCGAAAGATCGTCCTCGCGATTAGGATTGACGAGCGCCAGGCACGGCGGCAGTTCGTGGCCGAGCTGGTGGTGATCGATGACCACGACGTCGCAGCCCTCGTCGCGCGCCGCGGCAAGCGCATCATGGCTGGTGGAGCCGCAGTCGACGGTGACGATGAGGCGGGCGCCGTTGGCGATCAGCTGGCGGATCGCCGTCGGATTGGGGCCGTAACCCTCGAAGATGCGGTCCGGAATATAGATTTCCGCCTCGACGCCGAAGTGGCGGAGAAACCGGTAGAGCAATGCCGAAGAGGATGCGCCGTCGACGTCGTAATCGCCGAAGATCGCCACCTTCTCCTGCCTGGCGATCGCGTCAGCGAGCCGCAGCACCGCCTTTTCGCAATCGGTGAGCGTATAGGGATCCGGCATCAGCGACCGGATGGTCGGATCGAGGAAGGCGGGGGCATCGTCGAGCGTAACGCCGCGACCGGCAAGAACGCGGGCGACGAGATCGGGAATCCCGTGGATCTGGGCAATCGCCAGCGCCCGGTTCTGGGCTGCCTGATCGAGACGCGACACCCACCGCTGATCGCCCGCGGAGCGTTCGACGCCGAGGAATGCGCGCGGGACGGGATCAACCGTTTCCACTGTCGACGAAAGCGCGGAGAAAATTCTGGTCATGGAGCGCTTTTAGCGTATCGCGAGAGCAAGAGGAATCGCTTTGACGGGATTGCCGGTCGGATCTCGCGATCTTTCGGTAACCGGCCGCTCACAGCATCGACCAGACGAATGCCGAGCCGCTGACGGTCGCCGCGACTGCGAAGAACACAAGCAGGAAAACAAAACCCCGCCGCCCTTCAAGACCATCACCACGCGGCTGATCATTGGCATGGGCCAAACGCATGGTCGGAGAGCCATGTGGCTCGGGGCGGACGCCGCTGAGTTGCAGCCGGTATCCCTTGTTCCGCGTGCTCATTTTCCGCGTATTCACGGCCCGCATCTTCATGGCGATCGCGCAAGCCTCCTCGACAGTGATTGCCAGCGACAATCTACGTCCGGAGGCCCCGGAGCGGCTAGCCAGTGAGCCTTTGCGGTCTTGCTTTTCACAGAAGTTCTGGAAAGGTTCCGGCGTTACCCACAGGAAACGGCAGCGCCGGCTTCTCGAAGCGACGTGTTTTTAAAAAGCCTTGGGCCGTTCGATACGAATCACCTGGGGCTCACCGACGAGATAGCTTTCCGCCTTGATCGCATCGACCGCCTTGCGGATCGAATCCTCCATCGTCGCATGGGTGACGAGAATGATCGTCTTCGGCGTGTCCGTCGCGGCGTCCGGCTTGGCCCGCTGCATGATCGATTCCAGCGAGATGCCGTTCTCCGCCATACGGGCAGCGATACTGGCAAAGACGCCAGTGCGGTCGGCGACCGTCAGGCGGATAAAATAACCGCCCTCATGGCTCTGCATGCGGGCGCGCTTGTAGGGCGCCAGCGACGCGGCCGGTGTGCCCAGGACCGGAACACGCTGAGCGCCCGGGCTGCTCTTGGCAATGTCGGCGATATCGCCGAGAACGGCGGAAGCGGTCGCGTTGCCGCCGGCGCCGGGACCGACCATCAGCAGTTCACCAAGGATATCGGATTCGATCGCCACCGCATTGGTGACGCCGTCGACCTGGGCGATGACCGAGTCGTGCGGCACCATGGTCGGATGGACGCGCTGCTCGATACCGCTGTCGGTCAACTGCGCGACGCCAAGCAGCTTGATCCGGTAGCCGAGATCGGCGGCCGCATGGATGTCCTCGATCGAGATATTGCTGATGCCCTCGAGATAGATCTCGTCGGCGGCGATCTGCGTGCCGAAGGCGAGCGTCGTCAGGATTGCAAGCTTGTGGGCAGTGTCGTTGCCCTCGATGTCGAAGGCCGGATCGGCCTCCGCATAACCGAGCCGCTGGGCCTCCTTGAGGCAATCGGCAAACGACAGGCCTTCCTTCTCCATCCGGGTCAGGATGTAGTTGCAGGTGCCGTTCATGATGCCGTAGACGCGCGAGACCGTGTTGCCGGTCAGGGATTCACGAAGCGCCTTGATGACCGGGATGCCGCCGGCGACGGCCGCTTCGAAATTGAGAAGAACGCTCTTTTCTTCGGCGATCTTGGCAAGCTCGACGCCGGAGGCGGCAAGCAGCGCCTTGTTGGCTGTCACCACATGGAGACCACGCGTCAGCGCTGCCTTAACGGAATCGGCAGCAGCACCCGAGGCGCCGCCCATCAGTTCGACGAAGACGTCGATATCGGCCTCGTTGGCCATTTTTTCCGGCGTGTCGAACCAGGTGATGCCGGAAATATCGATGCCGCGGTCGCGCGACCTGTCGCGTGCCGTGACCGCCGTGATCTCGATCGCACGGCCGCACGTCGTTGCCAATTCATTCGCGCGGGTCTGGATGATCCGGACGAGCGAGGCACCCACAGTGCCGAGACCCGCAATGCCGACTTTGAGGGCGTCTGCCATGCTATTCTTCCTGATTGCCTGGAGGTGGCGGCCCGTCGGGGCCGCCGGAAATGCTGTTTCGATCAGCGGCGCGTGTTGAGCGAGATGACGTTGTGCATCGTCTCGTCGGCCGTCGACAGGAACTTCTTGATATTGCGGGCCGCCTGACGGATGCGGTGCTCGTTCTCGACCAGCGCCAGACGAACATAATCGTCGCCCATCTCGCCGAAACCGATGCCAGGGGCAACCGCGACGTCCGCCTTCTCGACGAGGAGCTTCGAGAATTCGAGGCTGCCGAGGTGGCGGAACTTTTCCGGGATCTTCGCCCAGGCGAACATGGTGGCTGCCGGCGGAGGCACTTCGAAACCGGCCTTGCCGAAGCTGTCGACCATCACGTCGCGGCGGCGCTTGTAGACGTTGCGGACTTCCGCGATGTCGGAACCGTCGCCGTTGAGGGCATGGGTCGCGGCAACCTGGATCGGCGTGAAGGCGCCATAGTCGAGATACGACTTGACGCGGGTCAGCGCCGAGATCAGCCGCTCGTTGCCGACCGCAAAGCCGATGCGCCAGCCGGGCATGGAGAAGGTCTTCGACATCGAGGTGAACTCGACGGCGATATCCATCGCGCCGGGTACCTGCAACACCGACGGTGGCGGTTCGCCGTCGAAATAGATTTCCGAATAGGCAAGATCCGACAGCACGATGATGTCGTGCTTCTTGGCGAAGCTCACCACTTCCTTGTAGAAATCCAGCGAAGCGACATGCGCCGTCGGGTTGGACGGATAGTTGAGGATCAGCGCCAAGGGTTTTGGGATCGAATGCTTCACCGCGCGTTCGAGCGGCGGAAAGAAGCTGTCGTCCGGCTCGACCGACATGGAACGGATCACCCCGCCGGCCATCAGGAAGCCGAAGGCATGGATCGGATAGGTCGGGTTGGGGCAGAGGATGACGTCGCCGGGCGCGGTGATCGCCTGCGCCATGTTGGCAAAGCCTTCCTTGGAGCCGAGCGTCGCGACGACCTGGGTATCGGGATTGAGCTTCACGCCGAACCGGCGGGCGTAATAGGCAGCCTGGGCGCGGCGCAGGCCGGGAATACCCTTGGACGACGAATAACGATGGGTGCGCGGGTCCTGGACCACTTCGCACAGCTTGTCGACGATCGCCTTCGGGGTTGGAAGGTCGGGATTGCCCATGCCGAGATCGATAATGTCCGCGCCACCCGCTCGCGCGCTGGCCTTCAAACGGTTGACCTGTTCGAAGACGTATGGCGGCAGGCGTCGGACTTTATGAAACTCTTCCATCTTTCTCCCCGTGGAGGGCGCGCAGCGTCAGACGCGACGCGCCGGTGTCGCATGATTGGCGATTTTTTGCTTTGCGACCAAAAGCGCCGAAAGGCAAGTGCTATTTGCCGATATCGAGTTGCCCCGGATGACTTGGTTTGCCGGGACTACCTGGAGATATTGGCCAATGCGTCCTTGCCATGCTCGGCGGCGAGCTTGCGGTATTCGGCCACCCGGCGCTGATATTCGGCTTCCGAGATCGAGCCCGACCTGCGCAGGCGGGCGAGCGACGCAAGGCGCGGCTCGGTCTTGTTGTAATCCTCGTCCTCGATCTGCTCGGCCGCAGCGCGCAGCGTCGGATCGAAGGTCGGATAGACGCCGGTGTTTTGCCTGGTGACAGGGCCTGGCGGCGGCGCGGTCTTGGTCTGGACGACCACGGCCGGCGGTGCGGTGTTCGGAATACCGTCATCCAGAGCAAAGGTGTTGCTGTTGCAGCCGGCCAGCAGAGAGAGCGCGCCAAGACCGATGAAAAGCGGTAAGCTGCCGATCCGATGCCTCAGTTTTTCCATTTCCGTAACCCAGTTTCCGTCATCGGCCAATGCACCTGAAGGCGCCGATCGCTGGCACTTGTATTCGCTTTCAGGCACAATGTACAAACGAAAACAACTAACAAACTGTGGGGAGGCCGCACGTGGCGGAAAAGACCGACGATAAAGGGCAGACCGGACAGGAATTTCCGGGATTCGACCCCAAATCGGTCGAGGCCTATGTGGTCAAGGACCCGCAGGCGCTCGCCATGAACGTCGCCCGGGCGCTCGAAAATCTCGGCAAAGCGGCATCGGAATGGCTCGGCCCGCGCGAACGCGGCGAGATCGGCGATTCGGTCGCAGACCCGATGACCGACCTCGTGAAGACCCTCTCCAAGGTCACCGAATACTGGATTTCGGATCCGAAGCGGACGCTCGAAGCCCAGACCCTGCTGTTTTCCAGCTATATCGGCATCTGGACGCGCACGCTCGGGCAATTCACCGGCCAGCCGGTCGAGCCCGCGGCGGACACCTTGCCGAAGGACAAACGTTTTGCCGACGACGACTGGGCAAAGAACCCGTTCTTCGCCCTCCTCCGGCAGCTCTATCTCGTCACCGCCTCCTGGGCCGACAAACTGGTCAACGAAGCCGAAGGGCTCGACGAGCACACCCGGCACAAAGCCGCCTTCTACGTGAAGCAGGTGACGGCAGCCCTTTCACCGGCCAATTTCGCTCTCACCAATCCGGAGGTGTATCGCGAGACGGTCGCCAGCAATGGCGCCAACCTGGTGGCCGGCATGAAGATGTTCGCTGAGGATATCGCCGCCGGGCGCGGCGACCTGAGGCTGCGCCACACCGACGCGACCAAGTTCGCGATCGGCCACAACATGGCGCTGACGCCGGGCAAGGTGATCGCCCAGAGCGAGGTGTGCGAAGTCATCCAGTACGAGCCGTCGACGGAAACGGTGCTCAAGCGCCCTCTCCTCATCTGCCCACCGTGGATCAACAAGTTCTACATTCTCGACCTCAACCCGCAGAAAAGCTTCATCAAGTGGTGCGTCGACCAGGGCCATACGGTCTTCGTGATCTCCTGGGTCAATCCGGATGAACGCCACGCGAAGAAGGACTGGGAATCCTACATGCGCGAGGGGATCGACTTCGCGCTGACCACGGTCGAGAAGGCTACCGGCGAAAAGCAGGTCAACGCGATCGGTTATTGCGTCGGCGGAACGCTGCTCGCGGCAACGCTTGCCTATCACGCGCAGAAGAAGAACAGCCGCATCGCATCGGTGACCTTCCTCACCACCCAGGTGGATTTCACCCATGCGGGCGATCTCAAGGTCTTCGTCGACGAAGAACAGATCGCCGCAATCGAAAAGCATATGAACACGATCGGCTATCTCGACGGGTCGAAGATGGCCACCGCATTCAACATGCTGCGCGCCTCGGAACTGATCTGGCCCTATGTGGTCAGCAACTACCTGAAGGGTAAGGAACCGATGCCCTTCGACCTGCTCTACTGGAATTCCGACAGCACGCGCATGGCGGCCGCCAACCACGCCTATTACCTGCGCAACTGCTATCTCGACAACAATCTGAGCAAGGGCGAAATGAAGCTCGCGGGAAAGACGATCTCGCTGAAGGACGTCAAGATCCCGGTCTACAATCTCGCCACCCGGGAGGACCATATCGCGCCGCCAAAATCGGTCTTTCTCGGCTCCTCGCTGTTCGGCGGTCCCGTGGATTTCGTGCTGACCGGTTCGGGCCACATCGCCGGCGTCGTCAACCCGCCCGACAAGCAGAAGTACCAGTACTGGACAGGCGGCAAGGCCGAAGGCCAGTACGAAGACTGGCTGACGGGTGCCGAGGAAAACAAGGGATCCTGGTGGCCGCACTGGCATGCATGGGCCGAGGCAAAGGACGACGAGCGCGTGCCGGCCCGCAAGCCCGGCGGCAAGGCGCTCAATGCGATTGCCGATGCGCCCGGCACCTACGTGCTCGAGCGCGTCTGATCCTTATCACAGATGCGTTTCGATCCGCCGCTGGTGCCTGCGACCCTCCTGCAACGCTACAAGCGTTTCCTGTTCGACGCCGTGCTGGAGGACGGCACGCCGTTTACCGGCTCCTGCCCCAACACCGGTTCGATGCGAGGGCTGACGACACCGGGCTCGAAGATCTGGGTGTCGCTGCATGACAGCCCCACCCGCAAATACCGGCACATGTTCGAGATGGTCGAGGTGGACGGCGAGCGCGTCGGCATCAATACCGGCCTGCCGAACCGGCTGACGGAAGAGGCTATCCGTACAGGGCTGATCCCGAGCCTTGCCGGCTACCAGACGATCCTGCGCGAACAGCGCTACGGCCGCAATTCGCGCATCGACTTCCTGCTGATCGGCGACGGCCTTCCAAATGCGTATGTGGAGGTCAAGAACGTCCATTTCTGCCGTGAGCGGGGGCTGGCGGAATTTCCCGATACCGTCACCAAACGCGGCGCCAAACATCTGGAAGAGTTGGGCGACATGGCGGAGGCCGGTCACCGGGCGGTGATGATCTACCTCATCCAGCGGCACGACTGCTCGCGTTTCCGTATCTGCGGAGATCTCGACCCATTCTATGCGCTCGCCTTCGAGCGCGCCAAGTCCCGCGGCGTCGAGGCCTATGCAGTGCATTGCCGCGTTTCACCGGAGGAAATAACGCCTGCGGGGCTGATCCCGGTCGAGGATCTCGGCTATCGCTTTTCGGCTGCCTTGTAGACCGCGTCTCGATCTCGCCGGCCGACGGCGACTACCAATACGACCAGTTGCGTATCTCTGACCTCATAAACGAGGCGATAGCCGATGGCGCGCAGCTTAATCTTGTAACGGTTTTTGGATCCATGAAGCTGGGCGGCAGCGACGCGCGGATTTTCGAGACGCTCGGTCAACTTCTTCTTGAACTGCTCACGGATGTTCGAGTCGAGCTTGCGCCATTCCTTCAGTGCAACATCCAGAAACGCGAGCTCATAGCTCATCCAGCGTTACCTTGATAACAGTCTCGCCTGCGCGGCTGTCGGCCAGTGCGTTGAGCTCAAGGTCTTCCAACCGGTCCATCATCGCTTCGTAGGCCTTTGCAGGCACGCAATAGAAGGCGGGCTCGTTGCGATTGAGGATGGCGACAGGAGCTCCCTCTCCTGCTGCGACGGTACCCATGGGGTTGCGCTTCAGCTCGGAAACGCTGGCGGTGACTTCGGCGAGGACGACGCTGACCATGGTGACTCCAGGTGCTCCAATTCGCACCTTATATAGACCTATAAGAAGCACTTTAAAAGGCTCTCTTCAGATCATCCCGTTCGGATTGTCGGGAAGAAAAGCGCTGAAATCTCCGATCGCCATGGACGAACCGGGCCCGGCTGCTTTATGAACGGAGAGATTGCGAGAGAAGAACCATGGTGAACTATATCGAGGCGGTTTCCGCCCCCCTGAAGAATACGGGTGCGATCCGCCTCTATGGTGCGGAGGACTTTGCCGGCATGCGCAAGGCCTGCCTGCTGACCGCGCGCTGCCTCGACGAGCTTGCAACGATCGTGCAGCCCGGCGTCACCACCAACGCGATAGACCGCTTCGTCTTCGAGTTCGGCATGGACCACGGGGCGCTGCCGGCGACGCTGAACTATCGCGGATACACAAAATCCTCCTGCACCTCGATCAATCACGTCGTCTGCCACGGCATTCCGGATGACAAGCCTTTGCGGGAAGGCGATATCGTCAATATCGACGTCACCTATATCCTCGACGGCTGGCACGGGGATTCGAGCCGCATGTACCCGGTGGGCGGGATCAAGCGCGCCTCCGAGCGCCTGCTCGAAGTCACCTACGAATGCCTGATGCGCGGCATCGAGGCGGTGCGTCCTGGCGCCCGCACCGGCGCAATCGGCGAGGCAATCCAGACCTATGCGGAAGCCGAACGCTGCTCCGTGGTGCGCGATTTCTGCGGCCATGGGGTCGGCCGGCTTTTCCACGACTCGCCGAACATCCTCCATTACGGCCGCGCCGACGAGGGTCCGGAGATGAAGGAAGGCATGATCTTTACCATCGAGCCGATGATCAATCTCGGCAAGCCGCATGTGAAGGTGCTTTCCGATGGCTGGACCGCGGTGACCCGCGACCGGTCGCTGTCAGCGCAATACGAACATGCGATCGGCGTCACCGCCACCGGCTGCGAGATCTTCACCTTGTCGCCTGGAGGTTTCGACCGACCCGGCCTGCCACCGCTTTCGAGGTAAGGGATGGCCAGCCGCTCCGCTCCTCCACCGGACGAACAAAGGTCCTTCATCGAGGACGAGCGCGGCTTTTTCGCCGAGCAGCTGACCAAGCCGAAAGCCATCAAGAAACCGGCCTCGATGGACGACGACGAGCCGGGCGCGCATTACCATGGTCACCGCGAGCGCCTCAAAACCAAGTATCGCGAACATGGCGATACCGGACTTGCCGACTATGAAATCCTCGAACTCCTGCTGTTCCGGTCGATCCCGCGCCGCGATACGAAACCGCTTGCCAAGGCACTGATCGCCCGGTTCGGAACGCTTGCCGGCGTAATGGGGGCGCCGCTCGGATTGCTGCAGGAGGTCAAGGGCGTCGGCGAGGCGGTGGCGCTCGACCTGAAGCTCGTCGCGACCGTCGGTCACCGGATGCTGAAAAGCGAGCTGCGCGGCAAGCAGGTCCTGTCCTCCTGGTCTTCGGTCATCGATTATTGCCATGCGATCATGGCCTACGAGCCACGCGAACAGTTCCGCATCCTCTTCCTCGACAAGCGGAATGCGCTGATCGCCGACGAGGTGCAGGGCCACGGTACCGTCGACCATACGCCTGTCTATCCGCGCGAAGTCGTGCGCCGGGCGCTCGAACTGTCGGCGACCGCGATCATCCTCGTCCACAACCACCCGAGCGGCGATCCGACACCTTCCCGTGCCGATATCGACATGACGAAAACGATCGTCGACACCGCAAAACCTCTCGGCATCACGGTGCACGACCACATCATCATCGGCAAGGACGGGCATGTCAGCCTGAAGGGGTTGAGGCTGATCTAACGGTTCGATGCCGGTCCGCATTTCACGAAAACACAGAGCGAGCGGCTGCGTTTTTCGAGGACAAGCGGAACCGTTTTAGAACAGCACGATATCCTCAAATCCCTTCAGCGAATCATCGCCCGCCGCGCCGAAGCTTTCGGTCGTGCGGACACGCCGACGCCCGCCCTGGGTACGGCCGCGAGGGGTGGCGAGCGGATCGACATCGCACAGCGATTGGTTGCTGCCAAAGGTGAATTGCAATCCCGTCAGATCCTCGATTGTCGCAATCGTCCGCTGATAGGTCGCATATGCACCGAACGGCTCGGCAGGCGCCGCTTCCAGTCCGAATTCATCGATCACCGCCTTCTGGCTCAGCAAGTAACCGGTAGCGAAAAGCGCGCCGCTTTCGGCGACAGCCACCACGACCTTCCAGAATTCGAGCGGATACGGGATGTCGCGATAGACGGGATCGGCTGCTCCGAATACCGGGCCGGTGATCACCTGCGCGTTGAACTCTCCCGGTTTGACACGTTCCTCAAGCACATAGCGCTCCAGCCCCTGCCACAGGTGCACGGCCGGATCGGGGCTCTTGTCCTGATTGAAGATCTCGTGCTGCGGAGAGCAATTGGTCCAGGTGCATGTGCCGTTGGCGCGGCGCACGGCGGAGACGGGGTCGCTTCCCCATTCCATGTCCTCGCGACGCGTGAGGTGGCCACGATCGAATTTGTCGTTGCGATAAAAGCTGTTGTCCACCTGATGGGCGCGGCTGATACGATCGTCGTAGAGCCAGTTATCGCTGCGGCCGCTGATGCCCGGACGCATATTGTAGCTCACGTTGGCGGCGGAGAAGAAGGCGAAGCGCCGCTCCTTGTTCATCACCACGCTGTAGCCGTCATAGTTGAGCACGCCAGCTTTACGCTGCGCCACCGTGAATGTTTGACCATAGGCGTCCTGCAGCGGCGCGATCAGGTCGGCCTGCATCACTTTCGGCAGATGGACACTCAACTTGCCCGGGCCTAGGAAATCGGGATCGTAACCCGTCGCCGTCGCCCAGTCTCGTTGCGGATCGACGGGCGCCTCGATCACGTTCTTCTTGGGCCGCGTCGATGCACGTTCCAGCGCGACCAGCGCCGATTCCGCGACGCCGCCTTGAAGCAGGGAAACGCTGCCGTCGTCACCGACGAGCAGATTGAGCGTAATATGCTGTGCCATGCGGGACTCCCGGGGCTGCGGCTGGTTCGGACGAGTGGAAAGCGCGGTGACCGCGCCAGGCGAAGAGTTGCGGCCTGGCGCCGGCGAAGCGGCCGGACCGTCCGGTGGCTTCACCGCCGCAGCACCCGGCGTTTCCGAGATGAGCAGGTTGGGCAGCGGCTGGCCGGCGGCAAAGCGAACCGGCAACCGTACGTCGATATCCTGAACCTCGGTCGCCACGATCGGAGCGACAAGGCGGTGCGCGGCGATCTTGCTGTCGGCGCGTAAGGTTTCAATGATGCGGGACGCACGGATGCCTTCATTGGCGATCCATTTGATACGGTCTTCCCTGTCCGTGCGCGGGTCATAGTCACGGCCGTCGATCGTCTGCCATTTGCCGTTACGCTTCTCGGGGATGCCGCAATGATGCAGCGCGACCACCAGCCAATCATTATTGAACGTCGGCGATCCGGATGCGCCGCCGAGCGTGTCTGTGGAATACCACAGCACATCGGTGTCGCGTTTGAGGAGCTGGTTTTCACGAACGCAAATCTGCTTACGTTTGCCCTCGGGATGCTGGATGATCGTCAGCCATTCGCCCTCGAGAGCCTTGCCCGCTTCGCCGAGCAGTGGCAACCAGCCCAGCGCGACACGCTCGAACCTGCCCGTACGGTCGCGATCGGCCACCGCGACCAAACTAAAATCAAGCGCTTCGGAGGTATAGAACAAGGTCTCGGGCTGCAGCGTAAAGCGCCAGGGCGTAAGGTCGTAACCCATGGCAGAACGCTCGAAAAAAGCCTCGGCTTCAGAGTACCGCGCCGCTTGCGGACTATCGAGGACATGGTGATTGGTCAGGAGCACGCCGTCGCCGATCAGAAAGCCGGTACCATAACCCACCAGCGCGCCGCTCGGCCCGCGAAGCACGATGCGCAACACGGCGCGCGCCGCGATCGCGCCACGCACAAGATAGTTGGCGTCCTGCAGTTCATTGCCGCCGATGATGCGTTCAAAGACGCGTTCGGCGTCCTCAGGTGAGCCGTAAAGCGCACCCAGAAAGTTTTGCCGTTGGGCTTTTTCGGCATCGGTCGCAACCGCATCTGGTGATTTCGCCCTCAGGCGGGCGGACAGAGTTCCCAGATCTTCGCCGAGGTTACGCGCCCGCGATTCAGCTTTGCTGACCGCCTGCTGCAAATGAAGCGACATCGCTGCCAAATCTCCCCCCAGGAATACCAGCTAAGCCTAAAACTCCATCATTACAGATTTGCGATAGCGCTCCCGTCGATCGCGAGAGCTCAAACCGACATATCCTTCACCCCCGGCGCGAAAAATCGGCGCCCTAGTGACGTAATCAAGCAGAAAAGCAACCGGCAGTCGAGAACAATTCATCAACCCATACATGCGACTTCAAAAAAATCACGCTAGAAGTTTATACGGGTTTTACGACAGAGACTTTGCCCGATCCACTGGTCAAGCCACCTGCACCAGATGGCCTTCGGAAACCTCGCGGTACTGGCGCGCCGGCGGCTGGAAACCCATCGGACGAACCGGGCTCTTCAACTCGTCGTTGGAAATGCCCCGGCGGATGCCGCGGCGGGCCGGGTCCGGCACCGGAACGGCTGCCATCAGCTTTTTCGTATAAGGATGCTGCGGATTGTCGAAGACCGCGGCGCGCGGGCCGATCTCGACGATCTCGCCGAGATACATGACCGCCACCCGGTGGCTGACCCGCTCGACGACCGCCATGTCGTGGCTGATGAACAGGAAGGCGAGGTTGAGGCTCTGCTGCAGGTCGAGGAGCAGGTTGCAGACCTGAGCCTTGATCGACACGTCAAGCGCCGAGACGCTTTCGTCGGCGACGATCACCTTCGGATCGAGCGACAGGGCGCGGGCAATGGCGATGCGCTGGCGCTGGCCGCCGGAAAATTCATGCGGATAACGGCCTGCCATGTCGGGCGACAGGCCGACCTTGCGGAGCAGGTCGGCGGTCTTTTCCTTGGCCTCCTTGGCGTTGCCGAGCTTGTGCTTGACGAAGGGCTCGGAGATTGCGGCGCCGACGGTCATGCGCGGATTGAGCGACGAGAACGGATCCTGGAAGATCATCTGGATGGTCTTGCGCATGTCGCGCAGGCCCGTCTGGTCGAGGCGCAGGACATCGTAGCCATCGAGCGCCACGTCGCCGCTGGTGGGCTCGATCAGCCGCATGATCGAGCGGCCAGTCGTCGACTTGCCACAGCCGGATTCACCGACCAGTGACAAGGTCTCTCCCTGGAAGAGATCGAAGGAAATGTTCTCGACCGCGTGGACGGAACCCGTCTGCGTCGCAAAGAGGCCGGAGCGGACGGCGAAGCGGGTGACGAGGTTCTTGACGGCCAGTACCGGGGTTTTTCGGGTATCGACCGTGCCGGCGACTTCCTTGGGCTCGGCAGTCTCGCCGGTAGCGATGTCGACGACCGGGAAACGGGTCGGCCATTTGCGGTCCTGCATCGAGCCGAGCCGCGGCACGGCGGAGAGAAGCGCCCGCGTATACGGGTGCTTGCCGCGATGGAAGATCTCCTCGGTCGGACCGCTTTCGACCGCCTCGCCGCGATACATGACGATGGTGCGGTCGGCGATCTCGGCGACGACACCCATGTCATGGGTAATGAAGAGCACCGACATGCCCTCCTCTTCCTGCAATACCTTGATCAGGTCGAGAATCTGTCCCTGGATGGTGACATCGAGCGCGGTCGTCGGTTCGTCGGCGATCAACAGCCTGGGTTTCGAGGCCAAGGCCATGGCGATCATGACGCGCTGGCGCATGCCGCCGGAGAACTGGTGCGGGTAGTCGTCGAACCGGGCGCCGGCGTTCGGGATGCGGACCTTTTCGAGCAGCCGCACTGTTTCGGCGCGCGCCTGCGATTTCGACAGTCCCTTGTGGCGCGTCAGCACTTCCGAGATCTGCCGCCCGATCGTGAAGATCGGGTTGAGCGAGGTCATCGGCTCCTGGAAGATCATCGAGGCGTCGTTGCCGCGCGCACCCCGCATCTCCTTTTCGGAGATCGACAGGAGATCCCGGCCGGAGAGCAGGATGCTGCCCTCGATCTTGCTCGTGTTGGCCGCAAGCAGCCGCATGATCGACAGCGAGGTGACGCTCTTGCCGGAGCCGCTTTCGCCGACGATCGCGACCGTCTCACCCGGATGCACATCGAAGGAGACGTCGCGGACGACGCTTTTCCATTCGCCGTCGACGAGGAAGGATGTCGTCAGGTTCCTGACGGAAAGAACAGGTGTCTCGGTCATTGGGGCTTCCGTCTTGGGGGCTTCCGTCATTGGGGCTTCCAGGGAGTGGCAAAGGAGGCCGAGGCGCGGCCTTCCGCTTCGCGGGCGGCTTCCAGCTCGGCGATCTTCTGGTCGATGACCCGTCGGTCGATCATGCCGTGCGGGTTTTCGCGGGTCGGCATGGTTTCGGCCACATGCAGGAAACGCTCCTGCGCTACCGCATAGAGCCGGCGCAGTTCGCCGAGCGGATCGGCGTGATCGTCGGCATTGATGCGCAGCCAGGGGTAATCCTGGTCGCGATAGAGAACCATGGCGGCAGACTGCTTGCCGCGCTTGTCACCGCCGGCGGCCTCGCCTGCATCCATGGCCGCAAGCAGGCGCTCGGCGAGCGGCGCGCCTTCGTCCGCCTTTTGCTTATAGACCCGCAGCGTCTCGGCGATCACCTGCGGCCCGGCCAGCATGTTGCCGGCAACGGAGACGTTGTCATCGACCAGATGGCCTGCCCAGTCGACGCAGATTTCGCCGGTATAGGCGGCGTTGCGGCCGTTGGCGTCGATCAGGTGGAACTGGCGCTGGCGGCGGCCGTCGTCGCGCGCCGTCAGCACCTCGATGATCTCCTGCGGGCTCTTGCCCTCCTCCAGCAGTTTCAATCCGTCCGTGCCGTAGAGCGGGCTGACGAAGGCCTGGGTGGCGACGGCGCCTACCCTGCCCTTGATGTGGGGCACTGCGGCGCCGACCGCGAAGAAGCGGCTGGCAACCGAAATTCCGAAGTGACCCGTCTCCGGATCGCGTGCGACGATCGACCAGGTCATGGCTTATCTCCCGACCGCATAGGCCTGCATCAGGCGCGGCGTTGCCGCGGCCCGCAGCAAACCGTCGGCGTCGCGGCGGGCTGCGGTCAGGCGGCCGACGCTCCAGGGATCGGCAACCGTGATCTGGTGGCCACGACTGCGCAGCTCGGCGAGCACGTCGGCACCGATGTTGCTTTCCACCATGATGTTCCCCGGCTGGCTGGTGCGCGGATAGAAGGAGCCGGGGAAATGCGTGGTGTGGAACAGCGGCATGTCGATCGCCGCCTGCAGGTTCGGCTTGTGGTGGACGTAACGCAGGAAGAAGGGCAGCTGCCATTGATCCTGCTGATCGCCGCCGGGCGTGCCGAACACCAAGGTCGGACGGCCCTGATGCAGGGCCAGCGACGGGGTGAGCGTCGTGCGCGGGCGCTTTCCCGGTTCCAGCGAGGTCGGCAGGCCGGGCTTCAGCCAGAACATCTGGGCGCGGGAGTTCAGGGCGAAACCGAGGCCGGGCACGATCGGCGAGGATTGCAGCCAGCCGCCCGAGGGCGTGGTCGAGACCATGTTGCCCCAGCGGTCGATGACATCGATATGGACCGTATCGCCGCGCTTTTCGGTGAGATGCGACATGGTCGGCTCGTAAACCGCGCCCTTGCCGCTCACTTCCGCCAGCATGCCCATGGTGAGGTCGAACTGGTGGTCGTAACCGGGCACGCGGCCTGGCCGCAGTTCCAGCGAGGCCTGGCTGCCGATCAGCTTGCGGCGCTCGGCATTGTAGCCTTCCGAGAGCAGGTATTCTGTCGGGATCTGGGCGAAATCCGGATCGCCGTAATAGACCTCGCGATCGGCGAAGGCGAGCTTCATGGCCTCGATGACGACATGCACGAAATCCGGACCGGCCGGATCCATCGCCGAGAGGTCAAAGCCCTTCAGCAGCGCCAGAGACTGCAGAAGCACCGGCCCCTGCCCCCAGGCCGGCGTCTTGGCAACGGTCCAGTCGTGATAGTCGTAGGTCTGCGGCGCCTCGACGGTCGCCTGCCAGTTGGCCATGTCGTCGGCGGTCAGCACACCCTTGTGGCGGGCGCCGCTCGCATCCATGATTTCGGCCGTCGAGACATAACGGTCGATCGCCTCGGCCACGAAGCCGCGGTAAAAGGCGTCGCGGGCCGCCTCGATCTGGTTTTCGCGGCCGGTCTTGGCTTCAGCCTCGGCGATGAGGCGCTTCCAGGTCTCGGCAAGCACCGGATTTTTGAAATTGCTCTGCGCTTCGGGAGCCACGCCGCCCGGAAGCCAGGTCGCGTAGGATGTCGGCCACTCGGTCTCGAAGAAGCTAGCAAGCCCCTTGATGGTGGCGGAAACGCGGGCAAGCATCGGGTGGCCATGCTCTGCGTAATAGATCGCCGGCTCGAGCACGTCGCGCACGCTCATCGTGCCGTAGTCGCGCAGCATCAGCATCCAGCCGTCGAAGGCGCCGGGGATGACGGTCGCCAGCAGCCCGTCGCCGGGGATCAGCTTCAGGCCTTCCGACGTGTAGTGCTCGATCGTCGCGCCGGCCGGTGCAGGTCCCTGGGCGCAGATTACTTCGACCTTGTCCTTCTTCTTCGAATAGAAGATGGCCGGCATGTCGCCGCCCGGGCCGCAGAGATGCGGCTCGACGATCTGCAGCACGAAGCCGGTCGCGACCGCCGCATCGAAGGCATTGCCGCCCTTTTCGAGGATCGCCATGCCGACGGCCGAGGCGATCCAGTGGGTTGAGGTGACGACCCCGAACGTGCCGAGGATTTCCGGCCGTGTGGTGAACTCAGTCATGGGTGTTGGTCCTTTCAAATCATGCTTGGCGCGGCCGTCATGCCTCGCGGGGATCCAGCGCATCGCGCAGGCCATCGCCGAGGAGATTGAAGCCGATGACGACGAGGAAGATCGCCGCGCCCGGCCACATCGCCATCCAGGGCGCCTGGCTCAGGAAGTTCTTGGCGACGTTCAGCATCGAGCCCCATGAGGGGGCCGGCGGCTGCTGGCCGAGGCCGAGGAAGGAAAGGCTCGCCTCGGCGATGATCGCGGTTGCGATCGTCAGCGTCGCCTGGACGATGATCGGGGCGAAAACGTTGGGCAGGATATAGCGGGTCATGATTTCGAAGTGGTTCAGGCCAACGGCGCGTGCGCCTTCGACATAGTCCTCCGTCTTGACCGCCAGGACCTGGCCGCGGGTCAGCCTCACGAAGATCGGCATGGCGGATAGACCGATGGCGATCATCGCATTCATCAGGCTCGGACCCAAAAATGCCGCCAGCGCGATCGCCATGATCAGGAAAGGCATGGCGAGCAGAGCCTCTGTGATCCGTGAGATCACCATATCCACCCAGCCACCAAAATAACCCGAGATCAGGCCGAAGGGCACGCCGATGCCGACCGCAATGGCGACCGAGAACACCCCGGCCATCAGCGATGCCTGGGCGCCCCAGATCATCCGTGAAAGAATGTCCCGGCCAAGATCGTCGGTGCCGAGCCAGTACATGGCCGAAGGTGCCTTACGGATAGCCGTCCAGCTCGTTGCGACGGGATCGATGATCGGCAGGATCGGGGCGCTGACTGCCAGGATTGCGAAGAACAGGACGATGACGGCGCCGACGAGCGCGCTCCTGTTCTTCTTCATCTTGCGCCAGGCGCGGCTCCTGTCGCGCTTGGCTGCCGCAACCGGCGGCGCTTGGTCGATCGTGGTCATAGGGTGGCCCTCAGACGCGGATTGAGCAGGACGTAAAGAACGTCGGCGATGAGATTCATCAGGATGAAGCCGACTGCCGTGCACAGCACGACGCCCTGCACCACCGCATAGTCGCGGTTGAAGACGGCATCCACGATGAGCTTGCCGAAGCCCGGGATGGTGAAGATCTGCTCGGTCAGCACCGCACCGGCGAGCAGTTCCCCGAACAGCAGCGCCGACAGCGTCACGACCGGCAGAAGCGCGTTGCGGAAACTGTGGCTCAGAATGACTTCCCGCGGAGAAAGCCCCTTGGCGCGGGCGGTGCGGATATAGTCGGCGCTGAGCACGCCGATCATCGCCGAGCGGGTATGGCGCATCAGCGTCGCCGCCAGCGCATTTCCGAGTACGAAGGCCGGCATGACCATGGTCTGCAGGGACCGGACGGGATCGACGAAGATCGACTCAAAGCCCGAGGCCGGCAGCCAGCCGAGCTGCACCGAGATCAGCAGGATAAGCATGATACCAAGCCAGAAATTCGGGATCGACAGGCCGGTCAGCGCCAGCACATTGGCGATATAATCGATGAACGTGTTCTTCTTGACCGCCGCCAGGATACCGATCGGTATGCCGATCAGCATCGCGAAGAACATCGCCATCACGGCGAGCTGGATCGTCACCGGCAGCTTCTGGAGGATCAGTTCCAGGACAGGCTGGTTGGTGCGCAGCGAGATGCCGAAGTCGCCGGTCAGCACGCCGCCGAGCCAATAGAAATATTGCACCACGACCGGATCGTTCAGCCGGTATTTGTCGCGCAGGAATTCGATGACCGCCGGGTCACGCTCCTCACCGGCCATCGCCAGAATGGGATCGCCGGGCAGCAGTTTCTGCAATGAAAAGACAAAGATGGAGATGATCAGCAAGGTCGGGATGGCGACCAGCAGACGCTTTCCGATGTAGACAGGCATGACGCCGTCCCCCGTTGAGCAACATTGTTACGAAGCGATGCGGAAAAGTGCCGCACGGGTCTACTCCCGTGCGGCATAGGAGGCTTAGCCCTTCTTGACGCCTTGCAGGCGGATCATGCCGTCCGGACTGGCCACGAAGCCGGTAATGTTCTTCTTGTAAGCCCAGATCCAAGACTGATGGCCGAGATAGATGACCGGCATGTCTTCGTTGAGGATCACGGAAGCTGCGTCATATTTCTGCTTGCGGACCGCGTCGTCGGTCGAGGCGCGTGCTTCGTTGAGCAGCTTGTCGACGTCCGGGTTGCAGTATTTCACGTCGTTGATGCCGCCTTTGCAGCTGATGAACTGATGGATATTGCCATCAGGATCGACCCGGCCGGACCAGTCGGAGCGGCTGAGCTGAAAGTTGCCGCGGGTCTGCTCTTCGAGCAGGGTGGCGAACTCGGTCGACTTCAGGCTGACGTCGAAACCGGCTTCGGCAACCATCGACTGCAGGATCTGCATCATCTGCTGGGCGACCGGGTTGTTCGGGATCTGCAGCTCGACCGGGACACGATCGAAACCGGCGGCCTTGATGAGAGCCTTGGCCTTGGCGACGTCGCGGGCCGGAACCGGGATTGCCTTGTTGAACCACGGGCTGTTCGGCGGGAACGGCTGATTGCCGCCGACGGCGGTGCCTTCGTAGACGATCTGGTTCATGGCGTCGCGGTCGATCGCCAGCGAGAAGGCCTGGCGCAGGCGCTTGTCCTTGCCGAACGGGTTGTCGGCGCGCGGACCGTTGCCGACATTGGCGTAAAGAGCCATGTAACCGATGTTGACGGTCGCGTCGAACTTCAGGCTCGAGTCACCCTTGACGGCTGCGACGTCGGTCGGCGCCAGGCGCTCGATGAAGTCAAGGTCGCCGGAACGCAGGTTGGCGAGGCGTACGGTGGTATCCGGGATCGGCAGGTAGGTGACCTTGTCGACGAAGATCTTGTCCTTGGCCCAGTAATCCTTGAACTTTTCGAGCACGATGCGGTCCTGCTGGACGCGCTCGACGAACTTGAACGGACCGGCGCAGACCGGCTTGGAGCCGAAATTGGCGCCGAGCGCCTTGGCCGCGGTCGGCGACACGATCATGCCGGCGCGGTCGGAGAGCTGGGCAAGCAGCGTCACGTCCGGGGACTTCAGGGTGAACTTGACTTCCAGCGGCCCGGTCGCCTCGACCTTGGCGACGGAGGTCAACTCGCTCTTGCGGCGCGATTCCGGCAGGGTCATGTTGCGTTCGATCGTGGCAACCACGGCGGCGGCATCGAGCGGGGTGTCGTCGTGGAACTTGACGCCCTCGCGGATCTTCATCGTCAGCTCCTTGCCGTCGGCGGACCATTTCCACTCGGTGGCGAGCTGCGGGACGATCTTCAGGTCGGGCGAAACGTCGACCAGCTTGTCGCACATGGCGGTATAGACGATACGTCCGACGAAGGTGCGAGACTGGGCAGGATCGAGAACGTCGGCATCGTCCTGCAGGCCGATGCGCAAATCGACCGCAAGCGCCGGAAAGGCGAAAAGCGCGCCGGCCAGCAGCGCCGTCGTAAGCTTGGTAAGTCGCATCATGATGAACATTCCTCTCTTGTTTTTAGGTTCCTGTTTTTAGTCTTGGCCGGTTTCCGGCTTCTGTGGTGGGCCGCGTGGCGGCCATTCAACTTGCTTCGCTGAGCGATCCCTGTTCCACGGAGCCAAGGGACGTCGCGCGGATGAGCCTCTCCTGAAGCATCAGCAGATGTTCGCGCATCGCCTCCCCCGCCTGCACCGGATCACGGGCGGCGATCGCCTCAATGATGGTCTTGTGCTGGGCAAACGAGATGTTGACCGCATTGCCGCTGGAGCGGGCGCGCTCGCGGATCGCCCGCCATGCCTCGTCCTGGCGGACGCGATTGATGACGTCGAAGATCGACAGGAAAAGCTGATTGCCGGCGCTCTGGGCGATCAGCCGGTGCAGCGTTCCATCCCACAGTTCGCGGGCGTCGGCATCACTGCTCTCGATGATCTTCGAGGCGATCTCGTACATCTTGGCGATATCCGCCGGCTTGGCGCGCATGGCCGCGAGCTGGGCGAGCTGCGGTTCGATCCTCAGACGGACTTCCATGATCTCCATGAAATCCGTGCCGGCGACGATCGCGCCCACATGGTTGCTCCACTCGCTCGGCCTTTCGCCGATAAACGTGCCTGAGCCCTGGCGACGCCAGATGAGGCCTTCGGATTCGAGCACCTCGAGTGCACGTCGCACCGCGCGCCGGCTGATGCCGAGCATATCGGTCAAAGCGCGTTCGGTCGGCAGGCGGCCCTCAGAACCGAATTCTCCCGCCCTTAAAAGCTCCCTCAGGCGATCCAGCGCATAGCTCGAATTGTCATGAGCCTCGCCGGCTTTATCCTGTACCATTTATCGCACCAATTTCTGATTGGTCCGAATGGACGGCATTTCCGGACCTCCGTCAAGTTAATTTTTCAGCAATTCTTGCAGTGCACAAAATTGATGCATACAGATTGAAATCAAGGCTTGGACGAGCCGCAATCAAAACTTTAGAATAGGTGGCTACAAAGGGATTCGTGAGTGCTGCCGCATCGCGGCGGCCGTCAGATTCGGAGCGGAGCATCCCATGAACCAATACGACCTCATCGTCGTCGGCAGCGGACCGGCCGGTCGCCGCGCGGCCATCCAGGCTGCCAAGCTCGACAAGAAGGTTCTGGTCGTCGAACAGGGCAAAAGGGTCGGTGGCGTATCGGTCCATACCGGCACGATCCCCTCGAAGACGCTGCGCGAAACAGCGCTCAACCTGTCCGGCTGGCGCGAGCGCGGCTTCTACGGCAAGGCCTACAGGGTCAAGCAGGAGATCAGCGCGGAGGACCTGCGTCGCCGCCTGCTGATCACGCTCGACCATGAGGTCGAAGTGCTGGAACACCAGTTCGCCCGCAACCGCGTCCAGAGCATCCGTGGCAAGGCGACTTTCGTCACGCCCGACACGATGGCAATCGCCAAGGACGACGGCGACGTCATGCACGTCATGGGCAAGTCGATCCTGCTCGCGGTCGGCACCAAGCCTTTCCGCCCCGACTACATGCCGTTCGACGGCAAGACGGTTCTCGACAGCGACGAGCTGCTCGAAATCGAGCAGCTCCCCCGTTCGATGGTGGTCATCGGCGCCGGCGTTATCGGCATCGAATATGCGACGATCTTCAGTGCGCTGGATGCTGCCGTGACCGTTATCGACCCAAAGCCGACCATGCTCGACTTCATCGACAAGGAAATCGTCGAAGACTTCACCTACCAGCTGCGCGACCGCAACATGAAACTGCTGCTCGGCCAGAAGGCGGACAAGGTGGAGCGCCTGCCGGACGGCAAGGTTCTGGTGCACGTTGACAGCGGCCGCCAGATCATTACCGACATGGTGCTGTTCGCCGCCGGCCGCATGGGCGCCACCGATACGCTGAACCTCGCCGCAGCCGGACTTGAAGCCGACAGCCGCGGTCGCCTCAAGGTCAATCCCGAAACCTTCGAGACCTCCGTTCCCAACATCTACGCCGCCGGCGACGTCGTCGGGTTTCCGAGCCTCGCTTCAACCTCGATGGAACAGGGGCGCGTCGCGGCGCGTGTCGCCGTCGGCGCGATCGCCAAGGAACCGCAGAAATATTTCCCCTATGGCATCTATGCCGTGCCGGAAATCTCCACCTGCGGCCTCACCGAAGAGGAAATGAAGGAGCGCGGCATTCCCTACGAATGCGGCATCGCCCGCTTCCGCGAGACCTCGCGCGGCCACATCATGGGCCTCGATACCGGCCTCCTGAAGTTGATCTTCTCGCTGAAGACCCGCCGCCTGCTCGGCGTCCATATTGTCGGCGAAGGTGCGACCGAACTTGTCCACATCGGCCAGGCGGTCCTGAACCTGAAAGGCACTGTCGAATATTTCGTCGAGAACACGTTCAACTACCCAACGCTTGCCGAAGCCTACAAGATCGCCGGCCTCGACGCCTGGAACCGCATGGGCGAAGGCCCGAAGGAAGCGCCGGTCGCAACCTCCCAGTCCACGGACACGACCGCGACCACCACGGAACCTGCCAGCGAGAAGAAAAAAGCCGCCTCCAAGTGAGGCGGTAATTCTCGCCAACTCGCCAAACTGTCCGATCAAACGAAAAAAGCCGCCCCGAAAGGCGGCTTTTCTTTTGTGTCGCAGAACCGCCCCGAAGGGCAATTCATCAACGCGAGTAGAATTCGACGACCAGCTGCGGTTCCATGATGACGGCGTAAGGAACGTCGCTCAGGCCCGGAACGCGGGCGAAGGTGGCAACCATCTTGTTGTGGTCGGCTTCGATATAGTCCGGAACGTCGCGTTCAGCGAGCGAAACGGCTTCGAGAACCGTGACGAGCTGCTTCGACTTTTGGCGGACTTCGATGACGTCGCCGGCCTTGCAACGGTAGGAACCGATGTTGACGCGAACGCCGTTGACGGTGACGTGGCCATGGTTGACGAACTGGCGGGCAGCAAAGACCGTGGGAACGAACTTGGCGCGGTAGACGATCGCGTCGAGGCGCGATTCGAGCAGGCCGATCAGGTTCTCCGAAGTGTCGCCCTTGCGGCGGTTGGCTTCGTCATAGATGGAGCGGAACTGCTTTTCGCGCAGGTCGCCGTAGTAGCCCTTGAGCTTCTGCTTGGCGCGCAGCTGCACGCCGAAGTCGGAAAGCTTGCCCTTGCGGCGCTGGCCGTGCTGGCCCGGGCCGTATTCACGGCGGTTCACCGGGGACTTCGGACGACCCCAGATGTTTTCGCCCATACGGCGGTCGATCTTGTATTTGGACGATTCGCGCTTGCTCATCGTATTTCCTTATCAAACGGTTACACCGACTTGTTGCCAAGCCGGATCAAGGAAACACGCCCTCCTCTGAGCCCTGATTTAAGAGCTCTGACAGGTCTCTCACGAAAGCGTCCGGAGAAAACCACGGGACATGTCAGTGAAACACCGGGTCTTTCGGCCCGGCGTTGGCGCGGTGTTTAGGCGGATGTCACAGGAATGTCAACTGCACCGGTCTCTTAACCTTTCGGCAAGGCTGTCTGCAGGCTTTTTTGACGGAACAGGGGGTTCGTTCCATCTTAAGGGAAGGAGGTGTCGTGTCATGAAATCGAAACTCTGGAGCAGCCCGATCAGGATCGAAAATCCCGAAACCGGTATGGTCCGCACCGTCAAGACGGTACGCGAGGCGAAAACAGTCCTCGACCGCTTCTGGCCGACCTATCACGGCAGTCAGCATCATCTGGCGGAACAGGTTTGCGACGAAGCGTTGAAGGGCAAGTCGAGGCCTTCGGAAGCACGGCGCGCCTTTATCGCCGCGGCGGTGGAAGCGCATTTTCACATCCACTGACGGCTTATTCGGCAGCGGCCCTCGCCTCGCCCTCATCCGGCGCATCGGCGCTGCCCGGCGCGGTTTCAGCTTGGAGATCCGGGAAGGCGACGATGCGCTTGCCCGAAAAGTCCGCATGCACGACGATCAGGCCCTGCTCCTCGAAATAACCGAGAAGGCGACGGGCGCGCCGCGCCGAGTGGGTGCCGTAGGCCCGGGCGATCCGCGCATCCGACGGGCATGGTTCGCCTGATATCGCCGCCTTCGCCATCAGCAGGAAAACGCCCTGCAGGTCATCCGAAACACCGGATGACAGCGACAGCGCCGTTCCCCAGGCCTCGCTGGAAGCGGTTTCCTCGTCGACACCCGAGCGGGCGATCGCCGTGCGGCGGCGGAATTCACTGAGCGAGAGCGGCGGACCCGGCAGGCGCCGCATCCGGGCGCGCACCAGAAAATCCTGATATAGGACGGAATCCGTCCGGTAGGCGGATTGCGGATCGTCGAGAATTTCCGACAGCACGGCGGACAGCCGTTCTTCGCGCTCTTCGGCGGACAATTCCGGCTGGGCGACGCGCGGCTCCTGCGGCACAGCCACGGCGGCGGGTGTCGAGCGGGACAGTTCGGCTAGGATATCCGTCGTCGGTCGCGGCGCCGGCGGGGCACGGCGGACCATCGGCCGGGTGAATTCTTCCGGATCCGGCGTGAAGATCAGGTCCTCGACATCCTGCGGTGCATCCGGCAGCGGCATCAGCTTCGGGCTCGAAGAGCGCGCCGACGTCTCGACCGTACCGATGACGATCGGCAACGGCCGGCGCGACAGAGCCGGGCCGAGAGCGACGAAATTGCCGCGCTTCAAGTCACGGAACATTTCCGCCTGGCGGCGGTCCATGCCGAGCAGGTCGGCGGCGCGGGCCATGTCGATATCGAGGAAGGTGCGGCCCATCAGGAAGTTCGAGGCTTCCGCGGCGACGTTCTTGGCGAGCTTTGCCAGCCGCTGGGTCGCGATGACGCCGGCAAGGCCGCGCTTTCGGCCACGGCACATCAGGTTGGTCATGGCGCCGAGCGAAAGCTTTCTGGCGTCTTCCGACACGTCGCCGCCGACCGACGGCGCGAACATCTGCGCTTCGTCGACCACGACCAGGACCGGATACCAGTATTCGCGGTCGGCATCGAACATGCCGTTCAGGAAGGCGGCGGCGGCGCGCATCTGCTCTTCGAGATCGAGGCCTTCGAGCGTCAGGACGCAGGAGACGCGATTCTTGCGGATACGGTTGGCGATGCCGGCAAGCTCGGCCTCGCTCCGCTCGCCATCGACCACCACATGGCCGAATTTTTCAGACAGCGTGACGAAATCGCCTTCCGGATCGATCACCACCTGCTGTACCCAGGGTGCCGATTGTTCCAGCAGGCGGCGCAGGAGATGCGACTTGCCGGAGCCGGAATTTCCCTGCACGAGCAGACGGGTCGCCAGAAGCTCCTCGATATCGAGTTTGGCCGGATCTCCCCCGGACACAATTCCCATATCGATGCCGACCTGCAATGCACTTACCTCGTATGCTGTCTCTTCGCGGTGACCGTTAGAGCCGCGACTCCGGAACTCTAACAGAGATCGGGATTCGTTTCGCCGGGCAAGATCGAAAATGCACAGGCCTTTGCGAAACCGCTCAGGATGCCGCGCGACGATAGAATGCCAGCGAGCCAGCAAGCGCCAGAAGCGCCCCGCCGCAGAGCCTGTCGAGCCAGAGCGCGCCCTTCTTCTTCAGAAGATGCACAGCCCGCGAGCCGAGCAGCGCATAACCGAACATGACGGCCATGTCGATCAGCGCGAAGACGAGTGCCAGGATCGCATATTGCTGAAACTGTGGCGCATCCGGCACGATAAATTGCGGCAGGAAAGCCGAAAAGAACAGGTATCCCTTGGGATTGGTCACCGCGACGAGGAAGCTCTTCAGGAAGATTGACGTTGCGGAACCCGAACCGGCCGCAGCATCGCCTGCCGTTACGTCAAGCGAGCCTTTCGAGCGCAGGAGCATCAGGCCGAGAAATGCAAGATAACCGGCACCCAGCCACTTGACGACCGAGAACCAGAATTCGGAGGCCGCCAGCAATGCGCCGAGGCCGAGCGCTACTGCGCCGATCAATACGAAGTCGGAGATCATCGCGCCCGCCATGCCCGGCAGGGCGCGGCGAAGGCCGTAACGCGAGCCGTTGGTGAGCGCCAGCAGCACCGTCGGCCCAGGCGTGGCGATGCCGATGAACGCGACGATCGCGAAAGCAAGCAGGGTTACGTCACTCATCGCTCTTCTCCTACCAGAGATGCCGGCCGTCGATGACCGTGTGAGGCCATTCCTCGGCATCGAAATCGTCGAACAATCGTGCATTCACGGCGATACGCCGGGTCTTGCCGTCCCAGGTGCCGTCCATCTGGAAATCCGGGCTGTCGCTATAGGTGGTGCAGCCGCATGTACCGCAGAAATGATGCGCCACCATCTTGGAATTCCATCGATAGACCTTGTCGGTCGCGGCATTGGCCGTGACCTTCACCTGCGTCGGCTCGTAATAGGCATGGAGCGCGCCGCGCCTTGAGCAGTAAGTGCAGGTGCAGCGGGTGAGTGCCTGCGGCAGTTCACCCTTGATCTCGAAAACGGTCTCGCCGCAATGGCAACGCCCGGTGATCATCAGCTGTTCCTCCTTGACGAAGCTCAGGCGGCTGCGCGCTTGAAGCCGACCGACAACAGGCCGGCACCGATCATCAACGAACCGCCGGTGCGGTTGACGATCCGCTGGACCTTCGGCTTGCGGATCGTGTTGCGCGCCATCGAGGCCAGCAGGCCGTAGAGCGTGGCGTTCAGGGTCGCGAGCACCAGGAAGGTCACTTCGAAGACCACCATCTGGAAGAACAGCGGCTGGCTGAGGTCCAGGAACTGCGGCAGGAAGGCCACGAAGAAGACGATGCTCTTCGGGTTCAGTGCGGTGACCACATAGGTGTGCAGGAAAATCTTGAAGGGTTTTACGGATGTCACCTCGGCCTCGCCGAGATCGGCGGCCCGCTCGGAAACCGGCGCGCGCCAGAGCTTGATGCCGAGATAGATGAGATAGGCGGCGCCCACCCATTTCAACACAGTGAAGAGGGCTGCAGAGGTCGCAAGCAATGCGCCCAACCCGAGCATGGACGCGGTCATCGCCGTGAAGTCACCCAGCGCCGTGCCGGCGACGGTGGCAGATGCCACCTTGCGGCCATGGCTCAGTGCATAGGAAATGACGAGCAGGATCGTCGGCCCCGGAATGGCCAGGAGAACCGAAGATGCGGCGACGAAAGCGAGCCAGTGTTCAAGCGACATGCGGATTCTCCTCCATGGAATAGAGGGAGCAAGCCACCGAATTTTTCAGTTTGCAAGCGGTGTTTATTCAGTCGTCATGCGCCAGCGATAGAGGGCATCCGGCTCTTTCTCCTCATTGCCTGAGCCATCAGTCTCCTCGGTTGCGACGAAACCATGCGTCTCATAGAAACGGCGGGCTGCGGTATTGCGCTGGAAGGTCCAGAGAAAAAGCTGCGGATGGGCTCCTTTGGCGATGTCCAGGAGCCGGGAACCGATCCCCTGCCCCTGCACGCTCGGCAGGATATAGAGCTGGTCGACCCAATCCTTGCGAAAGGCGATGACGCCGAGCAAGGTGCCGTCCCTTTCGGCGCCCCAGATGTCGCAGGTCGCGAAGAGATGCCCTCTCCAGTATCCACGATCCTCCTCCGGCGTGTGAAGCTGAGCGAGCCACGGCAGCCGTTCTTTGGAGGACGTACAGTGAACGCTCGCAGCCTCCGCCATATCGTCACGGCAAAGTTTGCGGAAAACGGCCGTCATTGTTTCAACTCCAGACATAGGACCTTCATGTGAGGCCCCGGCGGCAAGCCCGCCGGGGACCCATCTCAGTCTTTTCACAGCCGGAGGTCCCAAGGGATGAACCGGACATTTCCGCGGTCGTCCTCGAGTTCGGGGAAACCGACATCACGGCGCATCCGATTGGAAAGATCAGAGATTTGGTTCTCTTCTTGACGACGTCTCCAGGCTGCCAGGAGCAGTGCACCGGCCGTCTTCCAGACGCCATGTTCGCGGCAGAGTTCATGAACCGCAGCCGAAAGGGTGTCAGCAACCATAAATTGTGATTCACGCATGATTTTTCGTCCCGGCGCATGTCGCGACCAGGTCCTCTAAGATGAAGAAAGACGTGCGGATGCGGACGAGGAAACGCGGTAAACGCGTCGTCAGCCGGTCACGTCAGATCAATGGGAAAAGTGCCAAAACGGCGGAAATCCAGCCTTATACAGCCTGGAAGCACATGCCGGCCAGCATCGATGTGCGAGACACCGAGGCCATAATAGCCGTTCCGCCAGAAAGGCGCATATACATGGTAATGGACTTCATTTCACGCCTCCTGTGTTCGATTTGCGGAATGGATAAACAATACACGAGATCGCCCGATGAGCAAGCGCACAATCGCGAATTGCAGTCATCGCGAAAAAAGCGTGGCAAATAAGCCACATTGCTCGATGGTGCTCAGGCCCTGAGACCGAAACCCTGCATCAGGCGGCGGGTGGCGAAGTCGGGATTGCCGGAGGTGAAGACGGCGAAATCGTAATTGTCGGGGTGTTCGGCGCCCTCGACCAGCGGCACTTTTCGACGTGCCTGCCTGGCGATCGCCTCGGCGGGGTCGAGCCAATCCACCGGCCAGGGGGCAAGTCTGCGGAACACATTGGCCATGAAGGGGTAATGGGTGCAGGCGAGTACGACGATATCGGTTTTTCGGCCGTCCTTCTCGACGAAACACGGCGCGATCTCGGCCAGCACCGCCTCGTCGGAAATCGTCTCGCCGCGGATATAGGCCTCCGCCATGCGGGCGAGGTTCTGCGAACCGACGAGACGCACATGACACTGGGTGGCAAAAGACTGGATAAGGTCGCGGGTATAGGCGCGCTTGACCGTGCCGGGGGTCGCGAGAACGGAGACCAGGCCGGAGCGGGTGCGTTCGGCAGCCGGCTTGATCGCCGGAACGGTGCCGACGAAGGTCATCTTCGGAAAGGTTTCGCGCAGATCCGCACCGACCAGGGTGAAAGCGGTATTGCAGGAAATGACGCAGACTTCGGGATCGTATTCATCGAGGAGTTTTGCAAAGAGCGCGATCACCCTCTCGCGCAAGGCTGGCTCCTCCCAATCGCCGTAGGGGAAACCGGCATCGTCGGCGACATAGATGAAGCCGCGTTCCGGGATCAGCACGCGCGCCTCGCGCAGCACCGTCAGCCCGCCGATGCCCGAATCGAACATCAGAACGGGTTTCGATTCATTCGTCTGCGTCATTCCCCGTCTTCCCCCCAGATGCCCCTTTGGGCAGATCGGCCTTTTCAGGCTTCGGCCCGTCCTTTTTCGACCATCCGCGGGGAAAACGGTCGAGCGAGTTGATGACGCCCCGGAACACGCTGATCTCCTGCTCCGTAAAACCCCGCCGCGAGATGACAGCGCGGAGGTTGTCGATCATTCTTGGCTTTTTCGCGGGCGGATGGAAATAATTGCGGGCGTCCAATGCCTCTTCCAGGTGCTCGAACAGGCCAATGACCTGTTCCTTGGTGGAAGGACGCTGCTCGATCGGCAGGAAGACGGTCTCGGTGAGATCGTCCATGCCCGATTTCATCCATTCATAGGACATCAGAAGCACGGCCTGGGCGATGTTCAGCGAAGCGAAGGCGGGGTTGACGGGAAAGGTGACGATCTCGTCGGCGAGCGCAACTTCCTCGTTGGTGAGGCCCCAGCGTTCGCGGCCGAAGAGAATGCCGGTCTTCTCGCCCGCCTTGAACCTGGTGCGCAGGGTCTCGGCCGCGGTCACAGGCGAGCGTACCGGCTTGAAGCCGTAACGCTCGCGCGCCGTCGTCGCGTAGACGAAATTGAGGTCAGCGATCGCCTCTTCGAGCGTCTCGAACACCTTCGTGCCGTCGATGACGTGGTCGGCCTTGGAGGCGGCGGAGCGAGCCTTTTCGCTCGGCCAACCGTCGCGCGGCTTGACCAGGCGCAGTTCCGCGAGGCCGAAATTGGCCATTGCGCGCGCCACCATGCCGATATTCTCGCCGAGCTGCGGCTCGACCAGGATGACCGCCGGTCCTTCGGCTATGAGTTCGCGCTCGCTGTTCGTGCCTGACATTTCTGTTTCCGTATCCAAATCCGACGGCCGGAATACCGGTGCCTGAGGAAATCGGCAAGCCTCATGCCGTTGCGGGATAAAGCCTGCCCAGCATCGTGCCTATCATTTCGACGCCAACCCGACTGCCGTGCTTGAAGATCGGCAGATGGCGGCTGGCGGCTCGGCTCGGCTTGCGCTTTACCACGAAACATTCCGAACCGCGGGCCGAAAGCGCTCCGATAGTGTTCAATACATCCTCCAGCGCCGCCAGTACCTCACCTTCCGGCTTCTCTCCCGCCCGGACCGCATTGCGGGCGAAGATCCGCGCCCAGTAGGTAGCGCCGAGGAAGATGCCGAGCGTCTGGCGAACCTGGCCCGGACGGCTGACGACCGACCAGCTGGTGCCAAGCGGGCGCGCGGCGAGCGTGACCTCGCGATAGGCGGCATCGAGCTTGTGAGAGAGTGCGATGATCTCGAAACCGCTCCGGCCCTCCCTGACCGCGGAAAGAAGTTCGCGCAGGCCATCGAACCAGCGCCCCAGCGCGAGATCGAGGGTCGAGCGGGTCGATGCCGGGAAAACGAGGAAGGCGACGATGGTTCCCGCAATCGCGCCGATCAGCGTTTCCTCGATCCTGAGCTGCAGGAGGTCGAGGGTCAGCACCCCGGTCAGGCCATAGACCAGGCAGAGCACGATCGAGATGAAGAAGGTCATCGCCGCATAGGAAATCTGCAGGCAGTAGAAGCCGAGGAAGATGCAGAGCACCGCGATCGGCACGGAAACCAGCGGATAACCGCCGATCAGCGTTGCCAGCACCAGCCCGGATGCAATGCCGAGCAGCGTGCCGATCGAGCGCTGAAGGGCCCTGATCGCCGCATCGCCGCGCGACTTGGTGTTCGTGAAGATCAGGAAGGCAGTCAGCACCGCCCAGAACCAGCGGTCGCGCGACAACATCAGGCCGAAAACCATCGCCAGGCTCGATGCGGTCGTGATCTGCACCGCGGATCGCATCACCGGGTTCCTGAGCGAGAAATCGATTTTTGCCGACCCCGGCGCGGCAGCGGCATCCTCGATGGCCCGGAAACGGTCGCGTCGCCCGTCCTCGATGGCTTCCGTCAAGGCCATCCTGACCTTCTGCAGCCAGATCAGGGCGGCCGCGCTTTCCGCCACCCGGTCGCCGCCCGCGACCGCCGGGCTGGCGACGATCTTTTCGGCCATGTCCTGGTCGCCCTCGATCAGCGCATGGACGAGCATGAAGGGTGGCAGCGCCTCGAAGGAGAGGACGATCACGCTTTCCGCAGCGAGATGCACGTCGAAAATCTTCATCGTGAGGGACGTGAGCGGTTCGTCTTCCGGATCGATCGTGCCGTCTGCCGTGCGTGGAAGGAAACCTTCGGCCATCAGCACGACGTCCTTCAACCGCTCCTCGAGCTGCCGCAATTCGCGCCGATCGCTATCCGAGACGATCCCGCCGCTCGACAGAACCGCGAGCTTCATCAGGATATCGCCCACCCTGCCCTGGATCGCCACCAACGACTGCAGAAGATCGCGCCGCCAGTCGTCAGGCAGGAGATAGGTGCGGACCAGATGGCCGGTAACGACCGCAATCACCGGACCGATGGCCCCCAGCGGAAGGTCGGAAAGGCTCGGCTTGAGGTAGGCGCCCATGAAATAGGACGTAAACGCGAACATGCCGACTGCAAATCCGCGCGGTCCGTAGACGCGCCCGACGGTAGCGCCAGCAATGACGACCAGGAACATCGGATCGGAAATGTAGCGATAGTCTTCGAGCACCGCAGCCAGCCCGACGCAGACGAGGCTGACCACGCCGCCGATCAGCCGCGTCTTCAACTGGTCGGACGGCAGCCGGTCGCGGACAGCAACGCCGCCTTCGATGGACAGGATGATCGCAAGTCCGTAGGCGATCGTCGGCAACGCCAGGCCGGCGATGTGGATGAGCGCAAGGCAGGCCACCGCGGCGATGACGGTCAGGGTCACGCGTCCGGCCATGCGCAGGCGCGACAGCGCCGGGTCGTTGGCGAGCAGCCAGTCTCGGATCTTCGCGGCAAACCTCATCCACTACCTCAGGCGGGTGCCGATACCCGCTCCTGGCCGCCGACTATATCGCCTGGGCAAGGTTTGGCGAGACCGTGCATGGGTCTCAAGGCCACGATCGAAGAGCGACACGCGCCCGATCACCGCAGTGTTACTCGCCCTTGGCGATCGACTGCATCTCTTCGATCACCGAATCCCGCTCGCCGTCAGCGACGCGGTGGATGTCGTCGATGACCGGCTTGCCGGCTTCCTGGATGATGTCGAAATGCAGTTCGTTGACGCTGTCCTTCACCGCCGCCTCATCGACGCAGGTCCACATCTTGAAGGTTACGGTAACATCGGTCATGCCGTTGGCGCCCGGTGCCGAGGTCGTCTTGATGTCCTTCAACGGACAGCCGTCCTGCGACGAGGTTATCACGTCGTAGCCGAACGGATCGCCCGGCTGGTTATTTTCCGTGTCGTAGGCCGGGTGCTTGGCGGCTTCCGCATAGGCGCCCTGGAATTTCTTGCTGAACAGGCGCGACAACGGACCGGCATCGAAGATGTATTTCCATTCGCTGTCGACGGTATTCCAGTTGTCCTCGGTGATCTTCATCACCTCTTTCACGGGATCGGTCACATCAGCCGCCGCAGTGAGGGTCGAGATCAATGAAAAGGCAAGGGCAAGCGGCAAGGTCCGCATAAGATCAAATCCGGCTGTTGGAGAGCGATTTGGCCGGACATTAATCAGGCATTATGGTTTGGCAAGGGCAATCGTTCGCAGGTCCGGACGCGCCGCGTTTTCTCGCATGAAAAGCCGCATATGATGGCCTCAATGCCTTTGCGTTCCAGCCCGGCGATGTTATAGCGCACCCACTGGTGTCCACCCGTCGGGACCTTGAGGTCCCTTCTACGTCCAAGAGGAATTCCATGCAAAAGATCAAGGTAGCCAACCCGGTCGTCGATCTCGACGGCGACGAGATGACCCGCATCATCTGGCAGCTCATCAAGGACAAGCTGGTCCTTCCCTATCTCGATCTCGACATCGAATATTACGACCTCTCGGTCGAGAACCGCGACGCCACCAACGACCAGGTGACCATCGACGCCGCCAACGCCATCAAGAAGCACGGCGTCGGCATCAAGTGCGCGACGATCACGCCGGATGAAGCCCGCGTCAAGGAATTCAACCTCAAGGAAATGTGGAAGAGCCCGAACGGCACGATCCGCAACATTCTCGGCGGCGTCATATTCCGCGAGCCGATCATCTGCAAGAACGTGCCGCGCCTGGTTCCGGGCTGGACCAAGCCGATCGTCGTCGGTCGCCACGCCTTCGGCGACCAGTACAAGGCAACCGACTTCAAGTTCCCGGGCAAGGGCACGCTGTCGATCAAGTTCGTCGGCGAAGACGGCCAGGTGATCGAGAAGGAAGTGTTCAAGGCACCGGACGCCGGCGTGGCCATGGCCATGTACAACCTCGACGAATCGATCCGCGATTTCGCCCGCGCTTCGCTGAACTACGGCCTGATGCGCAAGTGGCCGGTCTACCTGTCGACCAAGAACACCATCCTCAAGGCCTATGACGGCCGCTTCAAGGATATCTTCGAAGAAATCTTCAACGCCGAATTCAAGGAACAGTTCGACGCGCTGAAGATCACCTACGAACACCGCCTGATCGACGACATGGTCGCAGCAGCGCTCAAGTGGTCCGGCGGCTACGTCTGGGCCTGCAAGAACTACGACGGCGACGTTCAGTCCGACATCGTTGCCCAGGGCTTTGGCTCGCTCGGCCTGATGACCTCGGTTCTGCTTTCGCCCGATGGCCGCACCGTCGAAGCGGAAGCCGCCCACGGCACCGTCACCCGTCACTACCGCCAGCACCAGAAGGGCCAGGAAACCTCGACGAACTCGATCGCCTCGATCTTCGCCTGGACCCGTGGCCTCGCACATCGCGCCAAGCTCGACGACAATGCCGACCTCGCCAAGTTCGCTTCGACGCTCGAAAAGGTCTGCGTCGACACCGTCGAAGCCGGCTACATGACCAAGGACCTGGCACTGCTCATCGGTCCGGATCAGCCGTGGCTCTCGACCACCGCCTTCCTCGACAAGGTGGACGAAAATCTCAAGGTGGCCATGGCTTCCTAAGTCCGGAAAATCGGCTAATCATTCGACGGCGGGGAGCAATCCCCGCCGTTTTCTTTTGTGAGGGAGTTTCGCCATGACCGCCAAGACGATACCTGCGATCATCCGTCCGCTCGAGCCAGCCGACCGCACCGCCTGGGAGCCGCTCTGGGAAGCCTATCTGCGCTTCTACGAGACCGTGCTGCCGAAGGAGATGTACGATGTCACCTGGAGCCGATTTCACGATCCCGCCGAGCCGATGCATGCCCTCGGCGCATTCGACGAGACCGGCAAGATGATCGCCATCGCGCATGTCATCTTCCACCGATCCTGCTGGCTGCCCGAATCGACGTGTTATCTGCAGGACCTCTATGTCAAGAATACCCTGCGCGGCCGCGGAACCGGCGCAGCGCTGATTGAAGCGGTGGCAGATCTGGCGCGCGCAAACGGCGCCGGGCGGCTTTATTGGCTGACGCAGGAGAGCAATGCCGCCGCACGGCGGCTCTACGACCGCATCGCCCAAAACTCCGGCTTCATCCAGTACCGGAAGGCGCTCTAATTCGCCCTGGCGCCTTGATTGAAAAGCAAGCTGCTCCAAAACATAGACATCACTGCCGGGAGGACCACATGTCAGATGAACTTGTGCTTTACACGAACCCGATGTCACGCGGGCGGATTGCCCGCTGGATGCTGGAGGAGGTCGGCGTCCCCTATCGTACCGAAATCCTGCATTTCGGCACAACGATGAAGGGCGACAACTACAAAAGCGTCAACCCGATGGGCAAGGTGCCGAGCATCGTGCACGGCAAGACCATCGTCACCGAATGCGCGGCGATCTGCGCCTATCTGGCGGATGTCTTTCCGCAGGCGGGTCTTGCCCCCGCCCCTGCCAAGCGCGCCGATTATTACCGCTGGATGTTCTTTGCGGCCGGTCCGCTGGAAGCAGCCGTCAGCAACCGCGTGCTCGGCTTCGAAGTGCCGAAGGAACGCGAGCGGATGGTGGGTTACGGCACCTATCAGGACGTCATGGATACACTGGAAGCGGCTGTCCGGGCGAACGCCTATATCGCCGGCGACACGTTCAGCGCCGCGGATGTCTATGTCGGCTCGCAGCTCGGTTACGGCTTGCAGTTCGGCACGATCGAAAAACGCGCCGCATTCGAACAGTACTTCGGCCGGCTCGCGCTACGCGAGGCTTATCAGCGGGCCAACAACAAGGACAATGCCGCGGCTGCCGAGCTGCAGAAGGCAGGATAGGCTTCAGGGATCAGCGATCGACACCGGCCGGCGATCGTTTGGGCGACGGTGTCGGTATCGGCTTCGCGTTGCCGGTGTCGAAACGCAGCATCCACTCATTGCTCATGGAGCTGGCAAGGATAACCGGCGCGACTGAAGGCTTTACAGGCTGAGTGCCGGCCGGCTGGATGCTGGCGGAACGGACCGCCAGGGGATCCGGCCGCTCGATCGGAACCGGGACATTCGTCGCCACCATCGGATCCGTGCCCGTCGCCGGGATCGACGCAACGTCGAATTCCTTCGCCTGGATCAGGCTGAACGGGTCGGGATTGCTCTGCACCAGGGCGAGCACGTATTCATCGACGGGCTTCGGCGGTGGCGTCTGCAGATCCCCGTCCCTGCCGCGCTTTTCGTAGAACGCATTGCCGCCGGCGACCGTGACATAATGCATGTTCTGATAGGGGAAACGTAAGCCGGCCGTGTGGAAGAACATGGCGTCCTTGACTTCCGGGTTCCGCTCGCCGCGAATGATCGCATCGACGGCGGCATCGAGTTCCGGAACCGTCGCCTCATTCATCGCCCGGGTCATCACGCCCGGTGCGAATTGCCGCTCCTGGGCGACGATGCCGCAAATGGTGGACGGATAGGCGTCGGAGGTCAGCCGGTTCATGATCACGGTGCCGACTGCCATCAGCCCTTCGCGGCTCGATCGCTGGGACTCGAAATACATTGCCCGCTTCATGCAGTCGCGATCGGCCGGCGTGTAATGGTAGACCTGTTTCTTCGAGACCGGCGCCGGCTTAACCGTCGTGGTGGTGGGAGAGATCGACGCTGTCGTCTGCGCCGACGTGCATGCCGACAGGAACATCATTCCAACCAGACCGATTGCCGGTCGGAGAAAGGCCTTATCGCTCGCCGTCATGAATATCCCCCCTGCGGTATAATTCCAGAAATCGCTACGGCGCGAAAAGGGATACCTTAAAAACTGATTCAGATCAAACGGCATATGAGACAATCAAAACTGTGCAGAAAATCGTTCCGGCTGCAGGTCGGCCCGACGGTAAGCCCCTCGAACCGAGGTCTTTCCGCGCGTGCCGGAACGACGTCTTACGACGGTCTTCCTAACGGAAAGTTGACTTCCCGCCCTGCAGTTCACGGCGGATATCCGGCGGACAGCTTACGAAGAAGCCACAGCGTCCGGCGGCCGGAAACGATGGAGGCCGACGCCGCTTCGCTCCTGCCTTGATCCTTAGCTTCGCAGCCCCGGCGCCTCGTAACCGGTGCGCTCCACATATTCCGTATAACCGCCGTCATAACGGTGGATGCCATCTGGCGTCAGTTCGAGCACGCGATTCGACAGTTCGGCGAGGAAATGCCGGTCGTGGCTGACGAACAGCATGGTGCCTTCGTATTCCGACAACGCCTTGATCAGCATTTCCTTGGTGTCGAGGTCCAGGTGGTTGGTCGGCTCGTCGAGGACGAGGAAATTCGGCGGGTCGAACAGCATGGCCGCCATCACCAGGCGCGCCTTCTCTCCGCCGGATAACACCCGGCATTTCTTCTCGACATCGTCTCCTGAAAAGCCGAAGCAGCCGGAAAGTGCCCGCAGCGACCCCTGCCCCGCGCGTGGAAACTGTTCTTCCAGCCATTCGAAGACGGTCAGGTCGCCGTCGAGGAGATCCATGGCGTGCTGGGCGAAATAACCCATCTTGACGCTGGCGCCGACCGAGACGCTACCCTCATCCGGCTCGGTCGAGCCCGTTACCAGCTTCAGCAGCGTCGACTTGCCGGCGCCGTTGATGCCCATGATGCACCAGCGCTCGCGCCGCTTCACCATGAAGTCGAGACCTTCGTAGATCGAGCGGCTGCCGTATCGCTTGGCGACATTCCTGATGTTGACCACGTCTTCGCCGGAACGCGGCGCGGGCTGGAATTCAAAGGCGACCACTTGCCGGCGTTTTGGCGGCTCGACGCGCTCGATCTTGTCGAGCTTCTTCACCCGGCTCTGCACCTGGGCCGCGTGGGATGCGCGGGCCTTGAAGCGCTCGATGAACTTGATCTCCTTGGCGAGCATCGCCTGCTGGCGCTCGAACTGGGCCTGCTGCTGCTTTTCGTTCTGGGCCCGCTGCTGCTCGTAGAAACCGTAGTCGCCGGAATAGGTGGTGAGCGACCCGCCGTCGATCTCGATGATCTTGGTGACGATCCGGTTCATGAACTCGCGGTCGTGCGAGGTCATCAGCAGTGCGCCGTCATACCCTTTGAGAAACTGTTCCAGCCAGATCAAGCTTTCGAGGTCCAGATGGTTGCTCGGTTCATCGAGCAGCATGACGTCCGGACGCATCAGCAGGATGCGGGCGAGCGCCACGCGCATCTTCCAACCGCCGGACAGCTTGCCGACATCGCCGTCCATCATCTCCTGGGTGAAGCTCAAGCCCGCGAGAACCTCGCGGGCGCGACCTTCGAGGCCGTAGCCGTCGAGTTCCTCGTAACGCGCCTGTACCTCGCCGTAACGTTCGATGATCTGGTCCATCTCGTCGAGCCGGTCCGGATCGACCATCGCCGATTCGAGTTCGTGCAGTTCGGCGGCGACGACGCTCACCGGACCGGCACCATCCATCACCTCGGTGACGGCGCTGCGGCCGGCCATTTCGCCGACATCCTGGTTGAAATAACCGATCGTGACGTTCTTCTCGACGCTGACCTGCCCCTCGTCTGGCGTCTCCGAACCTGTGACCATCCGGAAGAGCGTCGTCTTGCCGGCGCCGTTCGGGCCGACGAGGCCGATCTTCTCGCCACGGTTCAGCGCCGCGGAAGCCTCAATGAAGAGGATGCGGTGACTGTTCGATTTGCTGATGTTTTCGATACGGATCATGGGCGGCGGACTCGGGAGGTTTCATCACAACAAAAAGCCGGGTCGTCGCCGACCCGGCTTTTCTATCCAATCAATGCGAAGGTTATTCGGCGCTGTCTTCAGCGGCCTTCTTCTTCGGAGCAGCCTTCTTCTTCGGAGCGGCAGCTTCTTCGCTTTCGGCGGCTTCGTCAGCAGCCTCAGCCTTTGCAGCCTTCTTCGGAGCGGCCTTCTTCTTGGCCGGCTTTTCAGTGCCTTCCGAGCCTTCTTCGTCTTCAGCCATCAGCTCTTCCTTGGTCACGACCTTGTCGGTGACCTTGATCTCGGAGAGCAGCTTATCGACGACCTTCTCTTCGAAGATCGGCGCACGGAGCGAGGCGGAGGCGCCGGGGGTGTTGCGGAAGAAATCAAGGATTTCCTTCTGCTGGCCCGGGAACTGCTGGAGCTGCGCATAAAGGGCACGCTGCATTTCTTCCTCGGTCACTTCGACGCCGGCCTGTTCGCCGATTTCGGAGAGAACGAGACCGAGACGAACGCGACGTTCGGCAAGCTTGCGATACTCGACGCGTGCGTCTTCCTCGGTCGTCTCTTCGTCTTCGAAGGTCTTGCCGGACTGCTGCAGGTCGGTGTTGATCTGGCGCCAGATGTTGTCGAACTCGGCGTCGACGAGGCCCTGCGGGGTGTCGAACTGGTACATGCCGTCGAGCTGGTCGAGGATCTGACGCTTGACCTTCTGGCGGGTGACGTTGCCGTACTGGCTTTCGATCTGGCCGCGGACGATCTCCTTCAGGCGATCGACGGATTCGATGCCGAGCTTGGAGGCGAGTTCGTCGTTGATCTCAAGAGCGGCCGGAGCTGCGACTTCCTTGACGGTGACGTCGAAGGTGGCTTCCTTGCCGGCAAGGTTCGCGGCCGGATATTCGGCTGGGAAGGTCACGGTGATGGTCTTGTCTTCACCGGCCTTGACGCCGACGAGCTGGTCTTCGAAGCCCGGGATGAAGCGGCCGGAGCCGAGAACCAGTTCGGCATCTTCGGCGGTGCCGCCGTCGAAGGCAACGCCGTCGACCTTGCCGAGATAGTTCATGGTGACGCGGTCGCCATCGGCAGCCTTGCCCTTCTTGGTCTCGAAGGTGCGGGCGCTCTCGGCGATCTTCTCGATCTGCTCGTTGACTTCGTCTTCGGTGACTTCGACGACTTCGCGAATGACGGAAAGGCCGTCGGTCGGCTGCAGTTCGATCTCCGGGATGACTTCGTAGGAGAGCGTGAATTCGAAATCGACCTCGGCGTTGAGGATCTTTTCCGCTTCGTTCTCATCCTCGGTCATGGCGACCGACGGCTGGGTCGCCGACTTCTCGCCGCGGTCGGTGAGAATTTCGGTCGGACGCTCACGAACGATCTCGTTGACGAGATCCGCCATGATCGACTTGCCGTACATCTTCTTCAGATGGGCGATCGGCACCTTGCCCGGACGGAAACCGTTGATGCGGACCTTATCCTTGGCGTCGGCGAGGCGCACGTTCAGCTGCGCTTCCATATCCCGCTTGGGGATAACGACCTTGATTTCGCGCTTCAGCCCTTCAGCGAGCGTTTCGGTAACCTGCATTTTCATACCTTCATATCGTGGCGGCGGTGCTCAGACAGCCGTTGGTTTCAATGAGCACATCGCCGGAACTTTGAGAGACCGGCCGCGGCTTCAAGGAGCGCCGATCCTTTAGCCAGAACCGGCTCGGACCGCACTCCTGGCGGTTTTGATGCGGGGCGGTTCTGGTGCGGGTAGAGAGACTTGAACTCCCACGCCTTGCGGCACCAGAACCTAAATCTGGCGTGTCTACCAATTTCACCATACCCGCGCCCCAGCCGCGTCGAAAATCCTCGTCGCACAAGGCCTTCCGGAGCGCGCGTCTCTATATCACCCGTTTCGGCGCACGCAAAGGGAAAATGACGCTTTTTTGGCAGCTCCGAGAAACCGCGGTGGATAGGCGAACTTGCGCCCGCCGCGCCCGGTCGAACCGGCGATTATCGGGATATTTAACTTTTTATTAAATTCTAATGTGTACATTGGAATCAACGGCGATGTGAGCCATGCAATAACCGCATGCCATCCATACGGATATTGCACTGCACAATTTCGCTGCAATCTCATAATATGCAAATACAGAGATTGATTGAAGGTTTCGGTCTCTCTGGTTTGGACGGTTTGGCGCCCGCCTGAACGATGCAGATGCCCTCGGGAAGTCTCCCGTGACAGGAATTCGAGCCGCGCACTCCTCCTCCCAGCGCGGGCTTGATGGGACTGGCGATCCTCCTCCTCCCAAATCGCCAGTCGTTACAAATGACGCCCACCGGACCTCCTCCCCCGGTGGGCGTTATTTTTTGTCCTGCAGCATGCGACCTGCCTAAAACCAGCGCAAAATTTCAGCATTCCTGCATGGTAAACGATCTCGTAATGCGCCGGATGCATAGGTGGCATTCCGAATAGGCGCTGTTACTTTTTGCAGCGCAGCATATATTACCGGTCATGAGATTGAAGTCAGCGCCGAACGGGCCGCTGGCAAGGGCCTAGAAAGGGACAAGATCATGAACATCGCACAGAAGCTCACCACCTGGCGCAAGTACCGCGAAACCGTCAACGAGCTCGGCCGCATGAGCGACCGCGAACTCAACGACCTCGGCATCGGCCGCGCCGATATCCGCCGCGTTGCCCGGTCTGCCGTCGGCTTCTAAGCCTCGCACAGACATTGCTGCACTATCCAAAAGCGCTTCCTTCGGGAGGCGCTTTTTCTTTTTGTTCATGGAAATTTAAGACCTAAAATTCCTGCCTGATTTTCGACCTGCGCCACAAATTTCAGCGATCTCTTGCACATTTGCATGGCAGTCGCACATTTTTTGCACTGCACATTCTTATTATGCGGATGTATAAGACCCTCATCGCTGATGACGACAGAGCATCAGGAAAAGATCTTGAGGAAACAACCATGAACCCGATCCGTATCGCCAAGAACTGGATCAGCTACCGCCGCACGATGAACGAGCTTGGAAATCTTTCGAGCCAGGCCCTCAGCGACATCGGTCTGACCCGCTACGACATCCGCCACATCGCGGCTCGCTCTTTCCGCTAATCCGCTGCTCGCAGGCGGACCCGCACGGCACGAGGCCGTTGCGGCGAGGATAAAGCGGTCCGAGAGGACATCCAAGGACGTATCAAAGGCACCTTCTCGGGTGCCTTTTTGATTCCGGTCCGGCAAATGGCGTGATAATGAGCCGGCCATGAGCAATATTTCCACTTCCCCCACCTCTCCTGCTGCCATCCATGTCGTCGGCGGCGGCCTCGCAGGTTCAGAAGCCGCCTGGCAGATCGCCTCGGCCGGCGTGCCGGTGATTCTCCACGAAATGCGCGGCGTGCGCGGCACCGATGCCCACAAGACGGACGGGCTTGCCGAACTCGTCTGCTCGAACTCCTTCCGCTCCGACGATGCGACGGCGAATGCCGTCGGCGTCATCCATGCGGAGATGCGGCTTGCCGGTTCGCTGATCATGGCATGTGCCGACAGGCACCAGGTGCCGGCCGGCGGGGCGCTTGCCGTCGACCGCGACGGGTTTTCCGACGCGGTCACCGAGGCGATCGAAAGCCACCCGCTCATCACCGTCGTGCGCGAGGAGGTCCAGGGCCTGCCGCCGAAGGAATGGGATCTGGCGATCATCGCCACCGGGCCCCTCACCTCGCCGGCACTTGCAGCCGCGATCCAGGCGGAGACGGGCGAGGACCAGCTCGCTTTCTTCGACGCCATCGCGCCGATCGTGCACCGTGATTCGATCGACATGGATATCTGCTGGTACCAGTCGCGCTACGACAAGGTCGGTCCCGGCGGTACCGGTAAGGACTATATCAATTGCCCGATGGACGAGGCGCAATACAACGCCTTCGTCGACGCGCTGATCGCCGGCGACTCGGTCGGTTTCAAGGAATGGGAAGGCACGCCCTATTTCGACGGTTGCCTGCCGATCGAAGTGATGGCCGAACGCGGCCGCGAAACGCTGCGTCATGGGCCGATGAAGCCGATGGGTCTCACCAATGCTCATAATCCGACGGTGAAAGCCTATGCCGTCGTGCAGCTCCGACAGGACAACGCGCTCGGCACGCTCTACAACATGGTCGGCTTCCAGACGAAGCTGAAATACGGCGCCCAGGCGGACATTTTCCGGATGATTCCCGGCTTGCAGAATGCCGAGTTCGCACGGCTCGGCGGCCTGCACCGTAACACCTACATCCACTCGCCCGTGCTGCTCGATAAATCGCTGACGCTGAAAAGCCGGCCGGGCCTGCGATTCGCCGGCCAGATCACCGGTTGCGAAGGTTATGTGGAAAGTGCGGCCATCGGGCTGCTCGCCGGCCGTTTCGCGGCGGCCGAACGCAAGGGCGAAACGCTCCCGGCACCGCCTGCAACGACCGCTCTAGGCTCGCTGCTCGGCCATATCACGGGCGGACATCTGGTTTCGGACGACGAGCCAGGCAAGCGTTCGTTCCAACCGATGAACGTCAATTTCGGGCTGTTTCCGGAGCTGGAGCCGGGATCGATCGTCAAGCCGGAGGGCGTCAAGCGTTTCCGCGGCAAGGACAAGACAGTGATGAAGCGGCAGCTGCTCTCTGCCCGCGCGCTTCAGGATTGCGCTAGTTGGCTCGGTCGGGGCTGACATCCCCGGAAGGCGTCACCGGCTTTTCCTCCAGATCGCGATCGGCAATGCTGACATAGTTGTCGAGCAGCCAGAGGGCCACTTCGGCTGCCTCCTTTTCCGTCGAGAAGAGGTAGGTGCCGTTCTGCGTCGATGCGTCCAGAAACTCGACGGTGAACCCCTTGGCGTTCGGCAATGGGGTCACGCGTACTCGGCCAGGCTCGATCAGAAAGCAGGCGTAGTGATTGCGGTGGCTGCGCATGAAGCCGGCCTTGTTGTCGTGCAGGCGCACGAAGATGGCGTCGCCCTTGGCCGTCACATGCAGGCTGCGGATGGCCTCATTGGGAAAGGCACGGCCGAACTCGAGGATAGCCATCCCTGTATCATGCAGGTTGCCGTCCTTGTCCCTGTCCTTGCCGGACATTCGCGTGACGTAATAGGCAAGCGCCATGAGGAGTACGAAGATGATCGACCAGACGACAACGGGGCTCACACCGCTTCTCCTTATGATGGCGCCGGATTTGTGCTTCGTTCCTTAGCCGGCGAGCCTTGCGCGAATTTGGCGTCCGTCAAAAGCGCCTGGTGACGGAAGCCTTCATGAGCCGCAATTGGCGCCGCCACTGCGGCAGTTGCAGGGCAGAGTCGAGCACCGAGGCATCTGCACGCGCCGCCCGGCGCAGCACCGGTTCGGCAAGCGCCACAGGCAGATAGGCCGGAAAGACCGCTGCCGGGATAGCTCCCGACTTTCTCGCCTTGGCCAGATGCTCCAATCCAAGCCCGGCAAAAGCCTCGATCGCGGCGGAAATGCGCGGTCTGTCCTCGCCGCGCAGAAATGTATCACGGTCGAGCCCGGTCGCCGAGAGAATATCGAGCGGCAGGTAGAGCTGATGACGACGGCGATGGATCGGCATCAGCAGCAGGAAACCGGCGATCGCCTGCGCGACTCCCGCGTGGCCTGCCGCCTCCGCAGATTTTGCCGCATCGGCGGGAGAGAGAATCAGGCTCGCGAGCTGGATGAGTGCGGAAGCAGTCTCGCCGGCATAACCCTCGAGCGCGTTGCGATCGGTCAACGGATCGTCGTAGAGATCGAAAATGCGCGCCTCGATCATGTCGACGAGCGTTTGGCGCGGCAGGCGATAGGTCTCGACTGCGTCAAGTAGCCCGGCGACGATCGGGTTGCCGGTGCTGTCACCGTGAGCGTTGCCTTCGAGGAGGTCGCGCCACCATTGCAGGCGAATTTCGCCCGGAAGCGGCTCACGCACCACGTCGCGGACACGGGCAATCTCGGCGTTGAAGGCATAAAGCGCCGCAAGTGCGCCGCGCTTGTCCTCCGGCGACAGAAGACAGGCGAGATAACGGTCGCGATCGGTCTCCCTGAGCGTTGCGAGGCAGATATCGCCGTTCTGTCTGGCTGAATCGGCCATCTGTCAGACGGCAATCAAAGCTGCCGCGACGGCGCGCGATTCGGCCAGCATGATGTTGAAGGTGCGCACGGCAGCACCGGTACTCATGGGATCGGAGGCGATGCCCTTGGCTTTCAGCGCCGCCTTCACCTCAGCCGGGATGGGCTTGAGATTGGCGCCCGTGCCGACAAGCAACACCTCGATCTGGTTTGATTCGGCGAGCACCTTCATCAGGGAAGCGACCGTCAGCGGCTCACCTTCCTGCAGTTCCCAGCCGTGAACACCGGACGGAAGGCAGAGCAGCGAGCCGCGATGCGACATGTCGGCAAAACGGAAACCGCCATTGCCATAGGCATCGATCGGAGCGCGACCGGGGAAATGGGCGTCGCGGATTTCGATGCCTTTCGCCATGGGTCACATGCCTTCTCGAAGAGGTTGCGAGCCGGAGATGATCCGGTTCTTTGCGTTCGAGGCCCTGCAACAGGCAGGGCCCCCAGTATCGGCGACGCTTTAGGAAGCGGTTCCGGTCTTTGCAGGTTCGGTCTTGACCGGCTCGCCCTTGACGCGGACTTCGGCGATATAGGCGCGCATGGCGCGGATCTTTACGCCTTCGGCGATTTCGACTTCCACTTCGGTGTCGTCGACAACCTTGGTCACCTTGCCGGTTATGCCGCCGCCAAGAACGACCTGGTCGCCGCGGCGGATGTTGGACAGCGTCTCCTGGCGCTTCTTGGCATTGGCGCGCTGCGGACGGATCAGGAAGAAATACCAGACCACCATCAGCGGCGCGAACAGGAAGAGCATCTCAAGGCCGGAGCCGAACGCGGAGGCTCCCGGTGCTGCGGCTGGGGCCTGGGCGAATGCTTCGGTAATGAACATCGAAAACTCCTAAGATTACCGGAGACGCCGGGCCCCCGTTTCAAGCCGCCGGAATATAGTTGCGATAGGCCGGAATGCAACAGAAACACGCCAGCCGGCGTACCGAATCCACGGCTCTCAGGCTTTTGATGCACTAACGAGCATGTTACCGCAGCCAAAAGGCTCAAAAACTCGCCGATGCGACCGGAGAAACACCATGAGCAACGACATCAATACCCTGATCCTGACCGAGATCCGCAGGCTTGCGGATGCGCTGGAGCGGCTCGCCGGCCCTCCACCCGCCATCAACGACTGGAACGCCGCCGACTGCTTCGTCTGGGTACCGGCAAACCAGCGCCTGCAGCCGGTGCCGCGTCCGAACCGCGTCGCCCTGACGCTGATCCGGGGCGTCGACCATGTGCGCGATATCCTGCACGAAAACACCCTGCGGTTTGCGGAAGGCTTTGCAGCCAACAACGTGCTGCTGTGGGGCGCCCGCGGCATGGGCAAGTCCTCGCTGGTCAAGGCAGTGCACGAGGACGTGCGCGCCGCGACTGCGATTTCCCTGAAGCTCGTCGAAGTGCACCGCGAGGATATTGCCTCGCTCCCTGCCCTGCTCGATATCCTCAAGACTTCCGGCCAGCGCGTCATCGTCTTCTGCGACGATCTCTCCTTCGATCATGACGATACCGCCTATAAGTCGCTGAAGGCGGCGCTCGACGGCGGCATCGAAGGCCGGCCCGACAACGTTTTGTTCTACGCGACATCCAACCGCCGCCACCTCCTGCCGCGCCATATGATGGAGAACGAGCAGTCGACGGCGATCAACCCGTCCGAAGCGGTCGAGGAAAAGGTATCGTTGTCGGATCGGTTCGGCCTGTGGCTCGGCTTCCACAAATGCAGCCAGGACGACTACCTGACGATGATCAACGGATATGCCGAGTATTTCGAGCTTGGCCTCGACCAGCAGACGCTGCACCACGAGGCGCTCGAATGGGCGACCACCCGCGGCGGGCGTTCAGGCCGCGTCGCCTGGCAATATATCCAGGATCTTGGCGGGCGGCTGAGGAAGCCACTCTCCCGAGATTGAAACCCGGAAAAGCACTGAGAACGCAAAAAGCCCGGCACTGCCGGGCTTTTCTCCGTCCCCTGAAACGCACTACTTATTCAAGGAAGGTAATCGGGTTGACCGGGGTCGCGTCCTTGCGGACTTCGAAATGGACCTGCGGGCGTTTCGCGTCGCCGCTCATGCCGGAGGCGGCGACCGTCTGGCCGCGGGTGATCTTCTGCCCGCGCGTGACGTTGATACTGCCGGCATGGCCGTAAACGGTGACCTTGCCGTCGTCGTGACGGACGAGAACCGTGTTGCCGAGCTGCTTCAGGCCGTTGCCCGCATAGATGACAACGCCGTTTTCAGCCGCCTTGATCGGCGTGCCTTCCGGAACCGAGATGTCGATGCCGTCATTGCGGTTGCCGTCGACGTTCTGGCCGTAGCCGGCGATGACTGCGCCGTTGACAGGCCAGCGATACTTGCCGATGCCGGTAGACTGGGGCGCCACTGAAGCGGTGTCCGACTTCTTTTCGACGTCGGCGACCGATGCGTTATCGACGGCAGCCTTGGCTGCGGCCGGTGCCACAGACACCTGGGCAACCTGGGCAGGTGCAGCGGCGGTAGCCGGCTTCGGGGCCGCGGCTGCGGCCTTTTCGACCGGCTTCTGCGGAATGGATGCCGTCTTGACCGGATCGGCTGCCGGAGCGGCCGCGCCGTTTGCCACCTTCAGCGTCTGGCCGATGCGGACGCCGCCCGATGTCAGGTTGTTGGCGGCCTTCAGCTGATCGACCGGCGTGCCGGTTTCACGGGCGATCTTGGTGATCGTGTCGCCCGGCTTGACCACGTAGGTGCCGCCGACCGGCTTGCCGCCCGGAGGCGTCAGCTTGGCGGGTTCGGCCATCGCCTTGTCACGCGCCGGGGTCGGCAGGACGGCGAGTTTCTGATCGGGCTCCCGGGCAGGCGCCGGACCCTTATTCTGGAGGTCGATCGTGCCGGCGGCATTCTTTGCCGAATTCTGCGCCGTACCGAAGGTCGGGATAAGGACGGACTGGCCGGCAGCAACGGCGCCGCCGTTTGCCTTCAGGATTTCCTTTTCCGGAACGCCGTAACGCTTGGAGAGCGTCGAGACCGTTTCGCCGGGCTTCAGGGTCACCTTGGGAGCGTTGACCGTGGACCAGCCGGACATCGGCTTCGGGGTCGTGCCGGTGACGACATTGTCGGCCTTCAGCGTCGAAGCGGACGGAGCGACAAGCGTGTTGGCGGCCGGCTGACGACCCGGGAATGGCTGGGCGAGCGCCTCCTGGCGAGCCGTGTCGCGGCCCATCGGGGCGGCGCTACGCTGCGCCGTGGCGCCAGTCGGAGCTGCGAGTTCGGTTCGCTGCACGGCAACGGGAGCGGATGCGGTGCGCGCCGGAGAGGTGTAGCCGCCGGAATTGCCCGGATAGGGCTGAGCCATGGCTGCGTTGCGCGAGCCGTAGTCGTTCTGCGGGATCGGCGGCAGCGCCTGAGCCTGGCCGGAGCCGAGATCTGCCTGCGGGGTCGGTGCACGGCCATAAGCCCCGCCACCCTGTCGCTGCGGAATGGACGCCGTCGTTATGTTGTCGGATTTCGAAAAGAGCCCCGAGAAACGGGTCGCGTCCGAACTGCACCCTGTCGCAGCGCTGGCAAGCAGTGCCGCGACAGCAAATTTGATTACGGATTTTCCGAATTTCGGAGAACTCTTCATACGCATGACTCGCTTACAGATACGCCACCATCGTGAGAGTCATTAAAGCGCGTTAGTCTTACTGCACCGTTAAAGGGCAGGCATTGTCCTAAAATTTTAGGGAAATTGATAACCATGACGGCCGAAACGCCGTCGCGGCATGGAACAAACGGCCTAGAGCGCCGCCGCGATATGCGGAACGATCGGCAAAAAAGGCACCGGGAACAGATCCTCCCGCTCGAATCGGCTGCCGGTCTTGGTGAGGCGTACCATCATGCAGGACTCGCCGTCGGTGAGCGGCGCGACCATCGAACCGCCATGTGTGAGCTGCTCGGCATAGAATCGCGGCAGCGACGAAAAGGCGGCTGTCACGAAAATGCGGTCGAAAGTGCCCTCGCCCGGCATACCGTTGCCGCCGTCCGCCTGGCGCACGACGACATTGCGCAGCCCCAGCGCATCCATGCGGCCGTGGGCGGCGGTGACCAGGGTGCGATACCGCTCGACGGTCAGCACCCGCTCGGCAATGCGGGCTATGACGGCAGCAGTGAAACCGCTGCCCGTACCGATTTCGAGCACCCTATGGCCGGGCTTGACCTGAAGGCGATGCAGCAAGCGCACGGCGAGATCTGCGCCTTCCATGAACGAGCCGCAGTCGATCGGCACGGTACGGCTGGAATAGGCGTCCTCGGCAAGCGATAGCGGCACGAACTGCGAGCGCGGCGTCTGTTCAACAGCGGTCAGCAGATCGAGGTCGGAAATGCCTTCCGACCTGAGGCGCAGCACGAGCGCCGCAAAACCCTCTTTTTCGACCATGCCCGATTTCAATCGGCAGCTCCGAATCCCAGTGCCTTTGCCACACGATCCTGAACCGAATGATCGGTCAGGTCCAGTTTCAGCGGCGTTACGGAGATCTTGTCTTCCTTGAGCGCCTGAATATCGGTGCCCTCGCGGAAATGACCTTTCCGTTCGCCGAATCGCAGCCAGTAATAAGGCAGACCGCGGCCGTCATTGCGGGCGTCGATCGTCAGGCCAAAATCGAGCTTTCCCTGTGACGTCACTTCGACGCCCTGCACGTCGGCAGGTTCGCAGTTCGGGAAATTGAGGTTGAGGAAGGTGCCGTCGGGCAAGTCCACGTCAATCAGCTTGCGGATGAGGTCCGGCGCAAAGGATTCGGCGACTTCCCACGGCGCATAACGACCGTTCTCGCGTCGCACCGCCTGGCTCAGCGCGAAAGAGCGCACGCCCTGGAGCGTGCCTTCGATCGCACCGGCGATAGTGCCGGAATAGGTGACGTCATCGGCCATGTTGGCGCCGTCGTTGACACCCGAAAGCACCAGGTCCGGCTTTTCGGGCAGGATTTCGCGGATACCCATGATGACGCAATCGGTCGGCGTGCCGCGCAGGGCGAAATGTTTCTCGCCAACCTTGCGGAGCCTCAGTGGCTCGGAGAGCGTCAGCGAATGGGCAAGGCCGCTCTGGTCGGTTTCCGGCGCGACGATCCAGACGTCGTCCGAAAGTTTCCGGGCTATACGCTCGAGAACGGCGAGGCCCTCGGCGTGAATGCCGTCGTCATTGGTCAGAAGTATCCGCATCAGGCCGCCCGCTCGATCTTGGTCAGGCCACCCATATACGGCAGAAGCGCGTCCGGAATTGTGACCGAACCGTCCTCGTTCAGGTAATTTTCCATGACCGCGATCAGGCAACGGCCGACCGCGACGCCCGAGCCGTTCAGCGTGTGAACGAACTTCAGCGCCTTGTCGTCCTTGGCTCGATAGCGCGCATTCATGCGACGCCCCTGGAAATCGCCGCAGACGGAGCAGGACGAGATTTCACGATAGGTATCCTGGCCCGGCAGCCAGACCTCGATGTCATAGGTCTTGCGTGCGCCAAAACCCATGTCGCCGGTGCAGAGCGTCATGGTGCGGAAATGCAGGCCGAGGCGCTTCAGCATGTTCTCGGCGCATTCGGTCATCCGTTCGTGCTCGGCGACCGAGCTTTCCTGATCGGTGATCGACACGAGTTCGCACTTCCAGAACTGGTGCTGGCGCAGCATGCCGCGGGTATCGCGGCCGGCGGAACCGGCTTCCGAACGGAAGGACGGCGTCAGCGCGGTGAAGCGCAACGGCAGCTTTTCCTGTTCCAGCATTTCCCCGGCAACGAGGTTGGTGAGCGTCACTTCCGCCGTCGGGATCAGGTAGCGGCCATCCGTCGTCTTGAAGAGGTCTTCCTCGAACTTCGGCAACTGGCCCGTGCCGTACATGGCGTCGCCCTTCACCATCAGGGGCGAAGAGACCTCCGTGTAGCCGTGCTCCGTCGTGTGCATGTCGATCATGAACTGGCCGAGGGCCCGCTCAAGCCTGGCGAGTTGGCCGGTGAGGACGGTGAAACGCGAGCCGGAGAGCTTTGTCGCGCGTTCGAAATCCATCATTCCGAGCGCTTCGCCGATCTCGTAGTGCTCCTTGGCAGCATGGTTCCAGCGCGGCTTTTCGCCGACGACATGCTTGACCACGTTGTCGTGTTCGTCCTTGCCGACCGGTACGTCGTCGAAGGGCACGTTCGGGATGCGCGACAGGGCGTCTTCGAGGGCTGCAACGGCCTCGCGCTCTTCCTGCTCGGCAAGCGGCATCGTGTCCTTGATCGACCCGACTTCGGCCTTCAGCCTTTCGGCGAGCTCGGAATTCTTCTGTCCGAGTGCAATGCCGATCTCCTTGGAGGCGGCGTTGCGGCGGGACTGCATGTCCTGAAGCTTCTGGATGACGGAACGGCGCTTGTCGTCCAGCGCCAGGAGGGTTGCCGCCATGGGCTCTGCGCCGCGCTTGCTGAGCGCCGCATCCAAAGCCCCTTCGTTTTCACGGATCCACTTGATATCGAGCATCTTGCCTTGCCTTTAGAGCGGAACGTCGCGGACTCGCAAGGCAGGCCGGAAGGCTTCAGGCCTTGTCCGTCTCCGCAACATCCGAAGGTTCCTGCTCAGAAAGCTTGTCCTCGGCACGTTTGCGCTCGACGAGTCGCGCGGCGTAGATGGAAATCTCGTAGAGAAGGATGGTCGGCAGTGCAAGACCGATCTGGGACATCGGATCGGGCGGGGTCAGCACGGCTGCGACCACGAAGGCCAGCACGATCGCATATTTGCGCTTCTCCCGCAGCCAGTCGCTGGAGAGGATGCCGACGCGGGCGAGCAGCGTGGTGACGACCGGAAGCTGGAACACCAGCCCGAAGGACAGGACCAGCGTCATGATCAGGCTCAGATATTCCGAGACCCGCGGCAGAAGCGAAATGCCGACTTCACCTTCGGTCGGCGCCTGCTGCATGGCGAGGAAGAACCACATGACCATGGGAGTGAAGAAGAAATAGACCAGCGCGCCGCCCATCAGGAAGAGGACCGGCGAAGCGACCAGGAACGGCAGGAAGGCAGCCCGCTCGTTCTTGTAGAGGCCAGGCGCCACGAACTTGTAGATCTGCGACGCGATCACCGGGAAGGCAATCACCAGCGCCCCGAACATCGCCACCTTCACCTGGGTAAAGAAGAATTCCTGCGGCGCGGTGTAAATCAGCTCGGACTTGGCAAGATCGAGGCCGGCCCAGAGGACAGCCCATTTGTAAGGAACGACAAGCAGGTTGAAGAGCTGCTTGGCGAAGAAGAAGCAGACGACGAACGCGACGAAAAAGGCGCCGATCGACCACATCAGCCGAGTGCGCAGTTCCATCAGATGCTCGATGAGCGGCTGCGGCTTGTCTTCGATATCACCGCTCATGCGTCGTCCTTCGGGGTATCGGCCTTTTTCGGCGTGCGCTTGCGGGCCGGAGCCTTGACGATCGCCTCATCCACAGCCTGGGCAACAGGCGCCGGTTTTGCCGCCGCGCGAGGGCGTTTCGGTTTTTCGACAATAGCTGCCGGGGCAACCGGAGCCGCGGCGGTCTCGACGACGGGTTTTGCCCTGGCGGCGGTCTTGCGGACCGGCTTCGGCTTTTCCACGACGGTTGCCGCAGCCGCTGCCTCAGGTGAGGCAGGCGCGGACTGGGCCGGAGCCGGGACTGGTGCAGGTGTCGAGGATGCAGACGCTGCCGACGGGAAGTTTGCGGGAACCTCCGGAGCGGCCTCGATGCTCGACGTGCCCTCGACAGCCTGCTGGGCCTCAATATCGGTCTCGGCTACGGCCGGCGTCGGCATCTGCGTCGCCTTCTGCAGGTCGGCGCGAATTTCCTGACCCATCTGCCGGAGCGGGTTGATCGCATCCCTCAGCGCGTTCGTCGGGTTCAACCGCTGCGCATCCGAAATTGTCTTGCGCACGTCGTCGAGTTCCGACTCCTTCAGCGCCTCGTCGAATTGCGAGCGGAAATCTCCGGCCATCTTGCGCAGATTGGTCGTCATCTTGCCAAAGGCCCTGAGCATGGGCGGCAAATCCTTCGGACCAACCACGACGATCAACACGATCGCAATGACGAGAAGCTCGGTCCAGCCGATATCTAACATTCAACGAGGCTCCTGGAACCCGCCACTCGGCCATTACGATCGAGTGGTTTCCTTGGCCTCTTCAGCCTTGAGATCAACGGTCTTCGTCGTGGTCGTCGCGCCGTTCGCCTCTGGGGCGTCCTCGTCGCTCATGCCCTTCTTGAAGCTCTTGATGCCCTTGGCGAAATCGCCCATCAGTTCCGGAATCTTGCCGCGTCCGAAGAGAACGAGCACGATGACCAGAACGATCAGCCAATGCCACACACTGAAAGAACCCATAAGTCCAACTCCATTAGTACTGTTTCATCGATGTAAGCTCTTTATGATGCTTTTTCAAACACCAAAATGTCGTCAGTGGACACCTTATCGAGACGTCCTTAACCCTGCACGACAACTCGTCGGCGCGGACCCGGCCACAGCCCGGCTGACTGGCCGTGCGAACCGCGAACGTCTGGGATTCCAGGCCGCCGAGGGGATTGTCCCGCCACAATCTGCGCGCCTTCGAGCACGCTACCACACTGTCCAGTCGGACCGCGGCCGAAGCCACCGGCCGTCACGATCGTGGGCGGCATAACAACCGCGCCATCTTTCACCCGCGTCGACTAACCAGCTGACTTCCATGAAGAAACGAGCGGCGGCAAATGAAAAGGTGAACGATAGCGCTCATCGGATCTATCGACCTGCACCTGAAGGACATCCTTCAAAAGTGCGATTGGTCTGCCACCCGCATCGCCCCCTCGGCATCGTGGCTGACTGCGATCACCGTCGCGACACTCTCATCAGGGTCGCCGGCGGTTCGGCTCGGATAATCTCCTGTAGCCGAGAAACGAGGCCGGAAAAGGGCTCTTCCGTTAAAAAGTGACCTGCTCCAGGAGCCCGCGCGAGCCATGGGACGCCATGTTTGCTAGGGGAGCGTGAGGTGCGACAGACCGACGCGTCCCGAGGGCGTGACCACTCCGGCGAAATCACTCTTCCGCTTCTCCGCCCGGCGTCAGGAGGCCAAGTTCCTCGAGGTCGAGTTGCGTGATCGGGTCCTCGTCCTCGGAAAGATCGTCGACATTGAGCGGGACGGGTATCGCAAAGCCCGGCGGGATGCGGCCGGAAAGCAGACCGGCGCCCTTCAATTCTTCGAGACCGGGAAGATCGCGCAGTTCCTCCAGGCCAAAGTGGTCGAGGAAATCGGGCGTCGTGGCGAGCGTCACCGGCCGTCCCGGTGTGCGGCGGCGGCCACGGAAGCGGACCCAGCCCGCTTCCATCAGCACGTCCAGCGTGCCTCTGGATGTCTGTACACCGCGGATCTCCTCGATCTCGGCGCGGGTGACGGGCTGGTGATAGGCAATGATGGCCAGCACTTCGAGTGCGGCCCGCGACAGCTTCTTCGTCTCGTTGTCTTCGTTACGGATGACGAAGGAGAGATCGGCGGCAGTGCGGAAGGCCCAGCGGTCGCCGGTCCGGATCAGATTGACGCCGCGCGGTGCATAGACCTCCGCCAGTTGCTGCATGACGACATTCACATTGGTGCCGCGCGGCAGGCGTTCGGCCAGAAACGCCTCAGAGACCGGCTCGGCCGAGGCGAATACCAGCGCTTCCGCGATGCGCTCGACTTCCGCCGACGAGAAGGATGGGAGCTCCGCCTCTTCTTCCGCAGCGATTGGCAGATCGTCGTCCTCTTGCGGCGTCAATCAACGCCTCCCTTGGCGGGCTGTGGTGGGGCGGGCTGTGGCGGAGCGGGCTGCTGTGGCCCGGTCCCCTTGCGCATAAAGATCGGCTGGAAGGCGCCGTCCTGGCGGATTTCGAGCTTGCCTTCGCGCACCAGTTCGAGCGACGCCGCAAAGGCACTGGCGGTTGCCGTGACGCGATCCTCCGGCGGCAGATAGGGCAAGAGATAGTGCTGCAGCGCCGTCCAGTCGACGATCTCGCCGAGCATGCGGGTCAGCAGTTCGCGCGCATCGACCAGCGACCAGACCTTGCGCCTCTCGATCGTCACCTGGGTGACGGCGGTGCGCTGGCGCAGGTTGGCATAGGCCGAGAGAAGGTCGTAGAGCGTCGCGTCATAGGCGGATTCGACGCGATGCGGGATATGTTCCGGCGCCCCGCGGGCAAAGACGTCGCGGCCGAGCCGATTGCGGTTGACCAGCCGGGTCGCCGACTCGCGCATCGCCTCAAGGCGCTTCAGGCGGAAAGCGAGCGTCGCCGCGAGTTCCTCGCCGCTCGGGCCGTCGTCACCCTTGGCCTGCTGCGGAATGAGCAACTTCGACTTGAGATAGGCGAGCCAGGCGGCCATGACGAGATAATCGGCGGCAAGCTCGATGCGGACCCTCCGGGCGCTGTCGATGAACAACAGATATTGCTCGACCAGTGCCAGAACGGAGATGCGGGCGAGATCGACCTTCTGGGTGCGGGCCAGATGAAGCAGCAGGTCGAGCGGACCTTCGAAGCCGCTCACATCGATGACAAGTGCCGGATCGTCCGTCGCACGTTCGGCGCCGGCATCCTGCCACAACTTGTCCATCGGAATGGCGTTCTGCGATGTCGTCGTTGCCATTCCCCAACCTCTTGTTGTCGACAGCCGTCAGGAGACGGCGAGAAGACCCTGGAACTCGGCGCGGACCGCCTCCTCGCTCAAGCCGTCGCCCCGGCCGAAGGCCGCTTCCACCGCCTTCGCACGCCGCAACGCTTTCCCGCCAAGCGGTATCGCTTCCTTCACGACGGCCTTCATTTCGTCCATCACGCCGTTGCAATGCAAGACAATATCGCAGCCACCCCCAACGATTCTCGCCGCACGCTCACCGATCGTGCCCTTGAGCGCGTTCATCGACGTGTCGTCGGACATCAGCAGCCCGTCGAAGCCGATATGGCCGCGGATGATTTCGTCGATCACCTTGCGCGAAATGGTCGCCGGCTCGTCCGGGTCGATGGCGGTGAAGACGATATGGGCGCTCATCGCCATCAGCTCGTTCTTCATGGCGACGAAGGGCAGGAAGTCGTGCGCTTCCAGATCTGCGCGCGAGACGGTGACCACCGGCAGTTCGTGATGACTGTCGGCCATGCCGCGGCCATGACCCGGAATATGCTTCATCACCGGCAGCATGCCGCCCGCCTTGAGGCCGTCGGCAGCCGCCTGGCCCATTTCGGCAACCGTCTTCGGATCAAATCCATAGGCGCGATCGCCGATGACGTTGCTCGCCCCTTCGATCGGCACGTCGAGCACCGGCAGGCAATCGACATTGATGCCGAATTTCATCAGGCCGAAGGCATGCAGGCGCGACATCAGCCAAGTCGCCCGCAGGCCCTTTTCGCGATCGCGGCGGTAAAGCTCGCCGAGCACGGCGGCCGAGGGATAACGCTCGATCATCGGCGGGCGGATGCGCTGGACGCGGCCGCCCTCCTGGTCGATCAGCACCGGCGCATCCGGCCGGCCGACAGCGTCGCGCATGGACGCGACGAGATCGGTGATCTGCGCCGGCTCGACGCAATTGCGGGCAAACAGGATGAAGCCCCAGGGTCGTTCATCCCGGTAAAGCGCCACTTCGTCCGCGGTGAGGGTCGGGCCGCTGGAGCCCAGGATCATTGCTTTTGATTCGCTCATGGTCCGATCTTAGATCATTGGAGGGCCAACGAAAAACGGGGCGCCCAGGCGCCCCGTCCGATTTCTTCGTTTTTTCGGCGCTTACCGGCCGACCAGGCAGGTGCCTCCGGCGGCGCGGTAGCGTTCGCAGAGCGCCACGGCATCGTTCTTGCTGCCGGCCGGAATGCGGACGCGGTAGAACGTGCCCTTGCCGGCGATCTCGGCAGACTTGATATCGACGCCACGGCCGCCGATGACGTTGCCGAACTTGGCGGACAGGCTCTGGTAGGATTTTTGGGCTTCCGCCTGGGACGGCAGAGAAGCGATCTGGATCACATAGTCACCGGATCCCAGCGAAGCGACCTGGTTCGAGGCGGAACCCGGAGCGGCTGCCGCCGCCGGCTGGGCCGGCGCACGGACATTGCCCTGATCGGTAACCGCAGCGACCACGTTGACCGGCTGCTCGGCCGGACGTGCGATCGGAACCGGAGCCCTCGCCGCAGGCGCAGAGGCCTGAACCGGAGCGACAGGTGTCGGAGCCTGTGCGGCCGCAGGAGCAGGCGCCGTGGCGGCCGGGGCCGGCTGGGCGGGAGCGGCTGCGACGGGCGGCGTGACTGGGTTCGTTCTCACCACGTTGACGTGTTCGGCCGGAGCGGCCGGATTGGCAGGTGCCGAGACCGGAAGGATACCGCCAGCGCCGGCATTCGAGCTAGCCGGCTGGGGTTGCGTACGGACCGGTGTCGCCGGCACGGAAGCCGGGACCTTCTCGGGGAAAGCAGCGGCCGTTTCAACCGGCTTTGCGCCGGCGGCGGGCAGCTTGGCGGTTTCCGGCGCGGCAAGCGCCGGGGCTGCGATTTCCTGCTCGACCAGCTTGCCGTCGGGGCGGACGATCATCGTCTTGACCTTGCGCGGCATGACGGTCACGGGCTGCTGCTCAGCAGCGGTATTGTTCTGCGCGGTCCGATCCTGCGGCAGGAGGCGTGGATCCTCCGTCTCGCCGACATCGGTCGGCTCGATATCGTTCTCGCCTTCGAGCGGCAGCGTATCGGGCATCAGGGTCTTCTGCACGACGTCGATAGGCTCCTCGTTGGAGGAGATCAGGGTGCGCTGCTTCGGATCTTTCGGCGAAACGCCGGCGACACGGTCGTAGACCGCCTTGTCCTGGTTGGGGACAGTCTTGCCGCCCGGATTTTCCGGCGCAATCTTGATCGGCTCGTTGTCTGCGGCAATGACGACCGGTTCGCCGCCCGACACGACACCCGACACGCTGCTGCCGAAGAACGCGTAGGCGCCGAAACCTCCAAGGATCACAACCCCGGCAAGGACCAGCGGCACCGCCCAGCTGCGGGCGGAACGGCGGGCGTTCTCGACGGTCGCGACATAGTCGGCGTCGGAATAATGCAGTTCCTCGTGCTCGGCGGCAGGCAGCGGCGTCGTCAGGCTGCGGCGGAAATCCTCTTCCAGTGCCCGCTCGAAGTCGTCCAGATCCGTATAGTTCGGCGAACGGGCGGCTTCAGCGGCGGCCTGCCGGCCCCTCGGCGCGATATCGATTTCCGGCTTGCGTGCCGGAGCCGAGGCCGGCTTGCCGGGCGCGGCCAGAAGCGTCGCAAGCTCGGCATCGATGTCGAGTTCGTAATCGGGACGATAGGCCGGCGGCTGTTCCGGCTCTTCTGCCGGTAGCGACGGTACGTCGAGTTCGGCGATCGCCTCGACCTGGTCTTCCGAATCGGCAATCTGGGCTGGATCGAACGGCAGGTCGGCAATCGATTCCGGCTCTTCTACAGCCTGCGTCTCCACGACCGGTGCCGCCGCAGCGGCGACGGGCGCAACCGGCGCCATGGAAGGAGCGGCAGCAGGTGCGGGTTCGGCTTTAACAGGGGCTGGCGCCGGAGACGGTGCCTGAACCGGATGTGCCTGAGCTTCTTCGACGACGATCTCGGCAAGGTCGAGTTCGAGACCATCAAGCGCCAACTCGAACTCCTCGTCGGAGAACGGATCCGTCTCGTCCACAGACGAGACCTCGGCAACCGGGGGCTTGGTAACCGGGGATTGGGCGGCCGGCGCATCGACAACAGAGGGCGCCGACGGCGCGACAGATGCGACGGCCTGCGTGACGGCCGGCCCGGGCTTCGCCACAGGCGTCGCGAGCGGCTGGCTGTTCGATGTCGGCAGCGTATAACGCTGGACGTCGTAGATCAGTTCGTCAAGCGCGGAGAACCGATCCTTTTGCGGTGCGGCGGCGATCGGCGCAGGCTCCGGGGCCTTTGCGGAAGCCGGCGGCTCGGCAGCCGGTGCCGGCTCGATCTTCGGGCTCGGGATATCGTTCAGGACCGGAGGCTCGACCGCATATTCGTTCGGCGCGGGTGCAGTTACTTGAGAAGCGGCTGCAGCCGCCTGTGCGGAGGCCGCGGAGACGTCTCGTGCTACGCTGAAATTGCTGAGCGGCATCCGGAACCCGGGAATGTAGGCGCCCTTGCCCCTCTCCGTCTTCGGCTCCTGCTCAAACTTCGCTTCGGGTTCCAATTTCGCTTCAGGCTCGAACGCCGCCTGGGCCTCGGGGGCCGTCTCGGGTTCGAATGCCGCCCGAGGTACGAACCGGACTTCCGGCTCGAATCTCGCTTCGGGCTCTAACGTACCTTCCGGGTCGAACGCCGCCTCGGACTCGGCCGCGATCGAGTTTTCCAGCTCCGCAGCGAGATCGAATTCCTCCGCCGGGTCTTCTGCCGACGCGGCGGGCGACATCGAGCCTGTAGCGGGAAAATCGGGCAGATCGAAAACGGGCTCCATGCGCGCGGATTCGACAGCCGGCTCGAATACCGGTTCCGCAGCAACGTTCGCGTCAACGACATCAACCGCCAACGGAGGCTCCTCGTCGCCGAAAATGTCAGCGCGCTCACTGATGGCGCTATCGGCCTGCGGTACTTCTACCGCGGCAGCTTCGGCCGGAACGAACTCCAGCTCCTCAGGCTCTACCGGCGGGGCGGCGAAATGCTGCGGGACATCGTCAAGCGCGATGTCGTGAATGGGGTCGAGATGCGGCGTGTCATAACGTTCGAACTCCTGAAGAAGCTCGTCTTCGAGATTGAACGCCGGCTCCCGCCGCGCAGTCGATGAAGTATCGGCGGAAGATGATCCGGGCCTGGCAGCGACGGGGAGATCGTCGTAGCCTACGATGCGGGCGAGTTCAGCCAGCGGGTCATCATCGGCAAAGAAGTCCGGCAAATCATTCCGGCTACGCGCAAGGTTGTTATCGGCCATTACCTCGTCCACTCACCTACATTACAACGCATATGCCAGTGCAATGTGGGGAAATGGTGGCGATATCTACCGCATTTCTTCCGGTGCCGCAGTGCCCGTGATCCCAAGTCCTGACTTCAAAACAGAGGCGACAGCATGCACCAGCCCAAGCCTGGCAATACTCAATTCTCGGTTTTTATCGTTAACAAAGCGTAATTCCGGTTGTTCTTTACCCTTATTCCAATGCGCATGGAAGAAACTTGCCAGATCATAGAGGTAAAAAGCAAGCCGATGAGGCTCCTGCGCCTGAGCCGCAGCCTCAACGATCCTGGGGTATTCCGCAAGTTTGGCGACCAGCTGCATCTCGTTCGGATCGTTGATCAGGCTGGTCGAACCTTTGAGGTCGAGCGAATCGAAATCGAGACCCGGAAACGCTTCCTTTGCCTGCCGGAACACCGACGAGCAGCGCGCATGGGCGTACTGCACGTAGAAGACCGGATTGTCCTTCGACTGTTCCGTCACCTTGGCGAAGTCGAAATCGAGCGGCTCAGAACTCTTCCTGTAGAGCATCATGAAACGTACCGCGTCGCGGCCGACCTCGTCGACCACTTCGCGAAGCGTCACGAAGTTGCCGGAACGCTTCGACATCTTCACCGGCTCGCCGTTGCGGTACAGCTTGACGAGCTGGCAAAGGAGCACGGTGAGCTTGGCCTTGCCGCCGGAGACGGCGCGCGCGACGGCTTCCAGGCGTTTGACGTAGCCGCCATGGTCGGCGCCGAGCACATAGATCATCTCGTCGTAGCCACGATCGAACTTGTCCTTGAAGTAGGCAACGTCCGCCGCAAAGTAAGTATAGCTGCCGTCCGACTTGATCAGCGGCCGATCCATATCGTCGCCCACCTCGGTGGAGCGGAACAGCGTCTGCTCGCGATCCTCCCAGTCTTCCGGCAACTGGCCCTTCGGCGGCGGCAGGGTGCCCTTGTAGACGTGCCCCTTGAAGGTGAGGTCGTTGATCGCCTGGCGGATGCTTTGCGCGCCATTGGCGTGCAATGCCCGCTCCGAATAGAAGACGTCGTGATGGACGTTGAGTGCTTCGAGATCGTCGCGGATCAGCGCCATCATCGCGTCGATCGCCGTGTCCTTGACGATCGGCATCCAGGCGTCTTCCGGCATGTTGTGCAGCCGGGGACCGTATTCCGCCGCCAGGGCCTGCCCGACCGGCACGAGATAGTCGCCCGGATAAAGGCCCGAGGGGATTTCGCCGATCGTCTCTCCGAGAGCCTCGCGGTAACGCAGGAAGACCGAGCGGGCCAGAACGTCGATCTGGCTGCCGGCATCGTTGATGTAGTATTCCTTGGTCACGTCGTAGCCGGCAAACTCCATCAGGTTCGCCAGCGCATCCCCCACCACCGCGCCGCGGCAATGGCCGACATGCATCGGGCCGGTGGGGTTGGCCGAGACGTATTCGACATTCGCCTTCTTCTCTGCACCGACCTTGGAGCGGCCGTAATCCGTACCCTCGGCAATGATCGATGCGAGCAGGCGCTGCCAGTAAGGCGCACCAAGCCGGATGTTGATGAACCCGGGGCCGGCCACCGAAACTTCGCTGACATCGGCATCGGAACGCAGCGCTTCGGCGATGATATCGGCAAGCGCACGCGGATTGGTACCGAGCGGTTTTGCCAGAACCATGGCGGCATTGGTCGCCACATCGCCGTGGCTCTGGTCCCGCGGCGGCTCGACTGCGATACGGCCAAAATCAATCTCGCTTCGCTTTTCCTTGATGATATCAAGGCCTTCCAAAGCGTTCTTAATTCTTGTTTCGAAGTCGGCAAAAAGATTCATGTTCAATCATCCCCGAGACTTGCCCGAGGACCCTTGCTGGCCAGTGTCATTGGTGGCGGTGCCTAGCGCAAATCCGGAGTCTGGTCAAACAGCTCACCATGCGCCTTGATTGCGAACGTGTCGGTCATCCCGGCGAGATAATCGCCCACGTGACGCGCCCTCGCCGTCTCGCCGAGCCCGGCGATATGATTGACCCAATAGTGGCTGCGCATCAGCGACGGGTCATTCATGTAGGCGCCGAACAGGTCCGAGACGATCTGGGAGGCGCCGGCGCGGATGCGCATGATGTCCGGATGCCGATAGATGCGCGAGAACAGGAGCTTCTTGATGCAGCGGTCGGTCTCAGCCATCTCCTGCGAGAACGTGGCGATGACATGGCCCGCGGCACGGACGTCTTCGGCGCTCTGCGGGTCCAGCTTACCGAGATTGCGCTGCGCCACGTCGATCACGTCCTCGACCATGTGGGTGATCTGCCGGCGCATGATCTCGTGGGCGAAACGGCTCGGTTCGAGATGCGGATAACGTGCCCTCACCTCCGTCATCAGCTTGGCGAGGAACGGAACCTCGTCCAGCATCTCGAAGGTCAGTAGGCCGGAACGCAGCCCGTCGTCGATATCGTGGGTGTTATAGGCGATGTCGTCGGCGATCGCGGCGACTTGGGCTTCCAGGCTGGCATAGCTGGCAAGCTCCAGGTCGTGCAGTTCGCTATAGTCGCGGATCGGCTGCGGCACTGGACCGCGTGTCCCCTCGCCGGTGGCGCTCAGGAGCGGACCGTTGTGCTTGACGAGGCCTTCGAGGCTTTCCCAGGTCAGGTTGAGCCCGTCGAAATCCGCATATCGGCGTTCGAGCTTGGTGACGATGCGGAGTGACTGGGCGTTGTGGTCGAAACCGCCATAGGGCTTCAGCATCTCGTCCAGCGCATCTTCGCCGGTATGGCCGAACGGCGTGTGGCCGAAGTCGTGGACCAGCGCCACGCCTTCGGCGAGATCCTCGTCGAGCTTCAGGGCGCGGGCAAGCGCGCGGGCGATCTGCGCCACCTCGATCGTGTGGGTCAGCCGGGTGCGGTAGTGGTCGCCGTCGGGGCTGATGAACACCTGCGTCTTGTGCTTCAGCCGCCGGAATGCCGTGGTGTGGACGATGCGATCGCGGTCGCGCTGAAATTCCGAGCGCGTCAGGCTGCCATCCTCGGGAAACAGACGTCCGCGCGACGCCCAGGGGTTGGCGGCGTAGACCGCCCGTTCGCCACTGCCGAAACCCAGCGCCCTGGTATCGATCGTCATGCCGTCACCTGTTTGTTCATCCGCCGCCTGCCGCCCATTGACGTGCCGTTCACGTCTTCATACCTATAGTGAAGCTGTGCGCAATGCCGGTGACAGGAATCTCTCCGGGCCTTGAACCCGGCAGGAGGCGGATAATATGGAAACCAATGTAACTCTTTCAAATGCGGCGGCCAAGCGCATCGCCGAAATCGTCGGCAACGAGACAGGCAAGCAGGCGCTGCGCGTCTCTGTCGAAGGCGGCGGCTGTTCGGGCTTCTCCTACAAGTTCGATCTTGCCGAAGCGCCCGCGGACGACGACGTGGTGATCGCCAATGGCGACGCCAAGGTGCTGATCGACAGCCTCTCGCTCGTCTACATGGCGGGTTCGGAGATCGACTTCGTCGACAACCTGCTCGGCCAGTCCTTCCAGATCAAGAACCCCAACGCGGTCGCCAGCTGCGGCTGCGGCACCAGCTTCTCGATCTGATAACCCTTCTTTCCGCGCAGTTCGCCCTTCCCAACGCTTCCTCTTTCGCTAAAAGAGGAAGCGAACATGGAGGCAAGGGCCGATGAAGATCGCCACCTGGAACATCAACGGCGTCAAGGCTCGTATCGACAGCCTGCGCCAGTGGCTGACCGATTCCTCTCCGGATATCGTCTGCCTGCAGGAAATCAAATCCGTCGATGAGACCTTCCCGCGGCTCGAGATCGAGGCGCTCGGTTATCACGTCGAGACCCACGGCCAGAAGGGGTTCAACGGCGTCGCACTGCTGTCGAAGACGAGGCCCGACGAGGTGATGCGCGGTCTGCCGGGTGGCGAAGGCCCGGACGGACTGGTGGACGAGCAGTCGCGTTATATCGAGGGGGTCTTTTCGGTGCCGGGCGGCGCGATCCGTGTAGCCTCTATCTATCTGCCGAACGGCAATCCAGCCGACGACCCGGTCAAGTACCCCTACAAGCTGGCCTGGATGGAGCGGCTGCGCCTGCATGCGCAGAACTGCCTTCTCCTCGAAGAGCCGCTAATCCTTGCCGGCGACTACAACGTCATTCCCGAGCCGCATGATTGTTTCGATCCGGCGGTGTGGGCGACGGACGCACTGTTCCTGCCGCAGACCCGCGCCGCCTTCCGGCGTCTGGAAAACCTCGGCCTTATCGACGCAGTACGCGCCACGACCGACGCGACCAAGCTCTATTCCTTCTGGGATTATCAGGCCGGCGCCTGGCAGAAGAACAACGGCATCCGCATCGACCATCTTCTGCTCTCGGCGGAAGCCGCAGACAGGCTGAAATCCACGGCGATCGAGAAACATGTCCGGGCCTGGGAAAAGCCGTCGGACCATGTGCCCGTCATCGGCATGTTCGATTTCGGCTGATCGCCCGAGAGATCGGCGAGGCGTCGGTTATTCGACGCCTCGGGCGAACTCCTGAGACAGGGCGACCGCACCGCGGCGATCCTCTTCGCCGACGACGGAAAATGCCTGTTCCTGCAATTGCTGCATCCAGATACATTCCTTGGCGGTGCACTTGTCGAGCGCTGCCGTCATGAAGGCGAGCCCCCGCACCGTCTGGCCTTCCTGGAAAAGGACGTTGCCGAAAACCGACATGGCGCCCGGATGGCCGCTCTTGCGGGCCTGGTTCAGCCATTTCTTCGCCTGCTGGATATTGGCAGTACCGCCCTCGCCGGCCAGAATCATCCGGGCCAGCTGAAACTGGGCTTCTGCCACACCGAACGTGGAGGCCGCCTGGAAATAGAGCTGGCGGGCCTGCGAAAGATCGGGTCTGACCGGGCTGCCGGGAATGCCGCGGCGATAGTAGTTGGCCAGCGACAGAAGCGCGTTGATGAAAAAGCCGGTGTCCTCCGAGCCGGGTTCGACGCCCTGTGCCGCGATCTCGTTATAGATCTTGAAGGCCTCGAAATCGTCCTTCGCGACGCCGTCGCCATAGGCGTACATATTGGCGAGCGCCCAGCGCGAACCGGTATGGCCTTTTTCGGCGGCATAACGATAGGCTTCGACCGCGTCTTCCTTCTGGCCGTTCTTATAGGCCTTGAAGCCGAACTTGAAGAGATCGAACGGCCCAGACTCCTTCGTCACGCCGGATTTGATGTCGAAGGCCGCCGCCGATCCCGCCAAAATCGAGGCGAGCGACGCTCCAAGAAGCAATACTCTCATGGATCCAAAATCAGACTTCGACATGGTTCAGTTTCTTTCACTCCGCGCGCGACTACCCGCCGCAGCCCGAGCGTCGCTCGCTGCCGGAACAAGATTTGTCCGGGAATATCCCGTGCCTGCTCCTCCCGAGAGACGAATGAAACTGTAGCCGCCGTTTTCGGCAAGACTAGGACCCATAACCGCAGCGATTGCGGCAGGACAGGACGGCATCCGAATCCGCCTGCCTGAGCGCAAAAAGCCCGGCTTTTCATAAAGAAACCCGCCCATGATACTCCAATTACGCGCCGCGCCCCCGCGTTCCGCGCCTGTTCTTCCTCTATCGCTGCTCCCCGTTTGTGGCGGGAAGTGGACAGAAACGCCCCTCTCAAGGCACCCGACAATAGTCTCGAAAAAGTGTTGCTAAATCGTCACAAGAGAAACGCGACTAATCCGGAGCTGTATCTTTAATAAAGAGCCCGGAACCGGCCTAGCCAACAAGAAATCGGCGCCGATGGATAGTCTCACTATCCATCGGCGCCGATCCCCAAACCCAGCCGTTAGAACTTGATGTTGTAGCTAGCCGTCAATGCATAAGCCCAGTCACCATTTGCCGTGGCATTGAAATTTGCACCCTTGGCAGTCGATTGGCTGCCCGAAGTGAGATAGCTTACACCACCACCGACACGAAGCTGGCCCGGACCGCAGTCGATAGCTGCACCAGCACCGACAGACCAAGTGTCTGTCATGATGTCCGCTCCGTTGCCCACACCCTTATCCCAGCGAACATTGAGCGTGCCGGCGATCTTATCGGTAAACTGATGGCCGACGCCGCCAATAAGTGTCCAGCCGTCCTTCCAGTTGTATTGGTCCTGCTGCGGCGGCAGGCCTGCAATATTATAGTCGAGAGTCTTGAGTACACTCCAGTCCGTCCATTCGGCTGAACCGTAGACCAGCCACCCGGGGGCGACACCGCTCTGCAAACTGAGCTTTAAAGATTGCGGCAAGGTTCCATGACCATCGGCCGCTACGGGAGCCGGGCCAAGCAAGCCAGCCAGCGCGAGCGGGGTAAAATCGCCATCGGCCTTGTGTTCGATTTGCGACCGATACATAAGCTGCGCGCGCAACGCATACTCGGGGATATCGTAGCCGATACCAAAGCGGTAGCCGAATGCAGAATCGTCCTCGAGCCTCAGCGTTCCGAAAAAGGCTTCGGCCTTGTAGGTGAAGTCCTGCATGAAGCCGCCGCCGAGGAAATGGAGCCGCCCCTTGCCCATCTCGAAGCTAACATCACAGGTGGCGCCGTACTCGTTGGCGTGGAATTTTTTGCCAAAATAGTAATTCGGGCTGCCTGGGGTGGCCGCATCAGCAGCCCTGGCTTGAGGACCGTATTTCGAATCGCCACCATAGGGTTTGGTATAGGTGAATGCGCAGGCCAACGACTCGGAGATGCGACCCATCGCTGCGACATTCGGAATGGCGTAGTCCTGCGAAAACGGATCGTCAGAGGAATTCGCCCCGTTGATCGTGTCGAAGTCGCGGCGCGGGTTAACGTAGGTTACACCGGCCTGAACCGTGGCGTTGCCCCGTTCGTACAGGATATCGGTATTCGCCTCTCCCCAAGCGAAGCCGCCCGCGTGAACCTGCGTCTGCCACACGCCAGCTGCGGTAAGAGCTAGGAGGCTCCTCGTAATAAACTTGCTTACCATAAATTCTCCCACTCCCTGGTAAGTGACCGAAATCACTCTAGATGGTTCGCTCCAATTGACAACTTTCGGCTGTCCGGCGCTTCGCGGCGCAAACGCTCTATAGATTTACGTAAGCAAACCAGGAACCGGGGCTTTGATGCCGATTTCGGCACAAAATTGCTCTTTCTCCCTTAATGTGATCGTTAAAATTAGAATTTTATTATTTTAAGCCGGCTATCTGTGTCAATGTGGCAACAATGCGGCTTTCTGCAAGTGAGCAGTTGCACACATGCGACCCAAGGCCAACAAACGGTTGCGAAAAAGGAAATGCCGCGTCCGTTTCCGGCGCGGCACCCCTTATTTCCACTGATTCACGATGAAAACGGTCAGCCTGCTTCGCTGATGCGCAGAAGAGCGGTCTTCAGGTTCGCCATCTGGACTTCCAGTTCGGCAAAGCGTTCGCGCTCGGCGGCAACCACTTCGGGATCGGCATTGGCGACGAACTTCTCGTTGGCCAGCTTCTTGCCGATGCGATCCATCTCGGCCTCGGTCTTGCCGACTGCCTTCTCGATGCGCGCCTTTTCGGCCACGAGGTCGATCAGGTTGCCGAGCGGCAGGCAGGCGGTCGCCTCGCCGACGACGATCTGGGCGGAACCCTTCGGCGCTGCGTCGGCAAGTTCGATGGTTTCCACGCGCGCAAGGCGACGGACGGCCGCCTCGTGACGCCGCAGACGCGCCTGGGTCAGCTCGTTGGCGCCGACGACGATCAGCGGTGCAACGGCCGATGGCGGCACGTTCATTTCGGCGCGGGCGGAGCGCAGACCGGTGACGAGGTCGACCAGCCAGTTGATCTCTTCCGCAGCCGCCTGGTCGGCGAATTCCGGCGCCGGCCAATCGGCGTGGCAAAGCAGGCCGTCGCGCGTTTCGGTGTGGGCCCAGAGCTCTTCCGTCATGAACGGCATGAACGGATGCAGCAGCTTGTAGGTCTCTTCCAGCACGTAGGCCGCACAGGCCTGGGCCTCTGCCTTGGCACCTTCGTCCTCGCTTGCGAAGATCGGCTTCAGGAGTTCCAGATACCAGTCGCAGACCTGGTTCCAGACGAAACGGTAGAGCGAACCCGCCGCCTCGTTGAACCGCTGGGTCTCGATGGCCTCCGTGACGTCGCGGATGGTCTCGGAAAGCTCCGTCAATATCCAGCGGTTGACGGTCAGCGCCGTTGCCTCCGGCAGGAAGGCCGGATCGCGCTTGACGCCGTTCATCTCGGCAAAGCGGGTGGCGTTCCAGAGCTTGGTACCGAAATTGCGGTAACCGGCGATGCGGGCCGGATCGAGCTTCACGTCGCGCCCCTGCGCCGCCATGATCGCCAGCGTGAAACGCAGGGCGTCGGCGCCGTATTCGTCGATCAGGTCGAGCGGATCGATGACGTTGCCCTTCGACTTCGACATCTTCTGACCGTTCTTGTCGCGAACGAGCGCGTGAATATAGATCGTATGGAAGGGTTCGACCGGATTGCCGTCCTCGTCCTTCATGAAATGCAGGCCCATCTGCATCATGCGGACCACCCAGAAGGGGATGATATCGAACCCGGTGACGAGAACGTTCGTCGGGTAGTACCGCTTGAGTTCCGGTGTTTGTTCCGGCCATCCGAGCGTCGAGAAAGGCCACAATGCGGAAGAGAACCAGGTATCGAGCACGTCCTCGTCGCGGGTCAGGATCTCGCCCGGCTTGAAGTTCTCCAGCAGGTCCTCGACGAGGGCTTTCATCGGCCCCTCGTGCGACAGGTAATGCTGAATTGCCGCCTGCAGCGCCTCCTCCTCAGTCTTTTCGACGAAGACCTGACCATCCGGGCCGTACCAGGCGGGGATCTGGTGTCCCCACCAGAGCTGACGGGAAATGCACCAGGGCTGGATGTTGTCCATCCACTGGAAATAGGTATTTTCCCAGTTCTTCGGAACAAACCTGGTGCGGCCTTCGCGAACGGAGGCGATCGCCGGCTGGGCAAGCGTCTTGTTGTCCACCCACCATTGTTCGGTCAGGCGCGGCTCGATCGGCACGCCGCCACGGTCGCCATGCGGCACCATGTGCTTGTGCGGCTCGATCTTGTCGAGCAGACCGGCTTCCTCGAATATCTCGACGATGATCTTGCGGGCCGTGAACCGATCCTGGCCTTCCAGTCGATCCCAGGCACCATGCAAGGCCGCTGGATTGTCCAGGCCTTCCAGAAAATCCTCGTTGTCCTTGATGGTGACCGTGCCGTCGATATCGAGAACATTGATCCGGCGCAGCCCTGCCCGCTTGCCGACCTCGAAGTCGTTGAAGTCGTGGGCCGGCGTGATCTTGACCGCGCCGCTACCGGCCGCCGGATCGGCGTAATCGTCCGCGACGATCGGGATCCTGCGGCCGACGATCGGCAGGATGACATGTTTGCCGACGATCGACCTGTAGCGTTCGTCATCCGGATTGACCGCAATGCCGGTATCGCCGAGCATGGTTTCGGGACGCGTCGTCGCGACGACGATATAGTCGCGCGTCTCGAATTCGGTCGCGTTACCGTCTTCGTCGAAGGCGACGGGATACTGATAGGTGACGCCGTTTTCGAGCGGATAACGAAGGTGCCACAGATTGCCTTTGACCTCGATCTGCTCGACTTCCATGTCGGAGATCGCGGTCAGCAGCTTCGGGTCCCAGTTGACGAGGCGCTTGTCCTTGTAGATCAAGCCCTGCTTGTAGAGTGTAACGAAGACTTCCAGGACCGCGGCCGACAGGCCCTCGTCCATGGTGAAACGTTCGCGCGACCAGTCACAGGAGGCGCCGAGGCGCTTCAGCTGGTTGAAGATCAGGCCGCCCGATTCTTCCTTCCATTCCCAGATCTTGTCGACGAAGGCCTCGCGGCCCATTTCGCGGCGTCCCGGAAGCTGGCGCTCCATCAACTGGCGCTCGACGACCATCTGGGTGGCGATGCCCGCATGGTCCATGCCCGGCTGCCACAGCACGTCCTTGCCGCGCATCCGCTCGAAGCGGATCATGATGTCCTGCAGCGTGTTGTTGAGCGCATGGCCCATATGCAGCGAACCGGTCACGTTCGGCGGCGGGATCACGATCGTGAAGGTTTCCGCGCCCGGCTTGGCGTTGACGCCGGCGCGGAAAGCGTCGGCCTCGTCCCAGGCCTTGGCGATCCTCGGTTCTACTTCTGCGGAATCATAGGTCTTTTCGAGCATTTCCTGACCCGTTTTTGTTCTTTGAGAGCTATCGGGGTGTAAATAGGATGGGGTGTTCCAAGTCAATAAAAAAGCCGCCCCGTCACCGGAGCGGCCGTATCGATTAGCCTTGCGGGCGGATGGGCCAAGCCAACCGCTGGCTTAGCGGCGCGTGCCGCGGGATACGCGTTCGATTTCCTCGCGCACCAGGCGCTCGACCAGCGTCGGCAGGTTGTCGTCCAGCCATTCCTGCAGCATCGGGCGCAGCATGTCGCCGGCCATGTCCTCGAGCGAGCGGCGCTCCATGCCGTTGAACACCGAGGCGAGCTCGCTGAAGGATTTCGCGACCTGAGCGCCGGCTTCGGCGGACAGGAGGTTCGCGGTCTCCTCGATCTTCGCCGGCAGGCTGCGCGCGGCCGGTTCCGCGGCGAGTTTCGGTTCCGTTTTCGGTTCGATTCTCGGTTCGGGCCGCACCGGCGCCTCGGCTCTGTGCGTAGCCGACAGCGGCGGGTCGAAGACCGGCATCATGACACGCTGGACCGGCTCCGGCTGCGGCGCCACCGAGGCAGCCTGCGTGACGGGGGCTGGTTGGGTGGCCGGTTCGCGGAATTCGGGCATGCGCGGCATCGGGCGAAGCTGAGCCGGCTCCTCCTGGCGTGCCGCCGATGCAGGCGAGGACGGCGTTTGCGCGGAAGAGGCAGCCGCCGACGGGGCCGGCGCAGTCGAAGCGGCCGAGAGGCGTACGGGGCCGGTCTCCTGCTGGCGGGTGGAAGCGGCCCGTACCCTTGCGGCGACATCTGCGAGCGACAGGGTACGATCCTGCTGTGCCGCCTGGCCCGACGATCCCGACGGGTAGTTCATCGGCTCGTTGCGCGATGGCGCGCCGCGATCATTGGCGGCCATGTCGGGAACAAAGCTCGTCTCTTCGCCGTCTTCGATCTCGTCGTCGCCATAGACCGGGGGAAGCTGGCCGCTGAGCGCATTCTCGGCATTCGGTTCATTGCTTTCAATGATCCGGCGAATGGACGCCAAGATTTCTTCCATGGAGGGTTCACGCGCTACATTTGGCTGAGCCATTTTCATCCCCGCTGTTACCGGCACTCGAGTCGGCCCCGTGGAGGGTGAACCGAATCGACGTTACTCTAAGGTGTTGGGGGGGCTGGAAACAATGACAAGTGCCCCAGGCCTCCTACCGATACACAGTTTTGTTGGGGTTGTGAATCCCGTAAGTCACAGTTGCAGGAAACAAGTGACACTGGCGTGAAACAGACAGGTGGCGCCGCCGGAAACGACAAAGGGGCCGCAAGGCCCCTTCCCGTTCATGGCGTTCGAACCGCGCCGATCGGTCAGAACACGAATTCCTTGGCCTTTCGGAAGCCCGGCAGGGGCTTCACCGACGCGTTGAAATAGGCGCTTTCGGAGATGGAGCCCTGCTCCCTCACCAGCACCTTTGCCTGGGCAGCATTGCCATAACCGACGACGGCGACCAGCCGTCCGCCATCGCGCAGCTGTTCCAGAAGCGCGGCAGGCACTTCCTCGACGGCACCGTTGACGAAGACCAGGTCATAGGGCGCCTCGGCGGCATAACCATTCTCGAGCTCGCCGGTAACGACCGCGACGTTGTCGTAGCCGAGCGAGGAGAGCGTCGCGGTTGCCTGCGAGGCCAGCGTCTCATCCGCCTCCAGCGAGACGACGGAGCCTGCGATCAGCGACAGGACGGCGGTCGCATAACCACTGCCGGTGCCGATTTCGAGCACGACGTCGTCCTTGGTGATTGCGGCAAGCTGCAGAAGCTTGGCAAGCGGCGAAGCCTCCATCAGATACCGACCGGGGGCAACCTCGATGTCCGCATCGATATAGGCGAGCGATTTTGCCTTGGCCGGCACGAAGGCTTCGCGCGGAACATTGTAGAAGGCCCGCAGAACCGAATGCGACGTGACATCGGTGGTGCGGATCTGATTTTCGACCATCTTCGTCCGTGCTGCTTCGAAATCCATCATCTCAGTCGTCCCAAATCACCCGGCGATGCGCCGGTCTACGCATGACCGTCTTACTGACGGCGGGACATGCTTTCAAGACACTGGCCGCTTTCGAAGCAAAAAAGCGGAGGAGAGCGCCTCGCTCTCCTGCGGCTCAACCGTGGCGCCGAGGCTCAAGCGTAGGCCGGCGGCGCTTCTTCCAGCTTGCGGATGGTCACGTAGTCCCGGCTATAGGAAGAGCGCAGGCTATGGTCCTTGTCGAAGGCAGACTGCTCGGCGGAGGTCAGCGGGAACATGCCGTCGGCGAATGTGCCGGTGCCTTCGACCTCGTTGGCTGCCTGACGGTGTACGTTGATTATCCTGGTGATCATGGCGCCTTCCCTCCGTTCCACCCCATAATTGCTGAGCGGGCCTTTCTGTTCCGAGCCTAGGAGGAGAAGGTTAAAAAATTAACCATGTTGCAGCGCACACAAATATGTGTGGTAAATCCTTGGTATCAAAGTACGTTTGGATTTGAGGAACAGATCCGGAAAGAAGGGGAAATTGGAGGCCTCGCCGAGAATCGAACTCGGGTGCAAGGATTTGCAGTCCTCTGCGTCACCACTCCGCCACGAGGCCGTCCGAACGCATAAAGAGCGAGTGGTGTCGGGCGTTTAGAACGAATCGAATAACGGCGCAAGCGGGTTTGGCCCGTTTGTCATTTTTTTCCTGCACGAGGCCACAGCCGGCAGGTCGATAACTGCATTCCCGCCTCAAGCCTGCGTTCGCGGTGCCTCGGGATGAGCGCCGGAATGGCATCCAGGCTGGTTTCATAAAAAATTCACCAAACCCAGGCAACCAAATCCTCTCGGATGAGTTTCCTACGCCGCAATGCAAGGTGTAGACATGACGAGTAACGTAACTGAAGCAGATGATGCCGTGTGGAGTTCCCCGGTCAGAGTACGCATTGGATACGGTTTCCCAGAAACGATCCGCGGGCCAAAAGAAGCCCTGGAATACCTCAACTGGCGCTGGCCGGTTCGCGAAGGTACCTACTACCTCAAAGCCCTGAAGGAATGCGCCGCCTGCCTGCAGCGCAAGCTCCCCCTGGAAAAGGTGCGGGAAACCTTCATCCTCGCCAGTATCGAAGCGAAGATGCTGAATTGACCTCGATCTAACCCTGCCGATCACATGGCGGCGCCTACGCTGGCCAGTAGAAGTCGGAACGATAGTCAGCCGGAATATCGGCCAATCTGGCGATGGCTTCGGCCACGAATCCGATCTGCATGGCCAGATAGCGGATTTCGCGCGGCACCGGTATGCCGGTCATTGTTTCGCGATTGCGCCAGGTCTCGTACCCGGTCGACCTGATCCTCCGTTCGGCCTCGCGAAGCACGTCGTCGCGGCTCGGCATCTCGCCCTGATCGGCAGGCTTCGCCACGCAGGCCGCAAGCCCGCCTTCGATCACTCTCAGACCCATGTTCACCCTCGTCTTCAATCCCGGCAGCAATCCTAGTGATTCGGGGGGAGATGCGCCAGAGTCTCTGCGGCAACACTAAAGTAGCGACGGCCCGGCGACTGTGCTAAAATGATGTCGTTGCCGGGTGGGGGAGCACCGGGCGGCGAAGATGCGGTAGGAGGAGACCGTAATGCAGTATCTGGAATTCATCACCACGCTCAATCCGGTGGTCCTGGCGATCCTCGCGGTCGTGCTGGCCTGCGGGGCGTACGATTATTGGGCGCAGTCTCGATAACGGCCCGATAGCGCCTGCCGGAGTGCGCAGCCTTTGATTTTCCATGAGACGCCGGGCGTTCACGTTTCTGGCAGGTTGTGGCTCGCGCCTTTGCGAGGACACGGTTTGTTGATATCCATACCGCTCATTTGAAGCGGAATGGAGAAACGAAGAGTGAGCGCAAGCATCGAGTTCGACGATACCTCATCCTCGCTGAGCGGCACGCTGCGGCAGCTTATCGACGGCATCTCGGGTCAGTCGGTGACGTTGCGCCAACTGATGGACGCGGTCGGCGAACAGGGCCTGCTGCTCATCTGCGCCGTCGCCTCCCTGCCCTTCCTCCTCCCCGTGTCGATCCCCGGCGTCAGCACCGTGTTCGGGGCGGCGATCATCCTGATCAGCCTGGCGATCACTGCCAACCGGTTGCCGTGGCTGCCGAAGAAAATCCTCGACCGCGAACTCGATACGAAAAAACTGCTGCCGGCGCTGGAAAAAGGTGTCAGCATCGTCTCGCGCCTCGACCGATTCCTGAAGCCGCGCATCTCCGCATTGACCACCGGGCGGCTCGTCAACCGGGTGAACGGCCTGGCAATCGCGGCCGGCGGCGTGCTCCTGATGTTTCCGCTGGGTCTGGTGCCCTTCTCCAATACGCTGCCGGCGATCGCGATCCTGCTTCTGTCGACCGGCATGATCCAGCGCGACGGGCTGATCGTGCTCGGCGGTTACCTCTTCAACGTCGTGACGGTAATCTATTTCGCCGTGCTTGCTTACCTGGCGTTCAGCGCCGGCCAGGGTATCGCGTCGATGTTCGCCTGATCGGGCAGCCTTATCGCTGCTCGGCCTTGCGGCCTCGCCGCCTTGCCCACCAGAGCGCGATACGGCGGCGCTGGCGCCGCACGAAGGGCAGATCGTGCGAAAGCACCAGGAAACCCAGCGGCAGCATCCAGAAGCCAAGGATCGGCAGGAAGCCGAGCATGCCGCAGAAAATCAGGACGAGACCGACGATGACCCGGCCGATCCGCGAGCGCGGCATGGGAATCTGTACGCTTCCGAGCGCCAGCTTGCCGCTTTGCGGGTCCATTCCAAATCGCGTCGGCTTCCGTTCGCCTGCCACTCTCGATTATCCTCACCGGTTAGAGGCCTAACTTTGCCCGGGAAATGGGGCTTTACCGGGGATAAAACAACCAAGTTCGTTTTTTTTGCAAAAACCGCTTGGCAAAACGACAAAGCATTTGTATTACCCGCCGCACACGCCGCGACCCTTCGCGGATGATCCCTGGTAGCTCAGCGGTAGAGCATTCGACTGTTAATCGACAGGTCGCCGGTTCGAATCCGGCCCGGGGAGCCATTTTCAGAATTAAGTGCCTGTTATCGTCATATTTTTCGATAATGGGCACTTTCTTCCCCACTTCCCCTCCCCACTTTTGAAGTCCGCAAACCCGGTTCGACTCCCTTGGATAAGTCTGCCAGATCAAGCCCTGCTGGAATTTCGTGCGCCTCACCGATATGATTCCCTGGCGGACCTATGATTGCGGGGAGCAAAATGAAGGCGACGAAACTCTTCAACCTGCTCACCGAGATTGATAGAAGGCTCAATCGACTCGAGAAGAGCGCACTCTCCTACCGAGAGCCATTAGTTCGCACCAACATCAAAGCCCAGCCATTCTTCGCCCTGCGGGATGAGGTTCGAAGACAACTCGCGAAGGTCGATGCACTTCGCGAGGCAGACGTGGCTGGTCTTGAACGGCTCATCCGAGATCTCCAAGACTTCACAATCGCCAGTCCACCTCGGCCATATCGAGACCGTTTTCCGGGCACTGGCGCGGTTTCCACAGTGGCGGTCCTTTTGTGAGAATGCGCTGTCCGTAGATCTCGATTTTCCTTCGGTGGCCACTGTCGCTGAGAGCGCTAAGGCTCTCGCGAGAGAGGTGGCGAAATCCGGGGCTGTTGATCCTTCCGTCGCGGATGCCCTCGAAACCGTGAGCCAATGGGCAACCGATAAGCCAAATCCAGACAAACGGGATGTGCTTTCACTTGTCCGCACTCTTGAAAACGTTGGTCGGCGATTTCAAAACCACTCCTATCCCTCGGGAAGGAGATGGTATCACAAGCTCGAAAAACGGTTGCCGTCGCCGTCCTTGGCGCATTGATCTACACCGCTAGTCAGGCGATACCGATTATGGGAAAGGTGCCGGGCGCGGAGTGGGTTCAAACGGCCTACAGCTATTTCAAGAATATGCTGCCACCAGCAAATCCTTAGCCCCGGATGAGGCCCCTCCCCGCGATCGAACGGTTTACCGGTCGCCGCGCTACCGCAGGCGCTAGGCCGGATCACGCAGCCTTACGCCAGGACCATTGCCGTTCGAAATCGATAAAGATAATTTCGGCAGCCTCTAGGGCGGACCGGCGCGACGCCCTCTCCCTTGCCCGGGAGAGGGCTTTTTAATGAGATAGGCGAACCCGCCCGAAGTGAGTTTTGACAAAGAGGAACGATCAAGTTTGGTTCTGGTTTAATCCACATTGACGCTAGCGGAGACTACCATGTGGGCAATCCTGATCGGTGCCGCCCTAATAATCGGCGGACTTCTTCTTCTCTTTTCGTCTGCACTTGGTCGAAGACCGAGTGATCCGCATCGAATGCCGCAAGGCGGCGGCACGCTTGAGCCACGGCGCCAGGGCCTCAGGTACCTGGGAATATCGAAAAACTGGCCAGGCCTAGCCATAATCGCGGCAGGCGCACTTCTGTTGGCTCTGGGTGGTTATTCGTGACGCTCGACACGCTTGGCCGCGCCAAAACGCTGAATAGCTTTCCAATAACGCCTCACCAGCGCCACCACCACAGAGGAGACATCGGCAACGTTGTCGGCAACCTTGCCGACGGCATATCTGTGTTTTCGTTGGAAAAAGGTGTTGCATGGCAGAAGACCAAACTCCCGGCCTACTCGACGGGCTGATGTCGCCCCAGCAGATTTCCGAACGTATCAAGGCATCGGCCGGCGTCACGCTTGCCCCGCGCACAATATGGGAGAAGGCTCGCCGCATAGGCGTTGTGAAGAAGATCGGCAGATCCATGCTGATTCCATGTCGACGATATCCCGAAGCTGCTGGAGCCGGAGACCAAGTCCGACTGGTGGCCGCGGCCCGGGGAGCCATTTTCAACAAAAGCGCGCTTTTTGGCGCGCTTTTGTCGTTTCAGGCGCCACTGAATCAGACTTTCACCCTATCGCCGCCGCGAGCCTTGTTGAGCCCACGCGACGACGCGGCGGGTTGCCGGGCGCTTTTCCGGGACCGGGTTCTCCGCCGAGCTTATTTCAGGCCGAACAATTCCACCGCGTTGTCGCGGAAGATCGCGGAGCGCTCGGCCGGCGTCAGCGGCACCTTGAAGGCAAAACGCGGATCGTCGAAATCCCAGTGCGGATAGTCGGTCGAGAACATCAAGCGGTCCGTGCCGATCCAGCGCAGGATATCGAGGAGATGCCGGTTGTTCTCCGGCTCCTCGATCGGCTGGGTGGTGTACCAGAAGTTCTCGCGCACATATTCGGACGGCTTGCGCTTCACATGCGGAACCTCGTCGCGCATGCGCTTCCATTCCCGGTCGAGCCGCCAGACGAGTGACGGCAGCCACGAGAACCCGCCTTCGACGAGCACGATCTTCAACTTCGGGAACTGTTCGAACACGCCTTCGAGGATCATGCTGGAGAGCACGGTCTGGAGGCTGTTGGAGGCGGCGTAGTGCTCCTCCAGATAAAACGAGCTCCAGCCGGACGGCGTATTCGGGCGGTAGCCGAAGGCGCTGGTGTGCAGCCCGATCGGCAGGCCGTAATGTTCAGCAGCCTCGTAGATAGGCCAGTAGCGGCGGCGGCCGCAGGGCTCTAGCGTGCGCGGCGGCATGGCGATCTGCACGAAGCGACGGTCGGTGACGCGCCGGTCGATCTCCGCAACCGATTCTCTGGCGTCTTCCTGGGGCACGCAGATGGAAGCCTTCAGGCGCGGTTCCGGCCCGGCGAACTTGTCGATCTGCCAGTCGTTGAGGGCAGCGCAAAGTGCGGCGCCAAGCTCCTGGTTGAAGGCGACGCTGCCGGCTGCGAGCGGCTGCAGGATGCCGTAGTCGATGTTGCACTCTTCGAGCAGCTGTTGCCGCAGGAATGCCAGATCGGAGGCTGGCGGGCCGCCATTCGGTGGCCAGGAATCGCGGCGCATGCCGTTGCCCGGCGTCATGCGCGGATAGGGCAGCGTGCCGAGCAAGGGGTTTGCCGTGCGCACCGCGAAATCCCGCACATGCGTTTTCCAGCGTTCGGGCAGGTAGTCGAGCAACTGGTCCGGCCGGGAGAAAGCCGGATGCACGTCGCAATCCACCACGCCCTGCATCTGGGATTTTTCGGAGCTACGTTCGAGTACCGGGGTTTCCATGGGGATCAGCCTCCAAATCTCGGATAGGTGGCGAGAACGTTGTCGCGAAGGATCTTGTTCACCTTGGCTTCCGGCAGGCCCTCGGGCAGCACGTCCAGCCCCTCGAAATGCCAATGGGGATAGTCCGAGGAGAACAGCAGCATATCATCGCTGAGCAAATGGTCGAGCGTCTTGGCGACGTCCTCGACATCGTCAGGGCCATCGAAGGGCTGCGAGGTCATGCGGATATGCCTGCGGATGATGTCGGCCGGTGCGTCCTTGACCCACGGCACCTCGATGCGGGTGCCGCGCCAGTCCTTGCTCATGCGCCACATCAGCGCCGGCATCCAGGTCACGCCGGACTCGATCATCACGGCCTTCAGCTTTGGATATTTGACGAAGACGCCCTCGGAAATCAGGCTCGCGACCTGGGTGGAGAAACCCTGCGGCTGAACCACATGGTCCTCGATCAGGAAGGAATGGAAGCCGCTATGGCTCGGCGCGTGGCGGAAATTCGATCCCGCATGAATGCCGATCGGCAGGCAGTGTTTCTCCGCCGCCTCGTAGATTGGCCAGTAAGTGCGGCGGCCGAGCGGCAGCTCGGTCATCGCAAGCGTCAGGACCTGCACGAAACGCTTGTCCTCGGCCCGTCGCTCGATCTCCTCGACCGCGGCCTCGACATTCTGGAAAGGTACCAGCATCGATGCCCTGAGCCGGCTGTCGCGGCTCAGCCACTTGTCGGCGAGCCAGTCGTTGGTGGCGCGGCATATGGCGGCTGCGAGGTAGGGATCGAACAGGGCGTGGGCTCCGGAAACCACATTGAGGATGGCGCCTCCGAGACCCAACGGGTCGAGCAGGTTCTTCTGCATCTGCGCGAGCGGATCGCCGCTCCATGTCCAGTCCGGCCGCATATAAGGACGCGTGCGCTCCGGATATCCCATCAGTTCCAGCACGTCGACTTCGCGTGACGTCACCATCTCCTGCCAGTAGTCGTCGAGATAGGGAAGCAGGTCGGCGCGACGCGGTGTCGGCGGGTGGACGTCGCAATCGATCGCCCCGGCGGTGTCGAATCTAGCCATCTTCTTGTGCGTCTCGCTCATCGTTAACATCTGTGCTGCTTTCGTATGCGCGGCCTCATGCCGCCTGCGTCCCCATCTTTTCCTCGAGCCCCAGTCTTTCCTCGCGGATGAAATCCGCCGCCTTTTCCGCGATCATCACGGTCGGGGCCTGGGTATTGCCGGAGACGATGGTCGGCATGATCGAGGCGTCGACGACGCGCAGCCCGGTGATACCGTGAACGCGCAGCCGATCGTCGACCACCGCCATGCGGTCGCGGCCCATCTTGCAGGTGCCGACCGGGTGAAAGGTGGTGTTGAGGGTTTGGCGCGCGTAGTCGAGCATTTCGTCTTGCGACTGCACGGCTGCGGTCGGCGCGATTTCCTCCGGCTCGAAAGGCGCCATGGCGGGGCTCACAGCGATCCTCCGGACCGCTTCGATCGACCGGATCAGGATTTCGCGGTCGGCCTCCTCCTTCAGGAAATTGTGCAGGATGCGCGGCTGAGCCGAAGGGTCCCTGCCCCCAACATGGCAATAGCCGCGGCTTGCCGGCCGCAGGATGCAGGCAGACGAGGTGATGCCGGGGAACGGATGCATGGCGCCGCCGAAACTCGGCGAGGTGGCGCCGGAGACGTGGATCTGGATTTCCGGCGCCGGCGCATCCGGCGTGGTCTTGAGGAAGGCGCCCAACAGCGTCGGCGAGCCGCCAAGCGGCCCGCGTTTGGTCGCAAGATACTGCATGCCGAGCAGCATCCGGCCGAACCGCGTTCCGGCGCGGGTATTCAGCGTGTGGGTATTGCGAAGCCGGTGCTGTACCCTGATGTGCCAGTGGTCCTGCAGGTTTTCGCCGACACCCGGCAATGCGTGCAGCACCTCTATTCCCGCTGATGCGAGCAGGTCCGGAGCGCCAATGCCGGAGCGTTCGAGGATGGCCGGCGAGCTATAGGCACCGGCCGACAGAATGACTTCCCGCCCCGCTTTCGCCTCGTGGTTCCGGCCATCCAGGCTGAACACGACTCCGCTCGCTTGGCTGCCCTCCAGGGTGATCCTGTCGACGAGAGCGCCGGTCACGACGGTCAGGTTGCGGCGGTTGCGGACAGGTTCCAGAAATGCGCGGGCGGTGGAATGGCGCACGCCGTTCTTGATGGTGGCGACGAAGAAGGCCACGCCTTCGTTGTCGCCGGAATTGTAGTCGTCGGCAGCGGGAAGACCCTGCTCGATCGCCGCCTGGCGATAGGCTTCCAGGGCCTCCCAGCGCACATTGGGATCGGAAACCGCCCATTCACCCTCGGTGCCGTGCGCCTCGGAACCGGCCCGATGGAACGTTTCGGAGCGCTTGAAATAGGGCAGCACGCTTTCCCAGGACCAGCCACGATTGCCGAGCTGCGCCCATTGATCGTAGTCATAGGCATGGCCGCGCACATAGATGAGGCCATTGATCGCGGAACTGCCCCCGAGCATTTTTCCGCGCGGCAGGGCGAGCTGACGGCCGTTGAGGTAGGGTTCGGGCTCGCCCTTGTAGAGCCAGTCATATTGGGGCCTGCCGATGAGATGGGCGAGACCGAGCGGCATGTCGACGTAGAAGCCGCGCCCCTCGCCGCCGCCCTCGATCATCAACACCTCGACCGTCGGGTCCGCAGACAGCCGGTTGGCCAGAACGCAGCCTGCCGTGCCACCGCCCACGATGACGTAATCGTAGATACGGGAATGCTCGAACGCACCCATGGTCTCTCCTCCACTTTCCGCAACAGGCAGCCGCGCGCCTCGCGATCACGGCGCCAAAACGGGCACCGGAAGAGCAAAGGACACAACGACCGCACAATCACAGCCTCCCGTATAATCATGGCATACGAGCCGGCTGGAAGGAAGTCGTGTTGCGGCAAAACCGAATACAAAAGTATACATCGATATCCTCCTGTTGTAGGTTTCCCCTACGGCAGGTTGTCGCAATTCGGGAGGAGGAAGCCGAATCGCGGGTGTGATGTATGCATCACCAGTCTTGTCGGCATGAGTTTGTTTCATCAGTTTGTTTCATTGGGGAGGAGCCCAGAGATGAGCAAGACGAAGGACGGCGTGCCGTCAATCATCCATGACAGCAGGATCAACCGGAGAACGCTTCTGGCGTCCGGCGCAGCGCTCGGAGGCGCGATGCTGCTGCCCGGGCAGATGTTCGCCCAGACGCCGCAGGCCAAACCGGGCGGCACCTTGCGCATTGCCATGCCGTTCAACCCGGCCGCACTCGACCCGATGACCGGGCGCAACGTGCCGGACTTCAACGCACTTTATGCGTTGTTCGACGCGCTGATCGCCTTCGATCCGGCGACGCTCGAGCTCAAGCCGATGCTGGCCAAGGACTGGACCTTCACCGATCCGACGACGCTGGTGCTCAACCTCGTCGATGGCGTGAAATTCCATGACGGCACCCCGTTCAACGCCGAGGCCGTGAAATTCAACCTCGACCGCTTCATCAACGATCCGCGCTCCAACGTAAAATCGGACCTGGTTTCGGTTGCGTCGGTGGCGGTCACCGGCCCGAGCCAAGTGACGCTCAAGCTGAAGCAGCCGAACTATTCGCTGCCGACCATCCTGACCGGCCGCGTCGGCTGCATCGTCTCGCCCGCCTCGATCAAGGCGGCTGCCGACGGCAATGTCGATCGCAATCCCGTCGGCACCGGACCGTTCAAGTTCGCCGAGTGGCGCGACAACGACCTGATCCGTGTCGAGAAAAACCCCAACTACTGGCAGCCGGGCCTGCCCTATCTCGACGGCATCAACTTCCGCATCATCAACGAGCTCAACACCGCCGCCCGCACGGTGACGGCCGGTGAAACCGATCTTGCGCTCAACATGGCCGCGCAGCAGATCGCCACCGCCCGCCGGGTGCAGGACCTGACGGCCGAAGCCAATCCTTCGATGATCTTCTTCACCCTGATGATGAATTTCGCCAAGCCGCCGCTCAACGACCTCCGGGTCCGGCGGGCGATGAACTACGCCATCAATCGCGACGAACTGAACCAAGTCCTGATGCTCGGCCTCGGCGAGCCAACCTCCACCATGTTTCCCAAGGATTTCTGGGCGGTGGATGCCGACACGGCACATTTCTACAAGCATGATCCGAACAAGGCGCGCAGCCTGCTGGCGGAGGCCGGGTATCCGAAGGGCCTGGAAGTCGAAACCTGGAGCTGGCCGGACCAGACGTCGATGCAGCGCATGGAACTGGTCGGCAACCAGCTCGAACAGGTCGGCATCCGCCTCAAGGTCACCCCCACGCCCCCTCAGGTGGTCAACCAACGCTTCTACATCGAGGGTCAGGGCGCGATGATCCTCAACCCGCAGGGTGGGTGGCTCGATCCGAGCCAGACCTACGAGCGGCTGTTCGGGGCGACCGGCCAGTTCAACGCCGGCAAGGTGGAAGATCCGCAGTTCCGCAAGCTGCTCACCGCGACAGGTACTTCGGCCGATGCCGGCGAACGCAAGAAGGCATTTGCCGCACTTCAGCGCTTCGTCGTGGAGCAGGCCCTGCACCTGCCGCTGGTGACCTCGGCCGCCATGTCGATCCGCAACAAGAAGGTCAAGGACTTCCGGTACGACCGGCTGCACTCGCCGCGCTTCCATCGCGTCTGGCTCGACCAGACCGCGTGATCCGCATACCAAGATACGATAGACGCGACGAAACAGCCCGACCGCGAGGCCGGGCTGTTTCGCATCTAGATTGCTCCGTTGTCACTCACCTTTCCCAAGCTTTACAGATTTGTAAGCTACTTAAGCGGTGGGAGTTCGGCACAGGCGAGACGGCGATACATCGACGCCATTTGCTCTGGCGCTATTCGTGCTCCGGAATCTAGCCACCAGATAAGCAGGGCCATAAAGCTTCCGGTGTAGAACGCGACGATCATCGGCTGAGGAATAAAGCTCTCCTCTGCAGAGACATCCGAGGTATGAACCTGCTCTCGAATGAGGTCTCCAAATATTTGATCTATTCGGGCCAGAGCAATTGTTCTTCCTCGTCCGCGCCGGAGGGCTTTGTAGGAGCCGTAGTGATTGCGGGCATGTTGGAAAATCGGTTCGACAAAGTCGAAGGGGATGTTTGAGCCACTTGGACGTTGCCTTTCGATTTCGTTGAGCAGGTGCTCGAACACGCTTCGTTTGAGATCATCTTTGCCGGTGAAATGCAGGTAAAAGGTCGAGCGCGCGACGTTCGCCTCCGTGCAGATGTCATTGACTGTCACATTCTCGTAGCCCCTGGAGTGAATGAGGCTTTTCAGCGCATGTTGAAGGGTGGTGCGGGTACGGTTGATCCGCCGGTCCCGAATTGGAGCCTGCATGCGTCCTCCACTGGTCATTCGCAGCCAAGTGTCCAAAAAACTTCATTCTGCGCATTCTGTTCGTTGATCCCATCCTGGACAACGTGTCACCGAATATTACGCCCGCTCCCGATAGCCAGCAAGCAGGAGGGGTTATCGCTCACGCCCACTCAAAGGATTCAGATGCTCTTCAGTCCGCATGTTCGAAAGGCAGCCCTGGTTCTTCACGTCGCTACCTCGGTAGGTTCAATAGGCTCCGTCGCCACCTTTTTGGCTTTGGCGGGAACAGGGCTGGTGACGTCAGAAACGGAGTTGTTCTTGGGTGTTTATCCATCGATGGACTTGATCACCTTGGTCGTTATCGTCCCCCTTCTTGGCTCGGCGCTGCTGCTTGGCATCATTCAAGCACTCTTCACCCCATGGCGACTACTCGATCATTGGTGGGTGCTCGCCAAGCTGGTAATTTCCATAGCTATTCTAGCGGTTCTCCTTGCACAGCTGCCAGGGATTGCCAGACTGGCCGATGCCAGTGTTGCGAGACTCCCTTTCCCCCCAGAACTGGGGCGAATTCAGCTTTCGGTCGTAGTCCATTCTGCGGCAGGGTTGATCGTGCTTCTCATTCCTCTCCTGCTTTCCATTTACAAGCCGTGGGGACTGACGGCTTTTGGAAGGCGCAAAGCCGAACGAAGACATCGTCGATGACGTCGACAAGACAAGATCGCAAGGACCTGCCGGATATGACCCGGATTGAACAGGATCTGCTCTAAAATCGGGAATTACCGGCGCTTGATGGTCGGATCGAGGAGCACGCGGATCGATTCGCCGAGCGTGTTGAAGCCGAGCGCCGTGAACAGGATGGCGAAACCCGGCGCATACATCTGCTCGGGCGCAACCTCGACATAGTGGTAGGCGCGCGCCAGCATGCCGCCCCAGCTCGACTCAGGGGGCTGGACGCCGAGCGACAGGAAGCTCAATCCAGCCTCCGCCAGAAGCGCCACGGCCAGCATCAGGGTCACCTCGACGATGACAGGCTGGATGGCATTGGGCAGGATATGGCGCAGGATCAGGTGCAGGCGCGATGCGCCGAAACCGGTCGCTGCCTCCACATAAAGCGCGTTCTTCACCACCAGCGTCTGCGCCCGCATCGTCCGGGCAAGCACCGGCGCGAAGGCGAAGCCGACGGCGATCATGGCATTGGTGAGACCGATGCCGAGCGCGCCTGTCACGGCGACGGCCAGCACGAGCGGCGGAAAGGCAAGAACCCCGTCGATGATGCGGCTGCCGACCTGGTCGACCCAGCCGCCGACAAAACCGATGAACACGCCAAGCGGCACGCCGATCGCCACGCCGATGCCGACGGCGAGGCTCGCGGCATAAAGCGCGTTGTAGGAACCGTATATCAGCCGGCTCAGCGTATCGCGGCCAAGGTCGTCGGTGCCGAGCCAGTGCGCGCCGCTCGGCGGCGCCAGAAGGTCCATCAGGTTCTGCTTGTTCGGCGCATAGGGCGCGATCACCGGCGCGAAGATCGCCGCCAGAACCAGGACGGAGAGATAGGCAAGGCTGATCAGCGCCCGCTTGTCGCCCCACAGCCAGGCCCAGAAGCGGAAGCGGACGGGGGGCGGAAGGGTCGCCCTGGCTGCCGGCGCAGCAGCGGTTGGGGTGATCGCGGTCATGTTCGTATCGGTCATGTGGAGGCTGCCACTCTGGGATCGAAAGTCGCGTTGAGCACGTCGACCAGGAGATTGGTGAGGATCACCACCAGCACCAGCACGAGCGCCACGCCCTGCACCACCGGGAAATCCTTGTTGAGCGCCGAATAGCTGATGAGGTTGCCGACGCCGGGGATGGCGAAGACCGCCTCGATGATGACGGCGCTGGAAAACAGCCGGTTCACCTGCAGGCCGGCAATCGTCAGCATCGTCGCCGCCACGTTACGCAGCCCGTGCTTCCACAGGATGGCGCCGGAACCAAGCCCCTTGGCCCGCAGCGTGCGGATATATTGCGAGCCCAGCACTTCGAGCAGTGCGCTGCGCACCTGCCTCGCCAGAACCGCGACCACGCCGGTGGAGAGCGCTACCGCCGGAAGGGTTGCGTAATAGAGCGACTCCAGCGGTTTTTCGAAGACGGACACCGCGCCGGTCGCCGGGAACCAGCGATAACCGAGCGAAAAGAGCGTCACCAGAATGATGCCGAGCCAGAAATTGGGCACCGCGACACCGAGCGAGGCGACGCTGGTGATAATCTTGTCGAGCGTGGTGCCCTGGCGCGTCGCGGCAAGAATGCCGAGGGGAATGCCCAGCGCGGCGCCGAGAACCAGCGCATAGAGCACCAGCAGGACCGTGTGCGGCAGGCGCGAAAGGATCAGCCGCAGAACCGATTCGTTCGAGAACAGCGAATGACCGAGATCGCCCTGCAGGGCATTTCCCAGCCAGAAGAAATATTGCACCAGCATCGGACGGTCGAATCCGTAGATCTGGCGGATTTCCGCGATCCGTTCCGCCGTCGCATAGTCGCCCGCGATCATCATGGCCGGGTCGCCAGGCATCATGTAGACGAGGGAAAACACCACGAAGGTGGCCACAATCATCACGGGCACCAGCTGCATGAGCCTTTGCGCAACCATCCCGGGGACGCCGTACATCATCGATACTCCGTCAATCCGCAATTGACGCCGGCCAATTCAGGGGCCGGCGCGGGAACACCGGACGCGCAGAAACGCAGCCTTCCGATGCGGGGGCGGCACGGGCAAAACCGCAGCGCTCCGGTTCCGGGCGATCCCCTGGCGCGATGGTCGCATCGGGGATCGCATCGCTTGAGGCTCAGGCCTCCATCCACACCTTGTGGAAGCGCGGGCGCTGCAGCAGGCTGAAGTTGAAGCCGTGCACCTTGGGCGTACGAATAATGATGCCGGCAGACGAGAACTGCGGCAGATGCAGGGCGTTTTCCAGCACGAAACTCTGCATCTTGTGGAGCACGTCCTTGCGCTTGGCATTGTCGAACGTGTTCATCGACGCATCCATCAGCTCACGATAGCCCGGCAGTTCGATCTTCGCCGCGTTGCGGTAGGCCGTTGCCGAGAACTGGCGATCGTAGGCCGTTGCCGGATCCGGAAGACCGCCGGTCGGGGTCATCAGCATCTGACCCTTCTTCTCGGTGAGGAAGTATTGCATCGTCTGCGCCGGCTGCGCCGGAGTGACCTTCAGCCGGATGCCCGCCTCGGCAAGCTGGGCGCCCAGGACTTCCTGACGCTGCACCGCCGCCTGGTCGGCCCAGGTGAAGGTGGCGATCTCGATGCCGTTTGCGAAACCTGCCGCCTTCAGCAGCGACTTGGCGCGGTCGAGATCCAGCTTGTAATAGTTTTCGGTCGCCGGGTCGTTGGCCCAGAAGCCTGACGGGAACATGCTGCAATGTCCGCCGCCGAGACCGCCCCACAGGACCTGATTGAGCACCGGCCGGTCGAGCGCCCAGTTCATCGCCTGCCGAACGCGAACGTCCTTCAGCGGCCCCTCACCGTAATTCAGGAAGGCGGTGTAGTAGATCATCGAGGGCGTCGCTTCGGCGATCAGCTTCGGGTCACGCTTGGCCACAGCCATCTGCTGCGCGCTCATGTTGAGAACGATATCGGATTCGCCGGCCGTCACCGTACGCACAGCCGTATTGAACTCGTTGACGATGCGCATGTCGACGCCGTCGAGATAAGGCTTTTCACCCCAGTAGTTGGCGTTTTTCACGACCTTGATAAGGGTGTTGTCCTGCCATTCGACGAACTTGAACGGCCCGGTACCGACAGGCGCGCGGTCGACATTGCCGCCCGCGGCAGCCTTGACCGAAGCAGGCGACACGATGAGACCGGCGCGGTCGGTCAGGATCGCAGGCAAGGTAGCGTCCGGATATTTCAGCTTCAGCGAAACCTGATAGGGGCCGGTCGCCTCGACCTTGCCGACGACAGCAAGATCCGATTTCACGTTCGAACGATCATAGGTGCTGCAGCGCTGCAGGTGGAAGACCACCGCCTCGGCATTGAACGGCGTGCCGTCATGGAACTCGACGCCCTGGCGCAGTTCGAGAACCAGCGTTGTAGGGTCCGTGAACTTCCAGGAGGTGGCCAGCATCGGCTGCAGTTCGAGCGTCTGCGGATCAAAGCCGATCAGCGCGTCGAACATCAGGAGAAGGGCGTTGAAGTCGGGATTGTTACGGCCCGTCAGCGGGTCGAGCGCGGCGGGGTTGAACGGCATCACGGCCCTCAGAGTGCCGCCGGATCTCGGTTGCGGGGCCTGAGCCCGCACGGTTGCAGGCAGCAGGGCCAGGCCTCCGGCGGCGACCGTTCCCGTCAACAGCGAACGACGGCTAATATCCGGTATCTTTCCAAATAGATTTGTGGTCACGTCTTCTCCTCCATCATCCATGACCGGCCGTGCCCGGCCGCAATATCAGCGTCACATCATGTCAGCGCCCTGCGCGGCGGCGCCTCGGCGGCTGCCGTCCCTTTCCGCAAGTCAAGACCTCTCCTCTCCTTTTCGCCCAGCATCTCCTCGGCGAAATGGCATGCGACATGCCGCCCGGGCAGCAATTCGCGCTGCCGGGGTTCCTGCGTGCGACAGATGTCGCGCACCCGCGGACAGCGCGTGTGGAAACGGCAGCCGCTTGGCGGGGCGATCGCGCTCGGTATCTCGCCCTGCAGGATGATCCTCTGCCGGGCATCGGCGACCGTCGGGTCGATCTCCGGTTCGGCCGAGCGCAGCGCCTCCGTGTAGGGATGCAGCGGCGTTTCGATTACGGCGTGGGCGGGGCCGACCTCGACGATCTTGCCGAAATACATGACGGCCACCCGGTCGCTGATATGGCTGACCACCCGCAGGTCATGGCTGATGAAGACGTAGGTGAGGCCGAACTGCTCCTGCAGCCGGGCGAATAGATTGAGCATGTCGGCCTGGATCGACACGTCGAGCGCCGCCACCACCTCGTCGCAGACGATCACGTTCGGATCCAGCATCAGCGCACGGGCGATATTGGCGCGCTGCTTCTGGCCGCCGGAAATCTCGTGCGGATAACGGTTGGCCATTTCGGCCGACAGCGACACCCGGTCAAGCATCGCAAACGCCTTTTCGCGGCGCTCGGCCCTCGTCCCCTCGCCGGCTATGTTCAAGGGCTCGCAGATGCTCTGGAGGATGGTCATGCGCGGATCGAAAGCCGCATTCGGATCCTGAGAGACGATCTGATACTTGCGCCGGTGGCGGTTGAGTTGGCGGCGGGAAAACTTGAACGGATCGATACCGTCATGCAAAACCCCGCCGCCGCTTGGGCTGAGCAGGCCGACGAGACAGCGGCCAAGCGTCGATTTTCCGGAACCGGATTCGCCGATCACGCCGAAGATCTCGCCCCTGCGAACGCTGAAGCTGACCCCGTCGACGGCGCGGATCAGCGAGCCTCGCCGCGGATTGCCGAAGGTGACATGCAGATCATCGACATCAAGCGCCGACTGCCCGGAAGGAGCGCTCAAACTCATGCCCCGACCCCTCTCAATGCGAGTTCTTCCCAGCGATTGCAGCGCACTTCCCTGCGATCAACATCCTCTACGCCCTCGTTCTCGATGCTTTGGGGCAGTTCGCAGGGCTGCATTGAATAGGAACAGCGCGGCCCGAAGCGACAGCCCTTCGGCATCTGACGCAGCGACGGGACGCGACCGGCGATCGAGGGCAGCGTGCCGCGCGCGCGGTTGCTGTCGGGTATCGAGTGCAGGAGACCGGCCGTGTAGGGATGGCGGGGGCCGGCGATGACCTCCCTCACCGGACCGCCCTCGACGACCTGCCCTGCATACATGGTGACCATCCGATGGCAGCTCTGCGCGACCAGACCGAGATTGTGGGTGATGAACATGATGGCCGTGCCGGTGCGGTCGGCCAGGCCTAAAAGCAGGTCCATGATCTGCGCCTGGATCGTCACGTCGAGAGCCGTGGTCGGCTCGTCGGCGATGAGCAGGCGCGGTTCGCAGACCAGCGCCATGGCGATCATCACACGCTGGCGCATGCCGCCCGAAAGGTTCATCGGGTAAAGCGTGGCGACGTGGCGCGGCGATGCGATGCCGACCGAATCCAGCGCCGCGATGGCGCGCTCCGCAGCCTCTCGACGGCTGAGCTTGAAATGCCGCTGAAGGGTTTCCTCTATCTGGTAACCCACGGTGAATACGGGGTCGAGGGCACTCATCGGTTCCTGGAAAATCATGCTGATGTGTCGGCCGCGAATGCGATTCATCTGCGATTCGGAACAGGAGGCGAGGTTCTGGCCGCCGAACAGGATTTGGCCGCCAAGGCGAGAATCGCGCGGCGGCAGGAGCCGGAGAATGGAGAGCGCGGTCATCGACTTGCCGCAGCCACTTTCGCCGACGACGCCGAGAATTTCCTTCGGCTTCACCGAAAGCGAAACATTGTTGAGGACTTCGACCCAACCCGATTGGTCACGCAGTGACAACGTCAGGTTCTGGATATCCAGAAGCGTGTCCTGGCCGGCCATCGTGGTCTCGGCAAGCTGCTGCATCCGGCCCTGATCCTCCTATCAGTCCGCTGCCCGCTTGATCAATATGTGACATGCGGGCGGCTGCTACGCATTCTCCTCACCGCGCCGAAGCCCCGTCAGGGATCCTGATACGCGATATAGGCTCCTCCCGAGAGCCCGATCATGTATACATTACACGTCACGATGACGAAAGCCAGAATGAAAATTGCCGTTGTCCGAAGCTCGGGCTTTCAGCTCAGGCTCTCGCGGATGGCCTCCCAGCTCGCCGCATCGGGTGCAAGCAGCAACCGTCCTTTCGCCATCGCGGGGCGATAGGGTTCGCCGCTCAGAAGTCCGCTATGGCCGCCGGCTTCGCGGTGGATCAGTTCGCCTGCCGCATGGTCCCACGGATTCATGTCCGCATTCAGCGAAAAGCTCATCGCTCCGGTCGCCACCATCCGGTATTCGAAGGCGGAGCAACGCCATGTGGTGGTACGGCCGAAACGCAGGACCCGCGGCGCGAACGCCGCCTGTTCTTGCGACGAGAACATGTGCAGCGGCACGAAACCGCTCATTTCGCTGACCGGAACCGGCGCGGCCACGGCAAGGCGGGTTCGAGTTCCGTCACGGGAGACATGCCAGGCCCCCTCGCCCGGCCGCGCCACGAGGAAATCACCGGTCAACGGATAGTGGATCAGCCCGGCGACGGTGTTTCCGCCGGAAACGATCGCCACGATCATGCCGAACAGCGGTACGCCGTGGGCGAAGTTCCAGGTGCCGTCGACGGGATCGATGATCGCTGCGAGTTCGGCATCCGCCAGCCGGTCGAGCAGAGCCGGATCGGCCGAGACCGCTTCCTCGCCGACGATCAGCGCCTCGGGAAAATGACCGGCGAGTGCTGCGGAAAGCCGACGTTCCGCACCCAGGTCGGCATCGGTGACGATGTCGTCCGGGGCGGTCTTGGCGCGGATGCCATCCGCCGTTATGCCGAGGAAACGAGGCAGAATCTCCGCCTCCCCCGCCTGGCGCATATCCTCCATGAGGGACTGGAGCACTGCCTCGGAAATGATCGTCATGCTCGGCGAGCCTTTATGTAGGATTTCAATGCGGCGGGCTGGTCCGTCTGGATAACGCTGATGCCCGCGTCCATCAACCGGCCCCAGATCAGATCGGGGTTGGCAAGCGCCGCACTGTCCGTCCATTCGCCGCTGCCCGGTTGGTCGAGCGTGTTGACCCAGAGCGCCATGCCCGCCTTGGCGAAGGCATCGCGGTGATGGGCGATCGTTTCGAGGCTGTCGAAGCGGATTTCGCACATGAAGGGCGAGAGTTCGGAGAGCACTGCCAGCGCATCGCCGGTGTTTTCGGCGGTGAAACGGACCATGCCCATGAACGGCACGCCGTCGATCTTCTGGGCACGCACCCATTCCACGTCGGCCATGCTGTAAACCTTCGTCTTGAGGTCGACATCGGCGGCCGCGCCTATCTCGCGGGCGCAGGCGGCGACTTCGGAGAAAAGTCCGCGATCCTTGAGATCGAGATCGGCGAAGATGCGGCCGCGGATGACTTCTAGTGCCTGTTTCAGCGTCGGAATACGCTGGTCGGTAAACGCCCGGCCTTCGCCGCCGTCGTCTTCGCGGAGCGCGATTGCCTGCAGCTCGGCCATGGTGAAAGTCTCGGCATCGCGGTCGATGTCGGCCATGCGTTCCAGCGTATCGTCATGCATCAGGAAAAGCTCGCCGTCGGCGCTCTTGCGCACGTCGAGTTCGACGATCTCGCAGCCGAGCGCGATGGCGTTCTCGATGGCCGCCAGGCTGTTTTCCGGAGCGCCGTGCCAGGCGCCGCGATGGGCAACGACGGCGCACCTACGTGCCGGATCGGCGATGAAGTCTCTATAATTCATGGGGGTTTCTTTCATAGGGCGCCTTGAGCGCCGGGCTTTCATTGGGCGCCGAAGGCACCGGGTATGGCCCGACCCGTCGCAGCATCGAAAAGATGCAGCCGCGAGGTCGGGAAATTCAGATGAAGTTCGAGCTGGTCGGCAATCTCCGCGCCGAAGGGCGTCGCGATGCGGACGATCGAGCCGCCGAGATCGGCGGCCAGCACCGAATGGGAGCCGAGATCCTCGCGGAACCTGAGTTTTGCCTTGACCGCATGGCCGTCCGCCTTGCCATCGACGACGATATCCTCAGGCCGGAGGCCGAGCTGGTAGGCGCCGGTCAGCGGGGCGTTCGCCACCACCTGCCCGTCGGCGAGCCGCAGCGCCGATCCATCTCCGGTCACGGACAAGATATTCATCGGCGGGGCACCGATGAATTTCGCGACGAAGACCGAGGCCGGATGGTGATAGATGGCCTTCGGCGTATCGAACTGTTCGATCCGGCCTTTGTTGAGGATCAGGATACGGTCGGCGAGCGTCATCGCCTCCACCTGGTCGTGGGTGACGAAGACGGTGGTGGCGCCGATGCGGCGGTGCAGGTCGGCAAGCTCGACGCGCATGTCGTGGCGAAGCTGCGCATCGAGGTTGGACAGCGGCTCGTCGAACAGCAGCACGCCGGGTTCGCGCACGATGGCGCGGCCGATCGCGACGCGCTGGCGCTGGCCACCGGAAAGCTGTCCTGGCTTGCGTTGCAGATAGTCGGCAAGGCCGAGCATCTTTGCGACTGCTGCTACCCGCTCGGTGCGCTCGGCCTTCTGCATGCCGGCGACCTTCAGGCTGTAAGCCATGTTCTCGAACACCGTCATGTGCGGATAGAGCGCATAATTCTGGAACACCATGGCGCAGCCACGATGTTTCGGTTCGAGGTCCTGAACCTCGCGGGCGCCGATGAGGATCTTGCCGCCGCTCACCCGTTCCAGCCCGGCGATCATCTGCAACAGGGTGGACTTGCCGCAGCCGGAAGGACCGAGCACGACCGTGAATTCGCCGGCCTTGAGCTCGACATCCATCGGCGGAATGACCACCGTCTGGGCGTCGTAGGCCTTGGTCAGGCCCTTGACCGTGATGCTCGCGGCGGCCGCGCGGATGGCTGTATCTATGGCGTTCATCGCTATTTCTCCGAAAGCACGAGGCCCTGCACCAGATACCGCTGTAAGAGCGCGATCATCAGGAGGGGCACGAGGGAAACGATCACGGCGCCCGCCATGATCATCGGAAAGTCGGGCACGGTGCCGTCGGAATCCGGCAGCAGCCGCGCCAGGCCGACGACTGCGGTCTGCATGTCGGGCGTCGAGGAGGCCACAAGCGGCCAGAGATACTGCGTCCAGCCGCTCAGGAAGGTCAGCACGAACAGCGCCGCGAAGCTGGTGCGCGACAGGGGCAGCAGGATATCGAACATGAAGCGGACCGGCCCCGCCCCGTCCATGCGGGCAGCCTTGAACAGATCACCCGGCAGGGTGCGGAAGAACTGACGGAACAGGAAGGTGCCGGTGCCATGCGCGGCAAGCGGCGCGATGAGACCGAAATGGGTGTTCAGAACGCTCAACTCGAGCTGGACGGGCGCTCCGAAGAGTTCCGCGATCACACCATTCAGGCCCGTCACGTCGAGCAGTGCATTGATCGGTGAGAATATGTTCGACGCCACCTGATAGGTGGTGATGACGCGGATATCGACCGGCAGCATGATGGTGGCGAGGATCAATGCGAAGGCGACGCCCGCCCAGCGAATGCGGAAATAGACGATCGCATAGGCAGACAGGAAGGACAGGATGCAGGTCACGATCGCCAGGCTGAACGCCACGGCGAGGCTGTTGAACATCTGGATCGGGATGCGCGTCTCGGTGAAGATGCGCGCCGCATTGTTCAGGAACTGGTCGCCGGGATACCAGGCAAGCCCATTGCGCAGCAGGAATTCATAGGATTGCGAAGCCGTCGCCAGCGTCAGGTAGAGCGGGCCTAGAATGTAGAGCATGCCGACCAAAAGGACCAGGCTTGCGGCGACGTTGAGGGAGCGTGCGTTCTCGATCATCTGTCAGCGCTCGTAGTTGATGCGCCGGCCGAGAAAGACGAACTGGGCGGCGGTGAGAAGGATGACGAAGACCATCAGGATCGCGGTCTGGGTAGAGGCGCCGGAGAGGTCGTAACCGCTGAAACCGTCCTTGTAGATCTTGTAGACGAGCAGCGTGGTGGCGCCGCCCGGACCGCCATGGGTGATCGTGTCGATCAGCGCGAAGGCCGAGGTGACGCTTTCGGTGAATTCCAGCACCAGCGTCAGGAAGAGCTGCGGCATGATCAGCGGCAATTGCACGTCAAAAATCCTCCGCCAGGGCCCTGCCCCGTCCATCGCCGCCGCCTGGTGCATGGTGCGCGGGATCGATTGCAGCCCGGCCAGAAGGATGACGAAATTGAACGGGATACCGCTCCAGACATGCGCGGCGATCAGGGTGATAAAGGCATCCGTGCCGTCGATGCCAGGCGCCCAGATGCCCGGAAAGGCCTGGTTGAGCGGTGCCAGGATGCCAACGAACGGATTGAAGACGAAAGCGAACACGACGCCGATCGAAGCGCCCGCGACGCCCTTCGGCCAGACCAGCACATTGCGGGCCGGCAGCGACAGGCGAATCTTCCGGTCGGCGGCGACCGCGAGGATCAGCGGGATCAGCACGGCGAGCGACGATCCGGTCACCATGAACAGGATGGTGCGCCAGCCTGCCTGCCAGAATTCCCGGTCGGAAAGGACGCGGGCGAAATTGTCGAAGCCGACGAACATCGAACCGCCGCCGAACGGCTGTTCGAGAAAGAAGGACCAGTAGAAGGCCTGGAAGATCGGCACGTAGAAGAAAAGGACGATCAGCAGCATGAACGGCGCGACCAGCAGGGCCGGCAGCCAGCGATTGCTGAAGAGGGTGGATTCAGAGGTCATGAGAAAAGCCCGAAGTGAGGGATCGGCACGGACAGGTTTTTGTCCCGCCCGCGCCGATCAAGCTTGGATCAAGGCAGCTTGACGCCCTTGTAGGTCTGCTCGAAGCGGCGCAGCAGCTCGTCGCCGCGCTTCTTGGCATTGTCGAGCGAGACCTGCATGGTCTGCTGGCCGCCATAGGCCTTCTGGGTCTCTTCCATGAAGATTTCGCGGAACTGCACGTAGAAGCCGAGGCGAATACCGCGGCTGTCGGCGGTCGGGGGCTGGTTCATCGACTCGATGCCGATTGCGGCCGTCGCGTATTTCGCGGCCTTCGCGTCGCCGCTCTTGTTGATCGCCTCGAGCACGTCGTTGGTGACGGGGACGTAGCCGGTCGCCGCGGTGAAAGCCATCTGCTGTTCCGGCTTGCGCAGGAAGTCGAGGAAGGCCTTGGCGCCATCGACTTGAGCCTGGTCATGGCCCTTCATCACGTAGATCGAAGCGCCGCCCACCAGCGTGTTGTGGCGCTCGTAGCCCTTGTACATCGGCGCCATGTTGACGGTGAGCTGGTACTTGCCGTCGAAAGCCTTGGTGGAGGCGGCGTAGGAGCCGGAGGAGCCTTCCATCATAGCGCATTCGCCGGCGTTGAAGGCGGCGGTGTAATTGCCGGCCTTGGTATCGGCGTTGAGCTTGACCAGGCCTTCCTTGCGCCAGTCCACCAGGTTCTGGAGGTGCTTGGCGGCGAAGGTGGTGTTGAAGACGTATTCGGCGTCGAGGCCGTCATAACCATTGTGCCTGGACGCGATCGGCAGGCCGTGGCGGGCGGAGAACTGCTCCAGCACGCGCCAGGTATCGCCATCGGTGACGAACGGGCATGCATGGCCGGCGGCCTTCAGCTTGCGGGCGGCGTCGATCACCTCTTCCCAGGTGATCGGGGTCTGTGTGATGCCGGCCTTCTCGAGTTCGGTCCTATTCGTATAGAACAGCAGCGTCGAGGCATTGTAGGGCTGCGCGAACAGCTTGCCGCCGGACGTTTCGTAATAGGCGCGGGCGCCGGCGATGTAATTGTCCCATTTGACGTCGGGCAGGATTTCCTGGATCGGCACGACCGCGTTCGACAGCATCAGGTCGAGCGTGCCGGCGTCGAAGAACTGGATCAGCACCGGATGGTTCTTGGCGCGAAAGGCGGCGATCGCCTTCTGCATCGACACTTCGTAGCTGCCCTGGCCGACGCAGGTGACCTTGTGCTGGGTCTGTGCGGCATTGAAAGCATCGCACTGGGTCTTGATCGCGGTTTCGACAGGGCCCGTATTGCCGTACCAGAACTCGATATTGGCGGCCTGCGCGGAACACGCGCCCGCCATCAGGGCGGCAGCCGCCGCCAAAATGGAAATCTTCATCATTGCCCTCGCCTGTTTTGGGGATCGGCCGAGTGGGATCGGCATCGGAACGACGGAATTACTACACTTTATGTGTAACAATTGGATGACGGAGCTACACCCTTGTCGCGAGAGGAATTTCCATCTAAGCAAAGGGAAACGCGAGGTAGACGGCGGTGTGCAACCGCAATTATTACACCTCCATGGTAATTGTGGCGACGGAGGTGGATCAGTGGCCTATTTTCCCGAAGCTCTGATCCCGCCCCAGTTCCTGCGCACGGGTGAAAACGGCGTCGTTTCGCCGAACGAGCGCAGCCTGCTCAAACTCATCTGGCGTTATCCCGGCCTTTCACGATCCGAAGTCACCGATCATACCGACCTCACCCAGCAATCGGTCTATCGGATCATCGACCAGTTGGCGGAACGCGGCGTCGTCTTGCTCGGCTCTCCAAAACCTGGCGTCGGCCGCGGGCAACCGAGCCCGACGATCCGCCTCAACGCCCGCTACGCCTATTCCTGCGGCATCTCGGTCAATACCGACGTTATCGGCATCTGCCTGATGGACCTTGCCGGCAATATCCTCTCCGAAAGCAGCGTGACGCTGCGCGAACACACGATGGCGCAGTCTCTCGATCTGGTCAGGACACGGCTCGTGGAGGCACAGAAACTCAACGACCTGTCCCCGGAGGCTCTTTTCGGCATCGGCTTTGCAATAGCGGGCTATCATGTCGGAGGAACCCGCTACAACGCGCCCCTGCCGCTGCATGAATGGTCGCTGATCGAGCTCGGCCCGCTGCTGGCGGAGTTTTTCAGCAAACCGGTTTGGGTGCATAACGGCGCCAATACCGGTGCCATCGCCGAGTCGATGTTCGGTGCCGGCCGCTACGTCAAGCATTTCGCTTATCTCAGCTTCAACTACGGTTTCGGCGGCGGGCTGGTCAGCGACGGCGAATTGCTGCTGGGCGGCAATGGCAATGCCGGCGAGTTTTCAGGCATCTACAACCAAGAGGAAAACCAGCGGCGACCAGCGCTACAGCTGCTCATCGAGCGGCTTGTTCGCAATGGCGTCGATGTGCCCTCCATCACTTACATGCGCCGGCATTTCGACCCGCAATGGCCAGGTGTTGCCGAATGGGTGAACGAAATCACGCCGGCCTACAATCGCCTGGTCAATGCCATCTCGGCGATCTTCGATCCGCAGGCGATCGTCTTCGGCGGGCAGGTACCGCCGGACCTGGCGCAGATGATGATCGACCGGACGGAGATTTTCGGACGCCCTCGTTATGGCGTACCGCGCCCCAGTCCAAAGCTGATCATTTCGGAGATCGCCAGCGACGCATCGGCGATGGGGGCTGCGGTCACGCCTTTCCACTCGACGTTCTACTGATACGCGGTTGCTGCCTATCTCTCGTGCGCCCGGATCACCGCCAGGAAGGCGTCGCCGTAACGCTCGAGCTTCGATTGCCCTACCCCGGAAATGCCGAGCAGCGCGTCGCGGCTCGTCGGGCGGGCGGTCGCAAACGCGACCAGGGTCGTATCCGGAAAAACGACATAGGGCGGCACCGAAAGCTCCTTGGCAATCCCCAGGCGCGCGACGCGCAGTGCCTCGAAGAGTTCGGCATCGGACCCTTCCAACGCAGATCTTGCGTTTGCCGCGCTCGGCGATGCGCTTCGCGATGCCTTGCCCGTCGTCGGGCGGTCCTTGCGGAAACGGACCTCGCGTTCGCGCTTGAAAACGGCGCGCGCGCCCTCTTCCAGCTTCAGCGCGCCGAACGCCTCATGATCGACGCTGACGAAGCCGGCGGCGAGGAGCTGGCGATAGACCGATTGCCAGGTCTTCGACGGAATATCCTTGCCGACGCCGAAGACAGGCATGTCCGCATGGCCGAAGCGCGTGGTCTTCTCGTTCCGGTTCCCGAGCAACACGTCGATCAGGTGGCCGGTGCCGAAACGTTCGCCAGTCCGGTAGATCGCCGCCAGCGCCTTGATGGCGGCCTCGGTTCCGTCCCAAGTTTCGACCGGCTTGAGGCAGGTGTCGCAGTTGCCGCACTCGCCGCCATGCGCCTCGCCGAAATGAGCGAGGATCGCCTGCCTTCGGCAGCCCGGCGTTTCGCAGATGCCGAGCAGCGCATTGAGCTTGGCGCGCTCGACCCGTTTGATGTCATCGCCCGACGTGCCGCCGTCGATCATCCGGCCGCGCTGGATGACGTCAGCCATGCCATAGGCCATCCAGACATCGGACGGCAGGCCGTCACGCCCGGCGCGGCCGGTCTCCTGGTAATAGGCCTCGACCGAACCGGGCAGATCGAGATGGGCGACATAACGCACGTTCGGCTTGTCGATGCCCATGCCGAAGGCGACGGTGGCGACCAGGCAGAGGTCCTCTTCCTTCAGGAACGCGTCCTGATTGGCATCGCGCATGCTGCGATCCATGCCCGCGTGGTAGGCGAGCGCGCGAATACCCTGCCCGTTCAGCCACTCGGCGGTATCCTCGACCTTGGCGCGCGACAGGCAATAGACGATGCCGCTCGAACCCTTGTGGCGGGAGAGAAAACGCAGGAGCTGCTGGCGCGGCTGGTCCCGCTCGACGATCTCATAGGCGATGTTCGGTCGGTCGAAAGAAGTGGTGAACACCTCCGCCGAGCGGAGCGCAAGCTTGTCGATGATATCTTCGCGGGTGTGTGGATCGGCGGTCGCCGTCAGCGCCATGCGCGGCACGCCTGGATAATATTCCGCGAGATGGCCGAGCTCGCGATATTCCGGGCGGAAGTCGTGGCCCCATTGCGAGACGCAGTGCGCCTCGTCGATCGCGAACAACGCGATCCTCGCATTGCCGATCATCTCCTTGAAGGCCGGCGTGACGATGCGCTCGGGGGTCACATAGAGAAGATCGAGATCGCCGTTTGTGATCGCCCGGCGGACGTCGACGAATTCTTCGCGCGTCAGCGAGGAATTGAGGGCGGCGGCGCGCACGCCGAGCTGTTTCAGCGCCTCCACCTGGTCGCGCATCAGGGCGATCAGCGGCGAAACGACAATGCCGACGCCGTCACGGCAGAGGGCGGGGATCTGGAAGCAGAGCGATTTGCCCGCACCGGTCGGAAACAGCACCACGGCATCGCCGCCCGATACGACCTGCTCGACGACAGCCGCTTGTTTGCCCCGGAACGACGAATAGCCGTAGACGCGCTTCAGCACGTCGAGCGGGTTTTTCGTGCCTTGTCTGTCAAACAGGGGATCGATGCGGTCTGGGGTCGGTGGCATGGAATCGCTTTCGTCGGAAGGACCGCACTATGGCACAGGTCCGGCGGCCAGAGCGAGCACCTGGGCACTCGACCATGGGTGTCCCTATATGAATTGAGGCCCGGCAATTCTCCCGGCGCCCCTGCGGCCCGTTTTGCTTGAAGCGTCTTTCGCGGCCGTATAAGCCTTGTCTGCCCGCCCCTCGCCCCGTCACTGGCATGGATATTCCGCATGGCCGCAGACCCCGAACCGGATCACCTCGCTGACAAAGGACCCGAGCACGCCCGGGTGGCAGTCAAGGTCGATATCGTCGTGATCGGAGCCGGCCAGGCGGGCCTGTCCTCGGCCTATCACCTGCGCAAGCTCGGCCTTGCGCCGGACAAGGATTTCGTGGTCTTCGACCAGTCTCCGGAGCCTGGCGGTGCCTGGCAGTTTCGCTGGCCTTCTTTGACGCTGGCCACCGCCAACCGCGTGCATGATCTCCCCGGAATGCGGTTCGAGGAGGTGGTCGATACTTCAGCCAATCTGGTGAAGGCGTCGGTCGCCGTGCCGCAATATTTTGCGGCCTACGAAGCCGCCTTCGATCTGCGCGTCCATCGTCCCGTCAAGGTGACGGTCGTCTGCCCGAGGGGCGATCGGTTGAGGGTCGAAACCGACCGCGGCGCCTTTTCGGCGCGGGGCTTGATCAATGCCACCGGCACATGGGAATCGCCTTACATCCCCGACTATCCCGGCGCTGACCGTTTCCATGGGCGGCAGCTCCATACGCGCGATTATCGCACCGCCGAGGAATTTTCTGGCCTGCATGTCGTCGTGGTCGGCGGCGGGATTTCGGCGATCCAGTTGCTCGACGAGATCTCCCACGTCACCTCGACCACCTGGGTGACGCGACGGGAGCCGCAATTCCGCGACGAGCCGTTCACCCCGGAGGTGGGACGCGCGGCTGTGGCTTTGGTGGAAGATCGTGTCCGCCAGGGCCTTCCGCCGGGTTCAGTGGTTTCGGTGACCGGCCTGCCCGTCACGCCGGCGATCCAGGCGGCGCGCGAACGGGGCACGCTGAAAAGGTTGCCGATGTTTTCCGAGATCACCGAACACGGGATACGCTGGGCGGATGGCTCCGAGCAACGGGCCGATGTGATCCTCTGGTGCACGGGCTTTCGCAGCTCGCTCGATCACCTCGCCCCGCTGCAACTGCGCGAGGCGAGCGGCGGCATCCTGATGACCGGTCGGCTGGCGACGCAGGTCGCCAAGGACCCGCGCATCCACCTGGTCGGCTACGGCCCATCTGCTTCGACGATCGGGGCGAACCGTGCAGGCAGCGCAGCCGCGCGGGAATTGAAAGCTTTCCTCGACGCTCCAGTCAATCTCGGCAAATGATGCGACCTAGCTGGCGCGTCTCACCAGCTTTCCTTCTTCCGCCTTGTAGAAATACTGGCTCGCCACCAGCCAACCCTTCAGCGGCCGAAGCGGCGGGATGCAGGTGAGAAGCATGAAGGGCAATGTTACCAGCAGGTGAACCCACCAGGCCGGCTGATACTGCACTTCCAGCCAGACGCCGAGAAGCACGCTCGGCACGCAGGCAAAGCACATCACGAAGAAGGCCGGACCGTCTGCGGGGTCGGCGAAGGAATAATCCAGTCCGCAGGATTCGCATTTCCGGCTGAGCGTCAGGAAGCCGTTGAACAGATGCCCCTGACCACAACGTGGGCAGCGCCCGCGGATACCGGTCTGCATGGGAGGGAGAGGAGGCCATTCGTGATCCATGATCATCGTCCTTGGGAGCAAAGCGATCAAATCGTCAATTGATTGCACTCATTATATAAATTGATGCATTCAATGAGTCGATTAGCCAGAATGCCGCAGGCGTTCCGGCCATGGATCGCAGAGTGGAGAGATCAGAAGAAGGAGCCGGCCATTTCGGGCGAGCTTTGCAGCGCATGTCCCATGAATTCCAGGGCAGCCTCGAGCGCCGGCCGCTGGATGGGACCGCCGAGGCATACGCGCACCGCTTCCGGTGCCGGGCCGTCGACGCAGAAGGCGTCGCTCGCCACAACGCCGATGCCGGCGGAACGCATGTGGCTGCCGAACGTCGAGCGGGTCCAGCCCTGTGCCAACGGCAGCCAGATGTTGAAGCTGAGCGGGTCGCCGCGATAGCTGCCCTCCGGCAGTATGTTTGCGACCAGCGCCTGGCGGGCCATCGCTTCGGTCCTGACGAAGTGCAGGATGTTGTCGGCCGTGCCGTCCTCGATCCAACGGGTGGCGAGCGCTGCCGACAGCGGCGATGCCATGACGTTGTTGGCGCGCATGGCGCTGACGAAGGGCCACGCGGCCCTGGTATCCGGGGCGACGACATAGGCGAGCCTGAGGCCGGCGCCGAGAGATTTGGAAAGCCCGCCGACATGCCAGGTCAGGTCCGGAGCGATCGCCGCCAGCGGTGCCGGCGCGCGCAGGGGAATGAAGCCGTAGGCATCGTCCTCGACGATCGGCACGCCATATTTTCGCGCCACGGCGCAGATCTCCTCGCGACGCCGTTCCGGAACGGTCAGCGTCATCGGGTTCTGCAGGATCGGATTGAGATAGAGTGCCTTCGGCTTCTTCTTCTCGCAGGCCTCGGCAAAGGCTGCCGGCAGAATGCCCTCGTCATCCATCGGCAGGCCGACAAGGGTCAGTCGCAGTTGTGCTGCGATCGAGCGCATACCGGGATAGGTGATGTTCTCAGACAGCACGGTCTCGCCCGGCTTTGCCAGCATGCCGAAGATCGCCAGCAGCGCCGGATGCGCGCCGGGGGTGAGGAAGATACGCTCCTGCGACGGAACCAGGCCGCGCCGGCCGAGCCAAACCGCCGCCGCCTCCTTGTCGACGCCGGCACCACCGAAACTCTGATAACGCAGCAAAGGCACGAGGTTGGTGGCGACGGTGGTCAGCCCGCCTTGCATCCGGCCAATCAGTTCCGGATCGTCCGGCTCCGGCGGCATGTTCATGGAAAAATCAACGATCGAGGCCCGGCGCGGATCCGGCGCGGCGTCGGAGACGAAACCCCGGCGCTCCTTGTCGGCACCGCCGGTCACGAAGGTGCCGCGCCCGACATGCGAACTGACCAGACCACGCTTCTGGGCTTCCAGATAGCCGCGCGCTACGGTGGTGAAGTCGACGTTGAGCACCTTGGCCAGCTCGCGCTGCGGCGGCAATCGATCACCGATCACGAGGTTGCCGCTCCGCAAATCCATCTCGATGACATCGGCGATCGCCATGTAGCGCGGGGAGCGGCTGCGGGTAAGGTCAGGCTTCCAGGTCTTCATCCATGACGTCCGATAGTTAGTCCTGGATTGACTGTATATTGTTGCTCAGTGAGTCTGTCATCAGGAAAAAAGCGGCCATCGCGCCGCAGCCCGCAGATCAGAGATGTCGGCGATTGCCGCCCACTTTCGCCGCCCAGCTGGAGCGCCCTACCCTTTCCGGGGATCGCTCTCGCCCAAATCCTCCCCGGCGGGTTGGCTCCTGTTCGGCTTGTCCGGAACATTGCCGTTGCCTTCCGCACGGTCGCGGTGGAGAGCCGCGCGGGCGAGCAGCATGAAGGTAATCGGCGTCGTCACCGTGACGAAGATGCCGATCAGGAGTTCGTGGAAGACTGGACGCCCCGAGGACACCGTGAAGAAGATCATCGAGGCCAGCATGACGCCGCCGATCCCCCAGCTGGTGCCGAGCGTCGGGGCATGGATGCGCTCGTAGAATGTCGGCAGGCGCAGGAAGCCGATCGCACCGATCAGCGCCAGGCCGGAGCCGATCAGCAGGAAAAACGCGACCGCAATCGCTGCCCACACGGGCATGTCGGCGGCAGACTGCATCATTCGATCACCTCCCCGCGCATCAGGAATTTCGCGAGCGCCACAGTCGCCACGAAGCCCAGCATGCCCATGACCAGCGCTGCCTCGAAATAGATCACGCGGCCCGTGCCGATACCGAAGGTCACCAGGAGCAGCATCGCGTTGATGTAGAGCGTGTCGAGGCCGATGATGCGGTCCTGTGCCCTTGGGCCCCGGAACATGCGCAGCGAGGCGATCGCCATCGCCGCGGCCAGCATCAGTTGCGCGATCGAAACCGCACTGAAGAGAATGATGGCGCTCATGCGAATATCTCCATCAGCAGCTTCTCATACCTGTTCTTGATCGTATCCCGCCACTCCGCCTCGTTGTCGATATCGAGCACATGCAGCAGCACTGTCCGGTCGTTGGAATCGTATTCCAGCCAGGCCGATCCCGGCGTGCTGGTCAGCACCACGGCGAGTACCGCAATCGCCGTGTGGTTCTCGATGTCCAGCGGGACGGTCAGGAAGCCCGGATTGTGGCTGCGCCGGCCGCTCCTGAGAATAATCCTCGCCACCGCGATATTTGATTTGACGATATCGTAGAGCACGATCCCGAACAATTTCGGCAGCAGGTACCATTTGACGAGCCTCGGCTTGTCCGGGCGCAGCGACGCCATCGCCCATGAAGCGAAGACGGCGACCAGGACGCCAAGCACGAGATGGCCGCGCGTGAAGCCGTTGAGCAGCAGCCACATCAGGATCAGCAACAAGGTGAGCAGCGGATAGGGCAGCATCACTTGCTCCCTGCGTTGGTCGAGGAGACGCCGTCATAATCGGCAACGGGCGCTGCGTTACGCACTGCGTCGATATAGATCCTCGGATTGCTGAGGCTGCGGATCGTAGTGTCCATGTACTGCATCGCGGGGCCTGCCTGGACAGTCAAAGCCAGCGTCAGGAAAAGCAGGAACATCACCGGCACGATCTCGATGACGAGGACGCGCGGCACGGTTCCTTCGAGCGAGCTCCAGAAAGTGCGGATGCCGGCGCGCGTCATCGAAATCAGCGCGGCGATGCCGGAGAGAATAACCAGGGTGACCAGAACCCAGACGGCCGCCGTCGGCGGCACGCCGATTGCCCCCGTCCCCATCATCGCCGACAGCATCGCGAACTTGGCGATAAAGCCGGAAAGCGGCGGCAGGCCGGAGAGCAGGATACCGCAGGCGGCAAAGCAGATGCCGAGGATTGCCATCGTGCCCGGCATGGTGACGCCGTCGCCCTCCTCTGGCTCGTCGTCGTCCGCGTCGCCATAGGCCTCCATGGTGACGGCAAGCACGATCGCACCGGCATCCTGGCCGCGTTCCACCAGTTCGATCAGCATGAAGAAGGCGCTGATCGTCAGCGTCGAGCTGACGAGGTAGAGCAGCGCGCCGGACGAGATCGCCCCGTCATTGATGCCGAGCACCATCAGCAGCGTGCCCGACGAGACCAGAACCGAGAAACCGGCAAGCCTTCCCAGCGCCTGCGACGCCAGCACGCCGACCGTGCCGAAGATCAGAGTCGCGATGCCGCCGTAGAGAAGCACGTCCGCACCGAAACCGGCGGAAGGTCCTTCGCCGAAGAGCAGCATGGTCAGCCGCAGGATGATGTAGATGCCGAGCTTGCTCATGATCGCGAATATGCCGGCGACCGGGGCGGAGGCGGCGCTATAGGCGGTCGGCAGCCAGAAACAGAGCGGCCACATGCCCGCCTTGATGAGGAAGGCGATGCCGAGCACGCCCGCTCCCGCTTCCATCAGCATCCGCCGGTCCGGCTCGATATCGGGAATGCGGGCTGCAAGATCGGCCATGTTGAGCGTGCCGGCGGTGCCGTAGATCAGGCTCACGCCGATCAGGAACAGAAGTGCTGCGGCAAGGTTGACGGCGATATAGTGCATGCCCGCCTTGACGCGTAGCGGGCCGGAACCGTGCAGCAGCAATCCATAGGACGCCGCCAGCATCACCTCGAAGAAGACGAAGAGGTTGAAGAGGTCGCCGGTCAGGAAGGCGCCGTTCAGCCCCACCAGCAGAAGCTGGAACATGGTGTGGAAATGCGCGCCGACCGCATGCCAGCGGGCTAGCGAAAAGACCAGCGCGGCGACGGAGAGCAGCGCCGCCAGCAGCAGCATCAGCGCCGACAGCGCATCGAGCACCAGCACGATGCCGAACGGCGCCGCCCAGTTTCCGAGAAGATAGACGCCGTCGAAATCGTTCGGGCCGCTTTCGATCCGCAGCAGCGCGAGCGAGACCGCAACCAGGATCAGCGTCGATGCAAGGCTGATCATCGCCTTTACGACGCGCTGGCGCTCGTCGAAGAACAGCAGGAGCGCGGCGACGACCAGCGGCACCAGGATCGGCGCGATGATGAGGTGATGGGTCCAGCCGCTCATCTCGGATCGTTCCTCCCGTCGACATGGTCGGTACCGGTCAAGCCTCGGGAGGCCAGCAGCACGACGAGGAACAGCGCGGTCGTCGCGAACCCGATGACGATGGCCGTCAGCACCAGCGCCTGCGGCACCGGATCTGCAAGCGTCGAATTGGGTACGCCGTCGACGAGGATCGGCGGGACATTGGTCTTCACGCCTCCGACGCCGAAGATGAAGAGATTGACAGCATAGGAGAGAAGCGAAAGGCCGACGATGACCTGATAGGTGCGCGGGCGCAGGATCAGCCAGACGCCGCAGCCCGTCATCACACCGATTGCAGTGGCAAGAACAAGTTCCATCAGCCCTCCTCCGTCCGCGCCGCATCGATCGCCCGCAGGCGGTTGATGCGGATCGACTGGTGCGCCAGCGCCACGAGAATGAGGACCGTGGAGCCGACCACCAGCGAGAACACGCCGAGATCGAAGAGCAGCGCGGTGGCGGCCGGCATCTTGCCGATCAGCGGCAGCTCGACATACTGGAAATGCGAGGTCAGGAACGGGTAACCGAAGAACCAGGCGCCGATGCCCGTCGCCGAGGCGGTGAGTATGCCCGCCCCCATCCAGCGCAATGGCAGAATGCGAAGGCGATCTTCCGCCCAGCGCGTGCCGCCGGCCAGATATTGCAGCAGGAAGGCGATCGACAGCGTCAGCCCGGCCGAGAAACCGCCGCCCGGCATGTCGTGACCGCGCATGAAAATATAGACGGCGAAGGTGATGATCACCGGGAAAAGCCAGGTCATGATGACCGAGGGCACGAGCAGGTAGTCGCGCACCGTATCGCCGGCCGAACGCTCCGGACGATCCTCATCGAAACTGTTCTGGATCCGCTGCTGCTCCGGCAGATCCATGCTGTCATCAGCGGGACGGAAACGGCGAAGCAGCGCGAACACCGTCAGCGCCACGACGCCGAGCACGGCGATCTCGCCGAGCGTATCGAAGCCGCGGAAATCCACCAGGATGACGTTGACGACATTGCGCCCGCCGCCCTGCGAATAGGCGTTCTCGAGGAAATAGTTGGCGATCGTATCCGGCACCGGCATGGTCATGACGGCATAGGCGATGAAGGTCATGCCGATGCCGCAGACGACGGCGAGCGCCAGGTCCCGGAAGCGGCGGAAACGAGCGCGCAGGGTGATGGACTCGGCCAGTCCCTCCGTCCGCTTCGGCAGCCAGCGCAGGCCGAGAAGGATGAGGACGGTAGTGACGATCTCGACGAGGAGCTGGGTGATGGCGAGATCCGGCGCCGACAGCCAGACGAAGGTGATGCAGACGATCAGCCCGACGCCGCCGAGCATGACGAGGGCCGCAAGCCGATGGTATTTGGCGAGATATGCGGTGCCGAAGGCGAGGCAGATGCCAAGCAGCCAGATCGCGGCAAAGGCTGGATCGATGCCGGAAAAGGCGATGTCGCGGGTTTCGAAACCGGAGAGATAGAGCGGCAGGAGCCCGGCGAGGAAACCGGTCGCCACCACCCAGCGAAGCTGCGGCTGGAGATTGCGGGTGCCGAAGCGGCGTTCGAGCGAGCGAGCCCAGCGCCAGGACACTTCCACAAGAACCCGCTCGAAGATGCGCTGGCCCTTCAGGTTGCGCAATATCGGCGGGCCGTCCTCGCAGGTCGCGAGATATTTGCGCAGCGAGAGATAGAGCAGCGTGCCACCGACGAGTGCGATGGCGCTCATGATCAGCGGCAGGTTGACGCCGTGCCAGATGGAAAGGCTGTATTCCGGGGTCTCCGGACCCAGCACGCTGACGACGGCGGTATGCAGGAAAGGTCCGATCGAAATCGCCGGAATGATCCCGACGATCAGGCAGGCGACGACGAGAAGGTCGATGGGAAAACGCATCCAGCGCGGCGGCTCATGAGGCTTCGGCTTGGGCAGGTCCGTCGGCGGCGGGCCGAAGAACACCGTGTGGATGAAGCGCAGCGAATAGGCGACGCTGAAGGCGCTGGCGAGGGTCGCCACATAGGGGAGGATGCGGTCGAGGATGGAATCCGCGTGGGTTTCGACCGCTTCCGCGAAGAACATTTCCTTCGACAGGAAGCCGTTCAGCAAAGGAACGCCCGCCATCGCCGCACTCGCCACCATGGCAAGCGTGCCGGTGATCGGCAGATACCGGAAAAGCCCGCTCAATCGTCGCATGTCGCGCGTGCCGGTCTCGTGGTCAATGATGCCGGCGGCCATGAACAGCGACGCCTTGAAGGTCGCGTGGTTGACCATGTGGAAGATCGCCGCGACGGTCGCGAGCGGACTGCCGAGGCTTAAGAGCGTGGTGATGAGGCCGAGATGGCTGATCGTCGAATAGGCGAGCAGGCCCTTCAGGTCCTGCTGGAACATCGCGAAATAGGCGCCGAGCACCAGCGTGATGATGCCCGCCAGCCCGACCAGGTAGAACCATTCGTAGGTTCCCGACAGGGCCGGCCAGAACCGCACCAGCAGGAAGACGCCCGCCTTCACCATGGTCGCCGAATGCAGGAAGGCCGAGACCGGGGTCGGCGCCGACATGGCATTGGGCAGCCAGAAATGGAAGGGGAACTGTGCGCTCTTGGTCAATGCGCCGAGCAGGATGAAGACCAGGGCCGGCACATAGAGGGAATGGCCGCGGATGACGTCGCCGGCGACCAATATCTTGTCGAGGTCGTAGCTGCCGACGATGTTGCCGAGCAGAAGCAACCCGATCAGCAGGCAGAAACCGCCGATCCCGGTGATCGTCAATGCCATGCGGGCGCCGTCGCGGGCCGCGGCATTGTTGTGCCAGTAGCTGATCAGCAGGAAGGAGAAGATGCTGGTCAGCTCCCAGAACACCGACAGCAGAATGACATTGCCTGAGATGACGATGCCGAGCATCGCGCCCATGAAGGCGAGAAGGAAGGAGAAGAAGCGCGGAACCGGATCGTCTTCCGACATGTAATAGCGGGCGTAAACGACCACGAGAAAGCCGATGCCGGCAATCAGCATGGAGAAGAGCCAGGCGAAACCGTCCATCCGAAGAGTGAAGTTGAGGCCGAGCTGCGGCAGCCAAGTGCCCTCGAAGCGCAGCACGCCGCCATTGGTGACGCTTGGATAGAAGGACGCGACGATCAACAGGGAGAGGAGCGCGGTGGCGCCGGCCACCCAGGACGGCAGCACGCGCGAACGGGTTCGCAGCAGAGATACGGAGACCAGGCTTCCGAGAAAAGGCAGGACCAGCAGGAAAAGAAGAAGATATGGTCCTGACGTTATCCCAATGCTCCGGCCTTTCCATGTGCTGCGCTTCGCCCTGTGCCTGATGCGAAGATGCCTGCGAATGCTCCATCTAGCAATCGAATCCAAATTGCCATATATGGGAGATGTTGACCAATATGGGCAGTTTGGTGAGATGGGTCAAGCCGCAAAGAACGCAATTTTGACGCCGGCCTTGTGTCGTGCCGCCCGTGGGTTTCTGGATTGGACGCAGACCGATCTCGCCGAGCGGTCGGGCGTGTCGCGCAGCACTATCCGTGATTACGAAGGCAGCCGGCACGACCTGCACCGCGCGACGGAGGCGCAGCTGCGCCTCGCCTTCGAAGAGGGCGGCGTCGCTTTCGTCCACATGGAAGGCGGCCATTTCGGCGTCTGCCCGAGAGCCGTCCAGACACGGCAATAGGTCGAGCGGAGCGCGGCCCTGACCGGGTATCACCAGTTGGTGACCGAACCGTCCCGGCGCCGTTTAAATCCTCGGCATGCCTTCAGGGCGAAGCGCCCTCTTCAGCGCCGCGATCCGGAAGATGGCGTTCGGGGCGCCGTAACCGCGATAGCCGCGCCGTTCGACAATCTCGAAGAAGAAGCCCTCGCCATAGGTCATGCTGTAGAGCTGGAAATACTCGCCGTGCTCGTCGCGGTCGTAGAGGATGTTCTCTTCCTTCAGCCGCTCCGAAAGCTCCGCATCGAGGCCGAAGCGGGCTTCGACGTCGCCATAGTAGTTAGGCGAGATGGCAAGCGGCTTGAAACCGTTCTTGCGCAACGCCGCGGCCGTCGCAAAGATGTCGTCGGTCTGGAAGGCGAGATGCTGGACGCCGGATCCGAATTTTTCGGCGATGAAATGACCCGCGAGCGTGCGGCGGTTCTCGGCACCGTTCAAGGTGATCCGCAGCGTGCCGGAGGCGTTTTCGACCACCTGGCTGCGTATCACGCCGGCCGGATCGATGATATCGACCATCGGCGTCTTCTGCGTCTCGAAGATCGAGGTGTAGAAGAGCAGCCAGGTCAGCATCTCCTCGTAGGCGACCGTCTGGGCGATATGATCGACATGCCTGAGATGCGCCGGCGCCACCTCGGCTTCGCCCTCTTCGTTGACGGGCTGGAAATCGATCTCGGAAAAACGGCCGAGATTGCTCTTGTCGTCGATCAGGTAGACAAGCCCGCCGCCGACGCCGCGGATCGCCGGTATCTCCACCTCGCCCGCTGCCACCTGCTGCCGGAACGGTTCCGCCCCCAGCGCCACCGCCCTTTCGAACGCCTGCCCGGCATCCTCGACGACCAGAGCCATCGCATAGGCCGAGGTGCCGTGGACGGCAAACGAGGCGTTGGCAAATCCCTTTTCGTCGGTATTGACGAGGAGCCGGATATCGCCCTGGCTGTAGAGGCCGACCTTCTTCGACTTGTGCACGGCGGTCTTGCGGAAACCGAGCGTTCGCAGGATCGCGGCAAGATCGGCCGCATCCTTCTCGTCGGAGGAGAATTCCACGAAACCGACGCCTTTGACCGAAGCGCGGTCGGGCATGTCGCGAACCGTCAGACCCGATGCGTTCGGGCTGCGCCGCACCTGGTCGCCCAGATAGATGAGTGAGCGGTAGCCGTCATCGGCAATCGCCCGGCTGGATCCGCCACGGAACTGGTCGTTGAAGATTTCCAGCGAGAAATAGCCGTCGTAGCCGGTCTCGGCGATCGCGGTGGTAAAGGCGGTCACCGGCAGATCGCCCTCGCCCGGCATGTTGCGGAAATGCCGCGACCAGTAGAGCAGGTCCATGTCGATCAGCGGCGCATCGGCAAGCTGGACGATGAAGATCTTGTCCTTCGGGATGGAGCGGATCGAATTGATGTCGATCTTGCGCGACAGGGTGTGAAAGCTGTCGAGGATCAGCCCGATATTCGGGTGGTCGGCACGCCGCACGATCTCCCAGGCATCGCGGTGGTCGTTGATATGTCGGCCCCAGGCGAGCGCCTCATAGCCCACCCTCAACCCACGTTTGGCCGCCCGTTCACCCAGTTCGTGGAAATCGGCCGCCGCCCGGTCGATGCCGCCGAGCGAGACCGGCGAGACGTTGGAGCAGACGAGGACGAGGTCGGTGCCGAGTTCCTGCATCACATCGAACTTGCGTTCGGCACGATCGAAGGTGCGGCTCCGATGCGAGGGGGGCATGCCCTCGAAATCGCGGAACGGCTGGAACAGCGTGATCTCCAGGCCATGATCGCGGACCATTTTCCCGACATCCAAAGGGCTGCCGTCAAAGGCGAGGAAATCGTTTTCGAAGATCTCCACTCCATCGAAACCGGCCTTGGCAATCGCTTCCAGCTTCTCGGGCAGCTCTCCGCTGATCGAAACCGTGGCTATCGACGTTTTCATGCGCTCCCTCCCATTTCCTCGGAATGTGACCGAAGAGGCTCCTCAGATGCGCCAGCGAGCGACCTCCCGCTTCGAGCCGGCTTCAGCGACACCATTTTGTACTAAATAGTTCGTAACATCAAATGAGAAGTTTGTGGGCGAGCGATGGTCAGCCTCGGCGACAGCGCTCGAACGCCCCAGGGGGCCCCGGTAGGGTGCTTGGAACCTGTTCAGGGCTTCAACAGGGCAATCCAGGCCAGCACGGTTTCCGCCATCGTCGCGAGATGGTCGGCGGCTGAGAATCCGGAGATCGTCTTGCGCGGCTTCAGGTCGTGGTCGCCATCCTCCAGCCAGAGGATTTCGATGGCTTTGGAGAGTTCGTAGCCGGGTACTTCTTCGCGGGTGCCGAATTCATCGCGGGTTCCCTGGCAGATCAGCGTCGGGGTTCTGAGCCCCTTGAGATGTTGGGTGCGGAGCTGCTCCGGTTTTCCCGGAGGATGGAACGGATAACCAAGGCACAACAAGCCGGCGATCCTGCCTTCCGTGTAGAGCTCGTCGGCGACCATGCTCGCCACCCGGCCGCCCATCGACTTGCCACCGATGATCAGGGGTCCCTTCGCGCCGAGTTCGGCGACCGCCGCCTTGTATTCGGGATTGAGCGTCTCGGCCCGCGGCGGCGGTTTGCGATCGCCGGAGGTCCGCCGTCCCGCCATGTAGCCGAACTCGAAACGCGCCACACGAAAACCCTTGGCGGACAGGGCTTTCGCCGCAGCCGTCATCGATGCGGAATCCATCGGCGCGCCGGCGCCGTGCGCAAGCAGGATCGTGAGACGTGTATCTTCCGGTCCCTCGATCAGAAATCGCCCTGACATCCTGCTCCCCCAATTCCGGTTCATTTTTCCCACGCGCCTGTCGGAATAGACTGCCGACGCACGTCCTTTATGTGGGCGAGCCCGTGTTCGCCCACAATTTGGCGACTATATCAGCGGGGGCAAGGCCAAGTCTCCTGCCCGGCCATTACAGATGGAGGAATGTCATGGATATGCAGAGCCTCACACCAGCAATCGAACTTGCGAGAAAGAACGGTGTGCACTTTCCCAACGAAAGCGCCGCATACAGGGAGGCGCGCGAGGCGCTTCTTGCCGAGGAAATCGAGCTCCGCCGCCATATCGAGCGCGTGGCCGAGCAGCGACGCCATCTGCCGCCCGGCGGTCATGTGCCGAAGAACTACACGTTCGAGGGCGTGAACGGCACGATCTCGTTCGAGGAACTGTTCGGAGACAAGGAAACGCTGGTCATCTACAGCTATATGTTCGGTCCGGAGCGGGAGCGGCCCTGCCCGATGTGCACCTCGCTGCTTTCCTCCTGGGACGGCGAAGTTCCCGACATCCAGCAGCGCGTCGGGTTCGCGGTCGTCGCACGCTCGCCGCTGCAGCGCCTGACCGATTTCAAACGGGAGCGCGGCTGGCATCATCTGCCGCTCTATTCGGATACCAGCGGCGAGTTCAGCCGGGATTACCACGCGATCGGCAAGGACGGCAGCGACGACGCGGCCTTCAACGTGTTCACCCGCCGGGATGGAACCATGCGGCATTTCTGGGGCGGCGAGATGGGCGGCGTCACCGCCGACCCGGGCCAGGACCCACGCGGCGCACCCGATCTGATGCCTATCTGGACGATCTTCGACTCTACCCCGGAAGGCCGCGCGCCGCACTGGTATCCCAAGCTGTCCTACTAGGACTGAAGTCCTAAGCGCCCATCGCAGCGGAACGAAAGATGATGCCGCCACGTTCTCCGGCCACTTCAACCGAAAGGAAGTGACCATGAAAAAGCTCATCATTCTCTCCGCCGCGATCGGTCTCCTCGCGACCGGCGCCATGGCCCAGCAGAGCACGGTCAACGGTGCCGTGGGCGGTGCGGTTACCGGTGCAATCGTCGGTGGACCGGTCGGTGCTGCCGTGGGCGGCGTGGTCGGCGCGGTCGCCGGCACGGCGATCGATCCGCCGCCGGAACGGGTCGTCACCTATGTACGCCAGCAACCTGTCCAGCAGTCCGTGGTGGTGCAGGAGCGCATCGTCGTCGGCCAGCCTATCCCGCAGCAGGTCATGCTGACGCCTATCCCGGAATCGCCGACCTACGCTTATGCCGTCGTCAACCAGCAGCGCGTCATCGTCGATCCGCGCACCCACACTGTGGTTCAGGTCGTCGAATAATCGCCCCGTATTGCTGACCGGAAGCCGTCGTATCGAAAGGTACGGCGGCTAGTTTTTCTGGCCATCGCCTGCCGATGAAAATTTTTTGGAGTCCGACGGAACCAATTGCGCGCTTCGTCGTTTTTCAAGGTTGGTATCCAGGGAGGAAACGAAAGATGCCGCAGGCAAGTTGGCAAAAACCGGTGCGCGTCGCCTTCGGGCAACTCGGTACTGAGGTCATCAACGGACCGTTCGAGGCGCTTGCGCTCCTGACGGATCGGTGGCCGGATATGCGCGGACCACACTTTGTCAAGGCGCGCAGCGTCTGCCGGGCAGCGCTCGATGGGCGCAGATCGCCGGAGGAAGCGCGCCAGCAATTCGAAGAAGCGGTCAGCGAAGCGCAACTGCATCTGAACTGAACGAATGGGCCGGCGGTCACCGGCCTTGATGGTTCAGAGACCGATCAGATCGCCGAAAAGCCGGAGGGTGGAGCCGGAAAGGGCGATCGGCGCGAACAGCACGGAAAAACAGAGACACGGCCCGCGCTTGCCCGCGATCGGCCGATGGTCCAGTGTTTCGTCCGCGATCGAGACATCACCCTTGCCGAAATTACCGCGATGGTCGTGAAATTCGCCGTCGAGCACCAATGTCAGTTCAAGCCCCTGATGGCCGTGCTGGGGCAGCGCCCTCCCCGGCCGCACCCATAAAAGGCTCGCCTCGAGATCCTTCGACCTTTCGATGACGTGATGGCGCAATCCCGGGAGTTTCGTTTTCCATCTGATATCGGCAAGGTCCGTACCTGCATAGGCACGCAGCGGCGCTGGAAATCCCGATTTTGCGAAGATCCTGGCAGGAGGCTCCGCCGGCGCGGCGGAGGCGAAGATCTCAGCCAACCGTCGCTCGCGGGCCGACAATGCCACTGGCGGGGTCATATGCAGGATCTCACCGGCAAAGCCCTCCATGAGACCGGCCAGTTTCGCGGCGGAGGCCTGCATTTCCAGATGCGAACCGACGAGAACGTGAGCCGGCTCCGGAAGCGAGCCGGACACGTAATGCGCGATCAGAAGATCCAGCCGTTCAAGGTTCCGCAGCATGTCCAAAATGCCAGTTTTATGCAAAAATCCGGTCAAAGCGAGGTCAACGCGTCGCCGAAAGCGGTTTCGTGTCTGCTTTAACTGTACGTCTATACGCATGGAGAGAAATTTGGATTACTACTTCCAATATAAAAGGGCCGATTTTTTTAAGGGCTTGTCGATACATTAGAGGACGGCACTTCGAGCCCTCTTTCAACCGCCCCCCCGCAACCGCGGATCCGGCCTCGGATAGATGGATTTTACGGGGGCAAACCCTTTCCGGAAACAGAATTTCTTGCCTCCGGGTCCTTGTCCGCCGAAAAGACCCTGTTTACATGTGCGATGAACAAGAAGGCACCCCCGATGACCTCCCATTCCTCCGTCCTCGACGTGATCGGCAACACGCCCCTCATCCGGCTGAACGGCGCTTCCGAAGCGACCGGCTGCGAAATCCTCGGCAAGGCGGAGTTCCTGAACCCCGGCCAATCGGTCAAGGATCGGGCAGCGCTCTACATCATCCGCGACGCTGAAAAGAAGGGGCTCCTGCGCCCCGGCGGCGTCATCGTCGAAGGCACGGCCGGCAATACCGGGATCGGCCTGACGGTGGTCGCCAAGGCGCTCGGCTACCGCACCGTCATCGTCATCCCGGAAACCCAGAGCCAGGAAAAGAAGGACGCGCTGAAGCTGCTTGGTGCCGAACTGGTCGAGGTTCCCGCCGTCCCTTACAAGAACCCGAACAACTACGTGAAAATCTCGGGCCGCCTTGCCGAGGAGCTCGCAAAGACCGAACCCGCCGGCGCGATCTGGGCCAACCAGTTCGACAACGTCGCCAACCGGGAAGCCCATGTCCAGACCACGGCGCCCGAGATCTTCGAGCAGACCGGCGGCAAGGTCGACGGCTTCATCTGCGCAGTCGGCTCAGGCGGTACGCTTGCCGGCGTCGCCCTCGGCCTCAAGGCCCGCAACCCGGACATCAAGATCGGCATCGCTGATCCGGAAGGTGCCGCCCTTTATGAATTCTACGCCCATGGCGAGTTCAAGTCGGAAGGCAATTCGATCACCGAGGGCATCGGCCAGGGCCGCATCACCGCCAATCTCGAAGGTTTCAAGCCGGATTTCGCCTACCAGATCCCGGATGCGGAAGCGCTGCCCTATATCTTCGACCTGGTCGAGCACGAAGGCCTCTGCCTCGGCGGCTCGACCGGTATCAACATCGCCGGCGCCGTTCGCCTCGCCAGGGATCTCGGCCCCGGCCACACGATCGTGACGGTGCTTTGCGACTACGGCAACCGCTATCAGTCCAAGCTTTTCAACCCGGATTTCCTGAAATCCAAGGGCTTGCCGGTGCCGGCATGGCTGACGCAGAAACGGCAGATCGACATTCCCTTCCAGACGGTCTGATACCCTTCAAAGAACAGAGTGATCCATGCCCGTTGAAGCTCTCTACCGCGACGACTTCTATCTATCGACAGCAGAAGCGGTGGTGACGGCCATCCACGAGGACGGCGGCATCGAGCTGGATCGCACCTGTTTTTACGCCGCGTCCGGCGGTCAGCCGGGCGATACCGGCTTTCTCGAACGCGCCGACGGCACCAAAATCCAGCTTGGGCAGACCAGACACGGCGCCACCAAGGATATCGTCCTCCACGTGCCCCTGGAAGGCGAGGCCCAGCCGCTGGTCGGCGAAAACCTGGTCATGCATATCGACTGGCAGCGCCGCTACAGACTGATGCGCATGCACACCGCCTGCCATCTTCTCTCCGTCGTCTGCCAGTATCCGATCACCGGGGCCGCCGTCGGCGAAGAGGAGTCGCGTGTCGATTTCGACATGACCGACACGATCGACCGGCAGGAGGTGACCGCCAGGCTGATGGAGCTCGTCGGCCAGAACCACCCCGTCTACGTGCAGTGGATCACCGACGAGGAGCTTGCCGCCAATCCGGGCATCGTCAAGTCGAAGAACGTGCGCCCGCCGATGGGTCTCGGGCGGGTCAGCCTCGTCTGCATAGGCGAAAATTCCAGCGTTGACAGCCAGCCCTGCGGTGGAACACATGTCTCCGAAACGCAGGAGGTCGGGGCGATTCATATCGCCAAGATCGAGAAGAAGGGTAAGGAAAACCGCCGGTTCCGCATCCGGTTCGGCGAGCCCGGCGCAGAGGCCTGATATATCGGCCCAAAGGAGATATGACATGAGTGAAACCAGCCGTTTCGTCGTTTCGTCCGAGTGGCTTCACAACGAGCTCGGCAGCCCCGACCTCAAGATCCTCGACGCCTCCTTCTATCTTCCCGCGCAGAACCGCGACGCGGATGCCGAATACGCAGCCGGGCACATCCCCGGCGCCATCCGCTTCGACCACGACAGGGTCGCCGATCACTCGACCGGGCTGCCGCATATGGTGCCGGCGCCGGACGTGTTTGCCGAGACCGTCGGCCGCATGGGCATCCGTGAAAACGATCGGATCGTCATCTATGACGGTCCCGGCATCTTCTCCTCGCCGCGCGGCTGGTGGCTGTTCCGGATCATGGGCGCAGGCCAAGTCTTCGTGCTCGACGGAGGCATCGACGGCTGGAAGGCCGAGGGCCGTCCCCTCGAAACGACCGTCCCCTCGCCCGAGCCCGTCACCTTCACCCCGAATTTCCGGGTCGACAAGGTGATCGACTTTCAGACCATGCTGTCGATCGTCAGCGACGGCACGCGCCAGATCGCCGATGCACGGCCGGCCGGCCGTTTCGCCGGCACCGACCCGGAGCCACGCGCCGGCATGCGTTCCGGTCATATGCCGGGTGCTGCCAGTCTCCCGTCCGGCACGTTCTCGGTCAACGGCAAGCTGCGTACGCTGCCCGAGCTGCAAAAGGCGATCGAGGATGCCGGCATCGACTTCGGCCGGCCGGTGGTGACGAGTTGCGGCTCCGGCATCACCGCCGCGATCATCACGCTGGCGCTCGAATCCCTCGGCCATGAGGACAACGCGCTTTATGACGGGTCATGGACCGAATGGGGCAGCAGGCAGGATACGCCTGTGGTTACCGGCCCGCCCTCGCCGAAAGCGGCGTGAGCGCCATGGCCAGGAAGCCCGCTCCGCTGAAAGCCCATGTCACCAGCCTGGAAATGACCGCACCGCCGAAAACAAGCCTGGCCGTGCCGGTCAATATCCAGACGGCGATCATCCGCGCCCCCGAAATCCCGCTTCACTACTATCGCTATCTCTATCGGCAGGTGGGCAAACGCTGGCACTGGTACAAGCGCCTGCGCATGGGTGACGACGAACTTGCGGCCGCCGTCCACAACCCGCGGACCTCCGTGACCGTGCTCTACGTCAACGGCGCGCCGGCCGGCTTTTTCGAGCTGTTCAAGGAAAGCGACGACGTCATCGAGCTCTCCTATTTCGGCCTGTTCGAACGGGCGATCGGGCTCGGCATCGGCAAGTGGTTCCTGCTCCAGGCGCTCTATGCCGCCTGGCAGGACAATCCGCAGAAGGTGACCGTCACCACCAATACGCTCGACCACCCGCGCGCCCTGCAGCTCTACCAGATGATGGGTTTTTCGCCGGTTTCCACCTATGAAGCGCTGGTTCCGCCGATGACGGATGCCGAGCTCCTGAAAGCGCTCGACGGCTGATGTCGCGATTCTCACCCAAGGCGATGCTGATCGCTCTGGTGGTGATGATGCTCGTCGTCCTCCTGTTATTTATCTCCTGGTGGGTGGTCAGGATCACCCTCTACATTCCGCAAACGGTCGGCATCGACAGGGTCGAAGTCCTTTGTTCGAAGTGGCCGCCGCGTCGGCAGATGCCCTTTTTCGAACCACCGCGCAAATGGAGCTCGGATTGCGGCGCGGTGCGGCGGCAGTTCGGGTCGCACGTATCCGAAGACACGTTCATCTCCTTCACTTACATCTCCCCCTTCGACAACAGGAGCTATCGCGGTACCCTGCAGCGGAATTGGAACGACCAGAACCAGCCCACGCGGACAGGCGACCGAATCGAGATCGAAGCATCGCGGCTGATGGCTGAAACCTTCACCGACTGGTCGAGCCCCAGCATCGTCGCGGAAAACATCATACGCTCGCCGCCCAAAGGCAACTGATACAGCCCGCTGGCGCAACGGATTTCATATTCTTGACCGGAGGCAAGTATCGGGTGGCGAGACGCGTCCTGCAGGCGCATCTGTTTGTGCAACACGCACCACAGGAGAGCCCGATGACCATTTCCTTCAAAGCCATGCCCGCCGCCGATGCCGAGCATCTCTGGAAGGGCGGCGCCGACGCCTACGGACGCCAGCCGGAAACGATGACGTCCGACGGCCCCGGTTATCCCTGCCGCCATTGCCTCAAGAATATCGATGCCGGCGAGGAATTGCTGGTTCTCGCCTACCGGCCTTTCCCAGCACTGCAGCCCTATGCGGAAACCGGCCCGATCTTCCTGCACAAGCAGCCCTGCCGGCGTTACGCGGCTGAAGAGGTCCTGCCGCCCATGCTGGCGAGCACGGATTATATCGTCCGCGGCTACGGCCCGGACGACCGGATCGTCTATGGCAGCGGCGCGGTGACGCCGACCGAGATGATCCCCTCGCGCGCCGAGGGACTGCTGGCCCGGGACGACATCGCCTATGTGCATGTCCGCTCGGCCCGCAACAATTGTTACCAGTGCCGGATCGAAAAGGTCGAAGTGCCGGCGTTCGCGGACACGGCTCTCGCAATCTGAAACGCGAAAGCGCGCCGTTCTATCGAAGCGGCGCGCCATCATGTTCGTTCTGAACTCCGCTTAGGCTTCAATTCTGGGTATTGTCACCCTGCTCGTCGTCGCGTTCGAGGCTTTCGGCGAAATCGAGCAGCAACCTGACGATCTCGCTGCCCTTCTTTTCGTCACCCTCGAGCTTGCGGGCAATCACCTCGCGAAGGTTGAGCATGGCGGAATCGACGCTGCGCGGCAGTGACGGGCCGGTTTCGCGGCCGCGCTCGTGGCGCTCCTGCCGCTGCTTGATGCGCTCGGCGAGCTGCGACAACCGATCGAGGATCGTCGCGGCAAAGCTGCGGTTCTCGTCGAGATATTTGCGGCCTTCGTCGGTGATCGCATAGCGCTTCTTGTTGCCGTCCGCCTCGGCGACCACATAGCCGGCCTCTTCGAGATAGGTCAGCGTCGGATAGATGACGCCGGGGCTCGGCGCATAGAAGCCGTAGGTGAGATCCTCGATATGCTTGATGATCTCGTAGCCGTGGCGCGGTTCCTTCTCGATCAGCGCCAATACGACGAGGCGCAGGTCGCCCTGCATCAGGAAGCGGCCAATCCGGCCATCGCCGTCGTCGCCGAAACCGCGGCCGCCGCCGGGACCACCCCGGCCGCCGCGTCCAAATCCTCCACCGAACGGGCCTCCGCGGGCGGCGAACACTTCCTCGAACCCTTTGCGGCCGCCGCGTTCGCCGCAGCCATTACGTCCATCGAACCTGTGCTTGAACATTTTAATCTCCTTAGACTGTCTTTCGATATATCTAAAGATAAGCACACTAGATGCTCCGTCAACGAGTTAGATATATCTAAATCATATCGTGTTGATTCTGAACACAGAAAAACGCCGGACGCGAAGCGCCCGGCGTCTCTCCAGCCCCTAAAGTGTCTCAGCCGGTCCGCGGCACTTCCGGTTACGCGACGCTGAGCAGGCTTTCCGGAGCGAAGGCCTCGTAGCCGAGCGCTTCCGCGACCGGCTTGTTGGTTACCCGGCCCCGATGAACGTTGAGGCCGTTGCGCAGGTGCCTGTCTTCGGCGATCGCCCGCAGGCCACGGTCGGCCAGCGCCAGCCCGTGCTGCAGCGTCGCATTGTTCAGCGCATGCGCCGAGGTCACCGGCACGGCACCCGGCATGTTGGCCACGCAATAATGGACGATGCCGTCGACCTCGTAGGTCGGCTCGGAATGCGTCGTCGCATGCGAGGTTTCGAAGCAGCCGCCCTGGTCGATCGCGACGTCGACCATGACTGCGCCCTGCTTCATGCCTGACAGCATCTCACGGCTGACCAGTTTTGGCGCGGCAGCACCGGGGATCAGCACGGCACCGATGATCAGGTCGGCGGAGAAGACCTCCTCTTCCACCGCATCGATGGTCGAATAACGGGTGTGGACGCGTCCGTTGAAGATGTCGTCGAGCTGGCGCAGGCGCGGCAGCGACCGGTCGATGATCGAGACGTCGGCGCCAAGCCCGGCGGCCATTCGGGCCGCATGCAGGCCGACGACGCCGCCGCCGATGACGGCGACCTTCGCCGGCAGCACGCCGGGCACGCCGCCGAGCAGGATGCCGCGGCCGCCATGGGCCTTCTGCAGCGCGGTGGCGCCCGCCTGGATTGCCAGGCGGCCGGCGACTTCCGACATCGGAGCCAAGAGCGGCAGCCCGCCGCGATCGTCGGTGACGGTCTCGTAGGCGATGGCGGTGACGCCGGACGCGAGCAGACCCTTGGTCTGTTCCGGATCGGGCGCGAGATGGAGATAGGTGTAGAGAAGCTGGCCGTCGCGGAGCTGCACCCATTCGGAGGGCTGCGGTTCCTTGACCTTGACGACCATGTCGGATCTTTCGAAGATTTCCTTGGCCGAACCGACGATCCTGGCCCCGGCTGCCACATAGGCGCCGTCATCCGCGCCGATGCCGGCACCTGCCTTGGTCTCGATCAGCACCTCGTGGCCGTGGGCCACATATTCACGTACCGCGCCGGGCGTCAGCCCCACGCGGTATTCATGGTTTTTGATTTCCTTCGGGCATCCGACACGCATTCAGCGTTCCTCTCAGTTGTGGCTTTCGCCGTTGATGTTCCCGTGAGGAAGAAAACCAGAAAATCGCGTGAATGTCCTTGCGAAGACGAATTGCGAAATGTCGCATTTTCGCAGATAATTGCTTGAACGGCCAATTTTTCGAAGGATCCACGAATGAGCGCATTCGATGCCATTGATGTTGCGATCATGCGAACCTTGCAGCAGGAAGGCCGCATCTCCAATGCGGAGCTTGCCGAGCGTGTCGGGCTGTCGGCGTCCGCCTGTTCGCGGCGGCTCGACATCCTTGAGAAGAACGGCACGATCAGCGGTTATCACGCCCGGCTTTCCAACAAGGCGCTCGACTACAAGATGATGGTGATCGTCCACATCTCGTTGTCCGGCCAGTTCGCCAGGACGCTCACGGAATTCGAAGCGGCGGTCAAACTCTGTCCCAACGTGCTGGTCTGTTACCTGATGTCGGGCGAATACGACTACATCCTGCGGGTCGCCGCCAAGGACCTCGAGGATTACGAGCGGATCCATCGCGACTGGCTGTCGGCGCTGCCGCATGTGGTGAAGATCAATTCGAGCTTCGCGCTGCGCGAAATCATCGACAAACCGAATGTGGGACTATGAAAACCCGATGAGAATGGCGCCGGCCGCAACCACGATACAGGCTGCGATGCGCTTCGCGGACAGCGTCTCGCCGAGAAGCAGCCAGCCAATCATCACCGCAAACACGACGCTGGTTTCCCGCAGAGCCGAAACCGGCCCCGCCGGGGCCATCGAATAGGCGAGCAGCACCACGCCGTAGGAGACGAGCGAAACCAGGCCGCCCCCGATCGCTTTTACGGTTTCACGGGACCGCAGATCGATCCGCAGGGGTCCGCGCATTGCCATGAAGGCGACCAGGAGCAGGATGCCGGGCAGCACAAAGACCCAGGCGATATAGGCGCTCGTATTGCCGGACAGGCGAATGCCGACTGCGTCGATCGTCGAATAACCAGCAATCGAAACGCCGGTCGCCAATGCGTAGAGCATTGAACCGGTCGAGGCTTTCCCCCTGCCAAGGGCCAGAAGCAGGATACCCAGCACCACAAAACATATGCCGACCATCGAGAGCGGCAGCGGCAGTTCCCGCGCGAAGATCACCCCTGCCAGCGTCACCAGCAGCGGTGCGCTGCCGCGGATGATCGGATAGACCTGCCCCAGTTCCCCATGCCGATAGGCGGCGACCAGCAGCAGGCTGTAGATCAGCTGGAAGACCGCGGAGCCGACCAGATAGAACCACGCTTCAGGGGACGGCAGTGGCAGGATCAACGCCACCGGCAAGGCGACAACCGTCATCGCCAGCGCCATGATCGTCATCGTCCAGAAACGGTCGGCGCCGGAGCGCAGGAACGCGTTCCAGCAGGCATGAAGCGCGGCTGCAAAGAGGGCGAGCAGGACGACGGATGCGCTCATGTGCGGCAGCCTGCGGCGACAATATCCGCTGCCGCCTTGCGTGCCGCGTCGATGGCTTTATCGCCCTGCCCCATCTCGGCCATCAGGGTGGCTCCTTCGATGAGCATCAGGATTGCGATGGACGTCGCTTCAGCTTGGGCGCCGGACATCAGCTTTGCCAGAATTTCCGCCATGCGGCGCCTGAGGCTTTCCTTCTGCCTGACGGCGGCTTCGAAGACGGGATGGCCGGGCGAGCTGTATTCGGCAAGCGCATGGGCAAACAGGCAGCCGTTGAAATCCGCGCGATTGAACCAGCGCCCGTACCACCCGATGATATCGTCGATCATCCCTTCCGGCTGCTTCGACAAGGCCGCCATGCGGTCGAGCTGCTCTTCGAAACGCCGGAACCGCTCATCGAGGACTTCGACGATCAAGCCCTCCTTGGATGGAAAATGACGATACATGGTCATTTTGGCCACCTGGGCCTCGGCGATGATCCGGTCGATACCGGTCGCGTGAAAGCCGTCCTGCCTGAACAGCCTGTAGGCCGTTTCGACAATATGCTGCCGCTTCGAGGAAGTTTGCGAAGTCCGCTCGGATGACACGAAACATACCATAGTGATGAGACAGGTCTGTCTCATCACTAGTGGCATCGCTTGCAACCGTCAAGTCACCGCTCTCAAGGAGCTTCGCCATCAGGAGATTCGGGCCATCGATAGATTTTTACGGATCGACCTAAGCGGACTTCAACAGGTTCTCCCTATTGGTGGGAACAACAGAAGAGACAACGAGGGCCGCACCGCATGATCACCACCAGCAACGGACGAATGAAGACCCGTAGTGCCGAGCGCAAGAAGACCCGCATCCTGGGTACTGTCAAATATTTCAATCAAGCCGTCGAAGGCCGCGTTACCGACCTTTCGCCAACCGGCATGGCGCTCGATCTCGGCGGGCGCACGTTGCATGCCGCTGACGGCAGTCCGGTCCGGATCGAAAGCGAGGAACTCGGCATCCTGGAAGGCACCGTCAAATGGCGCCGCAGCGGCCGGCTCGGCGTGCAGTTCAGCATCAACAGCAATGCGGTGGCGCAGGTATCGTCCTATTTCCGCTTCTTCCACAGAGAAGTTCCAGTCTCGCGCTGAGGCCGGCTGGCTCAATTTCGCTTCCACCCGGCTTCATTCGCGCGTCGCGAATCATCGCCATGCATAACTGAAATTAATGTAAAGGCGGCGCCCCGCCGAAATATCAAGCGGTGATTGGCGTTTACCGATTATTTACTACTTGCCGTTGAATCCATAAGTGATAAAACCCTAATTTAAATCGGAGCCGGCGAAACTAAAACCGCCCTCGTCAAGAGTAGCGGCTGTTCAAGTGTCCACGTTTTTTCCGCCTGTATTGAGCCGACAGCCACGGCGCACAGGCAAAACAAAGGATGCTTAGATGGTTGCTGTTCCCTTTAGCCTGCCCTCTCCGACATCGCGGGCGCCGCGCCTGCTGGTTACCCTTGTCACATGCTTTGCAGTCGCCCTCCTGGCACTGGGCGCACTTCTGGCGCAGTCCGACGAGCCAAGCCGTCCGGCCGTCACTGCGGCCGAGGCGGCGGTCCTGCTGGCGCTTGCGACCGCCTTGTTCGCAGCATCCATCTGGGCAAAACGAAGGATACAGCGCGATATCGACGCCAAGTTCTGTCGGCTTGAACGGTTCATGCAGGCATTCGGGCAGACACAGGGCATGTTGCGCAGCCTCGACGGCAGGATCGTATTCTGGGGAATCGGCGCGGAGCGCCTTTACGGTTATTCGGAGAAGGAGGCCCTGGGAAAGGACGGTGTCGAGTTCCTGCACACCCGCTGCCCAAGCTCTCTCGAGGAAATCAATTCGGCCCTCGTTCGTGATGGCGAATGGCAGGGTGAGCTCACGCGTCGCCATAAGGACGGCAGGGAGATCCACATCGTCAGCAAATGGTCGCTGAGCCGCGGCGAGGCCGGGGAGCCGGAAGTCGCGATCGAAGTCAGCCATGATATCACCTCCATCAAGCTGGCCGAACGGCAGCTCCATCAGACCAACACCCTGCTGCGCACCATCCTGGAAACCGCGCCGGGACTGATCTACGCCAAGGACCTGGAGGGTCGCATCATCCTGGCGAATGTCACGACGCTCGACCTGATCGGCAGGCCATGGTCCGAAGTCGAGGGCCGCACGGACATGGAATTCCTGGGCAGCAAGAGCCAGGCCGGGGCGGTTATGGTCAACGATCGCCGGATCATGGATCAGGCGAGAACCGAGGAATTCGAAGAGGTCATCAGCCACGCAGGCCACCATCCGCGGATATGGTCGTCGACCAAAGCCCCCTTGCGCGACGCCGCTGGCAAAGTCATCGGCCTGGTCGGCGTCTCGATCGAGATCACCGAGAGGAAACGGATCGAAGAGCGGCTGCAGCTCATGGTCAACGAGTTGAACCACCGGGTCAAAAACACGCTTGCGACCATCCAGGCCATCGCCTCCCAGACCCTGCGGGGTGGCGATCCGATCGTGCGCCAGAACCTGGAGCAGCGGCTCATGGCACTGGCCGCCGCCCATGACGTGCTCACCCGCGAAAACTGGGAGGGGGCCAATATCGACGACGTGGTGACCGGCGCGCTGGCACCATTCGGCGAAGGTGGGGACTATCGCTTCGCCGTCTCCGGGCCGCCCCTCCGGCTGCTGCCGCGGGCGGCGCTCGCGCTCGCCATGGGTCTGCACGAATTGACGACCAATGCCCTGAAATACGGCGCGCTCTCGACGCTCAATGGTCAGGTCGCGATCAACTGGCAGATTGTCGGGGGCGCCAAACCTCTGCTGCGATTGACATGGACGGAAAGCGGCGGCCCACCGGTCGTGGCGCCCTCGAGACGCGGGTTCGGCGTCAGGCTGATCGAGCGCAGCCTTGCCCAGGATCTCGGCGGCAAGGCATCGGTGATATTCGATCAGCCTGCCGGGATCATCGGCACGATGGAAGCCCCGCTCGCCGATGTCGCCGTCTCGGCGGAGGTGACGCCATTCATGCAAATGGGGGCAAGGTGAACGACACCCATATCTTCGCCGGAATTCGCGTCCTCATCATCGAAGACGAGGCGCTTGTCTCGATGATGCTCGAAGAGTTCCTGGAGCAGATCGGCTGCAGGACGATGGCGACGGCCTCGCGGCTCGATGATGCGATCATCAAGGCCCGGTCGCTTCCGCTGGACATGGCCCTGCTGGACGTGAACCTCGCCGGCGAAGCCAGCTTTCCGGTCGCCGAGATCCTTACTGCGCGGGACATTCCCTTCATTTTCGTGACCGGATACGGACCGCTCGGCCTGCCTGCCGACATGCGCCACATCCCCGTCCTTGCCAAACCCTTCCAGATGGCCCAACTCGTCGACGCGATGCGGATGGCGGCCTATTGATACGTCCGGTTGACACGTCATCCGACCGCTTTTGGGATAGAGCCGGCGATCCTCACGACTATCTCCTCCACCGCTCAGAATCCGCTTGGCGATACAATCCACGCGGGTCAATATGGCGCCGAATTGTCGCTTATCGGTCCGTTCCAAGGAGGCTGCCCATGTCGTCGCTCAACGATCTTCATCCGATCACCCGCCGCTCGCTGCTCGGAGGTCTTGCCGCCTCGTCGGCGCTTGTCATGCTGCACCCGTTTGCCGCCCGTGCGGCCGGCAATCAGGCGCATCTGCGCATCATGGAAACGACCGATATCCACGTCCACGTCTTCCCCTACGACTATTACGCCGATAAGCCGAACGACACGCTCGGCCTTGCCCGCACTGCCTCGGTCATCGACGCGATCCGCGCCGAAGCCGGCAATTCCATGCTGATCGACAATGGCGACTTTCTGCAGGGCAATCCCATGGGCGACTACATGGCCTATGAGCGCGGCATGAAGGATGGCGACAAGCACCCGGTCATAAAGGCGATGAATGTGCTCGGTTACGATGCCGGCACGCTCGGCAACCACGAATTCAACTACGGCCTCGATTTCCTGTTCAAGGTTCTGGCCGGTTCCGGCTTCCCTTATGTCTGCGCCAACCTCAGCAAGGGCCAGCTCGCCTCCGACGCCAAGAAGGACGAGCTTTTCCTCAAGCCCTACGTGATCGTCGAAAAGCAGATTCGTGACGGGTCGGGCGCAACGAGCCCGGTCAAGGTCGGCTTTATCGGCTTCGTGCCGCCGCAGATCATGACATGGGATGCAAAGAACCTCGAAGGCAAGGCGCAGACCCGAGACATCGTCGACGCGGCCAAAGCCTGGGTGCCGGTCATGAAGGAGGAAGGTGCCGACATCGTCATCGCCCTCTCCCATTCCGGCATCGACGGCGGCGGACAGAGCGACCGGATGGAAAACGCCTCGCTCTATCTCGCGGGTATCCAAGGCATCGATGCGATCTTCACCGGCCACCAGCATCTGGTCTTCCCGGGCACCAAGGATTTCGACGGCATTGTCGGCGCCGACACCAAGAAGGGCAAGCTGATGGGCAAGCCGGCCGTCATGGGCGGCTTCTGGGGCTCGCATATGGGGCTGATCGACCTGCTGCTCGAAAAGGACGGCAAGAGCTGGAAGATCGTCGATTCCACGTCCGAAGCCCGGCCGATCTACCATCGCGACGAGGCCCGCAAGATCGTCGCCGACGTCAAGGACAAGCCGGAAATCATCGCTGCCGCGAAAGAAGAGCATGAGGCGACGCTCGCCTATATCCGCCGCGCGGTCGGCAAGAGCTCGGCGCCGCTCTATTCCTACTTCGCACTGGTCGCCGACGACCCGTCGGTGCAGATCGTCGCCAATGCGCAGACCTGGTACATCAAGGACATGCTGAAAGAGGGCCAGTACAAGGACATTCCCGTGCTCTCTGCGGCGGCGCCCTTCAAGGCGGGCGGGCGTGGCGGCGCCGAATATTTCACGGATGTCCCGGCGGGTGACATCGCCATCAAGAACGTCGCCGACCTCTATCTCTATCCGAATACCGTGCAGGCGGTGCTGATCACGGGAGCGCAGGTCAAGAACTGGCTCGAAATGTCGGCCGGCATGTTCAACCAAGTACAAGCCGGCGCGAAAGACGCGCCTCTCCTCAACAATGACTTCCCGTCCTACAATTACGACGTCATCGACGGAGTGACCTACCAGATCGACCTGTCGCAGCCGACCCGGTTCGACAAGGACGGCAAGCTCATCAATGCCAACTCCAACCGCATCGTCGACCTCAAGTACAACGGCAAGCCGATCGATCCGGCCCAGAAATTCGTGGTGGCCACCAACAATTACCGCGCCGGCGGCGGCGGCAAGTTCCCGGAGATCGCCGGCGACAAGGTGATCTTCGTGGCGCCCGACACCAACCGCGATGTGATCGTGCGCTATATCGTCGAACAGGGCACGATCAACCCGTCGGCCGACGCCAACTGGTCGTTCAAGCCCCTGCCCGGCACAAGCGCCATCTTCGAGACCGGCCCCAAAGCCCGCCAGTTCGCTAGCGCGGTCAAGGGTGCCAAGATCGAGGACGCCGGCGACGGCGAGAACGGCTTCGCCAAGTTCCGGCTCGTGCTGTAACGGCCAATACCACCTTTCGGCGATATCTGGACGGCAGCCTTGGCTGCCGTCTTTCTTTTCAACTGCATGAGGCAAGACAATGCCAAAATTCTCCTTCCAGCAGGTCGACGTCTTCTCCAGCCAGCCGATGCGCGGTAATCCGCTTGCGGTGGTGATCGGCGCCGACGGCTTGAGCGACGCGCAGATGCAGTCCTTCGCCAACTGGACCAATCTCAGCGAAACGACATTCCTGCTCAAGCCGACCGATCCGAAGGCCAGCTACCGGGTCAGGATTTTCACACCGTCGCAGGAACTGCCTTTCGCCGGCCATCCGACGCTCGGCAGTGCGCATGTCTGGCTCTCGCAGCAACAGGCGTCACCGACCGGCGATATCGTGCAGGAATGCGGCGCGGGCCTCGTCCGCATCCGCCGTGACGGTAATCGGCTTGCGTTTGCGGCGCCGCCGCTTACGCGCAGCGGCCCTGTGGAACCGGCGCTGGTGGAGCGGATCGCCAAGGCGCTCAGCCTGCCCACCAACCTGATCGAGGATTCCAACTGGTGCGAGAACGGCCCGGACTGGATCGGCGTGCGCCTGCCCTCGCGCGCCGATGTGCTGGCGGTCAAGCCGGACTATTCCGCTCTCGCCGGCACCCGCGTCGGGCTCGTCGGACGCTTCAATCCCGATCTTGACGGCAAGGAGGCGCAATTCGAGGTGCGTGCTTTTACCCGCAACGGCTATGAGGATCCGGTCACCGGCAGTCTCAATGCCGGCCTTGCCCAATGGCTGATCGGATCCGGTGTCGCGCCGGAAAGCTACGTTGCGGCCCAAGGCACCGTGCTCGGTCGCGCCGGCCGAGTGTATGTCGACAAAGTCGGCGACGATATCTGGATCGGTGGGGACGTGGTCGCATGTATTCAGGGGACCCTGGAACTCTGACCCCGGCGGAGATGCCATCGGCGGGGAAATTCCCGACCGATGGCTCACGATCGCGATCTGAACCGACCGGAATGGGCGACCGGCGGCTATGCCGCCGTTGCCCTGGCGAGACCGATCCGCGATAGCAGCAGCTTCAATTCCGCCGGCGGCTTCTGCTCGATGCGGCGGTATTCACGGCCGTCGCGGGTGCGCTGGACGAGACCGAAATCGAAGAGGTCGCGGCGCAACATCGCGGCATCGCCGAACAGATGCAGCGTGTTCAAGAGTTCGCTGATCTGACGTTCGGTGAACTCCCAGTCCGCCGGTATCTTCGACCACAGGAACCACAGGCAGAGCTCCTGCAGCCCGCGCTTGCCGGGCCAGCGCACCAGCCTGCCCTCCTCATCGAAATGGCGCGCTGTCTTGAGCACCCGCGCCTCATCGGGGGCCGGCATGTCGTCCAGCACCGGGCGCCATTCAGCGACGACGTCGGCCGTTTTGGCAGCAGCCCGAAAATGCTGGTAATTGCGAAAACCCGCTGCGCGCGCCAGCAGATTGAGCATCTCCAGATGGCTCGGCTTGTGATCGAACCTGAGGATTTCGCTGCGAAGGGATTTGGCGAAAGCCGACAGGTCGGCGATCTCCATGGGAAAGATGGATCTCGGCATGTCTTATCCTTAAACGCGCCATTCCCTCAAAATCAGGGTGTCGCTGGTCGCCGGCTTGTCGACTCTAGCACGGGATAAGTGCTGATCATCTTTGTCTGTGCAGGTTTAGCTTCCCTTTCGGGACGGCGACGCCTCGGTGAACTGCAGACCGTGGCGCCGTTATAGCAGAGGTCCAAACATCGTCAACTCGCAGCCGGCGTACTCCGGTCGTTCCGCCGTTGTTGAGGGAATGCTTACCCTTCGCGGGCATGGTATTTGCTGGTAGAATCGATCCGAAATCGGCGGGGAGGACGCGCACGGATGCTCGAAAAGGCAAAGACCGCGGTAAGCTACGGAGACGAGCCCGGCCTGCGCTTCGCCCTTGTCCTCGACGGGCACGGCGGCTGCAGGACGATGAACATGGCCGAGGCCTGCAACTGGAAGCCGGGAGACGGTCTCGTCTGGCTGCATTTCGAGCGCGATCATCCGGCAACGGCGGAATGGATAAACACCAATGGCGGCTTCGATCCGCTGGTGGCGGAGGCTCTTCTTGCAGAGGATTCCCGCCCGCGCGTCGAGCCTCTGGACGACGGGCTGCTGATCATCCTGCGCGGTGTCTGCGCCGCTCCGCCGGAAGAAGCAGAAAAGAACTCCGACGAGATCGACCTCGTCCCCCTGCATATCTGGGTGGACGAACACCGGCTGGTGACATTGCGCGACAGCGGCCACTATATCACGGCACTACGCGACATCCGGCGGGCGCTCGACAACGGCAAGGGTCCCCGGCAGGCGGGAGAACTGCTGGCCCTCGTCAGCGACAAGCTCGTCCGCGATCTGGAGCCGGTGCTCGACGACATGGACGAAGAGGTCGACGAACTCGACGAGCTGATTTTCAAGGGGGAAGCGAGCGAGGTCCGCCAGAGGCTCAAGCTGCTGCGTCGCCGCTCCGTGCAGCTACGCCGCTATCTCGCGCCACAGCGCGACGCGCTCAACAGGATCGAGCATGACGACGCGCCATGGCTCAGAGAGCGGGACAAGCTCCGATTTCGCGAGGTCATCGACAAACTGATGCGGTTCATCGAATATCTCGACGCGATCCGCGACCGCACCGGCATCCTTCATGACGACCTTTCCACGGTCATCGGCGAGCGGATCGCGCGCAATTCCAACCGGCTTGCCGCGCTGGCGGCCCTTCTCCTGCCCCCGAGCGTCGTCGCCGGCCTCTTCGGCATGAATGTCGGCGGCATTCCCGGCGTCGGCGAGACCTGGGCTTTCCTGCTCATCGTTGCGCTGGTCATCGTCATTTCCGCCAGCACGCTGTGGATCCTCAAGCGCATCGAGTGGCTTTGAGCCCCGCGTCGATGCGCACGGCCGGAACCGCTTCGCCTATTCGGCGGCTTGAGGAATCCCTTCCCGAGGTTCCATACCGAGCATCTGCTTGAAGTCGTCATGGCTCGGGCAGCTCGAAAGGCGGCGCTCCATGGCCTCGACCAGCCACCGGCCCGCAGGTCCCAGCGGGTTTGCTGCCTTTCGCATGGCATAGAGCGGGTATTGGCTCTGCTCATAGGCTTCGAGATCGAGCGCCACGAGGGTTCCGTCCATGATGTCCCGTCCGGCGACCGAAGCCGGCAGGCCGCCCCAGCCAAGACCACCCTTGATCAGTTGGTGTTTTGTGGCGATGTCGCTGACGCGCCATGTCTTGTAGGACAGGACATTGAAATCGCGGCCCTTGGTCAGGCCGGATGTATCCGTGACGACCATCTGGACTTCTTCGCGCACGTCCGCGAGCGTCAGGGGCCGACCGAGTTTTGCAAGCGGATGTTCGGCAGCGGCGACCGGGATCATGAAGGAGTAGCCGATCTTCTCCATCACCACCGAATCCTCCTGCCGAAGGATCGATCCGCCGATGCCGATATCGGCCTTCCCGGAAATGACCATCTCCATGACCATGCCGAGCTCGCCGATATTGAGATTGAGCGCCACGCTCGGGAACCTCTCCCGGAACTCGCGCAGCTCCGTCACGACGGCATCCGACGGAACCATCACGCTCAGCGCCACCGACAGTTCTGCCTCCAGCCCCTGCTTGATGCTCTTGGCCCGGGCGCGCATCACCTGGAGGTCGGCGACAATGCGCCGGGCGTCCGTCAGCAGCGCCTTGCCCGCTTCGGTCAACTTGGGCTGGCGGGCGCCGCTGCGCTCGAAAAGCGTCACTTCCAGCTGGGCTTCAAGATTGCCGATCGTATAGCTGACCACCGATTGCGCCCGGTTCAGCACCCGCGAAGCTGCGGAAAAGCTGCCCGTTTCGGCAACCGCCAGAAACACCTGCAACTGATCGAGTGTGGGATTGGCATCCATGGTCGTCATCCAGATTTTCGATAGATAGCTTCGATATTATCTCAGTTTTATCGATGGGCGTCCACGCCTATCTATTCTCTCGAACACGGCGGATCTACCCGCTCCCCAATCCTTCTGCAGGCCCAAGACCGCAGATAAGATCTCCAGATAAGGAAAAGAAGCATGTCCTCGATCCTCCTCGTCACTTCCAGCCCGCGCGGCGACGACTCGCTCTCCAGCAAGGTCGCCCATGACCTTGCCAACGAACTGAGCGCCCGCGACAATGGTACGTCGGTCGTCCATCGCGATCTCGGTGCCAATCCGATCCCGCATCTCGACAGCGTCACAACGTCCGCCATCCGCAAGCCTGCGGCTGACCGCACCCCGGCAGAAGCTGCCGCCGCCGACTATTCCGACAAGCTGGTCGCCGAACTGATGGCTGCCGATACCGTGGTCATCGCCACCGGCCTCATCAACTTCAACATTTATTCGACGCTGAAGAGCTGGATCGACAACATTGCCCGCGCTGGCCAGACGTTCCGCTATACGGCTGAAGGCCCGGAAGGCCTCGCCAAGGGTAAGAAGATCTATATCGTGCTCGCCTCCGGCGGCGTCTATTCCGAAGGCCCGGCCACCGGCATGAACCATGCCGTCCCGTACCTCACGACCATCCTCGGCTTCCTGGGCATGACCGATGTGGAAGTCATCTATGTCGAAGGCCTCGCCTTCGGCCCCGAAGCTGCTGAAAAGGCGATCGCCAGCGCCCAGCAGCGCAACCGGCAGCTCGCTCTCGCCGCTTAAGCCGTCCCTGCGCCTGACGGGACGAGCCTGCCAAGACGGCCGTGGACATTGTCCCGGCCGTCTTTTTTTGCGCGGTAGAGCCGCTCGTCGGCGCGCCCGAGTATCGCATCGAGCGCGTGTCCGTCTTCCGGAGCCGTGGCCACGCCGATCGAGACAGTCACGCATTGGCCGTCAGGACGTATGACCGATCGGCAGATCGCAATGCGCAGACGTTCTGCGATCGTCAGGGCGCCGTCGTGATCGGTATCGGGCAGGATCAGCACAAACTCCTCGCCGCCGAAACGGGAAAGATGGTCGCTCGGGCGCGAGCCCGCCTGCAGACATAGCGCAATTTCCTTCAGCACCTCGTCACCCTTCAGATGGCCGAAGAGGTCGTTGACCTGCTTGAAATGATCCGCATCGACGATGATGAGGCTGAGCCCGTTTCCACGATCGAGACAGCGGTGAATGAGCTTCGGAACGTCTGCCTCCAGGCGCCCGCGGTCGAAAAGGCCGGTCAGCCCGTCGACCCCGCTCTTGGCAAGCAGGGCCTGATAGCGCTCGCGAAACGTCAGGTCGTTGAAGATATCGGTGATCTCGCGCGTCGATCTGGCGAGCCGCGGGATCTGCTCGATCTTGAGATAGACGGCAAACAGCAGCGAATAGAGCACCACGGACAGCAGCTTGGCATACCACCCACCGAAGAAGACCGAAGGCGGCGCACCGAAGAGGATGTTCAGCGCCGAATAAAAGCCGATCTGGTCGAAGGTCAGGACAGCCGCGCCGCTGATCGCGAAACGCAGCACCACATTGCCGCGCAGCACCCGCCCCAGCCGTTCGTAGAGCAGGATGATGCCGATCGCGTCGACATAGAGCAGCGCCGTGCCCCACACCATCAGCCAGCCCATCTCGCTCAGGAACACCATGTCTGCGGCGCGGCCGCCCGGCAGTGCCACGACCTCATGCGCCTGGAGAATCTGAGCGATGCCGACGGTCAGGAGATTGCCGAGAAAAAGCCCGTAGATCGGCTGGCGGACGACTGCCGCATCCTCCTTCAGGTAAAGGAGCAGGATCATCATCAGCTTCCCGGCAAAAAACACCGACGAGCCTGGTGAAACGGTGCCGAACGGAAGTTCGATGTAGAAGACCGCCGCAAGATAGGTCTCCATGAAATGCATGACGCCGAGTGCCGCAAGAAATATGCCAAGGCCGAGATGGCGGCGGAAATGCAGGAAGGCGGTCATGACCGCGAAATAGAACACCGCTTCGAGAAGAAAGAGGGCGAGATTGAACACCTGCATTTCGATCCGCTTTCACCCCCTGCAGACGCTATACCGCTGTAACGGCTATCGTTTTACGTGCTTCAACCCGTGCGGAGTATGGCCATTATGCATGACTATGCAACAACGGCTGGTGGGTTTCCCCTTCGAACGTGGGGTAATCCTGGATCTCCGGCAGCTTCTTTGGCACGTTACGGAGCTGAGTGGCGATGGCCGGATCGATTTCGCGCGTGATCTCGCTGACTTTCCGGGGCCTGCCGAGAAGATAACCCTGCAGCTCGTCGCAGCCTGCATGCGCAAGGAACAGCGCCTGCTCGGTCGTCTCGACGCCTTCGGCGACGATCTTCATGCCAAGGCCGGTGCCGAGGTCGATGATCGTGCGGACGATGATCTGCGCATTGTCGACCAGGTTCAGGTTGTTGACGAAGCTGCGGTCGATCTTGATCGTGTCGAACGGGTAGCGGCTGAGATAGCTCAGCGACGAATATCCCGTGCCGAAATCGTCGAGCGCGATATGGAAGCCCATGCGCTTCAGATCGTTGAGGATCTGCACGGCGCGCTTGTCGTCCTCGATCAGCACGCTTTCGGTGATCTCGAGCTCGATCCGGTGCGGATCGGCGCCGGTGCGCTTCAGCAAGTCGGCAAGATCGGCGACGAAATCCGCGTGGCGAAACTGCAGCGGGCTGACGTTGACGCTGATATGGCCGTCGAGGTCGTCGAGTATTCTGCAGGCCTCGGCGAGCACCCAGGCGCCGAGCCGGATGATCTTGCCGGAGGCTTCGGCGACCGGAATGAAATCGCCCGGGCTGATCATGCCGCGCTTCGGATGGAACCAGCGCAGCAGCGCCTCGTGGCCGATAATGAGGCCGCTTTCGGCCTCGACGCGCGGCTGCAGGTAGAGTTCGAACTCGCCCCGCTGCAGGGCGATTTCCAGATCGCCTTCCAGCGCCCGGCGCTTTTCGATCAGTTCGTTCATACCCTGCTTGAACATGCGACAGGCGTTCCGGCCGGCATTCTTGGCATGATAAAGCGCAACGTCGGCGCAGCCGATCAGCGCGTCCATGTCCCCCGCATGTTCGGGGCAGAGCGCAACGCCGATGCTGACGCTGACATTGACCTGCTCGCCGTGGCCGATATCGATCGGGTAGGCCATCGCGGCGAGCAGCCGATCGCCGAATTTCTCCAGTTCATCGGTATCGGACGTATGGGCGATGACGACGGCGAACTCGTCTCCACCGAGCCGGGCGACGATGTTGTCCGGACCTGCCTCGGCCGCAAGCCGGACGGCGGTTTCTCGGATCACCGCGTCGCCCGCCTGGTGGCCATGGATGTCGTTGATGTCCTTGAAGCGGTCGAGATCGACCATCAGCACGCCGCATCCCTTGCCGTTTCCAGCCGCGTCCACCAGTTCGGTCAGCCGCTCGGAAAACAGTACACGGTTCGGCAGCCCGGTCAGCGGATCGTGGAGGGCGAGGTAGCGCATGCGGCTCTCCGCCAGCTTGCGCTCCCGGAGGTCGACGAGGCAGCCGATACGGGCCTTCTCGCCGCGGTAGAGGATGTCGCGACCGCGCGCCTCTACGGGAATCTCCTCGCCGTTCGCAAGCCTGACGCGGATCTCGTGGCTGTTGTCGTCGTTGAGTTGCATCATGTCGACGACGCGGATCGTCTCGCCGTCATGCAGGAAATCGAACGCGGAACGGCCGATGATCTCGACGAGCGGCAGGCCGATCATCTTGCCGAGCTGTTCGTTGCCGTCGACGATGACCCCGCCCCGGTGGATCAGGATCGCCTCGAACGTGGCGTTCGCCAGCGCTGCGACGCGCTCTGATTCCTCGTTGTCGCGCCGGAGCTCGATCAGCTCTCCGCGGCTGCGCTCCTCCTGCTCGACATTGTCCATCAGCCGGTTGAAGAGGCCCGTCAGCTTTTCCGCCTCGTCGCCCTTGACCATGGGAAGGCGCTTGCGCAGGTCGGCCTTGCCGCCGAGAAGATCGGTCAGCGCATCCTCCACGTGGCCGACGCCGAGGCGGGTCGCGTGTTCGGCAAGGTTCAGCCCTTCCTCTTCGTCCTTCGCCGAAACGCGGATGTGCATCAGCCGGTCGACCACCCAGAAAAAGGCGTAGCCGAGACCGAAGGACCAGTAGAAATTGACGCCGACGCCGACCAGCTGCACATGCAGCTGCGCCAGCCTGCCGCCGGCCGGAAGCTGATCGACCGGCGCGAGGAGCGCCAGAAGCAGGGTTCCGGTGACGCCGGCAAAGGCATGCACGCCAATCGCGCCGACAGCATCGTCGATCTTGAGCGTTCTCTCGATGAAGGCGTTGCCGAAGATCGCCACCGCGCCGCCGATCGCCCCGACCATCAGCGCGCTTGCCGGATCGAGGATATGGCAGCCGGCGGTGACCGCAACGAGCCCGCCGAGCATGCCGGAATTCGATTTTTCCGGGAGGATGACGCCGTCCTGGTAGAAGCCTATGACATAACCGACGCAGGTGCCCATGCCGCCGGCCAGCACCGTGTTCATGATGATCGGCGCCACCTGGTCGGTAACGCCGAGCGTCGAACCGCCGTTGAAGCCGATCCAACCGATGAAGAGCAGCAGCGCGCCGGTGGTCGAGAGAACAGGGCTATGGCCGGCGATCCTGACCGGCGTGCCGTCGGCATCGAACTTGCCGATGCGCGGGCCGATAATCATGCAGGCCGCCAGCGCCACCCAGCCCCCGCTCGAATGAACGACCGTGGAACCGGCGAAATCGACGAACCCCATCTGGGAGAGGAAGGCGGATGCGTTCGGGAACAGCGCCGAGCCCCAGGCCCAGTGCACGAAGACCGGATAGATCAGCCCCGACATGAACAGCGAACCGAACACATAGGCCGCCAGCTTCATGCGCTCGGCGACGGCGCCCGACACGATCGTCGCGGCGGTGCCGCAGAACATGACCTGGAAGACGAAAAAGGCCGATTGCCAGCTGTCGAGACCACGCAGGAAATAGAACTCACTCTGCGTTCCGAACAGGAAGCCGTTCGAACGGCCGAAGGCGATCATGAAGCCGACCGCGGCGAACGCGACGACGCCAAAGACGAAATCGAGAAGGTTCTTCTGCGCCACGTTGATCGAGTTCTTCGAGCGCACCATGCCGGCTTCGAGCAGAAGGAAGCCGACCTGCATCATCATCACCAGCCCGGCGGCGACGAGAACCCAGGTCATGTCCAGCCGTGAGGCGCCCGACGCAAGATCATCCGCGAAGGCAAAACCTGGAATAAGGCCGCCGGAAAGCCCGGAGCCGATAAAAAGCATAAAATATGACCAGCGAGATCGCATTAAAAATCGACCGCAGAAAAGACATCGGAACAGATGCTTCAAGCTATCGCTAATGCTTTAATTTTGAGTGTGAGTCACAATTTTGGCGATCACAATGCGGAACGCATGTCACGCGGAGCGCGACTTCTCCCCATCCGAAAACAGCGAGGGACCATTCTGGTCGATGATCTGCTGCGCCTTGCGGACAGTATATTCGACCGCGTCGTCCATGGAGGTAAAGACGTCGGCGCGGACGAAACTGCGCACCAGGGTCTCGCCGTCTACGTCCTTCTCGATACGTCCGGCCAGCCGAAACTGCGAGCCTTCGCGGATCGGCGCCGGATGGATGATGCAGCCGCCATGCTCGACCGGCTTGGCGGAAGCAGCAGGTGCCTCGGCCGATTTGCCGCCGCCGGAGAACATCGAGAAAATATTGGACAGAAACGAAGCCATGTCGGCTGCCTAGCATATTCCTGCGCGAGCCGGAAGCAGGATACCCAAGGAAAAGTCACAATCCAACGTCTCATATCACCCGCACGATTCAGGAGCCTGACCGCATGAAGTGGAAGATCGCCGCAGCATTCCTCCTCGCCGCCATCGCCGCGCTTTGGATCGGCAATACCTCCTTGTTCTCCCGCTTCCCGGGAACTCCGCTCAGGATCATTGCCCATCGCGGGCAGCACCAGCTTTTCGATGCCACCGATATCAAGAGCGACAGCTGCACGGCGAGCTTGATGTTGCCGCCGACGCATGCCTATCTGGAAAATACCGTGGCAGGCATGAAGGCCGCCTTCGATGCCGGCGCCGACGTGGTCGAACTCGACGTGCATCTGACGCCGGACAGGCAGTTCGCCGTTTTCCACGACTGGACGCTCGATTGCCGTACCGAGGCCAAGGGCGTCACGGAACAGACGCCGATGCCGGTCTTGAAGACACTCGACATCGGCTACGGCTACACCGCCGATGGCGGCCGGACCTTTCCGTTCCGAGGCCAGGGCAAAGGCCTGATGCCGACTTTGCCGGAGGTCTTTGCCGCCATGCCGGAGGGCCGTTTCCTGATCAACTTCAAGAGCCGCCGCACGGAGGAAGGCGAAGCTCTGGCAACGCTTCTCAAGACTGACCTCGGCGCGCGGGCGGCGGCGTTCGGCGTTTATGGCGGAAACGAGCCGACCGAAAAAGCGGTGGCGCTCGTCCGTGGCCTTCCCGGCTATTCCAACCGTACGGCCAAATCCTGCCTCCTCAACTACCTGGCGCTCGGCTGGAGCGGCCATGTGCCGGAAGCCTGCCGCAATACCCTGGTCTCGGTCCCCGCCAATCTTGCCTTCCTGCTCTGGGGCTGGCCGGAGCGTTTCTACAATCGGATGCAGGCGGCCGGGTCGGATGTCGTGCTGATCGGCCCGTTCGAGGCTGGCGATGCCGGATCTTCCGGCATAGACGACCGGGATGCGTGGGATCTGGTGCCTTCAGGCTTTCCGGGCCTCGTCTGGACCAACGTGATCGAGAAGACACGGCCCGAGGTGGAGCGCCGCGGCTTCTGTGCCCTGCCCTCCCGGCCGCAGATATGCGGTTAGGCCGCTAATCTGCGGCAGATAGACTTCCCGCCGTCACCAAGCCCGCCTATCATCCCCCTAGGTTCGGAGGGAGCGCCGGATGCGGAGGAGATTGTTGTCATGGTGGACGATCATTTATGTCTGCGCGATCCTGATCGCCTCCTTCGGAGTGATGCTGATGTCCGGCCCGCGCATGCCCGCTGACGATTTTCCGGCCTTCGACAAGACCAGCCTCGGCGCCGATGTCGACGCGTATCTCAGCGCGAGCGAAAGCCACTTCGCCGACATTCGCCCGGGTGCTGCCAAACGGGTGGTCTGGGCCGATCCGGCGACGAAGGCGAAGACGGCCTTCGCGATCGTCTACCTGCACGGTTTCTCGGCGTCGGCCGAGGAGATACGCCCCCTGCCCGACCGCGTCGCGGCAGCGTTCGGTGCCAATCTCTATTTCACCCGCCTCGCCGGCCACGGCCGCAGCGGCAACGCCATGGGGGAGCCAAGCCTTGAAGACTGGCTGGCGGATTTTTCGGAAAGTCTCGCCATCGGCGAAGCGCTCGGCAATCGCGTTGTCGTCATCGGCACCTCGACCGGCGCCTCGCTTGCGACGCTCGCACTTGCCGACCCGAAGATCGCATCGCGCATCTCGGCGGCCGTGTTCGTATCGCCGAACTACGGCATCAACAGCTTTGCCGCATTTCTGCTGACAACACCGGTCGCGCCGCAGCTTTCAAAACTGCTGCTTGGGGAAAACCGCGGCTTCACGCCCTATAACGACCGCCACGCCGCCCACTGGACGACCCGCTATCCGACAAAAGCGCTGCTGCCGATGGCAGCGCTCGTAAAACTCTCGGTCGAGAGCCCGGTGGAGCGGATCACGACGCCGGCCCTCTTCCTCTATTCCTCGCTCGATCAGGTCATCCGGCCCGACAAGGTGCGCGAGGTCGCCAACCGCTGGGGCGGGCCTCATGCGCTTTTCGATGTCGGCCGGACCGGCGATCCCGGCAATCACGTGATTGCTGGCGACATCGTCTCTCCGGCGACCACTGGACCGCTTGCTGACCGCGTCGTCGCCTGGCTGGAAGCGACGCTCAGATGACGAGGTTCGCCAGAATCTCGTTCTCGGTAATATCCTGATAGCCCATGCCGGCCGCATCGAACCGTTCGAGCAGGCTGGCGAAATTCTCCGGCCTTGCGGTTTCGATACCGATCAGGATCGAGCCGAAATTGCGCGCCGATTTCTTCAGATACTCGAATCGGGCGATATCGTCTTCCGGTCCCAGAAGGTTGAGGAAATCGCGCAGCGCGCCGGGGCGCTGGGCGAGCCGAAGCACGAAATATTTCTTGACGCCGGAGTAACGCATGGCGCGTTCCTTGACGTCTGGCAGCCGCTCGAAATCGAAATTGCCGCCCGAGACGACGCAGACCACCGTCTTGCCCGCGAGCTTTTCCCGCCCCAGCATCTCGAGCGCGGTGATCGACAGGGCGCCGGCCGGCTCCAGCACGACACCCTCGACGTTGAGCATTTCGGTGATCGTCACGCAGATGGCGTTTTCCGGCACCAGCAGAACCTGATCCGGCGAAAAGCCTTTCAGGGCTTCGAAATTCAGGTCGCCGATCCGCGCCACTGCGGCACCGTCGACAAAATTGTCGAGCTTGGCGAGCGTGATCGGTTCGCCGGCTTCGAGGCTCTTTTTGAGGCTCGGGGCGCCTTCCGGCTCAGTGAACAGAAAATCGTCCCGCACGACGATATCTTTCAGGTAACCGGTCGTGCCCGAGGAAAGCCCGCCGCCGCCGACCGGCAGGATGACGAGATCGGGGGTTACGCCGTCCGGCAATTGTTCGAGCAGTTCGGCCGCGACGGTCGCCTGGCCTTCGATGATGTCGGCGTCGTCGAAAGGCGGCACCATGACACCGCCGGTCTCTTCCACGTGGGCGCGGGCCGCCGCATAGCACTGGTCGAAAATGTCGCCGATCAACCGGATGGTGATGAAAGGGCCGCCGAACATGCGGGTCTTGTCGATCTTCTGCTGCGGCGTCGTCACCGGCATGAAGACCACGCCCGGCACCTCGAAATGGCGGCAGACGAAGGCGAACCCCTGCGCGTGATTGCCGGCCGAGGCGCAGACGAATGTCTTGCCCTTGGCGCCCGAGGCAATCGCCTTGCGCAGGAAATTGAAGGCGCCGCGGATCTTGTAGGAGCGGACCGGGGACAGGTCTTCGCGCTTCAGCCAGATTTCGGCGCCGTAGCGGCGGCTGAGGTGCTCGTTCATCTGCAGCGGCGTTTCGGGGAAGATCTCCCGCATCGCCACTCTGGCTTCGTCCACGCCCGCTTTCGTCACGCCTGCCCTGGTTAAGCCCGCCTTGGTCACATCGGCCATCCATTGAATTTCAAGAATGGTCCCGCTATGCCATAGGCTTACGGCTGAGACAAAGCTTCTTTCAGTTGCCACGAACTTCGGGACAACCATTTTTGAACGCCAATCTTCTTCGGTCGGTCATCTACATAACGGCGCTCTGCGCGCTCTACCTGTCGCTCGCCATGTTCCTGCCGGCGATGGTGGACCTTTATTACGGGCATCGCGACTGGCAGGTTTTCGCGATGTCCGGCCTCATGGTCGGCGGGCTTGCGGCGGCGGCAGCGCTCGCGACCCATGGCCCACCGCCGGTCTTCAACAAGCGTCTCGGCTTCCTGCTGGTCAACGTCCTCTGGGCGATGTTTTCCGTGGTCGGCGCCATTCCGCTTTTTCTTGCCGAACACGAGCTCTCGTTTGCGCAGGCGCTGTTCGAATCGATTTCGGGCATCACCACCACCGGCTCGACCGTGATCGTCGGGCTGGACAACATGCCGCCCGGCATCCTGCTCTGGCGCTCGCTGCTCTGCTGGCTCGGCGGCATCGGAATCGTCGGCCTCGGCCTGTTCGTGCTGCCGTTCCTGAAAGTCGGCGGCGCCTCGATCTTCAAGCTGGAATCGTCGGAGACCAACGACAAGCCGTTCGCCCGGCTTGCGAGTTTCACCCGGGCCTTCCTGATCGTCTACGTGCTGCTGACGCTTGCCTGCACCGTCGCATACGATCTTGCCGGCATGGACCATTTCGATGCGCTCAATCATGCGATGACAACGATCGCGACCGCCGGTTTCTCGACCCACGACATGTCCTTCGCCTTCTTCGACAGCAACGCAATCCTGGTGATCGGCACGGTGTTCCTGGCGATCTGCAGCCTGCCGTTTTCGGTGCTGATCCTGCTGGCCGTGCGTAGCCGGCTGGATACGCTGCGCGATCCGCAAATCCTGGTTTTCCTCGGCTATCTCTGCGTCATCTCGATCGCCGTTGCGGTCTACCATCACCTGAGAAATGGCGTCGAACTCCACGATGCGCTGATCCATTCGTTCTTCAACATGACCTCGATCCTGTCGACAGGCGGCTTTGCCAGCGACGACTACACGCTCTGGGGACCGTTCGCGGTGCTGGTCGCCTTCTTCGCCACCTTCATGGGCGGCTGCTCCGGCTCGACGGCCGGCGGCATCAAGGCCTATCGTTTCGTGGTGATGGTCAACGTCATCCGCGCCGGGCTGAACAAGCTCATCTATCCCAACGCAATCTATCCCGTACGTTACGGCAGCCTGACGGTGGATGCCGAAACGCAGCGTGCAGTCTTCCTGTTTGTCAGCCTCTACATTTTCCTCTGGGTGGTCGGCAGCGTCGGCATGGCGCTGTTCGGCTACGACGTCCTGACCGCCACGTCCTCGGTCATCACCGCGCTGTCGAACGTCGGTCCCGGCATCGGCCCGATCGTCGGCCCCGTCGGCAACTTTTCCACGATCAGCGATCCGGCGCTCTATCTACTGTCGCTGATGATGCTGCTCGGGCGTCTCGAAATCCTGACCGTGCTAGTCCTGCTGACGCCGGTCTTCTGGCGGCACTAGCCCGGCACGCGCAGGAATTCGACCGGCCCGCCCGGTCCGTCGTCGTCGAAGACGGCGCAGGTCAGTTCGCCGCCGAACACGCAGCCGCTGTCGATATTGGTGCGGTTGCCGACCGTCTGCGGATTGCCGGGAAGCGGCGTGTGGCCGTGGCAGAGATGTCGGCCCCAGAATTCGCCGTCGTCGTCGCTTGCAAATCGCTTCCAGATCAGGTCGCGCTCCCGCTGCCCCTCGAGCGGCAACATCTCGTCGACGCCGGCATGCACGAAAATCCGGTGCTGGTCGACAAGGATCAAAGGGCGATGCGCGCACCATGACAGCACCTGCGGCGGCACATAGCCGTCGAAGGAAACCATCGTCTCGCGGCCGCCATTGTCGATCCATAGGATTTCGTCGTGCCCGCGGTTCTGGTGGGCGCGGACCATCATGTCCTCATGGTTGCCCTTCAGCGCCGTCCACCGCCACCCCTCCTTGCGCGGCCCCGCCATGACGAGGTCGAGCACGCCCCTGCTCTTCGGCCCGCGATCGATATAGTCGCCGATGAAAACCACGTGCCCGCAGGGCGCATGACCCTCCACCCGCCCGAGCAGCTCCTTCAACTGCGCAAGACAACCGTGGATATCGCCGATCGCAAAGGTAAAGCCCAAAGCACGCCTCCATCGAAGTGGATATCAAACGGTCTTCATCGCAAACGGTTGCAGGCAAGGTAGGTCAGGCTTGGTGCGGACGGCGGGGATCGAACCCGCATGACCAAAGGCCGAGAGATTTTAAGTCTCTTGCGTCTACCAGTTTCGCCACGTCCGCATGGGCGTCCTGTTTCTTGAACTTGCGCGACGCCGTCAAGCACCGAAATTGCGGAAGCGGTTCGCCGGTTGCGAAAAAAGCGAGACGGTCGGATGGGCGGAATGCAAAAAGGGCGCAGCGATCTCTCGCCGCGCCCTTCAGAAATTATCGCAGTTTGCTCAACCAGCGAGCTTGGCCGCGAGCTTGGCGACGTGAGCGCCCTGGAACTTGGCGCCTTCGAGTTCGATTTCCGAAGGCTGGCGCGAGCCGTCGCCGTTGGTGATCGTGCTGGCGCCGTAGGGCGAACCGCCCTTGACTTCTTCGGTGCCCATCTGGCCGGCAAAGGCATAGGGCAGGCCTGCAACGGCCATTCCCTGGTGCAGGAAGGTGGGAATGAAGCCGAGGATGGTGGATTCCTGGCCGCCGTGCTGGGTGGCCGACGAGGTGAACATCGAGCCGAGCTTGCCGACCAGCTTGCCCTGTGCCCAGAGGCCGCCGGTCTGATCCCAGAAATTGCGCATCTGCGAGGCGACCGTGCCGAAGCGGGTGCCGGCGCCGACGATGATGGCGTCGTATTCGGTCAATTCCTCGACGGTCGCGACCGGAGCCTGCTGGTCCATCTTATAGTAGGAGGTCTTGGCGACCTCGTCCGGGACCAGTTCCGGAACGCGCTTGACCGTCACGTCGGCGCCTGCCGACTTCGCGCCTTCCGCAACGGCATAGGCCATCTTTTCGATGTGGCCGTAAGCGGAATAATAAAGCACGAGAACCTTCGCCATGATCTTCTCCATTCGATGTCTGGTGTGTGAACAAGGCCGTCTGCGGCCAGAACCAGACCCACATGTAGCGGCTTCACGAATCGGCGACAGCCCCTGCGAGGTCTACGCACTGTTCAACATCTGGAGACGATAATTCGCTTGCGGATCATAAATTCGTGACAGACGCAATTTCTGTGTTCCTCACGACAAAATCGCTTCTGCGTTGAAAAAATTGGGCCTAGGAGTGTGGCACTTACGGAGGAATATCCATGTCTGAAGCGTCGCAACCATCCTCGATCGTCACCGCCGCCATGCTCGCCATCGGCGATGAACTTTTGTCCGGCCGGACCAAGGACAAGAATATCGGCCATCTCGCCGATCTGCTGACGCTTTCAGGCATAGACCTCAAGGAAGTGCGGATCGTCGCCGACGAGGAGGATGCGATCGTCGAGGCGCTGAATGCGCTGCGCGGCCGTTACGATTATGTCTTTACTTCGGGGGGCATCGGCCCGACCCATGACGACATCACGGCCGACGCGATCTCAAAAGCCTTCGGCGTGCCCTGCATACATGACCCAGAGGCGATGAAGCTGCTTGCCGACATGTACAAGCGCCGCGAGATGGAATTCACCGAAGCCCGCCAGCGCATGGCCCGCATGCCCGAGGGTTCGAGGCATATCGCAAACCCGGTCTCGACCGCGCCTGGCTTCATCATCGGCAATGTCTACGTGATGGCCGGCGTACCGCAGGTTTTCCAGGCGATGGTCGACAACGTGCTGCCGATGCTGCGCTCGGGTGCCAAAATGCTGTCGCGGGCGCTGCCCTGCCCCTATGGCGAAGGCGATATCGGCACGCTTCTGTCGGCCGTTCAGAAGGCGCATCCAGAGACCAGCATCGGCTCCTATCCGAAGTATGACGGACAGCGGTTTTCGACCGAGATCGTCGTGCGCGCCCGCGATCCGCAGGTTCTGGATGCAGCCGCGCAAGCCGTGGCGGAGATGATCGCCGGCATCGACCGGGCCAAGATCGCCACCAATCCGACAGCCGACGCCTGACCCGCGGCACTCTGCCTCTCCTGCTGTCGGCGACCACTCCTTGACCGGGATCAATGCGCGACACACGTAATTATCAGAGACTGGTTCCCAATCCCGCAGAGCCAGTTGATGAGGAGATGCAGCCATGGCCTACAAGACCATTCTAGCGGTTCTCGACACACCTCAAAACGCCAGGCCGATCACCGATTACGGGATCGCGCTCGCCGAACGCTTTTCCGCCCACCTGATCGGCGTCCACGCAGAAACGCTGGCCGCCGTGCCGCTGATCGCGCCGATGGAAATTCCGGATCCCTCCGCCGTGCAGATCCTCCAGGACGCGGCGCAGAAGGAGACGGCGGAGGTGGAGCGGATCTTCAGGCAACAGTCGTCCCGCGAGGGACTTTCCACCGAGTGGCGCAGTTGCATGTCGTCGGCGGGCTACGGCTCCCATTCGGTGATGGACACCGCCCGCTCGGTCGATCTGATCGTCGCGAGCCAGAGCGATCCGGCGCATGCCGATCACCGCGCCGATCTAGAGACATTCCTCTTCGACAGCGGCAGGCCGATGCTGCTCGTCCCCTACACGATGAAGGTGCCGCAGCCGATCAAGCGGGTGATGATCGCCTGGAACGGATCGCGGGAGGCTGCGCGTGCGACCTTCGATTCGATGCCGTTCCTCAAAGCGGCCGACAGCGTCGAGGTGTTCTGCGTCGATCCCGGCGACCGCAACAGCCAGACGTCGGAAACGGCCGGCGCCGAGATCGCTGCAACTCTTGCACGGCACGGCATCAACGTGACGCTGACGACCCGGGAGGCGCATGGCGTGACCACCGCAGTGGCGATCGAGAATCGCCTCTCCGAGGGCAGCGTCGACCTTCTGGTGATGGGCGGTTACGGCCATTCGCGCTGGTGGGAAATGCTGTTCGGCGGCGTGACGCGCAGCCTGCTCGATTCGATGACGGCGCTGACTTTGCTTTCCCGCTGACAAATCCTTGCGTCTACGGGCGAATTGCCGCTATTAGCGAGAGCCAGCAACATGCTTTCGCTAATGGTGGCCAGCCTCATGTCTCTTCCCGAAAAAGCCTTCCCCGTTTCCTGGGATCAATTCCATCGTGACGCCCGGGCGCTTGCCTGGCGTCTCGCAGGCCTCAAGCGGGATTTCCGTGCGATCGTCTGTATCACCCGCGGCGGCCTGGTGCCGGCGGCGATCATTTCGCGCGAACTCAATATCCGCCTCATCGAGACGGTCTGCATCGCCTCCTACCACGACTACGTCAACCAGGGCGAAATGAACCTGCTCAAGGGGATCACGCCGGAACTGACGGTTGACGAAGGCGCCGGCGTTCTGGTGATCGACGACCTGACCGACACCGGCAAGACGGCATCGGAGGTGCGCGCCATGCTGCCGAAGGCGCATTTCGCCTGCGTCTATGCCAAACCCTCCGGCGTGCCGACCATCGACACTTTCGTCACGGAAGTCAGCCAGGACACCTGGATCTATTTCCCCTGGGACATGGGCTTCACCTACCAGGAGCCGATCGCCAAGGCGGACCGCAGCTAAGGTCTATAACAGCAAGCTTCGGGCGGGGGCGCGACGACGTAGAGCGATCTCCGCGAGAGCGCTTCGTGCGGACGAGCCCACGAAATCCGGCGCGCCCCAAAGCCCTGCGCGAAATCATTCATTTCGGCTCGTGAAGGCTCCAGGAGAACTCCTCGCGGCTTGAATTTGGCATTCATCAAGGAACTCGCGTCGAGGTTTCGTCCCAGGCGCTATATTTCTCCGCTTTCCTCATGAGGGCGTCCTAATTTTATTTTTTCTTCATATAAAGAAGGAACACTGTCGTCCGTAGGCTTTGCCTGACAATGGCGGCACGGGCATGATGCCTGTCGTGTAACACTCTCAGCGTACGATGTCCGAGTTCAATCCGCCAGGCTGGGGTCCCCCCGGTCGCGTCTGCATGACATCGAGGCCCGCATGCGTGATTTTTTGAATAGGATGCCGCTGACCACGAAACTGGCGGCGCTTATTGTCGCGGTCAACATTTGTGGCGTTTCCGCGCTGGCCACCTATACCTGGATATCCGAAACGCGCTTGCTGATCAGCACGGCGACGGCACATTGGTCGCGCGGCGCCGAGCAGTTCGCGTCGGTTGCGGCAGGCGGCGTGAAATGGGGCAAGGTCAACGCGGTGCGGGAAGCCTATGCCCTGCAGCGCGACAACCCTAACCTCGACCTCGTCCAGTTCGCCGCGTTCAACGCCGAGCTTGCGCCGGTCGACATCTGGGCACGCGAAGGCGTGGCAGGCGTCCTGTCTTCCGCCGAACTGGCCCAGACGATCGGTCAGAAACCCGACAGCACGGTTGTCGATACGACGCTGGCTTCCAGAGGTCTGGTCGGGATCGTCGTTCCCCTGCCCCCGGACAAATCCGGCAAGGTCACGGGCTATCTCTTCACTGCCTGGTCGGTAGAGAAAATCCTCGCCAAGGCGCAGCAGGAAGTGCTGAACACGCTGCTTATCCAATTGCTCGTCATCACCGTTGCGGTCACGGCCTTCCTCTTCGCAATGCGCCGGCTTGTCGGACGCCCCGTCAGGAACCTCAGTGCGCGCATCATCGCCTTGCAAACCGGCGACCTCACCTCCCCGGTCGAATACCAGCGCAATGGTGACGAGATCGGCGTTCTCTCGCGCGCACTGGAAGTGTTCCGCGGCGAGGCTATCGCGAAGGTCGAAGAAGAGCGTATCGCCGCGGAGCAGCGCCAGTCGCTTGACGAGGAACGCGCCCGTAATACGAGGATCACCGAGGAAACCAGCAACACCCAACGGGCCGTGATGGCAGAGCTCGGACACGCGCTGGAAAAGCTTGCCGGAGGCGATTTTTCGATTCATCTCAATGGTCTCGGGCCGGATTTTGAAAAACTGCAGCAGGACTTCAACAACATGGTCGAGGCGGTTGCCGCCGCCCTGACGGAGATCAAGGAGGCGTCCCACCAGGTGGAAGATCGCTCCAGCGAGCTCGCCGGCGCCGCCGACCAGCTGGCTCAGCGCACGGAACGACAGGCCGCTGCTCTCCAGGAGACCGCCGCCTCCCTTGGCCAGGTCACAACAACGGTCAGGACCTCTTCGCAGAAGGCCGAGAGCGCCGGGCACCTCGTCGAGGAGACGAAAAAGGGCGCCCATTCCTCCGCGACCGTCGTCCGCAACGCAATCGGGGCGATGGACCGGATCCAGGCCTCGTCCAGCCAGATCGGCCACATCATCAGCGTTATCGACGAGATCGCCTTCCAGACCAATCTGCTGGCGCTGAATGCCGGCGTCGAGGCGGCCCGCGCGGGCGAGGCCGGCAAGGGTTTTGCAGTCGTTGCGCAGGAAGTGCGCGAACTGGCCCAGAGATCGGCCAATGCGGCCAAGGAAATCAAGGTTCTGATCACCAGTTCCAATCAAGAGGTCGCTGCCGGCGTCGGGCTTGTCAACGACACGGGCGATGCCCTTCTCCAGATCGGCGACCAGATCAACCGCATCAGCGACAGCATCGTTTCGATCGTCCAGTCCTATCGGGAACAGGCCACGGGCCTGCAGGAGATCAACTCCGCGATCAATCAGATGGATCATGCCACGCAGCAGAACGCCGCGATGGTGGAGGAAACCAATGCGGCCTGCCAGGAATTGCTCTCGCAAGGCCGTCTGCTGCTGAGTTCGGCCAGCAGCTTCACTGTCGGAAACACAGCCGGAAATGGTGCCCAGGCGCATTCCGAATCGGGGAGGCATCAATCTCTCTCCGACAAAAAAACCGGCTTTGCCGCTCCGTTCAGACAAGCGTCCTGAAGACGCCTCTGAAGCGGCATGACCTCATAAACGTCAGCAACCTCTGGAAGGGAAACACCTATGCATAAGATCATCGTCATGCTCCTTCTCGGCAGCTCCGTATCCGCCCTGCCGCTTGGCACGGCTCTGGCCGAGGAGGCTCACGTCGCGCCGGTGACCGAATATGTCACCGGTAAAGTAAAGCCCTGGCTCACCGACGCAGTGATCATTTCGGCGATCAAGGCCCAGAATGCCACCAATGCCAAGCTGAGCGACGCCGATATCCTGGCGCTCGACAAAAAATGGCGCGCCGAGGTCGACAGTTCCAATCGTGCGACGATCGACAGCGTGCTGAACAACGCCTTGTCGAAACTTCTCGTGGAAAAGAAGGAAAAGTCCGAGGGAGCGATTACGGAAATCTTCGTCATGGATGCCAAGGGCCTCAATGTCGGCCAGAGCGACATCACCTCCGATTACTGGCAGGGCGACGAGGCAAAGTTCAAGAAATCCTTCGGTGCCGGCAAGAACGCGCTGTTCGTCGACGAAGTTGAAAAGGACGAATCGTCCCAGACGCTGCAGTCGCAGGCAAGCGTGACGATTACCGATGAGAGCGGAGCGCCGATCGGCGCCGTGACGATCGGGATAAACGTCGATTCTCTCTGAGCCGGGCGAGATACCCCTGGCGCTGCGACATCGTTGACGCCGCAGCGCCGGGAAAAGATAAACGAAGATCCCGGGCTCGCCGATGAAGGACCTGTTCGGCACACATTCGTGTAGCCTGCACGGCTATCGTCCCGACTCGCTTGAAGTCAGCCGGGACACCTGGGCCTCTTTTCCGCGGGGATAGGCTTCATCGCGAGCCGAGCACCAACGGCTGATTCTTTCCGGCCCTTTTCAAAAATCTTGGTCCTTGTCACTGGCCCGCCGGTCAAAAAACCGCGCGGGCTTATCTATTAGTGGTGGCCACAGATTCTTGAACTGCCTCGATATGGTACGGTCGAACCCTCAAAACCCTGCTGGACCGGGCTTTCGGCACCTGCCGCCGCTCACGAAATATTTCCGCACCTCGCAACGCAAGTTTCAGGCTGTCCCCGCAACTGCCTGAGAATCCTCGTCTATTTCTTCGTCCCCGTTATCCACAGCCACGAACCACAATATCTTGTGGTTATAAAAGCGTTGCAATCTACGCCTTGACGAATCTCTCGGCTCGTTCGACAGTGTTCCTTACGTTGCGGCGGCGACTGGACCGGAATTAACGAGGCCGGTTCTTCTTCGAGTTTGACGGGAAAGATCATGCAGTCCGGCTATGAGGGACGGGCTGCTATCACGGTCTCCGTGCGTGCTCGATTTTCCGCTCCGGAACAACGGCTGGGACTGGCAGAAAGATTCTGTTAATACCATATGTAGTAGTGTTGCAGCCGTTATCACCACAACATACAGGTTGGCATCTGCGGATGATCACCTGGGATCGGGAACATTCAACCGGCTGCGCGCGTCGAACGTGTGGGCTGGAGCGGCACATCTGCGCCTTATCATCAGGCGCCAACGGACGAGGATTAAGGCAATGCGCATCGAACGTCGTTTCACCAAGCCGGATACAGGCGCTTATGGGGAAATCGAATTCCGCAAGGGGATCAGCGAGATCCGCAATCCGGACGGCTCGATCGTCTTCCGGCTTGCCGATATCGACGTGCCGGCGCAGTTCTCCCAGGTTGCGACGGACGTTCTGGCGCAGAAGTATTTCCGCAAGGCCGGCGTTCCGAAGTTCCTGAAAAAGGTCGAGGAAAACGATGTCCCCTCCTTCCTGTGGCGCTCTGTAGCTGACACGGAAGCGATGAAGGCACTGCCGAAGGAAGAGCAGTACGGTTCCGAAACCGATGCGCGCCAGGTTTTCTCCCGCCTTGCCGGCACCTGGACCTATTGGGGCTGGAAGGGCGGCTATTTCACGTCCGAAGAAGATGCCTCCGCCTTCATGGACGAGCTTGCCTACATGCTCGCCACCCAGCGCGTCGCCCCGAATTCCCCGCAGTGGTTCAACACCGGCCTCCACTGGGCCTATGGCATCGACGGCCCCGGCCAGGGCCATTTCTATGTCGACCCCTTCACGGCTAAGCTCACCAAGTCGAAGTCGGCCTATGAGCATCCGCAGCCGCATGCCTGCTTCATCCAGTCGGTCGAGGACGATCTCGTCAACGAAGGCGGCATCATGGACCTGTGGGTCCGTGAAGCCCGCCTGTTCAAATACGGCTCCGGCACCGGCTCCAACTTCTCGATGCTGCGCGGCGCGGGCGAAAAGCTCTCCGGCGGCGGCCGTTCGTCGGGCCTCATGAGCTTCCTGAAAATCGGCGACCGCGCTGCCGGCGCCATCAAGTCGGGCGGCACCACCCGCCGCGCCGCCAAGATGGTCGTCGTCGACATCGACCATCCGGATATCGAGGAATACATCAACTGGAAGGTCAAGGAAGAGCAGAAGGTGGCGGCCCTCGTCACCGGCTCAAAGATCGTCTCCAAGCACCTGAAGGCCATCATGAAGGCCTGCCTGAACTGCGAAGGCGGGAGCGGCGACGATTGCTACGACCCGCTCAAGAACCCGGCCCTGAAGCGCGAGATCAAGGCTGCCAAGAAGGACCAGGTTCCGGAAAACTATATCGGCCGCGTCATCCAGTTCGCCCGCCAGGGCTACAAGGACCTGGAATTCAAGACCTATGACACGGACTGGGATTCGGAAGCCTATCTCACCGTCTCCGGCCAGAACTCCAACAACTCCGTCTCGCTGAAGGACGACTTTCTGCGCGCTGTCGAGACCGACGGCGACTGGAACCTAACCGCTCGCAAGGACGGCCGGGTGATGAAGACGCTGAAGGCCAAGGACCTCTGGGAACAGATCTCCTACGCCGCCTGGGCGTCCGCCGATCCGGGCATCCATTTCAACACGACGATGAACGACTGGCACACCTCGCCGGCCGGCGGCCCGATCCGCGGCTCGAACCCGTGCTCGGAATACATGTTCCTCGACGACACGGCCTGCAACCTCGCCTCCATGAACCTGCTGCAGTTCAAGGACAAGACGACCGCCCGCATCAATATCGCCGATTACGAACATGCGACGCGGCTGTGGACCGTCGTGCTGGAAATCTCGGTGATGATGGCGCAGTTCCCGTCGCGCCAGATCGCCGAGCTCTCCTACCAGTACCGCACGCTCGGCCTCGGCTACGCCAATATCGGCGGCCTGCTGATGTCGACCGGCATCGCCTACGACTCTCCGGAAGGCCGCGCCATCGCCGGCTCGCTGACCGCGATCATGACCGGCATTTCCTATGCTACCTCGGCTGAAATCGCCTCCGAGCTCGGTCCCTTCCCGAACTACGCGCCGAACCGCGACAGCATGCTGCGGGTCATTCGCAACCATCGCCGCGCCGCCCATGGCGAGACCTCCGGCTACGAACAGCTGTCGGTCAACCCGGTAGCGCTGATCCATTCGGAAAACCCGGACCAGGATCTGGTCGCCCATGCCAAGGCTGCCTGGGACAAGGCGCTTGTCCTTGGCGAACAGCACGGCTACCGCAACGCGCAGGTCTCGGTCATCGCCCCGACCGGCACGATCGGCCTGGTGATGGATTGCGACACGACCGGCATCGAGCCCGATTTCGCGCTCGTCAAGTTCAAGAAGCTCGCCGGCGGCGGCTACTGGAAGATCATCAACCGCGCCGTTCCGGAAGCCCTGCGCACGCTCGGTTATTCGGAAAGCCAGATTGCCGAGATCGAGGCCTATGCCGTCGGCCACGGCAACCTCAACCAGGCACCCGGTGTCAACCCCGGCTCGCTCCGGGCCAAGGGCTTCACCGACGACAAGATCGAAGCCATCAACGGTGCCACCAAGGCTGCCTTCGACATCAAGTTCGTCTTCAACCAATGGACGCTTGGCGCAGACTTCCTGAAGGGCACGCTTGGGGTCACCGACGAGCAGCTCGCCGACGTGAGCTTCAACCTGCTCGAACATATCGGCTTCTCCAAGAAGGACATCGAAGCCGCCAACATCCATGTCTGCGGCGCGATGACGCTCGAAGGCGCTCCCTTCCTGAAGGCCGAGCATTTGGCCGTCTTCGATTGCGCCAATCCCTGCGGCAAGATCGGCAAGCGTTACCTCTCGGTCGAAAGCCATATCCGCATGATGGCGGCTGCCCAGCCGTTCATCTCGGGTGCGATCTCCAAGACGATCAACATGCCGAACGACGCGACCGTCGAGGATTGCGGCTCCGCCTACATGCTGTCCTGGAAGCTCGGCGTCAAAGCGAACGCCCTTTACCGCGACGGCTCGAAGCTCTCCCAGCCGCTCAACTCGTCGCTGATTGCCGATGACGATGCGGAAGACGCGGTCGAGGAACTGCTGGCCCAGCCGGCAGCCGCCCAGGCCGTGACGATCACCGAAAAGATCGTCGAGCGGATCATCGAAAAGGTCGTCCGCAGCCAGGAAAAGCTGCCCGGCCGCCGCAAGGGTTATACCCAGAAGGCGAAGATCGGCGGACACACGATCTTCCTGCGCACCGGCGAATACGACGACGGCCGTCTCGGCGAAATCTTCCTCGACATGAACAAGGAAGGTTCGGCGCTGCGCGCCTTCATCAACAACTTCGCGATCTCCGTCTCGCTCGGCCTGCAGTATGGCGTGCCGCTCGAGGAATATGTCGACGCCTTCACGTTCACCAAGTTCGAACCGGCCGGCATCGTCACGGGCAATGATGCGATCAAGAACGCCACGTCGATCCTCGACTACGTGTTCCGCGAACTGGCGATCTCCTATCTCGGCCGCCACGACCTCGCGCATGTCGATACGTCGGACTTCTCCAACACCGCGCTTGGCCGCGGCGTCTCGGAAGGCAAGGCGGACGTGGTCTCCAAGGGCCTGACCCGCGGTTACAAGCCGACCCTCGTCTCCGGCACCGGCGGCGACCGCCCGGCCGACATCAAGGGCTCGGCGACCGCTGCCCCTGCCCGCGCCTCGGCCGGCACCAACGTCACCGCCTTTGCCGGTGCCGCCGCCCGCAAGCTGGAGCCGGCCGTCGCCATCTCGACCTCCGAAATCGTTTCCTTCAAGCGGGACTACGAGGAGCGCGCCAAGGGACTCGCCGAAGAGATCGTCGAGGAACTCGCCGAAGAACAGGCCGCCACCACGGCCCTCTTCTCCGACAAGGCCGCCGACGAGGCTGCAACCGCGAAGACGGAAGCCAAAAAGGTCGAAAACGAACGCCGCATGCGCTCGATCGCCCAGGGCTATACGGGCAACATGTGCGGCGAGTGCCAGAACTTCACGATGGTGCGGAATGGGACTTGCGAGAAGTGCGACACTTGTGGGGCTACGAGCGGGTGCAGCTGATTTAGCAAGGCGCTCTAGTGAGCATCTTTGACGAGCGCGAAGTAGAGGCGGGCCATCATCGGCTCGCCTCTACCGTTTCTGCTCAAGTCGAAGTTCTCGTGGCGTCGGCTGATCTGATCCGCAAGGCACTGCTTCATCTGAGTGTCGCGCGACACGATCCAGAAGAACACGCCGACTATCTGGCTATTTCGCAGCTACTCGGCTTTCGTCTAGTCAATGACATTGGAGCGGCAACGAAGCTCTTGGACTCCGGATATTTTGTGCAGGCAGCCGGCCTCCTTCGCGATATCGCCGAAATTGGAATGCTCGCCCTCTATTTTGTTGAAGCCCCTAACGAGGTTCGGCGATGGAGAAAGCTAACTGGTAGAAATTTGTCTAACGAATTCGGGCCAGGCGCCCTCAGATTAAAACTAAAGGGTAGTGCAAAGCTCGCATTTCTCAATGAGAGATTTCGCCTCTTTTCAGACTACGGCACCCATCCGTCTCCAACATCAATGATAGCTCATCATGACGGCACTCGATTTCACATCGGCCCACACGTCAACGAACAGCTTTATGTGACTAGCTACAGTGATCTGGCCAACCTGACGTGGCATACTACCGACGCATGCGGTGATGCGTATTTCAGAATATTTAATGTCTACGCGGCTGATCTCTACCCGACAGAAACTCAGCGTTTCATCCAGTCGTGGAATGAGATAGCGCCACCTTCGCTCGCACCCTAGGTAAAGTTCAGGGAATGCGTGAAGCCATGCACGGCCTCTGTCTGCCTTCTTGCGGGGGGAATTTCTAGCACTTAGCTTCAGCTAAGCATTTGAAATTCCAAGAGAGAGGGTTCAACGCCGGCGCCAACAGCAAATCCCCTCACCTGAAAAATCTGGCACTTAGCTGACGCTAAGTACCGATTTTTCTTCCTCTCCCGCAGGGGGAGAGGTAACCCGCGGCACTGTCGCACCACAGCGAGGCAAGCGCGGCAGCAAGCGTGGCACCACTACCTCTCCCCTGGCGGGAGAGGCTACAAAATCATGATCTTAGCGCCAGCTAAGTCATAGATTTTGTTGGTTAGGGGGTCCGCCGACCGATCGGCAGATTCACTCCCCACCGTTCCTCAGCTCCGCCAGAATGGTCAGCACCGCGCCATCGAGATTCGTCACCACCTCGTCGTTCCAGAAGCGCAGGATGCGAAAGCCCTGGCTTTGGAAATATGCATCCCGGACTTCGTCGGATATGCTCCCGGCGTGTTGTCCGCCATCCACCTCGATGATCAACCGCCCTTCGAAGCAGACGAAATCGAGGATATAACCGTCCAGCGGAACCTGACGCTTGAACTTGAAGCCGCCGATCTGCCGGTTGCGGGCGGCCTGCCACAGGATATTTTCCGCCTTGGTGGAATCCAACCGCATGGCTCTCGCAAACCGTCGATGTCGATCCGGAATGTCGCGGCGCATCACAATCCCCGATGGTGTCCATGCATTTACGCACGGAGACGAAGGGTACGGCAAGAGCGCGGCAGGCGCCCTATCTCCCCCCTGGCGGGGGAGAATGGAATTTCAACATCTTAGCTTCAGCTAAGTGTTAGAAATTCCAAGAGAGGGGATCCAACGCCGGTGCCAACAGCAAACCCGCCAGCTTCCATGGCTATGATCCGTCGGCGGCATGAGACGGTCAGGGTAAAGGTGAGCCTCGAGGCCAATGGGGGCGTCAGAAATCGCCCAATGCGTATCCGGCGCCGCGCACGGTCCGGATCACGTTGTCGGACTTGCCAAGGCTGATGACTTTGCGAAGCCGGCCTATATGGACGTCGATCGCGCGCTCATCGACGGTCGTGTCGTCGCCCCACAGGGATGCCTTGAGCTCCGAGCGGGAATAGACCTTGCCTGGGGTGCGCATCAGGAATTCAAGAAGCTTGAACTCCTTCGGCCCGAGCTTGACCTCACGTTTCTGCCGGTGAACCCGATGGGCCTCCCGGTCGAGCGTGAGATCGCCGACCTTGAGCATGTGGTCCAAGAGGGCGGGATTGACGCGCCTCAGCAGGTTTTTCACACGGACGACGAGCTCGACCGGGGAAAATGGCTTCATGAGGCAATCGTCGGCACCCGCCGCAAGGGCGATGAGGTGAAGGCCCTCGCCACCCGACGGCACGAGGAGGATGATCGGAAGGCGCGATAACACAGGGTCGAGACGCACCTCGCGGCAGACCTCGAGACCTCGCACGCCCGGAAGATCCGAACTCATGACCAGGATATCCGGCGGAACGGCTTTCAGGCGATCTGAGATCTCGGCTCCACTTGCCAGCATCGATACGACGAAGCTGTCGGCCACGAGGGCTTTCTGCAATATCAGACGGAACGACTCGTCGTCGTCGACCAACAGGACCCGCGCGCTCATCTCGTGGCCACCAACTATGTTTCCATGGAGTATCCGGCACCGCGGACGGTGCGGATGACATCCTGCATGTTGGAGAAGTTGAGTGCCTTGCGAAGTCTTCCCACATGGACGTCGACCGTACGCTCGTCGACATAGATGTCGTGGCCCCAGACGCCGTCCAGAAGCTGCGAGCGGGAGAAGACCCGCCCTGGCGCTGCCATCAGGAATTCGAGCAGGCGGAATTCGGTCGGGCCAAGGCGCACTTCGCGGCTCTTGCGGTGAACGCGATGGGTTTCCCGATCGAGTTCGATATCGCCGCAGCGGAGAACGCTGGAGAGCACCTCGGGCCGGGCCCGGCGCAGCATGGCCTTGACGCGGGCCATCAGTTCCGGCGTCGAGAAGGGTTTTACCACATAGTCGTCGGCGCCGGTGGCGAGGCCGCGAACACGTTCGCTCTCCTCGCCGCGGGCCGTCAGCATGATGATCGGCAGGCGCTCGGTTTCCGGGCGCATGCGCAGCCGGCGGCAGAGTTCGATGCCGGAAACGCCTGGCAGCATCCAGTCCAGGATCAGAAGGTCGGGTACCCGCTCCTGAAGCCGAATTTCGGCTTCGTCGCCCCGCAAAACGGTATCGACCTCATAACCCTCGGCTTCCAGATTGTAACGAAGAAGCACGCTCAGCGCTTCTTCGTCTTCTACGACAGCGATTTTCGGCAGCATTCTTGGCCTGCTCCGTCAGTTCTATTCAGTGATCGCGCCGAGCGTGTTCGACGAGTCGTCCTTCGGACGATCGCCTTCCGGCTGGGCGCCCGTCGTCATGTAGTAGATGGTCTCGGCGATATTGGTGGCGTGGTCGCCGATACGCTCGATGTTCTTGGCGCAGAACAGAAGATGCGTGCAGGTGGTGATGTTGCGCGGATCCTCCATCATGTAGGTGAGGAGTTCGCGGAACAGCGAGGTGTACATCGCGTCGATTTCCTCGTCGCGGCTGCGGATCGCCTCGGCCTTTTCCGCCGAACGCGTCGCGTAGACGTCGAGGACGTCCTTGAGCTGCACGAGGGCGAGATCGGAGAGATGTTCGAGGCCGCGGGCGAGCTTGCGCGGAACGCCGGTGCCCTGAACCGCGATGACGCGCTTGGCGGTGTTCTTGCCAAGGTCGCCGACGCGCTCGAGATCGGAGGCGATGCGCAGCGAACCGACGATCTCGCGAAGGTCGGCTGCAACCGGCTGGCGGCGGGCGATCGTGATGATCGCCTTGTCGCCGATCTCGCGCTCGGCGTGATCGAGGATCACGTCGTCGGAGATGACCTTCTGCGCGAGTGCGGCGTCGGAATTGACCAGCGCCCGCACGGCGTCCGAGCACATCTGCTCGGCGAGGCCGCCCATTTCGGAAATGCGGCGGCTCAGGTATTTCAGTTCGTCGTCATAAGCCGACAGGATATGGGTCGATGCCATCTTCTAGTCCTCAAAATTGATTTTCAGGCGGCACAATCGGCTGGATCAGCCGAAGCGGCCCATGATGTAATCCTGGGTGCGCTGATCGTCGGGATTGGTGAACATCTTGTCGGTGTCGTTCTCCTCGACGAGCTGGCCGAGATGGAACATGGCGGTACGCTGCGACACGCGGGCAGCCTGCTGCATCGAGTGCGTCACGATCACGATCGTGTAGTTGGCACGCAGTTCATGGATGAGTTCTTCGACCTTGGCGGTCGCGATCGGGTCGAGAGCCGAACAGGGTTCGTCCATGAGGATGACTTCCGGCGACACGGCGATCGCACGGGCGATGCACAGACGCTGCTGCTGGCCGCCGGAGAGGCCCGTGCCGGATTCGTGCAGGCGATCCTTGACTTCGCCCCAGAGGCCGGCGCGCTGCAGGCTCGCCTCGACGATCTGGTCCATGTCGGCCTTGTTCTTGGAAAGGCCGTGGATGCGCGGACCGTAGGAAATGTTCTCGTAGATGGTCTTCGGGAACGGGTTCGGCTTCTGGAACACCATGCCGACGCGGGCGCGAAGTTCCACGACGTCGATGTTATTGTCGTAGATATCGTCCGTGTCGAGGGTGATCTTGCCGGTGACGCGGCAATTCTCGATCGTGTCGTTCATGCGGTTGAGGCAGCGCAGGAAGGTGGACTTGCCGCAGCCGGAAGGACCGATGAGAGCCGTCACAGTGTTTTCGCGAACGTTGAGGTTCACGTCGAAAAGCGCACGCTTTTCGCCGTAGTAAACCGAAACGTCCTTGCCGATCATCTTGTGGGAAGCATCGCTCATCTTTTGGTCCAGCGCCTTTTCTACTGCCGATTCTGACATCATATTCATTGTCATACTCCTTCTACCAGCGCCGCTCGAAGCGACGCCGCAAGAGAATTGCGCCAACATTCATTAGGATGAGGAACAGGAGCAGGATGATGATTGCTCCCGAGGTACGCTCGACGAACGCGCGCTCCGCTTCGTTCGCCCACATGTAGATCTGGACCGGCAGCGCCGTCGACGGGTCGAGCGGCGTGGTCGGATAGTTGGCGACGAAGGCCACCATGCCGATCAGCAGCAGCGGCGCGGTTTCGCCAAGTGCGTGGGCCAGGCCGATGATGGTGCCCGTCAGGATGCCCGGCATGGCAAGCGGCAGGACATGGTGGAAGATCGTCTGCATCTTCGATGCGCCGAGCCCGAGGGCGGCCGCCCGGATCGATGGCGGCACGGCCTTCAGTGCCGCGCGGGTCGCGATGATGATCGTCGGCAGCGTCATGAGGGTGAGCACCAGACCGCCGACGAAGGAGGCGGAACGCGGCAGGCCCATGAAGTTAACGAAGACCGCCAGACCGAGAAGACCGTAGACGATCGAGGGAACGGCCGCGAGATTGTTGATATTCACCTCGATCAGGTCGGTGAACTTGTTCTTTGGGGCGAACTCCTCGAGATAGATCGAGGCGGCGACGCCGATCGGCAGCGCCAGGACAAGCACGATCAGCATCATGTAGAACGAGCCGATGAGCGCGACGCCGACGCCGGCCGCTTCCGGACGGCTCGATGCGCCGTTGACGAAAATGCCGCTGTTGAAATGCTTGGCAAGCGCTCCGCTGTCGGAGAGCTGCGTCATCCAGCCGAGCTGCTGGTCGTTGATCTTGCGGTTCTCCTGGCCGACGTTGAGGTCGATCTGGCCCTTGTAGGCCGAGTCGATATCGCCGGAAGCGAGCAGTCTTACCGTCTGCGTCGTTCCGATGATCGCCGGATTGGCGACCACCAGGTCACGCAGCTGAACGCGGACGCCATCCGACAGCATCTGGCTGACTGCGCGGGCTGCGACGCGGTCGTCGACGCTGACGTTGAGCAGCTTGGCGAGCGCGTTGCGGGCGACGACCGGATAGTTCGCCGTCATCAGCTTCTGCGGGTTGGTGGCACGTTCGTTCTGCGGGTCGATGATCTGCTGCGAAAACTCGACCGGCATGGTGATCATGGTCTGCTGGAAGGCGGTGTATCCCTTGGAAACCACCGACCACAGGAGAAGCATCAGGAAGATGATGCCGAAGGAAAGCGCGGCGATGCCATAGGCACGGAAGCGACGCTCGGCAGCGTAACGGCGCTTGATGCCGATATCGCGACGGACGGACTTGGCCTTGGGGATGCCGGCGACGGGAGAAACCACATCGGTCATTCGTACTGCTCCCGGTATTTGCGCACGATATAGAGCGCGTAGATGTTGAGGCAAAGCGTGATGGCGAACAGCGTGATGCCCAGCGCGAAGGCAACCAGGGTCTGCGGCGAGGTGAACTCAAGGTCACCCGTCAGCTGGTTGACGATCTTCACGGTCACGGTCGTCATCGGCTCGAACGGATTGATCTGCAGGCGGGCGGCGACACCGGCCGCAAGCACGACGATCATGGTTTCGCCGACGGCGCGCGATGCGGTCATCAGGAGCGCGCCGACGATGCCCGGCAGAGCGGCCGGCAGGACGACCTTCTTGATGGTTTCCGAACGGGTGGCGCCGAGACCGAGCGAACCGTCACGCAGGGCCCGCGGCACTGCCGTGATGATATCGTCCGACAGCGAGGAGACGTAGGGGATCAGCATGATGCCCATGACGAAACCGGCCGTCAGAACGCTCTGTGCCTGGATGAAGTTGGCATAGTCGCCGGTGACGAGACCGTTCAGCTGCGAGGAAATGTCGCGAAGGAACGGACCGACCGTCGTCAATGCGAAGAAGCCGTAGACGATGGTCGGAATGCCGGCGAGCACCTCGAGCAGCGGCTTGGCAACCGAGCGGACCTTCGGCGACGCGTATTCCGACATGTAGATTGCCGAAAAGAGGCCGATCGGAACCGCGAAGAGCATCGCGACGAAACCGATATAGAGCGTGCCGAGCAGCAGCGGAATGAGGCCGAACTGACCTTCGGAGCCACCCGAACCCGCAGCCGCAAAACGCGGATCCCATACCGTGCCGAAGAAGAATTCCCAGGCAGGAATGGCGGTGAAGAAGTGGGCCGCTTCCGTCAGCATCGATGCGACGATGCCGACCGTGGTCAGAATAGCGATCGAAGAAGCGACGACGAGGCTGCCGAGGATCACTTTTTCCACCCGATTGCGGGCACGGAAGCGCGGCGCGATCTGGCGGTAAGCAAAGAGAGCGCCGCCGATGGAAGCCCCCAGAACGAGGATCGTCATGAGGATACGGCTGACGAAGGTCATCCTGTTCAGTTCGGCAGCGGCCTTGACCATGAAGGGCTGCGGATCACCCGCAAGCGGAACGCCCTTGGCGCCAAGCGCAGCACGAAGCTCCACCGGATTATTCTCGATGCGGGCGATCTCGTCGCCGGTCAGTGCGTTCATGCCGCGGGCGATCGAGGTGATCATGCCGTAGCTCAGGCCCTGCTCGGCCTGCGATTGGGTTTTCACCTCTTCGGGAAACGCGCCGCGCACCGAGGAACTGATAAACATGGGGCTGGCGACCAGCCAGACAAAAAGAATGACGACGGCCGGCAGGATCGCCCAGACGGCGACAAAAGAACCGTAATATCCAGGCCGCGAATGAAGTTTGGAGGAAATTCCTCCGACCAGTGCCATTGCATACCGGGCACCGGCAACGTAACCGGCTATGCCGATTATCGCCAAAATCAACAATATTAGTGATGTGTTCATCATAATCCCCCGGCGTACCGCCTTCGGCGGCAACCCATCACCGCCCAGCTCCGTTCATCGGAACCGATCGCATCGCCGTCGCGCCTCGCGCAACACCATCGCCGCAAAATCGACGACTCCCCACCGAGGCAAAAGGCTTCGGTCGGAAAGAAAACGGCGCCGCTTCAAAAGCGGCGCCGGTCTTTCAATTACATGGTCTTGCCAGCGGCAAAGTCCTTGCGGAGCTGCACGCGCTGCGCTTCCGGAGCGGCAACGAGGCCGTACTCGATGAGCGGCGAGTCAGGACCGATCATGTCATCAGAGGTGAAGAACTCGACGTATTCCTTGAGGCCCGGAACAACACCCAGGTGAGCCTTCTTGACGTAGAAGAACAGCGGGCGGGAGACGGGGTAGGTACCGTCAGCAATCACAGCCGCAGTCGGCTTGATGCCGTTGACGGTGGCGACTTTCAGCTTATCGGCATTGTTTTCGTAGAAGGCGAGGCCGAATACGCCGACGCCAGTCTTGTTGGCGGCGATACGAGCGAGCGTCTCGGTATAGTCGCCGTCGATGTCGACAGCAACGCCGTCCTTGCGAACAGCAATGCACTTGGCGGTCGCCTGCTTGGCGTCCGGAACGAGCTTCTTGATGGCTTCCGCAGCACCAACTTCCTTGCAGCCTTCCGACAATACCTTCTCTTCGAAGACTTCGCGCGTACCGTGCTTCGTGCCCGGAATATAGGCAGCGATCGGGCCCTTCGGCAGAGTCGGGTTGATCTCCGACCAGTTCTTGTAAGGGTTGGCGACGAGCTTTCCGTCAACAACCACTTCAGCGGCAAGAGCCTTGTAGAAGTCCTTCGGCTCGATCTTCATGTCGCCGTTGCTGCTGGCGGCCGCGAAGACGATACCATCGTAGCCGATGCGAATTTCCTGGACGTCAGTCACGCCGGCGGCCTTGCAGGCTTCCAGTTCGCTCTTGTTGATCGGACGCGAAGAATTAGCAATATCGATCGTGGCTTCGCCGACGCCCTTGCAGAATTCCTTGAGGCCGGCGCCCGAGCCGCCCGACTCGACGATCGGGGTCTTGAATTTCGGGAAGGCTTCGCCGAAAGCTTCCGCAACGATCTTCGCATAGGGAAGAACGGTGGAGGAACCGGCAACCTGAACCTGATCGCGAGCCGTTGCGACGCCTGCGGTGGCCAGCAAAATTGCGGCTACAGCGCAGCTTCCTAGATACTTCTTCATGGATTTCTCCCTTGGAATTCGGATTGACGCTTGGGCGTCGGCTACCCTCTATCTGTTGCTCATTACAGTTTTGTGACAGATTTATTTCATTTGTGAAAAGGACGCGCCCCAGCATTTGCACAGGTTTGCAGCCGCCATGCCTGCTCCGGCAGAAAGGGCGGAATATGGGTTATGACAGCGATATTGGCGAGGGTGGACACTCCCACTGCCGCAGTTCGTCGAACGCATCAGGATAGTCTGATGTGACATCCGTGTTCGACGTCGCGCAAGAGCCCGACGGATCGTTGCCACGGAATACAGGGAGCTTCTATCTGGCCAGCGGTCGCCTCAGTCGCTCCGCGGCATGGTGTCGAGCCAGGTCGAAACCGTGTCCAGCGTGCGCTTCTCCTGATCGGCTTCCAGGGAAAAGCCGGGGCGGACGATTGCCTTGGGGGCATGGGCCTCGACCACGCCGATGCTGTCGCCCTGGCCATAACCGCCATGGGTCATGAACGGAACGACCTGCTTGCCCGCCAGGTCGTGCGCCAGCAGGAATGAGCGGATCACCGGCGGCGCGGTCATTCCCCAGATGGGGAAGCCCAGGAAGATCGTGTCGTAGGATTGAATATCGGCAACAAAATGCATGAGGGGCGGCAGATAGGCGGATCTGGTCTCTGCCGCAGCCTGAGCGACCGTTGCCTGGTAATCCTCCGGATAGGGCGTGGCCGCCATGATTTCAAAGAGCGTGGCATCGCGGGCGCGCCGGATCTGTTTCGCGATCACCCGTGTATTCCCGGTTCGGGAGAAATAGGCCACCAGCACGCGGGGCTGAGTGGCTGCGAGTGCCGGCAACCGGGGCATGACGACACCTGCGGCTGTCAGCGATATCGCCTTCAAGAGCGTGCGTTTGGGGATTTCATGGCTCACGCCCCGCCTCCTCCGTCAGGACTCGTACTTGTAGAGCGCCGCGCGATTGAACGGATCGATCTTCAGTGTCGAGACCTCCCGGAGGCCGTCACCCTGCCAGTCCGTGGCCGCCTCACACTTGGCATCGATTAGCAGCATTCCCCTGCATTCGTGCTCTTGCTGAACGCGCTTCGTTACCGCGCCTAGGTTTCGGTCAAAGCGACGCCGCGCGGTCAGGCGTTCATGTGGACAACGGGCTCCCAATGAGACCAATGTCCCCGCCCCCCACCGGACCTTGGTCCCGAAGGCAGGCTCATTGGTCCTAATCCCATGGATTTATATACGCCGCTGCTCCAGAATGCACGGCATCTGAAAAGCCGCGAAGCGCAAAGCTTCTGTGGCTTTAGCAATACAAATCAGGAGATCGGTGAACATGAACAAGGTCCTCAAGAACGGCATCGTCGTCCTGGCGCTCGCTGCAGTGTCCGTCGGCGGAGGCATAACCGGATTTCCGGACCTCGCCTTGGCCAAGGACGGCAATGGCGGCGGTAACGGCGGCGGCAATGGTGGCGGCGGTGGAAACGGCGGCGGCAAGGGCGGTGGTCGTGACGAGGTCTCGAATCATGGCAATTCCAGTAAGAGCCGGTCGACCTCGGCCAGTCTCGGCTCCGGCAAGGAGCGGACGAAGAAGGATGCCGACCGCAAGGTCTCGAAGGCAACGCCAACGGAGAAAGCCAAACCCCAGGCCGCAAAAGTGGCAGGCCTCAGCTCCCTGAAGCGCAATTACAACGCCTACCTCAACACCAACGATCCGCGGATGACCTCGCTCTCGGCCTATGTGAAGGCCTATGCGCAATACGAACAGACGAACGGCATCGATCCTGCCGCCACCGATCCCGAGCTCGGCGAGGCAGCGCTTCGCGATGCGCTGGAGGATTTCGCGGGCGCGCCGGTGAGCGACGAGGCCTTCGGATGGGCGCAGGACGAGCTTGGAGTGGGGCCGGCCGTCGGCAAGATCGACCAGGTCCGCGACCAGCTCGACACGGACGCGGCTCTCTGAGAACCGCCCTTCAAACCAACAGCGCCGTAGGCCTTCCGGCATACGGCGCTTTAAAGATTGTCGAACCGCGACAATGCCCTCTCCAGATCCGATGGATCCGGAGAGTTTTTTGCGGGACTAGAACTTGTAGTTCACGCCAGCCTTGAGCGTCTGGTCGCGCACGTCGGCCCTGGAGGAGACGCCGCCGGAGGTGCTGCGGACATCGTTGGTCATGGTGTAATTGTATTCGACCCGGGCCGACAGATTGTCGGTCAGCTTCTGCTCGACGCCGGCGCCCAAGACCCAGCCCGGCTTCCAGCCGTCCGGACCAGACGTGCCGTTCTTGCCGCCGAAGCTGGTGAGCGCGACGCCCGCGGTGCCGTAGACGAGCGTCTGGTTCAAGCCAACGCCGGCCTTGGCCTTGGCGGCCACGCGGCCCTTTTCGGTGATCTTGCCGCCCGGTACGCGGCTTTCCACGTTGCCCAGATGCGAGGCTTCGATTTCCGCGCCGACGACGCCGGAATCGAGGTCTATATTGTAGCCGCCGTGAGCACCCAGAACGAGGCCCTTGTCGCCATCGAACGGGTTCAGCTTGCGGGATGCCATGCCAAGATCGGCACCGACATAGGCGCCACCCCAGCCCGCTTTCGGCGCGCCGGCAGGTTCGTTATAGGCCGGCGGTTCGGAATAGGGCGCGAGGTCGGCAGCCCAGAGGGGCGTGGCGAAAGATGCGGCGAAGATCGCCAGGGCGAAGGGCTTCTTGTTCATGGTCTTGGCTTTACTCCGTACAGCACCTGCGTCGCGAACACATGCAGGCGGTTACTCAAAAGGTTACGCACCGCGCGGCAGTCACGGTCATCCCAACCAAGCCCCTCAGGCCCGGACCGCCGGCAAGTATCCATTCATTTTTCACGAATTCATAAACACTTCCTTAACTCGCCGGCGACTGCCGCGAACGAGCCGATCAACAAGTGTAACAGTATCGGGAGCGCCTTATGAAATCGCCCATTCGCTCTTCATCAGTCCGTCGCAGCCGCGAGAATTTGGCCGCCATTGCGCTCCTGAACTAGCAGAGCACGTTTCTCGTTGGGCTTTGCCGGCGGGATCGTCCGGCTTTGTGGCTTGCCATTCCACAGGCCGAGATGCGTCAGTTCGCGCACCACATGTGCATGGGGCAATGTCTCGCCGGCATTTTCGCCGCGTGCCACCGGAACTTCGACAAGGCCCGCATCATAGCGGACCAGCCAGATATCGGCAGGCGACGCCGGTTTGCCACCGCCGTCGATCGTTGCCGTATCGCCCTTCAGGCGCACCGCAGGTCCGGCAAGTGGCCTTTCTGCTGCAATCAGGCTGCGGACTTCACCGAGATCCTGGCCGACCGTTGAAGTGCGCCCATTGATGACCATCTGAGGCGTGAACGGACCCGACTGGCCGAGTGCCGGTTCGTAGGTCACCTGGCGCTGGGTGAACTCCTCCTTCCCGAACAGGTCCTTCCAGCCGAGGTAGTCCCAATAGGTCACGGCGAAGCTGAGCGCCAGGATGTCGGGATCGCTGCTCAGCTTGATCAAATTGGCATTGGCGGGCGGGCACGACGAACAGCCCTGGCTCGTAAACAGTTCGACCACGACCGGATTTCTCGCGCCGGCCAGGGCGGGTGCTGCACCGATCAGGCCAAGCGACGCGGCGGCGATCGCGATACGAAACGAATTCAGGTTTTTCACGCGGATGCTCCTTGCAGCATTGCCATCGCACCTTCATTCGCGGCGGTCCGCGCCTCGGTTACAGGCTCACGCTTTAGTGACCATTCGGGCTGGACCATACGTCGCCACACGTTGAACGGGTGCGTCGGCAACCACCCCGCCTCAGCTAAAATCGTTAAATAAATCGGCGTCAGGAACCAACCGTCGGCCGGCGTGTTGAGGGAACGCAATTCGACAACAAACTGTGTTCTTTCAGGAGGTTCACCATGGGACGCGGCATACTGCTCTGGCTTCTCGGCATCCCACTGCCGATCGTCATCCTTCTTGTTCTCTTCATGCGTTGAGGAGGCGGAAAATGCCCATTTCATCCGCAGGCTCCGCGATCGCAACTCCGGTGGAGTCGTCGAAATCTGCGATCGCATGGGGGCCGATCTTCGGCGGCGCGGTGGCCGCCACCGGCATCAGCCTCATCCTCATCCTTTTCGGATCCGGCCTCGGCCTCACCATGATCTCTCCCTGGTCGGGGGAAAGCAGTTCCGCCGCCACCGTCGGCATCAGCGCGGCGATCTGGCTGGTGGTGGTGCAATGGCTGTCGGCGGCGCTCGGCGGATATCTGACCGGCCGGCTGCGCACCAAATGGGCGGCCGTGCATACCGACGAGGTGTTCTTCCGCGACACTGCCCACGGCTTCGTCTCCTGGGCCGTCGCCACCGTCTTCGTCGCAGGTTTCCTGGCGTCGTCGCTCGGCTCGCTGGCGAGCACAGGAGCGCAGGCTGTCGGATCTGCGGCGGCGACTGCAGGTGCCGCCGGTACCGCAGCGGTCGCGTCCTCGTCGGATAGCGGGTCCGGCGGCACAGACATGGCGACGTCGTACTTCACAGATGCGCTGCTGCGTCCGCAGCAGGCCCAGGCCCGCGCCCAGAATGACGACGGGGCAGCAACCGCGGAGGTGTCGCGCATTCTTCTCAACGGCGCCGTCCAGGGCGGCGTGCCGGAAGACGACAAGGCCTATCTGGCAACGATCGTCGCCGCCCGCACCGGCCTTTCGCCGCAGGATGCCCGCGCTCGCGTCGATGCGGTCCTGAAGCGGATCGACGATGCAAAGGTCGCGGCCCAGAAGGCAGCGGACGAGGCCCGCAAGGCGGCCGCCACGACCGCGTTGGTCGGCTCGCTGTCGCTGCTCGTCGGCGCATTCATTTCGTCGGCGGCAGCCGCACTCGGCGGTCGCCAGCGGGACGAGGAGGAAGACCTGCTGGTCGCGACACGCTACTGACCACCGAGACCCTGATGGAGCGGCCATGTGAGAGCTTGGCCGCCCCTTTTCGCGTCTACCGCTTGACGGCGCGGATGTGCAGGAAGATCGGCGCGACGCGGGTGTCGGCGACCACCGGCTCGGCCCGCGCCACCTCTTCGGATGCCATCGGCTCGCCAAAGGCCTCGATCACCAGTCCGGCGCCGACGATCATCGACACCCAAGTGGTCAGCGTCCGGTGGAAACGCGGCACCGCAAATGGTGTCAGCTTCGCCCGCTCCTCGGCCGGGATATCCGAAAACAGCCAGCGCTCGATCCGCCCGTCGGTTTCGTCGAAATAGTCGGCCACCTGGACGGCGACCGCCTCACCCGTCTCGTCGCGGATATTCTTGCGCGTCGGCGGCACGAAACAGGGATGCAGGATCGAGAACTGCAGGAAGCCGCCGGGCTTCAGCACACGGTAGATGCCCTTCAGCACCCCTCGCTGATCGGCCATGTCCATCATCGACATGAAGGCGGTGACGAAATCGAAGCTCTCTTCCGGGAAGTCGATCCCCTGCCCGTCGCCGAGCACATAGGCGATGCCGAGCGGATCGGCAGCCTCCGTCTCGCGGGCGTAACGGATGAAGGTCGGGGCAATGTCCAGCCCGGTCATCTCGGCCCCGCGCCGCGCGACCTCGCGGGTATTGGTGCCCTCGCCGCAGCCGAGATCGAGGCCTTTCAATCCGGCGATCGGCGGCAGCATATCGAGGAAGGCCGGCGTATTCAGCGCATCCCGGTATTTGTCGTAACCCGCCCGCGAATAGATCGTCCAAGTCTCGGCATTGCTCTCCCAATGGGCGCCGACATCAGTCGCATCCATGCTCGTCCTCCTCTCAATCGTCGAATGGGCCGCGAGCTATACCGCCACGCGATGACGGTGGAAAGACGGGGAAGAGGCGGAAAAGGAAAAGCCTCCCGGCAGCCGAAACCGCCGGAAGGCATTTGCAAGAACCGGTCCCTGGGGTCAAAACCCCGGAAAGCGGTTGCGGTGGAAACGGGATACCTCCTCGCGAAAGCCGATATCGCGCAGCAGGTGCTCGTCGATCATGGGCAGGGTCCTGAGCCTCGCCCGGGCGCGCTCGCCATCGGCATCTTTCACCGTGGCGCAGGGGTCGAGCCAACGGCCGGAGATCAGGGCAATGGCGCCGAGCAATGTCGTGGCAGGCATGCTCCTCCCTCCCGCCTCAAGCCGCGGCCGCCGGCAGGCAGGCGTCGCAGATCGCCTGCAGATGCCGGTGGTCGGTGCCGCAGCAACCGCCGAGCACCCGCATCGCCGGATAGTTCTGCCGGAGCGCGCGGTAGCGGGCACCGAGGTCGAGCGGATCCCCGATGTCCAGCTCCGTCGAATCGTCGAGCTCCTGGTGGCTCTTGGCGGACGCGTTGGCGCGAATGCCGGAGATCCGTTTCACCCAGCTTTCGCCGCGGGAAAGCGCCTGCTCGAAATGGGTGGGGTGGGCGCAGTTGACCATGTAATAGGCCGCGTAACCACCGGTCGCCGCATCGGTTTCCTCGATCGCCGCCCGCAATGTCTTGCCGTTGACCAGCCTACCGTCCGTCTCGACCGTGAAGGACACGATGCAGGGCATGCCGACGCGCCTCGAGGCCCGGACGATGCCAACCGCCTCGCCGATATTGTTCATGGTGATCGCCGAGATCATGTCGGCCTCGCTCTCGGCGAAGGCTTCGGCCTGGAAGGCGTGATAATCCTCGGCTGCCTGAGGCTCCATGTTGCCGTCCTTGTAGCCGTCGCCACGCGGTCCGATGACGCCGTTGAGGACGATCGGCCGGCTCGGCCGCTCCCAGAGCCGACGCAGCTTTTCGACGTATTCGACCGAGCGGATATTGAGCGCCCTCAGCGCCTCGCGATCGTAACCGAGCTGCGGCCCCCAGTCGGCATTTGCACGCCAGGTCGGCGTGTCGAGGATGAAGCCGAGGCGGTGATCGCGGGCGATCGCCAGATAGGTCTCGTAATACGCGGTCAGTTCCTCGCGGCCGGCGGCGTTGTCGAGCAGCGGAAAAGCTGCGAAGGCCGGAAGGTCGATGCCGCGATGGAAGACCAGCGTCGTCTCCAGACCTCCGTCGGAAAGAAAATCGCCGCTCTTGATCTGCGGCAGGCTGTGGCGATACTTGGCCATCGTCTGTCTCCTGTGGTAAACATGGCGAGCCGATCCTGGATATTGCTCCGGGCCGCTCAGTGAATGACCGATTTTTCGCAGATTTACGTGCGGAGCTTCTAGTAAGCTCATGGTACAGCCGAGCATGCTTTTGAAATTTGTCCGAATTTACGGGAGGTTAGCATGTCTCGAAGGGCAGAGAATCTCGACGTTGCCACGGTGAGGCCGCGAGAAACTGTACCGGCGGTCAAGTCTTCGGAGACGCGGGAAACGCGCAAAGGAGCAGCCACCCGCGACCGCATCCTGGAGATCGCGGAAGCGTCCGTGCTCGCCAAGGGGTTCGCCGCCACATCCATCGACGAACTCATCGCCGAAGCCGGTATCACCAAGAGCGGGTTCTTCTACCATTTCAAGGACAAGAACGAGCTGGCGCGCGAGATGCTGCGCCGCTACGTCGCCGAAAACGACCAGATCTTCGACGACATCTTCGGCCGGGGCCGGGAACTGAGCGACGATCCGCTGCAGGCTTTCCTACTGGGGCTGAAGTTCCTGAGCGAGCTGGTGCGCGACCTGCCAGGCGGCCATCCAGGCTGCCTGATCGCCTCGGTCTGCTACCAGGAGCGGCTTTTCGATCATGAAGTCTTGAAGCTGAACTCGGATTCGATACGTTCCTGGAACGCGCGCTTTCTCGAGCATATCGAGGAGATCGCAGCGGTTTATCCGCCCCGCGAACCAGTGGCTCTGGCAGATGTGGCGAACATGCTGTCCTGCGTCATGGACGGGGCGATCATCATGTCCAAGGCGCTGAAGGACCCCTGGCAACTGGAGCGGCAGATCCTTGCCTACCGCTCCTATATAAAACTGCTGTTTTCCAGATAGGCGAGCCGACGTTACTGCAGCGTGCGCTGGAAAGTCTGCATGTCCGCCGGAGTGCCGGGAGCGACACCGGCTTCGCCGCCATCGAGGCCGGTCGCGACGACCGAGACGCGGAACTTTCCATCGAGACTGCGGTCGAAGATCGCGCCGACGACGATATCGGCGTCATCCATGACTTCGTCGCGGATGCGGCTTGCGGCTTCGTCCACCTCGAACAGCGTCATGTCGGAACCGCCGGAGATCGAGATCAGCACGCCCTTGGCGCCCTTCATCGAGATGTCGTCGAGCAGCGGATTGGCGATCGCAGCTTCCGCGGCAAGCAGCGCGCGACCGTCGCCGGAGGCTTCGCCGGTGCCCATCATTGCCCGGCCCATGCCCTTCATCACCGACTTCACGTCGGCGAAATCGAGGTTGATCAGGCCTTCCTTGACGATCAGGTCGGTAATGCAGCCGACGCCGGCAAATAGCACCTTGTCGGCGGTCATGAACGCGTCGGCAAACGTGGTCTTGGCATCGGCAATGCGGAACAGGTTCTGGTTCGGAATGACGATGACGGTATCGGCGGCCCGGCGCAGTTCCTCGATACCGGCATCGGCCGTCTTCATGCGGCGGTTGCCTTCGAAGGTGAACGGCTTGGTGACGACGCCGACGGTAAGGATGCCGGCATTGCGGGCAGCATGGGCGATGACCGGTGCGGCACCGGTGCCTGTGCCGCCGCCCATGCCGGCCGTTACGAAGCACATGTGCGAGCCGGAGAGATGGTCCATGATCTCGTCGATCGATTCTTCCGCTGCAGCGCGGCCGATCTCCGGCAGCGAGCCCGCACCGAGGCCTTCGGTCACATGGGCACCGAGCTGGATGCGCCGCGACGCCTTGGAGGTTGCCAGAACCTGCGCGTCGGTATTGGCGGCGATGAAATCGACGCCTTCCAATTCCTCGGCGATCATGTTGTTGATGGCGTTGCCGCCGCCGCCACCGACGCCGATCACGGTGATCTTCGGCCGCATTTCGGTGATCTGGTATTTTTTGGCGTCCGTCATCGCAATCTCCTTGGCATCGGCACCCGCCGGCCGGGCGGCCTCGTGGCACCCGAATCACTTGCATTTTAGCTCGGCAACAAGGCAGAGGCTTGGCGAAAGAACAAGCTCGGTGCTGCAGAAAGCGGCCGAATGAAATTTTCCACAGGTTGCGTGGAACCTTTTGCGGTCATAGCAATTGTGAACAGTCGATCACAAAAGAGAGAGGAGCACCACGTACCATGCCTACGTCCGCCGCACGTGCGTCCATAGCCCCGCCCGATGAACATATCCTCACCGTTCAGGAGGCCCTCGAACCGCTCTTTCTTGCCCTCGAAGAGGAGGCGGAGATCAAGATGATCGCCGCCGCCGTCAAGGCCGGCTGGTCCGTGGAAGATGCAGTCACCGCGATCGACGAGCTTCGCCGGACAGAACTCGTTTCCGCCAACTGGGCCCATTGACCCATCACAAAAACTCGTTCGCCTGACCGCCGGAGATGCCCTAGATCTACCCGCACTGCATTTCAGCGTCGGTGAGGATCATGACCATCAGGAATATCTGCATTTATGGTGCGGGCGCTCTCGGGGGCACGTTCGCGACGAAGATCGCGAACGGGCTCGGCGAGGAGGCCAATGTCTCGATCGTGGCGCGCGGCGCACATCTCGCCGCCATTCGCGACAAGGGCCTGACCGTCGAGCAGGGCGGCGATGCCGCGCCGCTCCATGCGCGTGTCACCGCCACCAGCGACCCGTCGGAACTGCCGAAACAGGACCTGATCATTACCGGTCTCAAGGGACACCAGCTTGGCGATGCGGCCGAGGGCCTTGCGAGCCTTCTCAAGGAACGCACCCGGGTCATCATGATCCTCAACGGCATTCCCTGGTGGTATTTCCATCGGGATTCCGGAAGCGGGCATGCGGAAAGACAGCTCCCGGAACTCGATCCGGAGGGCAAGCTCTGGCGGCTGGTCGGTCCGGAACGGGTCATCGGCTGCGTCGCCTATCAGGGGGCGGAGGTGACCGAACCCGGCACCATCCGCCTCAATGGCGACGGCCGCTTTTTCCTCGGCGAACCATCCGGCGAGCTTTCGCCGGACCTGGTGTCGATCTCCGAACTTCTCGGCCGTGCCGGGCTCAACATCATCCCGACCCCGCGGATCCGCGACGAGATCTGGACCAAACTGATGGGCAACGCCGCCTATAACCCGATCAGCGCGCTTACCCGCGGCCGGATGAACAGCATCATGGAAAATGCAGCGCTGGTCGCGCAGGTCGGCAAGGTGATGGCGGAAACCAGGGCCGTCGGCGAGGCGCTTGGCGCGGCCTTCAGCCGAAGCCTCGAAGAACAGCTTGGCCGGTCGGGCGGTTTCGGCCCGGTCAGGACCTCGATGCTGCAGGACCTGCTTGCCGGAAAGGCGCTGGAGATCGTTCCGCTGACCGGCATGGTGGTGGCGCTTGGCAAGCTCGCCGGCGTGCCGACCCCGACCTGCGAAACAGTGCTGGCGCTGACGCTGCAGCTCGACCGCGAAAACCTCAGAAACTGATTCAAGTGTTTCTGAACGGGAATCCGCAGATGCCGGCAAGTGGTTGAAATCGAAGCTATGCCGGCCTTTCGGCCGGCATAGCTTTTATTGCGGTTTTCACTTCTTCACCTGCTCCGCCCAGTTCGGCGCATTGCTCTTGCCGTCCAGGAAGGGCAGCACGGTCGGCGCCAGGGCCGGCGATGCGAATGCCTCGTAATGGGTGAGATCGGGCAGGATCGCCAGCCGGTTCTTCGGCATGTTCTCACGCATCCAGCCGGCATCCTTCAGGCCGCCGCCGAGCTTCTGGTAAAACTCGACGATATGCTCCGGGCGCACCATGTCGCTGTCGCCGAAGACCAGCATGACCGGCATGGTCAACTTGGCGACCGCATCGGAGAAATCGTAGTCCCGGCGCATCAGGTCGCCCATGGCATCGAGGAGCCGCGGGAATTCGGAGACATCCGGAGCCACGGCCTTGTAGGAGATGAACATCGGCGTGTCCTTCATCATCTCGGCCATGGCACCGGTGACGGACTCCTGCTGCGGGATCATTTCCGGAAAGAAGCCGCGTTTGGCAAACGGCGCAGAGGCGATGACGAGCCGCCGCACCTTTTCCGGCGCCTGAGCGGCCATCTGCAGCGCGATGCCGCCGCCCATGGAATAGCCCAGCACATCGACCTGGCGGTAGCCGAGTTCTGAGACGACCCTGCCCATGTCGGCGCCCATGGCTTCCAGGCTGATCGGGCGCTTGCCAAGCGGGGTGCGGCCATGGCCCTGGAGGTCGACGGCGATGACCTGGCGATGCTGCATCAGCGCCGGCATGATCGGGGCGAACATATCGACTGAGCCGAGGCCGCCATGGAGCAGCAGGAGCGGTTCGCCTTCCCCGCGGATCTCGTAATAATAACTGATGCCACCAGCCTCGACACGGCCCTTCTTCGATGGCTCCGCGGCGGTCACCTGCGGTGCGGCGGATTTCGGCTCCTGCGCTTCGGCGAATGCAGGAACGAGCGATGCGGCAAGGGCCGCGATTGCGGTGGCGATTATCCTGATCGACATGACGTCCTCCTCGGGGACCTGATTGGTGGTGATGCCCCAAGGACGGAGAGGAAGAGCCCGGGCCGACAATCCACGCTAAAAATTGTTCGCGCAAAGAAAATCCCGCCGCGAGGAGACGGCGGGACAGGCAGATTGGAGGTCAAAATATTATTCTTGTACGGCGGCTGCAGGGGATGAAAGCCGCCTGATTATCTTCGGCGCGGCATGGGGACTGTGCCGGCTGAAGATGGTCTTCAGAAACTAAACACACAGGTAGCCGCTAGGTTCCACCATTCGTTAACGACATTTTGTTAAGATTGATGAACTTCTATGCTGGCATCAATGAGGCAGGAATGGCCGTACCGAATTTCCGCTTTACCCACTACGATCTGAAACCGCAACGCGCGGGGACGACGATCGAGGTGACGTTGAATGCGGTCAACAACGTGCGCCTGATGAACGCCGCCAACTTCCAGCGCTTTACCGAGCTTCTCGATTTCAAATATATCGGCGGCATCGCCAAACGGTCCCCCATCCGCCTGGTGATCCCGGAGGCTGGCCACTGGCACGTCATCGTCGACATGGAAGGCCATCACGGGCTGGCGGAATCTTCCGTCAGGCTGATCGGCGCGCCGGCCAATGTCGTGGCCCAGAAACAGGCCTCCTGATCGGTTTCAGATGAGTGTCACTTCGGGTTTCGTTCCTTGCGAAGCTTGGCCCACCAATCGAGCCGCTTGCGGATGTCACGCTCGAAGCCGCGCTCCGGCGGGTCGTAGAACGTCTGCCGGCCCATCTTTTCCGGAAAGTAATCCTGACCTGAAAACGCGTCCGGCTCATCGTGGTCGTAGCGATAACCGTCGCCATACCCCTCGCCCTTCATCAGCTTGGTTGGGGCATTGAGGATGTGCTTGGGCGGCAGGAGCGAACCGTTTTCCTTGGCGGCCCGTGTCGCGGCCTTGAAGGCGGTATAGACCGCGTTGGATTTCGGCGCAGTCGCCAGATAGACGCAGGCCTGCGCGAATGCCAGCTCGCCTTCAGGCGAACCGAGATAGTCGTAGGCATCCTTGGCGGCATTGCAGACGACCAGCGCTTGCGGATCGGCAAGGCCGATATCCTCGACCGCCATGCGCACCAGCCGGCGGCCGAGATAAAGCGGATCCTCGCCGGCATCGAACATGCGCGCCAGATAATAGAGCGCAGCATCCGGATCCGAGCCGCGCACCGACTTATGGAGCGCCGAGATCAGATTGTAATGGCCGTCCTGCGCCTTGTCGTAGACGGGGGCGCGGCGCTGGACGATCTGGGTCAGGCCCGTCGTATCGAAGACCTCCCCTTCCCGCGCGGCGCGCCAGACCTCTTCGGCGAGCGTCAGCACCGCGCGGCCGTCGCCATCGGCCATGCGGATGAGGCTGGCGCGTGCATCCTCATCAAGCGGCAGCGGCCTGCCCTCGGCCTGTTCGGCGCGGGCCAGAAGCTCGCTCAGGCTTTCCTCGTCGTGGCTGCGGAAAGTCAGCACCCGGGCACGTGACAGAAGAGCGGCGTTGAGTTCGAAGCTCGGGTTCTCGGTGGTGGCACCGACCAGGATGACGGTGCCATCCTCCATGACCGGCAGGAAACTGTCCTGCTGGGCGCGGTTGAAGCGGTGTATCTCGTCGACGAAGAGCAGCGTCTGGCGCCCGTCCATGCGGCGCAGGCGTGCGGTCTCGAAGACCTTCTTCAAGTCGGCGACGCCGGAAAAGATCGCCGATATCTGCTCGAAGGCGAGACCAGCCTCGCCGGAAAGCAGCCGCGCCACCGTGGTCTTGCCGGTGCCGGGCGGCCCCCAGAAAATCATCGAGCCGAGCGAGCCGCTATCGATCATCCGCCGCAGCGCACCGTCCTCGCCCGTCAGGTGCGGCTGCCCGGTGACTTCGGCAAGCGACTTCGGCCGCAGGCGATCGGCAAGCGGCCGCCGGTTGGCGACCTCTTCCGGAACCTTCGGCGCGAAGAGATCACCGCTCATCGGAAGAACTGCCTGATGCGCTGGCCGCCACGCTCGATCTCCACCCGCCAGAAGCCCGGATCGTCGCCGAGCATGGTTTCCATGCCCTTGGTGCTGGTGACGGCAGTGCCGTTCAGGGAGATGAGGATGTCCTTCGGCTCGAAACCGAGGCGGGCGGCGGGAGAGTTGCGCGTCACGTCGGTCACGACCACGCCGGTCTTTTCAGCCGGGATGCGCAGTTCGGTCGCAAGCTTCGGCGACAGGTTGGCCACGCGAAGGCCGGCAAACGGATTGCGCCCCTCGATCAGCCGCTCGTCGCGGGGCGTTGTTTCCGGGGCGGTGTTGAGCGCCAGGTTCACCTGCCGCTGGCCGTCGGCGGTCTGAATGGTCAGCACCGCCTGCCTGCCGAGACCGGCGGTGGTCAGCCGGTAACCGAGAGCATCGGGATGCTCGACCGAAATGCCGTTGACGGCGGTCACCACCTCGCCGGGCTTCAGGCCGGCCTTGTCCGCCGGTCCGCCTTCGACAACGCGCGTCACCAGCGCGCCGCGGGCGGTCTTGAGGCCGAGCGCTTCGGCCACATCCGAATTGACGGCATCGAAGCTCGCGCCGACGAAGGGGCGTTCGAAGCTCGTCTTGCCTGCGGCAGCCGTGGCGAGGAAGACTTTCACGAGATTGGCGGGGATCGCGAACCCGATGCCATTAGAGCCGCCGCCGCGCGAAAAGATCGCGGTGTTGATGCCGATCAGTTCGCCGTTCATGTTCATCAGCGCGCCGCCGGAATTGCCCGGATTGATCGAAGCATCGGTCTGGATGAAGAAGCCGAAATCGCCGGTAGTGACCTGGTTACGGGCAAGTGCGGAGACGATGCCGCTCGTCACCGTCTGGCCGACGCCGAACGGGTTGCCGATCGCAAGCACCAGATCGCCTACTTCGGTGCGATCGGAATCACCGATGGCGAGAACCGGAAAAGGCTCCTTCGACTTGATGCGCAGCACGGCCAGGTCGATGCTCGCGTCCTTCAGCACCACGTCACAGGGGAATTCGCGGCCGTCGGCGAGCGCGATCTTGATATCGTCGGCACCTTCGATCACGTGGTTGTTGGTAACGACGAGCCCATCTGCCGCAAGGATGACGCCGGAGCCGAGCGACGACTGCTTTTCCGAACGGTTCGGCATGCGCTGGCCGAAGAACTGCTCGAAGAAGGGGTCCCCCGCAAACGGATTGAGACGCTGCACGACCCGTTCGGCATAGACGTTGACGACGGCGCCGGCCGTCTGCTTGACCAGTGGCGAGAAGGAGAGCTGCATTTCCTGACGGCTCTGCGGCACCACCTTTTCCTGGGCGAGTGCCGCAACAGGCATCAGAAGAACAAGAGCGAGAAGGCCGGTCGACACGCGTTTCGGCATGGTCAGCATGTAAGTCCTCATTTGAGAAAAATCCGGATCGATTTGTAGCGCGCCACGCTAGAAAGGAAAGGTGGCGGAACAACGGAGATTGTGGCGGAAACCGTCAAGCTTTCCTCCCTATATAGGGTCGAGATCGGGAGAAAAACATTGAACTGGCTGGCAGGCATGAAAGGTTGGGCGAAACGGCTGAAACGCGACGTTCTGGCGTTGTGGCTCGCCGCGCGCGACCGCCGCGTGCCGTGGCACGCCAAGCTGGTCGCCGGCGCGGTCGCGGCCTACGCGCTGTCGCCGATCGACCTTATTCCCGATTTCATTCCCGTTCTTGGTTATCTCGACGATCTGCTGATCGTGCCGCTCGGCATCGTGCTTGCCATCAGGCTGGTCCCCGCGCCACTGATGAGCGAGTTCCGCGCCAAGGCCGAGCGTTGGGCCGAACGCCCCACCAGCCGCACCGGCCTCGCCTTCATCCTTTTCATCTGGTTCTCCTGCCTCGTCTTCGCTCTCTGGAGCCTCTGGGAACTGAGCTGATCTCCAGGCGTTGCGACTGGAGATCAGGAGTGCAGCCATGAGATATTTTACCATCGCCATCGCCTTGACGAGCCTTCTTGTCGGCCTGACGCTCTCAGGCTCGCCCCGAACTGCAACTGCTGCGAGTTTCGACTGCGAGCGGGCAAACCTTGCGGCCGACGAGAAGGTGATCTGCGACACACGCACGCTCAACGATGCCGACGTGAAGATGGTCACCACCTTCGACATCCTCACCAGCCTGATGGCGATGGGAAACCGCGGCAAACTGCAGGACGAACAGAGCGCCTGGCTGAAGAGGCGGCAGGCCTGCGGCGAGGATGTCGAATGCCTCCGGGCGGCTTATGGCGAGAGGCTAAAGCAGTTGGATGAGGCCTACAAGAATTTGAACCGGCCGCTTTGAGGAGCAACAACTCGCTCAGATGACCTCTATAAGCGTCTCGCCGCGCTCCAGAGCATCGATGATGTCCGGCAGCGCTCTTTCGAACCAGGCCAGCAGATCGCGGCGACGCGAATTCGGCAGGCGGACCCAGACGATGGACGGCCCGGACTGTGAAAGAGCTTTGCGCTGGGCGAAATCCTCATCCTTGGTGACAACGACCGCACCCGAGACAGCCGCAAAATCCCATATCTCCCGGTCCGGGGCTGACTGAAGGCCGCAATCCATGACATGTTCGGCGTCATGGCCACGTTCGACGAGCCATCGTGCAAGGGCTGGCGGCAATTGTGCATCCACCAGAAAGCGCATCAGGCAACGCGCAATACGATGTGATCGCTTTGACGTGCGGCGTATTCAAGCGCGGCAACAATGTCCGGCGCTTCCAGCAACGGGTAGTCTTCCAGAATTTCTTCATGCGTTGCGCCTGAAGCCAGCAGTTCCAGGACATCTTTCACCCGGATGCGCAGCCCGCGGATTGTCGGGCGTCCCGAACAGATGTGCGGATCAAAAGTGATGCGATGAAGCTCGGACATTTCTCACCCCTTGGGCAACAGAAACATCAACATAACACAAAGCGCCAACAGGAAAACCTGACGGCGCTTTATGAATTTTCAACACAGCTGCCTGCCAACTCTTACTCCGGCAAGATCCGCACGGCGCCCTTGTCAGCACTCGCAGCAAATGCGGCGTAGGCCTTCAGGGCGGTGGTGACGTTGCGCTTGCGGGGCTGCGACGGCTTCCAGCCGGAGGCGTCCTGCTCTCTACGGCGCTCGGCGAGTTCGGCGTCCGAAACGGCGAGGTTGATCGTGCGGTTCGGGATGTCGATCTCGATCTTGTCCCCTTCCCGCACCAGGCCGATCGTGCCGCCATTGGCCGCTTCCGGCGAGGCGTGGCCGATCGACAGGCCCGAGGTGCCGCCGGAGAAACGGCCGTCGGTGATCAGCGCGCAGGCCTTTCCGAGGCCCTTCGACTTCAGGTAACTGGTCGGATAGAGCATTTCCTGCATGCCAGGGCCGCCCTTGGGGCCTTCGTAGATGATGACCACGACGTCGCCCGCGACGATCTCGTTGGACAGGATCGCCTTGACGGCCGCATCCTGGCTTTCGAAGACGCGGGCCGGACCGGTGAACTTCAGGATCGAGTCGTCGACGCCGGCCGTCTTCACGATGCAGCCGTCGACAGCGATATTGCCCTTGAGGACCGCAAGGCCGCCGTCCTTCGAGAACGGATGCTCGACGGAGCGGATGACGCCCGCCTCACGGTCGGTGTCGAGTTCGTCCCAGCGGGCTTCCTGGCTGAATGCCACCTGGGTCGGGATGCCGCCAGGTGCTGCGCGGAAGAAGTTGCGCACCATCTCGCTGTTGGTGCGGGTGATATCCCAACGGTCGATCGCGTCGCCGAGCGTTTCGGCATGGACGGTGAAACACTCGCGGTTGAGCAACCCGCCCTTGTCCAGCTCGCCGAGGATAGACATGATACCACCGGCGCGGTGGACATCTTCCATGTGCACGTCGGCCTTGGCCGGCGCGACCTTGGAGAGGCAAGGAACACGGCGTGAGAGCTGGTCGATGTCGTCAAGGTTGAAATCGACTTCGCCCTCGTAAGCCGCAGCAAGAATGTGCAGCACGGTGTTGGTGGAGCCGCCCATGGCGATGTCGAGCGTCATGGCGTTCTCGAAAGCCTGCTTGGTGGCGATCGAGCGCGGCAGGACGGAATAGTCTTCCTGCTCGTAGTGGCGGCGAGCGATATCGACGATCAAGTGACCGGCCTCGACGAACAGGCGCCTGCGGTCCGCATGGGTTGCCAGCACGGAGCCATTGCCGGGCAGAGACAGGCCGAGCGCTTCGGTGAGGCAGTTCATCGAATTGGCGGTGAACATGCCCGAGCACGAGCCGCAAGTCGGACAGGCCGAGCGCTCGATGACCTTGACGTCCTCGTCGCTCATCTTGTCGTCGGCGGCCGCAACCATGGCGTCGATCAGGTCGAGCGAATGGGTCTTGCCCTTGAGCACCACCTTGCCGGCTTCCATCGGGCCGCCCGAGACGAAGACGGCCGGGATGTTGAGGCGCATCGCGGCATTGAGCATGCCGGGCGTGATCTTGTCGCAGTTGGAGATGCAGACCATGGCGTCGGCACAGTGGGCGTTGACCATGTATTCGACCGAGTCGGCGATGATTTCGCGCGACGGCAGCGAATAGAGCATGCCGTCGTGGCCCATGGCGATGCCGTCGTCGACGGCGATGGTGTTGAATTCCTTGGCGACGCCGCCGGCCGCCTCGATCTCGCGGGCGACGAGCTGGCCCAGGTCCTTCAGGTGCACGTGGCCGGGCACGAACTGGGTGAAGGAGTTGACCACCGCGATGATCGGCTTGCCGAAGTCGCTGTCCTTCATGCCGGTCGCGCGCCAAAGCCCGCGCGCGCCTGCCATGTTGCGGCCATGGGTCGTGGTTCTCGAGCGGTAAGCTGGCATGGTGTTGTCCTCGATCTCTTCTTGCGGGCCGGCACAGTCTACCGCTTTCGGGAGACGCGCGCAAAAGCCCGTGGTTTTGCGGCTTTCCTAGCGCAAAGTGCCCGGAGTGTCACTATCACGACAGGCCAAAGCGGTACGGTTGGAAGACCTGCAGAAACCGAAATTGTGTTCCGGGCCTCGAACCTCTATATTGTTCTCAAGGCCGTCCGGAGAAAGCAATGACCTCCATCATGTCGATCATCGTTCACGCCACCTGGGACGAGGAAGCCTCCGTGTGGGTCGCGACGAGCAACGATATCGAGGGATTGGCAGTTGAAGCCGATACCATGGAAGAGCTTGAACCAAAGGTGAAAGCCGCGCTCGCCGATTTGATTGAGCTCAACGGCACCTCATCTCCGCTCCAGGAAATTCCTGTCTACATCATGTCGGAGCAGCTCTCCCGCATTCCCAACCCACGACGCGCCTGAACAATGGCCGGCTACCTTCGGGAATTGAAGGAGATGCTGGAAAAGGCCGGCTGTCATTACCACCGGCCCGGCAAGGGTGATCACGAAATCTGGTATAGCCCGATCACCAAACGCTATTTCACGGTGGACCATGGCGTGAAATCCCGTCACACCGCCAATGCCACTCTCAAGCAAGCCGGACTTCCGAAGGCGTTCTGATCGGCCCTCACCTCTTCCGCAGTTCATCCGGATGGATGTCGAAGTGGTCGAGGATCATCTTGACGTTGCGGCGGTGCGATTTGAAGAAGAGGTCGAAGACATCGCCGGCAAGCGGTACGCTGCCGAGCACGGAATCGGCGGCGACATTGCCGAGCATCCGGGTGAGCTTTGCGGGCGGCAGGCCGAGCTTTCGGGCTTCGTTGACGATGTAGAGGCCGACGAGCGCCCCGCCCGCATCCCCCACGAGCGGGATGAGGCCGAAGACGGAATCGGCGCCGAAACGGATGCGGGTGCCGGGAATGCCGATTGCCGTATCCATCAGCCGCGCGATGCCCGAAAGGCGGCGCAGGCGCCGCAATCTCTCAGTGCGGTCGGCGAGGGTCTCGTTGCTTCCGGCCTCCCACGTGCGTGCCGTCATCTGCATCTCCTCCTGTCGGGCGAATGGCCCTGCGATGAGAACTGTAGAACCAGAAATGGGGTTGCATCGATCGCATTTCCATCCGCAAACCTGCCGTTTTTCACGCAAACGTGGTTCGAACCAATCTTCGCGCCGCTGTGAAACCTTTTGGTTCCGCGTTACGTATAGGAGCAAGAAGGCACTCGTTGCCGCAGAGGAGATTTTCGTCATGTCCGCCTATCGTCCGCCGCATATCGCGGCTTCCGAAATCACCCCCCGCGATATCTACATGTCGCGCCGGAATTTTATGGGCGCCGCGGCCGCCGCCGGACTGGCCTTTGCGGGCGCAGACAGCGCGTTTGCCGCGCCGCTGTCGGCCAAGCCCAGCGCCTTCAAGCTGGACGAGACGCCGACGCCGAAGGAGGCCGTCACCACCTACAACAACTTCTACGAATTCGGCGTCAACAAGGACGATCCGGCCGCCAATTCCGGCGACTTCAAACCGACCCCGTGGTCGGTGAAGGTGGATGGAATGGTCGGGAAGCCGAAGGAATTCGGGCTTGAGGAACTGATGAAGATGAACCTCGAGGACCGCACCTACCGGATGCGCTGTGTCGAAGGCTGGTCGATGGTGATCCCCTGGATCGGTTTCCCGCTTTCGGCTCTTCTGGATCAGGTGGACGTGCTCGGCAGCGCCAAATACGTGTCGTTCGAAACCGTGGTGCGGCCGGAGGAAATGCCGGGCCAGAAGGGCTTTTTCCAGCCGCTGCCCTGGCCCTATATCGAAGGCCTGCGTCTCGACGAGGCCCGCCATCCCCTGGCGATCCTCGCGGTCGGCCTTTACGGCGAGACGCTGCCGAACCCGAACGGCGCGCCGATCCGGCTCGTCGTGCCGTGGAAATACGGTTTCAAGAGCATCAAGTCGATCGTCAAGATTTCGCTGGTCGAGAAGCAGCCGGAAACCACCTGGAAGAACGCCAACGCCCGCGAGTACGGCTTCTATTCCAACGTCAATCCGGCGGTCGATCATCCGCGCTGGAGCCAGGCGACGGAACAGCGGATCGGCGAAGCCGGCTTCTTCGGCGCCAACCGCCGGCCGACCCTGCCTTTCAACGGTTACGCGGACCAGGTGGCGAGCCTCTATGACGGCCTGGACCTGAAGGCGAACTATTGAGAATGGCGAGCCTCCCCTCCCTGCCCCGCCGCTATCACAAGGCCAGCGTCTGGGCGTTCTACGTGATCGGGCTCGTTCCGGCTGCCTGGTACTTTTACCTCGGGCTGACCGGTGGCCTCGGCTTCAATCCGGTCAAGGAGTTCGAACATCAGCTCGGCATCTGGGCGCTGCGGTTCATCATCGCGACGCTCGCGATCACGCCGCTGCGCGATCTCGCCGGCATCAACTGGATACGTTATCGCCGGGCGCTTGGGCTGATCGCCTTCTATTACGTGCTGATGCATTTCTCGGTCTATCTGACGCTCGACCTGCGCTTCGATTTCGGCGCTGTGGGCGGCGATATCGCCAAGCGGCCCTACATCACCATCGGGTTTGCCTGCCTGCTGATGCTGATCCCGCTTGCCGTCACCTCCAACAGCTGGTCGATCCGCAAGCTCGCGCAAGGCTGGAACAGGCTGCACAGGCTGATCTACATCATCGCCGCCGGCGGGGCGCTTCATTACGTGCTGGCGGTCAAATCAGTGACCCTGGTGCCGTTCATCCACATCGGCTTGATTGCCCTCCTCCTCGCCTACCGGGCCGTCAGGCGGCCATTCATGAACTGGAAACGCGGTAAGACCAAAGTAGCGCAGGTGGTGAGGCAGTAGGCCGTAGAAATTAGCCAAACGCCAGTCAACTCAGAACCGGAGTGGCTCATAGACGCGGGTCAGCGGGCCTTCGATTCGCGAGGCGGCGATCGATGAACGCCGCCGTCACGATACCGGCGACATAGGCGAGTATATTCCAGAGCGAAAACACGCGACCGAGCAGAAGCGCACCGGGGTTCGTCAGCCGGAATTCATCCAGCCATGGCGTGTGATAGAGCCGGGAGAACTCCACGCTGACGGCGATCCCGACAGCGAAGGCGACGACCGGAACGGCCCGGGTGGAGTTCAGGAGAGCGGCAAGGGCCAGGTAGACCATCGCGCCCCAAAGAATTGAGCCTCCATATTTCACCACGAGGAACGGCAGGCCGAGATCGTAACCGAACCGTCGCAGGGCGAGGCCGACGGCAATCACCGCCACCGTCCCGGCAATCCGCAGGATGCGCCCCGAAGCCCGCTCACTCATCATCCATCCTTCGCCCAAGGTCACCAACGCGAAAAAGCCGGGCGTTTCCACCCGGCCTTTTATTCCGACGATGCGGACAGGATTATGCGGCTTCGGCAGCGTCTGCTTCAGCGGCAACGCGGGCCTTGTCGGCTGCGCCCTTGGCGTCGACATCGCGTTCAACGAACTCGATGACAGCCATGGCGGCGTTGTCGCCCTGGCGGAAGCCGGCCTTCATGATACGCAGGTAACCGCCGTTGCGGGTTGCGTAACGCGAAGCGATGGCGTCGAACAGCTTCTTGACGGCGTCCTGGTCCTGGATCTGCGAGATCGCCTGACGACGAGCGTGCAGGTCGCCGCGCTTGCCGAGGGTGACGAGCTTTTCAACGATCGGACGGATTTCCTTCGCCTTCGGAAGGGTCGTGACGATCTGCTCGTGGGTGATGAGCGAAGCCGCCATGTTGGCGAACATCGCCTTGCGGTGGCTGGCGGTACGATTGAGCTTGCGGCCGGCTACTCCGTGGCGCATGGCTATTCTCCTTTAATGCAGGTACCCATTCTTCTTAGGGCCTGCCGTTTCCTGGCACATACGGGCACTCATCTCTTTCGATCAGAGGCCCGCTGTTTGACGGGGAAAGGCAGTCAAAACCTGCCTTTGTTGATTTCAGTACTGGTCTTCGTAACGCTTGGCGAGATCTTCGATGTTTTCCGGCGGCCAGGCGGGAACTTCCATACCAAGATGGAGGCCCATGGATGCCAGAACTTCCTTGATCTCGTTCAGCGACTTGCGACCGAAATTCGGAGTGCGCAGCATTTCCGCCTCGGTCTTCTGGATGAGATCGCCGATGTAAACGATGTTGTCGTTCTTCAGGCAGTTGGCCGAACGGACCGAAAGTTCCAGTTCGTCCACCTTCTTGAGAAGCGCCGGGTTGAACGCGAGTTCGGTAACCGACTCTTCTTCGACGTCCTTCTGCGGTTCGTCGAAGTTGACGAAGACCGAGAGCTGGTCCTGAAGGATGCGAGCGGCGAAGGCAACGGCGTCTTCACCAGTGACCGAGCCATCGGTTTCGATGGTCATGGTCAGCTTGTCGTAGTCGAGAACCTGGCCTTCGCGGGTGTTTTCCACCTTGTAGGACACTTTCTTGACCGGCGAATAGAGGCTGTCGACCGGGATGAGGCCGATCGGAGCATCTTCGGCACGGTTACGATCGGCCGGGACGTAACCCTTGCCGTTGTTGACCGTGAATTCCATACGGATCTCGGCGCCCTCATCGAGGGTGCAGATGACATGGTGCGGGTTGAGGATTTCGATATCGCCAACCGTCTGAATGTCGCCGGCGGTTACCGAGCCCGGGCCCTGCTTGCGCACGACCATGCGCTTTGCGTCGTCGCCATCCATCTTGATGGCGATTTCCTTGATGTTGAGCACGATGTCCGTCACATCTTCCCGGACACCCGGGATGGAGGAGAACTCATGCAATACGCCATCGATCTGCACGGCGGTCACAGCCGCACCGCGCAAAGACGACAGAAGCACGCGACGAAGCGCGTTGCCGAGCGTCAGGCCGAAGCCGCGCTCGAGGGGTTCGGCAACCAGGGTTACCTTGGTACGGCCGGAGGAGGAGAATTCCACCTTGTTCGGCTTGATCAGTTCCTGCCAGTTCTTCTGGATCATCACTAAATACCTTCCGTTCGTTGCCACCATCCAATCGTGGCAACCGAGCATGAGGGGCACCGATCGGAACCATGTCCATCGGCGATATGGGTAAAGCCGCCGAACCTCCGCAGAGGGTCAGGCGGCTATTCCCGAGTTCAGACAGAGGCCGCCCATTCTCGATGTGAGATTCGGCAGCCCCTTCAATTTCCGACGATCAGACGCGGCGCTTCTTGCGCGGGCGGCAGCCGTTGTGCGGGATCGGGGTCACGTCACGGATGGAGGTGATCATGAAGCCGGCAGCCTGCAGAGCGCGCAGAGCCGATTCACGGCCGGAACCCGGGCCGCAGACTTCGACTTCCAGCGACTTCATGCCATGCTCCTGCGCCTTCTTGGCGCAGTCTTCGGCAGCGATCTGGGCAGCGAACGGGGTCGACTTGCGCGAACCCTTGAAGCCCTTTGCACCGGCAGACGACCAGGCAATCGCATTGCCCTGCGCGTCGGTGATGGTGATCATCGTGTTGTTGAAGGTAGAATTGACGTGGGCAACGCCCGACGTAATATTTTTACGCTCGCGTCTACGGACGCGGGTGGCTTCCTTGGCCATTTTATCCCTTTCGTTGATCTCTGCACCGCCGTAATTCCAGCGGCTCCACCTCAAGTAAGCAGTCGTTAGTCGTTAGTGAGCAGGACTAATCACTGCTCACTAATCACCGCTCACTTGAAAATTACTTCTTCTTACCAGCGATCGCCTTTGCCGGACCCTTGCGGGTGCGGGCATTGGTGTGCGTGCGCTGACCGCGAACCGGGAGGCCGCGGCGATGACGCAGGCCGCGGTAGCAGCCGAGGTCCATCAAACGCTTGATGTTCATCGCGGTATCGCGACGAAGGTCACCTTCGACCTGATAGTCGCGGTCGATGGTTTCGCGGATCTGCAGGATTTCCGAGTCCGTCAGCTGATGGACGCGCTTTTCAGCCGGAAGACCGACCTTCTCCATGATTTCCGATGCGAATTTCGGGCCGATCCCGTGAATGTAGGTCAGCGCGATGACAACGCGCTTCGCAGTCGGGATGTTGACGCCAGCGATACGTGCCACGCCTATTCTCCTTGTTCCAGTTGCCATCCGGCAAGTGGTACTTCTTCCATGAAAGCAGCCAGATCTATGGCCGCCAGTTCAAACACCATACGGAACAGGTCAAAACGACCGGTCTCGGATGTCCTTGCGGGAAATCCGCGCCGATCGCTAAAGCTGTCGCGAGTTGGCGCGGTGTTTAACGGAATCAGCGCTGAAATGCAACCGCTCCGCCCAAGATTCTTTAACAGATAGATGACGGCTCAAAGAGCCGCCAGGATATTTTCGATATCGGCCGTGACCTTGTCCATGTCGGCCATGCCGTCCACAGCCTTGAGCTTGCCCTTGGCGTGGTAATAACCGATCAGCGGCGAGGTTTCCTTGTAGTAGACCTCGAGGCGCTTGGTCATGGTCTCGGCATTGTCGTCGGGACGGCGCTTGAAATGCGTCGAACCGCACTTGTCGCAGACGCCTTCCTGGGACGGCTTCTTGTCCGTGTCGTGGTAGACCGTGCCGCACTGGGCGCAGGAATAGCGGCCGGAGACGCGACGCACGAGTTCCCTGTCGTCGACACGCAGTTCGATGACGACCGAAAGATCGAGACCCTTCGCCTTCAGCATCGCCTCGGTCGCATCCGCCTGCACCAGGGTGCGCGGGAAACCATCGAGGATGAAGCCGTTGGCGCAATCGGGCTGGTCGATACGCTCGGAGACGATCGCATTGACGATCTCGTCGGAGACAAGATTGCCAGCATCCATGACGGCCTTGGCGCGCTTGCCAACTTCCGTCTCGGCGGCGACGGCTGCACGCAGCATGTCGCCCGTGGAGAGCTGCGGGATACCGTGCTTCTCCACGATCCGCTGGGCCTGGGTCCCCTTACCCGCGCCCGGCGGCCCTAAAAGAATCAGTCTCATCGTCCCCTCTTTCCTCCGCGCAGTTTCGACTTCTTGATCAGACCCTCATACTGCTGCGCAATGAGGTGCCCTTGAATCTGTGCTACCGTATCGAGGGTTACACTGACAACAATCAAAAGCGAAGTCCCACCAAGGGCTAATGGCACGCCGCTGCGGGCCACGAGGAATTCCGGCAGGATGCAGACGAAAACAAGGTAGATAGCGCCGACGACCGTGATTCGGGTCAGCACGTAATCGATGTATTCGGCCGTGCGTTCGCCCGGACGGATGCCCGGAATGAAGCCACCATGCTTCTTCAGATTGTCGGCGGTATCCTTCGGATTGAAGACGATCGCCGTGTAGAAGAAGGCGAAGAAGGCAATCAGCAGGCCGTAAAGCAGCATGAACAGCGGCTGGCCGTGACCGAGCGCCGAGATGATCATCGTCGCCCAGTCCGGCAGCCCGGCATTGCCGGCAAAGCCCGCAGCAGTCGCCGGCAAAAGCAGCAGCGACGAGGCGAAGATCGCCGGGATGACGCCCGAAGTGTTGAGCTTCAGCGGCAGGTGCGACGTATCGCCCTGGAACATGCGGTTGCCGACCTGGCGCTTCGGATACTGGATCAGAAGGCGGCGCTGGGCGCGCTCGACGAAAACGATGAGGGCGATGACGCCGATGGCCACAACGATCACGGTGAGAATAAGCGCAGTCGGAAGCGCACCGGTGCGGCCAAGCTCCAACGTACCGGCCAGCGCGGTCGGAAGACCTGCGGCGATACCTGCGAAGATGATCAGCGAAATGCCGTTGCCGATACCGCGCGAGGTGATCTGCTCACCAAGCCACATCAAGAACATGGTGCCGCCGAGCAGCGTCACGACCGTCGAAATCTTGAAGAACCAGCCCGGATCCAGCACCAGGCCCTGGCCGCTCTCGAGGCCGGCTGCAATGCCATAGGCCTGCAGCGTGCCGAGCAGCACCGTGCCGTAACGGGTGTACTGGTTGATGATCTTGCGGCCGGCTTCGCCTTCCTTCTTGAGGTTCTCAAGCGAGGGGACGACCGAGGTCATCAGCTGCACTATGATCGATGCGGAAATATAGGGCATGATGCCGAGCGCGAAGATCGCCATGCGCTCCACTGCACCGCCCGAAAACATGTTGAAAAGTCCGAGGATGCCACCGGCCTGGCCGCGGAAGGCCTGCGCATAGGCTTCGGGGTTCAAGCCCGGAAGCGGAATATGGGTACCGAGGCGATACACGAGAAGTGCCGCGAGGGTAAACCAAAGCCGCTTCTTGAGATCCTCCGCTTTTGCGAAAGTCGCAAAATTCAGATTGGAGGCAAGTTGTTCCGCTGCAGAAGCCATGCAATTCTCCGCCTGACCAATTCTCCGGCGGCGGGGAAAATGCCGGGTCCGGAAAGCAGTCTAAAAATTCTGGTTCAAAAAACCGGGCGTGCGAGATTGCCAATGCAATCGGATGCCTCACCCTGTTTTCCGTATGATCCCGGTCAGGCGACCAACAGGATCGCTTCGGGATCGTGAGGCTCACATATGGAGATAAAATCGCCCGGTGTGAAGCACAAACCGGGCGATTTCAAAACGATTTATTCGGCCGCTGCTTCGGCTACGACGAGCAGCTTGATCGAAGCGCCGGCCTTTTCGATCTTCTCGACGGCAGCCTTGGAGGCGCCGGCAACTTCGATCGAAACCTTCGCCGTCAGCTCGCCGTCGGCGAGGAGACGAACGCCGTCCTTGGGGCGACGGATGACGCCGGCAGCCTTGAGGGCAGCAGCATCGATCGTTGCCTTCGGGTCGAGCTTCTTGGCATCAATCGCGGTCTGGATACGGCCGAGCGAAACGACGGCGTAGTCAGTCTTGAAGATGTTGGTGAAGCCGCGCTTCGGCAGGCGACGATAGATCGGCATCTGGCCGCCTTCGAAGCCCTTGATGGCGACGCCGGAACGGGCCTTCTGACCCTTCACGCCGCGACCACCGGTCTTGCCCTTGCCCGAACCGATACCGCGACCTACGCGGATACGGTCCTTGGAAGAGCCTTCGTTGTCCTTGATCTCATTCAGTTTCATGGTCGTTTCCTCCGTCTCACTTCTCGTCGACGACGCGAACGAGATGCTGGACAGCCCGGATCATGCCACGAACGGAAGGAGTATCTTCCAACGTACGGGTCCGGTGCATCTTGTTGAGGCCGAGACCGATCAGCGTCTGACGCTGCACGGCCGGGCGGCGGATGGGGCTACCGGTCTGCTCGACCGTAACCGTCTTCTTGGCTTCTGCCTGAGTGGCTTTCTTGGCCATTATCGCTCTCCTTATTCTTCCTGCGCATTGCCGGAAGCGGCGCGGCGAGTCTGCAGCGTTGCATACTTGATGCCGCGCTGAGCTGCTACGTCCTTCGGATGCACCTGATGCTTCAGGGCGTCGAACGTGGCGCGAACCATGTTGTAAGGGTTCGACGAACCGGTCGACTTGGCAACGACGTCGTGGACGCCGAGCGTTTCGAATACGGCGCGCATCGGGCCGCCGGCGATGATGCCGGTACCAGCCTTGGCCGAGCGCAGCAGAACCTTGCCGGCGCCGTGACGGCCGTTGACATCGTGATGCAGCGTACGGCCATCACGCAGGGGAACGAAGATCAAATCGCGCTTTGCGCTTTCGGTCGCCTTGCGGATGGCTTCCGGCACTTCGCGTGCCTTGCCATGGCCAAAGCCGACGCGGCCCTTCTGGTCGCCGACGACGACGAGAGCTGCGAAACCAAAACGACGGCCGCCCTTGACGACCTTGGCGACGCGGTTGATCGCGACCAGCTTGTCTACGAATTCGCTATCGCGCTCTTCGCGGCTCTGGCGATCTTCGCGCTGGCCTCTTCTTTCTTGTGCCATTGTTCTTTTCCTTTTTCTTTTCCGGGTGCAATGGGCAATTTCCGGGAGCCAACCATCCCCTGCCCTCGAAGGACTAGGATGGAACGACTTATGAGTGCGGCGAACCGCATTTCGCCCGCCTCCCCTATTCAGGGATGCGGGCGAAAGTTCTTAGAAGCTCAGGCCGCCTTCGCGGGCAGCTTCGGCCAGGGCCTTGATACGGCCGTGATAGATGAAGGCGCCGCGATCGAACACGACTTCCGTCACGCCGGCCTTGGTGGCGCGTTCCGCAACCAGCTTGCCGACAGCGGCGGCAGCCGCAACGTCAGCGCCGGTCTTCAGCGATGCGCGCAGACCAGCGTCGAGCGTGGAGGCGGCAGCAAGCGTGCGGCCGGCCACGTCGTCGATGACCTGGACATAGATGTTCTTGGACGAGCGATGAACCGACAGACGCGGACGGCCGTTTGCGACCTTCTTGATCTGGCGGCGAACACGGCTCGCACGCTTGGTGAGTGCTTCTTTTCTGGTTGCCATGATCCGTCGTCCTTACTTCTTCTTGCCTTCCTTGCGGACGATCCGTTCCTCAGCGTACTTGACGCCTTTGCCCTTGTAAGGCTCTGGACCGCGGTATTCACGGATCTCCGCGGCAACCTGACCGACCTGCTGCTTATTAATGCCGGTGACGATGATTTCCGTCGGCTTCGGCACGGCAATGGTGATGCCTTCCGGGGTCTGATAGACCACGTCGTGGGAAAAACCGAGAGCCAGCTGCAGGTTCTTGCCCTGCAGAGATGCGCGGTAACCAACGCCGTTGATTTCAAGCTTGCGCTCAAAACCGTCCTTCACACCCTTGAAGATGTTTTCGATCATCGTGCGGGACATGCCCCACTTCGAACGAGCATCCTTGCTGTCGTTGACCGGGGTCACCGAGACAGCGTTGTTTTCGAGTTCCAGCTTGATTTCGTCGTTTGCGACGAAGAAAAGCTCACCCTTCGGGCCCTTGGCAGTCACTTTCTGGCCATCAACAGTGGCCGTGATCCCTGCAGGAACCTGAACGGGCTTTTTACCGATACGAGACATGTTTCAATCCTGTCTGTTCGCTATGGAGTTCCCCTACCCTGTCTTAGAAGACAGAGCAGAGAACCTCACCACCAACGTTCTGTTCGCGAGCCTGGTGATCGGCCATCACGCCCTTCGGAGTCGAAAGGATGGTGATGCCGAGGCCGTTCGCGACCTGCGGAATGGACTTTACCGAGACATAGACCCGGCGGCCCGGCTTGGACACGCGACCGATCTCACGGATCACCGACGCGCCTTCGTAGTACTTGAGTTCGATTTCGATCTCGGCCTTGCCGTTACCGAAGTCGATTTCCGAATAACCGCGGATATAGCCTTCAGCCTGCAGAACGTCGAGGACGCGGGCACGCAGCTTGGAAGCAGGCGTGGAAACGGTCGACTTGCGGCGGGCTGCGCCGTTGCGGATACGGGTGAGCATATCGCCCAAGGGATCAGTCATGGTCATCTAACGATCTCCTTACCAGCTCGACTTGACGATGCCCGGCACCTTGCCGAGATTGCCGAGCTCACGAAGCGCAATACGCGACATCCTGAGCTTGCGATAGAAAGCGCGCGGGCGACCGGTGACTTCGCAACGGTTGCGGATACGCGTCTTCGAGCCATCGCGCGGCAGAGAAGCGAGCTTCAGGGTTGCCTTGAACCGTTCTTCGATCGAAAGTTCCTGGTTCATGATGGTTGCCTTCAGGGTCGCACGCTTGGCGGCCTGGTTGGCAACTGTCTTGCGGCGGCGCTTGTTCTTTTCAACTGCGCTGGTTTTCGCCATATGGGAGTTCCTTCTAAACGCTCGTCGTTACGGTTACTGGCGGAACGGGAAGTTGAACTCTTTCAAGAGAGCCCGTGCTTCGTCGTCCTTGGTAGCCGTCGTGCAAACGATGATGTCCATGCCCCACATCTGATCAACCTTGTCGTAGTTGATCTCTGGGAACACAATGTGCTCCTTGATGCCCATGGCGAAGTTGCCACGGCCGTCAAAGCTTTTCGGGTTCAAGCCACGAAAGTCGCGAACGCGCGGAAGCGCGATGTTGATCAGACGGTCCATGAATTCGTACATGCGGGCGCCGCGAAGCGTAACCTTTGCACCGATCGGCATGAATTCGCGAACCTTGAAGCCCGCGATGGAATTCCGTGCCTTGGTGATGATCGGCTTCTGGCCGGCAATAGCGGCCAGGTCGGCGGCAGCCACGGAAGGCTTCTTCGAGTCAGCCGTCGCTTCGCCAACACCCATGTTGATGACGATCTTGTCCAGCTTGGGGATCATCATGTCGTTTGCGAAGGAGAACTGTTCCTTCAGCGCGGCGCGGATACGGGAATTGTATTCCACCTTGAGCCGCGGCTCATACTTTGCCTCAGCCATCGATCACATCTCCCGTACGCTTGGCTACACGCACCTTCTTGCCGTCGACGACGGAGAAGCCAACGCGGGTCGGCTTGCCGTCTTTCGCGACGATCGCGATGTTCGACAGGTGAATGGACGCTTCCTTGTTGATGATGCCGGCTTCCTGCGTCTGAGACTGACGCTGGTGGCGCTTCACCATGTTGATGCCACGCACGACGGCGCGGTCTTCCTTCGGCATAACCTGGAGGACTTCGCCGGAGCGACCCTTGTCCTTGCCGGCGAGTACGACGACGCTGTCGCCCTTCTTGATCTTGTTCATCGCATGAGCTCCTTACAGTACTTCCGGAGCCAGCGAGATGATCTTCATATGGTTCTTGGCGCGAAGTTCGCGCGGAACCGGTCCGAAGATACGGGTGCCGATCGGCTCTTTCTTGTTGTCGATGAGGACCGCTGCGTTGTTGTCGAAGCGGATGACGCTGCCGTCCGGACGACGGATGTCCTTGGCGGTACGCACAACAACCGCCTTCATCACGTCACCCTTCTTGACGCGGCCGCGCGGGATGGCTTCCTTGATCGAAACGACAATGATGTCGCCGATGGAAGCGTACTTGCGCTTGGAGCCGCCCAGCACCTTGATGCACATGACACGACGTGCGCCGGAATTATCCGCCACGTCGAGGTTTGTTTGCATCTGAATCATGTCAGGTCGCCTTTTTCTAATGACCGAAACGACCGGGCGTTAAAAACGCCCCGTTTCGGCTTATGGACAGAATCTCGTTGTGCGCGGGTGGGGTCTTGCCAAGGTGGTTTCCTTAAAAGGACCTTCCCTGCGCTCAAAGCAAAAGAACGCTCGTTTCCGAGCGTCCTGCGCCAGTGGGGTGCTTCTTACAGGATTCTGCGCCGGGCGCAAGGCCCAGACGCGGATCCGAAGCAAATTAAGCCTGGGCGGAAATGACCGTCCAGGTTTTGTCCTTGGAGATCGGCGCGCATTCCTCGATGGAAACGACGTCACCTACCTTGTACTGGTTGTTCTCGTCATGCGCCTTGTACTTCTTGGAACGGCGGACCGTCTTCTGAAGCAGCGGATGCGCGAAGCGGCGCTCGACCCGGACAACAACGGTCTTCTCGTTCTTGTCGGAAACTACGACGCCCTGCAGAATGCGTTTCGGCATATTATTTTTCCTTAGGCCTTGGCTTCTGCCGCCTTCTGGCGGGCAATGGTTTTCACGCGGGCGATGTCCTTGCGGACTTCGGTGATGCGCGAGGACTTCTCGAGCTGGCCGGTTGCCTTCTGGAAGCGCAGGTTGAACTGCTCCTTCTTCAGGTCGGCGAGCTTGTCCTTGAGCTGATCGGCCGTGAGGCCGCGAACGTCTTCGGCTTTCATGTGCCTTGCTCCTTACTCTGCGATGCGCTGTACGAAGCGCGTCTTGACCGAGAGCTTGGCAGCACCGAGACGAAGCGCCTCGCGGGCGAGCTCCTCGGAAACACCGTCGATCTCGAACATCATGCGACCGGGCTTGACCTTGCAGGCCCAGTATTCGACGCCGCCCTTACCCTTACCCATGCGGACTTCGGTCGGCTTTGCGGTGACCGGAACGTCCGGGAACACGCGGATCCAGACACGGCCGGCGCGCTTCATCGCGCGGGTGATCGCGCGGCGGGCCGCTTCGATCTCGCGAGCGTTGACGCGGTTGGGTTCCTGGGACTTCAGACCAAATTCACCGAAGGCCAGGTCGAAGCCGCCCTTGGCCACACCCTTGATGCGACCCTTGAACTGCTTGCGGTACTTGGTACGCTTTGGCTGCAACATTTTCTTACTTCTCCGAGCTTATCTTTCGCCAGCGTTGATCAAGCGTTTTCGCGGCGGCGATCGCCACGGTCACCACGATCGCCGCGTTCGCGGCTTGCGGGACCCTGGGCATCGCCTTCCATGGCGCGACGTTCAGAAGCCATCGGATCGTGCTCAAGGATTTCGCCCTTGAAGATCCAGACCTTGATACCGCAGATGCCGAATGCGGTTTCGGCTTCCGCCGTACCGTAGTCGATGTCTGCACGCAGCGTATGAAGCGGAACGCGACCTTCGCGGTACCATTCGGTACGGGCGATTTCAGCACCGCCGAGACGGCCGGCGCAGGTGATCTTGATGCCTTCGGCACCGAGACGCATGGCCGACTGAACGGCACGCTTCATCGCACGGCGGAAGGCCACGCGACGCTCGAGCTGCTGGGCGATCGACTGGGCGACGAGCGTCGAGTCGATTTCCGGCTTGCGCACTTCAACGATGTTGAGATGCGTTTCCGAATTGGTCATCGTCGCGATCTTCTTGCGAAGCTTCTCGATGTCAGCGCCCTTCTTGCCGATGATCAGGCCCGGGCGAGCCGAATGGATCGTGACGCGGCACTTCTTGTGCGGACGCTCGATGACCACCTTGGCGATACCGGCCTGTTTCAGTTCCGACATCAGGTAGGCGCGGATCTTCAGGTCCTCATGGAGGAGCTGACCGTATTCCGCGTTGTCGGCGAACCAACGGCTGTCCCAGGTGCGGTTAATGCCGAGGCGGAAACCGATCGGATTAATTTTCTGGCCCATTATGCAGCCTCCCCTTTTTCCTCGACTTCGCGAACGACGATCGTCAGATGCGAGAAAGGCTTCTCGATCCGCGATGCACGGCCGCGGCCGCGAGCGTGGAAGCGCTTCATCACGATCGACTTGCCTACATAGGCTTCCGAAACGATCAACGCGTCGACGTCGAGGTCATGGTTGTTTTCGGCATTGGCGATTGCAGACTCGAGGGTCTTCTTCACGGTGCCGGCGATGCGCTTGCGCGAGAATTCGAGTTCTGCAAGCGCGCGTTCTACCTTCTTGCCGCGGATCATGGCGGCAACGAGGTTCAGCTTCTGGGGGCTGACGCGGAGCGTACGCGCAACTGCCTGCGCCTCGTTATCCTTCAGCCGGCGTTCGGTCTTAGCCTTCGCCATGATTACTTCCTCTTCGCCTTCTTGTCCGCGCCGTGACCGTAATAGGTACGGGTGGGAGCGAATTCACCGAACTTGTGTCCGACCATGTCTTCGTTGACGCTGACCGGAATGTGCTTGCTGCCGTTGTAGACGCCAAACGTCAAACCAACGAACTGCGGCAGGATGGTGGACCGACGGGTCCACATCTTGATTACTTCACTCCGTCCGCCTTCGCGCACCTTCTCAGCCTTCTTGAGAAGATAGCCGTCAACAAACGGACCTTTCCATACTGAACGAGCCATTAGTGACTTCCTCTCTTACTTCTTGCGCTGGTGGCGCGAACGCATGATGAACTTGTCCGTGGACTTGTTCGAACGTGTGCGCTTGCCCTTGGTCGGCTTGCCCCAGGGGCTGACCGGATGACGGCCACCCGAGGTGCGGCCTTCACCACCGCCGTGCGGATGGTCGACCGGGTTCATGACGACGCCGCGGTTATGCGGACGCTTGCCGCGCCAGACGGTACGACCGGCCTTGCCGTCGTTGATGTTGCCGTGATCCGGGTTGGATACAGCACCGATCGAAGCCAGGCAGGAGCCCGGTACGAGGCGCTGTTCGCCGGAGTTCAGGCGCAGGATCGCCATGCCGGCATCGCGGCCGACGAGCTGAACGTAGGTGCCTGCGGAGCGAGCCATCTGGCCACCCTTGCCCGGCTTCATTTCGACGTTGTGAACGATCGAGCCGACCGGGATGTACTGCAGCGGCATGGTGTTGCCGGGCTTTACGTCGACGGCCTTTTCGGACGCGATCACCTTGTCGCCGGCAGCGAGACGCTGCGGAGCCAGGATGTAGGCCTGCTCACCGTCGGTATAGGTGACGAGAGCGATGAAGGCCGTACGGTTCGGGTCGTATTCCAGACGCTCGACCGTGCCTTCGACGTCGAACTTGCGACGCTTGAAGTCGACCAGGCGATAGGTACGCTTGTGACCGCCGCCGATAAAGCGGGCGGTGATGCGGCCGTAGTTGTTGCGACCGCCGCTCTTGGAGAGACCCTCGGTGAGCTTCTTGACGGGCTTACCCTTCCAGAGGCCGGACCGGTCGACGATGACCAGCTGACGCTGGCTCGGGGTCGTCGGGTTGTAGCTTTTCAATGCCATTATCTTATACCTCAGAGACCGGTGGAGACGTCGATCGTCTGACCTTCGGCCAGGGTGACGACAGCCTTCTTGACGTCCTTCTGCTTGCCGATGAAGCCGCGGAACCGCTTCACCTTGCCCTTACGGACAAGCGTGTTGACGGCCGTGACCTTCACACCGAAAAGCGCCTCTACGGCAGCCTTGATTTCCGGCTTGGAAGCAGTCTTGGCAACGTTGAAGACGACCTGGTTCTGTTCAGATGCCATGGTCGACTTTTCGGTGATCGAGGGAGATACGATCACATCATAGTGGCGGATGTCGGTCACTTGAAACGCTCCTCTAGAGCTTCCACCGCGGCCTTGGAAAGCACCAGCTTGCCGCGACGCAGGATGTCGTAAACATTGATGCCCTGAACCGGCAGAACATCGACGTTCGGGATGTTCTGGGCTGCGAGCTTGAAGTTGCTGTCGAGCTCAACGCCGCCGATGAACAACACGTTGGTGAGGCCGAGCGAAGCGAACGAACCGGCAAGCGCCTTGGTCTTTGCTTCGGCGGCAACCAGGTTGTCGACGATGATGATGTCTTCAGCCTTCATCTTTGCAGAGAGGGCGTGACGGAGAGCCAGAGCGCGAACCTTCTTCGGAAGGTCATGCTCGTGGCTGCGAACGACCGGGCCGTGAGCCTTGCCGCCGCCGCGGAACTGCGGAGCGCGAGCCGAATGGTGACGAGCGCGGCCCGTACCCTTCTGCTTGTACATCTTGGCGCCAGTGCGGGAGACTTCAGCACGACCCTTGGTCTTGTGCGTGCCCTGCTGCTTCTTGGCGAGCTGCCAACGAACCATACGGGCCAGAATGTCTTCGCGGGGATCGAGGCCGAAAATCTCGTCCGACAGGGCTACCTTGCCGGCGTCTTTTCCCTCGAGGGTCTTGACGTTAAATTCCATGTGCTTGGCTCCCTTACTTCGCGGCCGACTTGACGGCATCGCGAACGACGATCCAAGCGCCCTTGGAGCCGGGAACGGCACCCTTGACGAGGATCAGGCCACGGTTCTCGTCGGTGGAAACGACTTCGAGGTTCTGGGTGGTGATACGCGTCTGGCCCATGTGACCAGCCATGCGCTTGCCCTTCCAGACCTTGCCCGGATCCTGGTTGTTACCAGTCGAACCATGCGAACGGTGCGAAACGGACACACCGTGCGTGGCGCGGAGACCACCGAAGTTATGGCGCTTCATGGCGCCGGCGAAACCCTTACCGATCGAGGTACCGGTGACGTCCACCAGCTGACCCGCCGTGAAGTGACCTGCCGTCAGCTCGGTGCCGACGTCGATCAGATTGTCTTCGGAAACGCGAAACTCGACGAGCTTCGCCTTCGGCTCGACTTCGGCAACGGCGAAATGGCCGCGCAGCGCCTTGGTCGTGTTCTTTACCTTGGCAGTGCCGGCACCCAGCTGAACGGCAGTGTAGCCATTCTTGTCTACGGTGCGCTGAGCCACGACCTGGCAGTTTTCCAACCGCAATACGGTTACAGGGACATGCTCGCCTGCGTCGTTGTAGACGCGCGTCATTCCCACCTTCTGTGCAATTACACCTGAACGCATCGGTTCAATCCTTCTCACTCAGCCCGAGACAGAAGTCTCAGAGCTTGATCTCAACATCGACACCAGCGGCGAGGTCGAGCTTCATCAGCGCGTCCACCGTCTGCGGTGTCGGGTCAACGATATCGAGAAGGCGCTTATGCGTGCGCATCTCGAACTGCTCGCGGCTCTTCTTGTCGATGTGGGGGGACCTGTTAACCGTAAACTTCTCGATGCGGGTCGGAAGCGGAACGGGGCCCCGGACGCTTGCGCCGGTGCGCTTCGCCGTCGACACGATCTCGCGCGTCGACGCGTCGAGAATGCGGTGATCGAACGCCTTCAGGCGAATGCGGATATTTTGGCCGTTCATTCGACGTTATCCTTGTTGTCTGTTTATCCACGTGCCAACCCAATAGGGCACGGGTTGTTCTCTTACCTTAAGGCGGACCACCGGTTTCAAAGATCGAAGGGGACACCGAAATACGGCGTCCCTTTCCAGTCTTCGGGCCTTTGGCCCACCTTGTCTGTTCATTGCCCGCCTCGAACCCGAAGCAGAGGGCAAATCACGCTCGCGCGCCATTTGCTACATTTTTGTGTCATACGCAAGCGGCCTTGGCCGCTTGCGTTAAAACTTACTCGACGATGGAGGCGACGATACCGGCGCCGACGGTGCGGCCGCCTTCGCGGATTGCGAAGCGCAGCTTTTCTTCCATCGCGATCGGGTTGATCAGCGTGACCTTAACAGTCACGTTGTCGCCCGGCATGACCATTTCCGTGCCTTCTGGAAGCTCAACAATGCCGGTCACGTCCGTCGTGCGGAAGTAAAACTGCGGACGGTAGTTGGTGAAGAACGGCGTATGACGGCCGCCTTCTTCCTTCGTCAGGATGTAGGCTTCGGCCATGAAGACAGTATGCGGCTTGACCGAACCCGGCTTGCAGAGAATCTGGCCACGCTCGACGCCGTCACGCTGGACGCCACGGATCAGCGCGCCGATGTTGTCGCCGGCCTGGCCCTGGTCGAGCAGCTTGCGGAACATTTCAACGCCGGTCACCGTCGTCTTGGTGGTGGCGCGGATGCCGACGATCTCGACTTCTTCGCCGACCTTGACGATGCCGCGCTCGACGCGGCCGGTCACGACCGTACCACGGCCCGAGATCGAGAACACGTCTTCGATCGGCAGCAGGAACGGCAGGTTGATCGGGCGCTCAGGCGTCGGGATGTAAGCGTCGACAGCGGCCATCAGCTCGCGGATCGAATCTTCGCCGATCTTCTTGTCCGAATCTTCAAGAGCGGCCAGCGCCGAACCCTTGATGATCGGGATGTCGTCGCCCGGGAAATCGTAAGAGGTCAGAAGTTCGCGCACTTCCAGCTCGACGAGCTCGAGAAGCTCGGCGTCATCGACCTGGTCGACCTTGTTCAGGAACACAACGATCGCCGGAACGCCGACCTGACGGGCGAGCAGGATGTGCTCGCGGGTCTGCGGCATCGGGCCGTCGGCAGCCGAGCAAACCAGGATTGCGCCGTCCATCTGCGCCGCACCGGTGATCATGTTCTTGACGTAGTCGGCGTGGCCGGGGCAGTCGACGTGGGCATAATGGCGGGCCGGCGTCTCATATTCGACGTGTGCCGTCGAAATGGTGATGCCGCGAGCCTTTTCTTCAGGAGCCGCGTCGATCTGGTCATAGGCCTTGTACTCGCCGAAGTACTTCGTGATCGCGGCCGTCAGCGACGTCTTGCCATGGTCAACGTGACCGATCGTGCCAATGTTGACGTGCGGCTTGTTGCGCTCAAACTTGCTCTTTGCCATTTCCGGCTTCTCCGTTCTTATCCCCGTCAGGGGTTATTCTCTAATTGATTGGGCGGGGTTACCCCGGTCACTTCTGACCGGAGTACTTAGCCTGGATTTCGTTTGCGACGTTGGTCGGAACCGGTGCGTAGTGATCGAAGGTCATCGAGTACTGCGCGCGGCCCTGGGACATGGAGCGCAGGTTGTCGACGTACTTGAACATGTTCGCCAGCGGCACGTGGGCATTGATCACGACGGCGATGCCGCGCGATTCCTGGCCCTGGATCTGGCCGCGACGGGAGTTCAGGTCGCCGATCACGTCACCGACGTAATCTTCCGGAGTGACGACTTCGACCTTCATCATCGGCTCGAGGAGCTGGGCACCGGCCTTCTTGGCTGCTTCACGGAAGCAGGCGCGGGAGGCGATTTCGAATGCCAGAACCGACGAGTCGACGTCGTGGAAGGCGCCGTCGATGAGGGTCGCCTTGACGCCCAGCATCGGGAAGCCAGCCAGCGGGCCGGAAGACAGAACACTTTCGATGCCCTTCTGGACGCCCGGGATGTATTCCTTCGGAACAGAACCACCGACGATCTTGGACTCGAACTTGAAGTCGTCGCCGTCCGGGTTCGGTTCGAAGACGATCTTGACGCGCGCGAACTGACCGGTACCACCGGACTGCTTCTTGTGCGTGTAGTCTTCTTCGTGCTTGCGCGTGATGGTTTCGCGGTAAGCAACCTGCGGAGCACCGACGGTGGCTTCGACCTTGAACTCGCGACGCATGCGGTCGACGAGAATGTCGAGGTGAAGTTCACCCATGCCGGCGATGATCGTCTGGCCGGATTCCTCGTCGGTCTTGACGCGGAAGGACGGGTCTTCAGCAGCCAGGCGGTTGAGCGCGAGGCCCATCTTTTCCTGGTCGCCCTTGGACTTCGGCTCGATGGCGATCTGGATGACCGGCTCGGGGAATTCCATGCGCTCGAGGATGACCGGCTTCAGCGGATCGCAGAGCGTGTCGCCCGTGGTGGTTTCCTTGAGGCCTGCGAGAGCGACGATGTCGCCAGCGAAGGCTTCTTCGATGTCTTCACGGGAGTTCGAGTGCATCTGCAGCATGCGGCCGACGCGCTCGCGCTTTTCCTTGACCGTGTTCAGCAGCGCAGAACCCTTTTCGAGCTTGCCCGAATAGATACGGCAGAAGGTCAGCGAACCGACGAAGGGGTCGTTCATGATCTTGAACGCCAGCATGGAAAGCGGCTCGGTGTCATCGGGGTGACGGTCGATTTCGGCTTCGGTCTTGACGTCGATGCCCTTGATCGCCGGAATGTCTGCCGGGGACGGCAGGAATTCGACAACCGCGTCGAGGAGCGGCTGAACGCCCTTGTTCTTGAAGGCAGAGCCGCAGAACATCGGGAAGAACTTGACGTCGATGGTGCCGCGACGGATGAGCGCACGGATCTTATCGTTGTCCGGCATGATGCCGTTCAGATAGTTTTCCATAGCTTCTTCGTCGATGTCGACAACCGTTTCGATCATCTTTTCGCGGAATTCTTCGGCACGAGCCTTCAGGTCTTCCGGGATTTCGACGACGTCCCACATAGCGCCGAGCGATTCGTCGCGCCAGACGAGAGCGTTCATCTCGATCAGGTCGACGATGCCCTTGAACTCGGTCTCAGCGCCGATCGGCAACTGGCAGACAACCGCAGTCGCGCCGAGGCGCGTCTTGATCATCTCGACCGAGCGATAGAAATCGGCGCCGGTCTTGTCCATCTTGTTGCAGAAGATCAGGCGCGGAACGTTGTACTTGTCGGCCTGGCGCCAGACGGTTTCCGTCTGCGGCTCAACGCCGGCATTGGCGTCGAGGAGAGCAACCGCACCGTCGAGCACGCGCAGCGAACGTTCGACTTCGATGGTGAAGTCGACGTGGCCGGGGGTGTCGATGATGTTGAAGCGGCGCATCTTGCCGTCGCGGCCCTTCCAGAAGGTCGTGGTCGCAGCGGAAGTGATCGTGATGCCACGCTCCTGCTCCTGCTCCATCCAGTCCATCGTGGCTGCGCCGTCGTGAACTTCGCCGATCTTGTGCGACTTGCCGGTGTAATAAAGAATACGCTCGGTGGTCGTGGTCTTGCCGGCGTCGATATGCGCCATGATACCGAAATTGCGGTAGTCTTCGATTTTATATTCGCGAGCCATAGGACTGCCTTTCGAAATTCGATCGAGTGAAGATTACCAACGGTAATGCGAGAATGCGCGGTTGGCGTCGGCCATCTTGTGCGTGTCTTCACGCTTCTTGACGGCGCTGCCACGGTTGTTTGCAGCATCCATAAGTTCACCGGAAAGGCGATCGACCATCGTCGTTTCGTTGCGCTTGCGGGCAGCAGCGATCACCCAACGGATCGCGAGAGCCTGACGGCGCTCGGGACGAACGTCGACCGGAACCTGGTAGGTCGCACCACCAACGCGGCGCGAACGAACTTCGACATGCGGCGCGACATTGTCGAGCGCCGAATGGAAGATGCCCAGCGGGTCGGCCTTGGCCTTGCCCTGCACGACGTCGAACGCGCCGTAAACGATGTTTTCAGCTACGGACTTCTTGCCGTGGAGCATGATCGCATTCATGAACTTCGTGACGACCAGATCGCCGAACTTCGGGTCCGGGTTGATCTCACGCTTCTCTGCACTATGGCGTCGGGACATACTTCTCGTCTCTCAATTGTTGCGGGCGCTTTACCACGCGGAGAACCTCGCGCAGCGCCGGATAATCAGAATGCCGAATTACTTCGGACGCTTCGCACCGTACTTGGAACGGCGCTGCTTGCGGTTCTTGACGCCCTGGGTGTCGAGAACGCCGCGGATGATGTGGTAGCGAACGCCCGGCAAGTCCTTGACGCGGCCGCCGCGGATCATCACGACGGAGTGTTCCTGCAGGTTGTGGCCTTCACCCGGGATATAGCCGATGACTTCGAAGCCGTTGGTCAGGCGAATCTTGGCAACCTTACGCAGAGCCGAGTTCGGCTTCTTCGGGGTCGTCGTGTAAACGCGGGTGCAAACGCCGCGCTTCTGGGGGTTTTCCTGCAGAGCAGGAACCTTGTTACGCTTTACGTTCGCCTGGCGAGGCTTGCGGATCAGCTGGTTTACGGTAGGCATTCAACCATCCCTTACGTTTTTCTCAGTACCCTTTCGGGCCGATCTGATGCCGTTTCCGGCGGCGGCACACACATTTCCTCATGCGCAAAACGTGGCCCGATCCGCTTTTCGGATGGACCACAAAAAGCAGAGGACGCATTCCTCATGCGTCGTGCGTGCAGCATTCGTGTCTTCAACGTGCGTATGGAACCGTGTCTGAGGCGTACTCCGGAACGAGTCGTTCCGAACGGGCAAGCCTCACATCGCTTCCGATGCGGGGCGTTTACTGTTTTCCCCCCTGCCCGTCAAGACCGAATCCTAAATTATTGCCCCAAACCCTTGGTTTCGGGGCCAAATGGAGGGTTTCGGGACAAGGTTTCCAGAAATATGAGATGCCCTCGCGGATAATGTTTGGGAATCACCGCTGATCGCACTAAAGAGTGCGGGAACCTTCCGTTCCGCCTCGTCTTCGGACGATACCAGGGATTCGCTCGCGGAGATGACCATGATCGCCACACCCGACAATGACAACAACCTCGACGGGCCGATGGTCTTCATCATCATCGGCAAGGGCTATGAGACGAAGGGCGCCGAAGGCATCGAGCTGCATATCATGCTGCGCGCACCGGACGACGATTCCGCCGTGCGCGAAGCGCTCAACGCCCTCTCGGAAGAAGGCTTCATCGAGGCCGATCTCGACCAGATCGGCGTCCTGACCGACGAACCCACCGAGGAGCCGCACGCCTCGGCCTACCAGGGCGCGCTCGAAGGCGAAGTGGCGATCATCCGGTTCGAGTAGTCTCGGATCGATGAGGGAGGCCTGACCGCCCTCGCCTCCCCTCGTTGGCGGCTGCAGTAATGCCGCCCTTTCGATCACCGGCCTGTCCCCCCACCTCACCAGTAGAGCTGCGCGCCAGACCTCGGAGCATCTCACCAAACCATGCACGAGCCGCCGAACACTTTCGGCGGCTTTTTTAATGCTCGCTCCCCTTCCCGCCTGAAACGAAAAAACCGCCCGGATCGCTCCGGGCGGTTTTCTTCGTTCTGACCGACGTGCCGGCGGATCACTCCGCAGGCGTGTTCTCGGTATTCAGGTTCTGAAGCATCGGGGTGGCGGACGAGGCGCCCGAACCCTTCTTGCGTTCTTCCAGGATCAGCTCGTCGCGCGAGGTGGCGATGCGGCGGATCTGGGTCATGGTGCCGCCCGTACCGGCCGGGATGAGACGGCCGACGATGACGTTTTCCTTCAGGCCCTGCAGCGTATCCGTCTTGCCGGCGATCGCAGCTTCCGTCAGCACCTTGGTCGTTTCCTGGAAAGAAGCGGCCGAGATGAAGGACGGGGTCTGCAGCGACGCCTTGGTGATGCCGAGCAGAACCGGTTCGCCGTAAGCGGGCTTCTTGCCTTCTTCGGCAAGACGCTCGTTGGCTTCGTCCAATTCGATCCGGTCGACATTGTCACCGACGATATACTGGCTGTCGCCGGCATCGGTGATCTCGACCTTCTGCAGCATCTGACGGACAATCACCTCGATGTGCTTGTCGTTGATGACAACGCCCTGCAGGCGGTAGACTTCCTGGATTTCGTTGACGAGGTAGGAAGCGAGTGCTTCCACGCCCTTGATCGCCAGGATGTCGTGCGGCGCAGGATTGCCGTCGAGGATGTAGTCGCCCTTTTCGATGTAGTCGCCTTCCTGAAGATGGAAGGGCTTGCCCTTCGGGATCAGGTATTCGACCGGTTCGACGCCATCTTCGGCAGGCTCGATCATGACGCGACGCTTGTTCTTGTAGTCGCGGCCGAGGCGGATCGTACCATCGATCTCAGCGATGATGGCGTGATCCTTCGGACGACGGGCTTCGAAGAGCTCGGCGACGCGCGGCAGACCACCGGTGATGTCCTTGGTCTTGGCGCTTTCCAGCGGCACGCGGGCGAGAACGTCGCCCTGCGATACCTTGCTGCCCGGCTCGACCGACAGGATGGCGTCGACCGACAGGTTGAAGCGGGCTTCGCCACCGCGGGCAAGCTTCAGGATGGTGCCCGAAGCGTCCTTGATGACGATCGCCGGCTTGAGGTCGATGCCACGCGGCGTCGAACGCCAGTCGATAACCTGACGCTTGGTGATGCCGGTGGATTCGTCGGTGGATTCCGAAACCGAGATCGAGTCGACCACGTCTTCGAAGTAAACCGTACCTTCCACTTCCGTCATCATCGGGCGTGTGTAGGGATCCCACTCTGCTAGACGCTGACCGCGACGAACCTTGTCGCCATCATCCACGAACAGCTTCGAACCGTAAGCGACACGCTGCGAGGAACGCTCGACGCCGCGCTCGTCAAGGATGGTGACCGCCATGTTGCGGCCCATCGCGACGAGAACGCCTTCGGAGTTCCGCAGCATGTTGCGGTTCTTGATCTGGATCGTGCCTTCGTACGATGCTTCCAGGAACGACTGGTCGACCACGTTTGCCGTACCGCCCAAGTGGAAGGTACGCATGGTGAGCTGGGTTCCCGGCTCGCCGATCGACTGAGCCGCGATGACGCCGACGGCTTCGCCCATGTTGACCGGAGTACCACGGGCCAGATCTCGGCCGTAGCAGACCGAGCAGACGCCCGTCTGAACTTCGCAGGTCAGTGCCGAACGGATGCGGATCGACTGGATGCCAGCCTTTTCGATCTCGATGACATCCGGCTCGAGGATCATCTTGCCGGCATCGACGATGCGGGCACCCGTGACCGGGTGATCGATATCGTCGAGTGCGGTACGGCCAAGGACACGAGCGCCGATGGAGGCCACGACCTGGCCGGCGTCAACGATCGCCGTCATGGTGAGGCCGCTCTCGGTGCCGCAATCGACCAGGTTGACGATGCAGTCCTGCGCCACGTCGACGAGACGACGGGTCAGGTAACCGGAGTTCGCGGTCTTCAGGGCGGTGTCTGCGAGACCCTTACGGGCACCGTGGGTCGAGTTGAAGTACTCGTTAACGGTCAGGCCTTCCTTGAAGTTCGAGATGATCGGCGTTTCGATGATCTCACCCGACGGCTTGGCCATCAGGCCACGCATGCCGCCCAGCTGGCGCATCTGGTTCGGAGAACCACGGGCACCCGAGTGGGACATCATGTAGATGGCGTTCATCTGCTTCTGGCGGCCGGTTTCAGGATCGAACTCGACGGCCTTAATGCGGGCCATCATGTCTTCTGCAACCTTTTCGGTGGCCTTGCCCCAGGCGTCGACGACCTTGTTGTACTTCTCGCCCTGAGTGATCAGGCCGTCGTTGTACTGCTGCTCGTATTCCTTCACCAGGGTTTCGGTGTCGCCAACGATCTTGGCCTTGGTTTCCGGAATGATCATGTCGTCCTTGCCGAACGAAATGCCGGCCTTGCACGCATGCGTGAAGCCGAGCTGCATGATGCGGTCGCAGAAAATGACCGTGTCCTTCTGACCGCAGTGACGGTAGACCGTGTCGATCATCTTGGAGATGTTCTTCTTGGTCATTTCCTGGTTGCAGGTCTCGAACGGCACGTTGACGTTCTTCGGCAGAAGTTCGCCGATGATCATGCGGCCAGGAGTCGTTTCATAGATCTTCGACACCAGCTTGCCGTCGGCATCCAGGGTCTTGAAGCGGCCACGGATCTTGGCATGCAGGGTGACGATCTTGTTTTCCAGAGCGTGGTGCAGTTCGCCCATGTCGGAGAAGGCCATGCCTTCGCCCGGCTCGTTCTGGTTCATGATCGCCAGATAGTAGAGACCGAGAACCATGTCCTGCGACGGAACGATGATCGGTGCGCCGTTTGCCGGATGCAGGATGTTGTTCGTCGACATCATCAGCACGCGGGCTTCGAGCTGGGCTTCGAGCGACAGCGGCACGTGAACGGCCATCTGGTCGCCGTCGAAGTCGGCGTTGAAGGCCGTGCAGACGAGCGGATGCAGCTGGATAGCCTTGCCTTCGACCAGGATAGGTTCGAAGGCCTGGATGCCCAGGCGGTGCAGCGTCGGCGCACGGTTCAGGAGAACCGGATGCTCGCGGATAACCTCGTCGAGGATATCCCAGACTTCCGGCTTTTCCTTTTCAACCAGCTTCTTGGCCTGTTTGACGGTCGAGGAGTAACCCTTGGCGTCGAGGCGGGCGTAGATGAACGGCTTGAACAGTTCGAGCGCCATCTTCTTCGGCAGGCCGCACTGGTGCAGCTTCAGTTCCGGACCGGTCACGATGACCGAACGGCCGGAATAGTCGACGCGCTTGCCGAGAAGGTTCTGGCGGAAGCGGCCCTGCTTGCCCTTCAGCATGTCGGACAGCGACTTCAGCGGACGCTTGTTGGCGCCGGTGATGACGCGGCCACGACGGCCGTTGTCGAACAGCGCGTCCACAGATTCCTGCAGCATGCGCTTTTCGTTGCGGATGATAATGCCCGGAGCGCGCAGTTCGATCAGGCGCTTCAGACGGTTGTTACGGTTGATGACGCGACGATAGAGATCGTTGAGGTCGGAGGTCGCAAAACGGCCGCCATCGAGCGGAACCAGCGGGCGCAGGTCCGGCGGGATGACCGGGACGACCTTCATGATCATCCATTCCGGACGGTTGCCCGATTCCATGAAGTTCTCGACGATCTTCAGGCGCTTCATCAGCTTCTTCTGCTTCAGATCCGACGTGGTGTCGGCAAGTTCCGAACGCAGGTCGCCGGCGATCTTTTCGAGATTCATCGAGGCCAGCATCTCGTAGATGGCCTCGGCGCCGATCATCGCCGTGAACTGATCTTCGCCGAACTCGTCGACGGCGATCATGTATTCTTCTTCGGAAAGAAGCTGGTTTTCCTTGAGCGAGGTGAGACCCGGCTCAGTGACGATGTAGTTCTCGAAATAGAGAACGCGCTCGACATCCTTCAGCGTCATGTCGAGAAGGGTCGAGATGCGCGACGGAAGCGACTTCAGGAACCAGATATGGGCGACGGGAGCAGCGAGCTCGATATGGCCCATGCGCTCACGGCGAACGCGCGACAGCGTGACTTCGACGCCGCACTTTTCGCAGATGATGCCCTTGTACTTCATGCGCTTGTACTTGCCGCACAGGCACTCATAGTCCTTGATCGGCCCGAAGATGCGGGCGCAGAAAAGGCCGTCGCGTTCAGGCTTGAAGGTACGGTAGTTGATGGTCTCCGGCTTTTTGATCTCGCCGTAGGACCAGGAGAGAATCTTCTCCGGAGACGCGATCGAGATACGGATCGAGTCGAAGTGCTGTGCAGGCACCTGCGGATTGAAAAGATTCATGACCTCTTGGTTCATGCCTATCTCCTTTAGGGGCGGAAGCCCTCGGCTTGCGATCGGACCAGTCCAAATTCCCGGGACGGACCGTCCGATGCTTTAAAACGGTATTAGCCGCGAAATGCGGCGAAAGTTTCCCTATCCTGCCGGCGGATACCGGCGGAGGGAGCAGCGCGCGCCTTCAAACGGCGCGCGCCTTGTTATGATCATTCGGCTGCGTCGGGCAGCTGGCCGGCGTTCGCGTCCTCGATCTTCGAGTTCTCGAGCTCGACGGACAGGCCGAGAGAGCGCATTTCCTTGACGAGAACGTTGAAGCTCTCCGGAATGCCTGCCTCGAACGTGTCGTCGCCGCGCACGATCGCTTCGTAGACCTTGGTACGGCCCGCCACGTCGTCCGACTTCACGGTCAGCATTTCCTGCAGCGTGTAGGCGGCGCCGTAGGCTTCGAGCGCCCAGACTTCCATTTCGCCGAAGCGCTGGCCGCCGAACTGCGCCTTGCCACCGAGCGGCTGCTGGGTAACCAGCGAGTACGGACCAATCGAACGCGCGTGGATCTTGTCGTCCACGAGATGGTTCAGCTTGATCATGTACATGTAGCCGACAGTCACCTTGCGGTCGAACTGTTCGCCGGTACGGCCGTCGTAGAGGACCGACTGACCGGACGGATCGAGGCCTGCTCTGGTCAGCATCGCTGCGACGTCCGGCTCATGCGCACCGTCGAAGACCGGCGTTGCGATCGAGAGGCCGCGCTTGGACTGCTCGGCCAGACGAACGAGAGAGTCGTCGTCGAAGCTTGCAACTTCAGCGTTTGCCTCACTCTGATAGGCTTCCGTCAGCTCTTTCTTCAAGTCGGTGATATCGTTCGACCTGCGGTAATCTTCGAGCAGCGCCCCGATACGCTTGCCCATGCCTGCGCAAGCCCAGGCCAGGTGCGTCTCGAGGATCTGACCGACGTTCATTCGCGAAGGCACGCCGAGCGGGTTCAGAACGATGTCGACATGTGTGCCGTCTTCGAGGAACGGCATGTCCTCGACCGGAACGATACGCGACACGACGCCCTTGTTGCCATGACGGCCGGCCATCTTGTCGCCCGGCTGGATCTTGCGCTTCACAGCGACGAAGACCTTGACCATCTTCATGACGCCCGGAGGCATTTCGTCGCCGCGCTGGACCTTTTCGACCTTGTCCATGAAGCGCTGTTCAAGGCGCGACTTGGATTCGTCGTACTGACCACGGAGCGCTTCGATTTCGCCCTGCACCTTTTCGTCCTCGACTGCGAACATCCACCACTGCGAGCGGGGATATTCGGAGATGACGGCGTTGGTGAGCTCGATGCCCTTCTTGAAGCCCTTCGGACCGGCAACCGACATCTGGCCGCGCAGCATGTCCGTCAGACGGCCATAGACGTTGCGGTCAAGAATTGCCTGTTCGTCGTCGCGGTCCTTGGCGAGGCGTTCGATTTCCTCACGCTCGATCGCCATGGCGCGTTCGTCCTTCTCCACACCGTGACGGTTGAAGACGCGGACTTCGACGACCGTGCCGAACGTGCCCGGAGGCATGCGCATGGAAGTGTCGCGGACGTCGGAGGCCTTTTCACCGAAGATGGCGCGCAGAAGCTTTTCTTCCGGCGTCATCGGGCTTTCGCCCTTCGGGGTGATCTTGCCGACGAGGATGTCGCCCGGCTGGACTTCGGCGCCGATGTAGACGATGCCGGCTTCGTCGAGGTTCTTCAGCGCTTCTTCCGAAACGTTCGGAATGTCGCGCGTGATTTCTTCCGGACCAAGCTTGGTATCACGCGCCATCACTTCGAATTCTTCGATGTGGATGGAGGTGAACACGTCGTCCGACACAATGCGCTCGGAGAGCAGGATCGAGTCTTCGTAGTTGTAGCCGTTCCAGGGCATGAACGCGACGAGCGCGTTGCGGCCGAGCGCCAAGTCACCAAGGTCCGTCGAAGGACCGTCGGCGATGATGTCGCCCTTGTTCAGGATGTCACCGACGGCGACCAGCGGGCGCTGGTTGACGCAGGTGTTCTGGTTCGAACGCTGGAACTTCTGCAGACGATAGATATCCACGCCCGACTTCGACGGATCGAGGTCTTCGGTGGCGCGGATAACGATACGGGTCGCATCGACCTGGTCGACCACACCGCCACGGCGGGCAGCAATCGCTGCACCGGAGTCGCGGGCGACGACCGGTTCCATGCCGGTGCCGACGAACGGAGCTTCAGCACGCACCAACGGCACGGCCTGACGCTGCATGTTCGAGCCCATGAGAGCGCGGTTGGCGTCGTCGTTTTCCAGGAACGGGATGAGAGCGGCCGCGACCGAGACAAGCTGCTTCGGCGAGACGTCCATCAGGTTGATGGTGTCGCGCGGGGACAGCATGACTTCGCCGGCATGACGGCAGACGACGAACTCTTCCACGAAAGAGCCGTTCTTATCCAGCTCGGCGTTCGCCTGTGCCACGTAATACTTCGCCTCTTCCATAGCGGAAAGGTAAAGCACTTCCTTCGTCACGACGCCGTCGATGATCTTGCGGTACGGGCTTTCGATGAAGCCGTACTTGTTGACGCGGGCGAAGGTGGCAAGCGAGTTGATCAGACCGATGTTCGGGCCTTCCGGCGTCTCGATCGGGCAAATACGACCGTAATGGGTCGGGTGAACGTCGCGGACTTCGAAGCCTGCGCGCTCGCGGGTCAGACCACCCGGGCCAAGTGCCGAAAGACGGCGCTTGTGGGTGATTTCCGAAAGCGGGTTCACCTGGTCCATGAACTGCGACAGCTGCGAGGAACCGAAGAATTCGCGAACCGCGGCAGCTGCCGGCTTCGCGTTGATCAGGTCCTGCGGCATGACAGTGTCGATTTCGATCGACGACATGCGTTCCTTGATGGCGCGCTCCATGCGGAGCAGGCCGAGGCGATACTGATTTTCCATCAGTTCGCCGACAGAACGGACGCGGCGGTTGCCGAGGTTGTCGATGTCGTCGATTTCGCCCTTGCCGTCGCGCAGTTCGACCAGCATCCGGACCACGGCCAGGATGTCGTCCTTGCGGAGCGTGCGAACGGTATCGGCGACTTCGAGGTCGAGACGCATGTTCATCTTGACGCGGCCGACGGCGGAGAGGTCGTAACGCTCCGCATCGAAGAACAGCGAGTTGAACATGGCTTCGGCCGATTCCATCGTCGGCGGTTCACCCGGGCGCATGACGCGGTAGATGTCGAACAGAGCGTCCTGGCGGTTCTCGTTCTTGTCGGCGGAAAGCGTGTTGCGGATGTAGGCGCCGACATTGATATGGTCGATGCCGAGAACCGGGATCTCGTCGAAACCGGCGCTCAGGATGATCGGCAGGGTCTTTTCGTCGATTTCGTCGCCGGCTTCGAGGTAGATCTCGCCGGTTTCCGCGTTGACGATGTCTTCGGCAAGATAGTTGCCGTAGATGTCGTCATTGGTCGCCTTCAACGCCTTCAAGCCCTTCTCCGTCAGCTGACGGAGAAGACGCGGGTTGAGCTTCTTGCCGGATTCGACAACCACTTCGCCGGTATCGGCGTCGATCATGTCGGAAAGGGTCTTCGCACCTTTCAGGGTTTCCGGCTGGAACGGAATCCGCCAGCCGTCGCCGTCGCGCTGATAGGACGACTTCGTATAGAAGGTCGACAGGATTTCTTCGCCGTCCATGCCGAGCGCCATCAGCAGCGAGGTCACGGGGATCTTACGGCGGCGGTCGATACGGGCGTAAACGATATCCTTGGCGTCGAATTCGATGTCGAGCCAGGAACCGCGATACGGGATGACGCGGGCTGCGAAGAGCAGCTTGCCGGAAGAGTGGCTCTTGCCCTTGTCGTGGTCGAAGAAGACGCCCGGCGAACGGTGCATCTGGGACACGATCACGCGTTCGGTGCCGTTCACGATGAACGTACCGTTATCGGTCATGAGCGGCATGTCGCCCATGTAGACGGACTGTTCCTTGATGTCCTTGATGGACTTGGCGCCCGTATCCTCGTCGATATCGAACACGATGAGACGCAGCGTCACCTTCAGCGGCGCTGCGTAGGTCAGATCGCGCTGACGGCATTCTTCCACGTCGAACTTCGGCAGTTCGAATTCGTAGGACACGAATTCGAGCATGGAGGCGCCGGAAAAATCGGTGATCGGGAAGACCGACCGGAAGACAGCGTTCAGACCTTCGTCCGGACGACCGCCCTTCGGTTCATCAACCATCAGGAACTGGTCATAGGATGCCTTCTGAACCTCGATGAGGTTCGGCATCTCTGTGACTTCGGGGATTTTTCCAAAAAACTTGCGTACGCGCCTGCGACCATTAAAGGAAAGGGTCTGAGCCATCGTCGCTCCTTCAAAATTGCATCCGGGCCTGCAACGGACGGGGTTCGCTGGCCAGTCGATCCCGTCGATCAATGGGTATTCTCAATCTCGTCCCACCTCTCGAACACGCCAGGCCGGATTGCCTTTTCTGTTCGATTCGGGACCATCCTCTTGAGAACCCATTACCCAGGAACCGTTTTGACGGTTCCTGGGTAATACGTTCGGAGGAAATGGGCGGGAGAGGAGACCCCTCCCGCCGCATTCCGATATTACTTAACGTCGACCTTGGCGCCGGCGTCCTCAAGCTTCTTCTTGAGGTCAGCGGCTTCAGCCTTGTTGACGCCTTCCTTGACAGCCTTCGGAGCGCCTTCGACGAGGTCCTTGGCTTCCTTGAGGCCGAGACCGGTGATGGCGCGGACTTCCTTGATGACGTTGATCTTGTTGGCGCCGGCTTCGACGAGGATGACGTCGAACTCGGTCTTTTCTTCTTCAACGACAGCAGCAGCAGCGCCACCGCCAGCAGCAGCAACGGCTACGGGAGCAGCTGCAGATACGCCCCACTTCTCTTCGAGCAGCTTGGAAAGCTCAGCAGCTTCCAGAACGGTCAGAGCAGAGAGGTCTTCAACGATCTTTGCGAGATCAGCCATTTTGATAGTTCCTTATATTCGGTTCGAACTTGATTTGGGTATGAACAGCGAAAAACCGCCTTAAGCGGCTTCCTCGTCCTTCTTGGCGTAGGCCGCGAACACGCGGGCAAGCTGGCTTGCCGGTGCTGCAACAACCGTCGCGATACGCGATGCCGGGGCATTCAAGAGGCCCAGCAGCTTGCCGCGAAGCTCGTCCAGCGAAGGCAGGGTCGCAAGCGACTTGACCGCATCCGCAGTGAGCGTGGTTGCACCCATGGAACCGCCCAGAACAATGATCTTGTCATTGGTCTTGGCGAAATCCATGACGACCTTCGGAGCCGTTACCGGGTCTTCGCTGAATGCGATCAGCGTCTGACCCTTGAAGAGATTCGACATCCCTTCCGACTCCGTACCCTGAAGAGCGATCTTGGCCAGACGGTTCTTCGCGACTTTGACGGTGCCGCCAGCAGCGCGCATCTTCGAACGAAAATCGTTCATCTGCGCAACTGTGACACCAGCATAGTGGGCCACGACAACCGAACCAGAAGCCTTGAAGACTTCGTTCAGCTCCGTGACAAATTCGCGCTTTTCCGCTCTTTCCACTGTCTGTCTCCAGTTGACGGGACCGCAATCCTGCAGGCCCCATCGGGTTGCCTTTGCCTCAAGGGATCCCTTGATTAGGACCCCAAGCGACGCTTGAGGATCCTGTCCCCTCGCACTGTCGCCACAGGGGCTCCAGGCACAAGGCACACTAGGCTCGAACCGAACTCAAAAGTGCGAGGCACTTTATAAATCTCGGGTCTTACCCGTCTCATGCAGGCATCAAGTGATTAAGGTCGAAACCACCCGCAATCTCGGACAGGAATTCCCAGGTTTCCCTGGGAAATTCCCGGCCCCGAAGGACCGGGAATTCATGCAGCCCGGAACCCGAAGGCTCCGGACGAAACTTTTAGATCGTTACCGTCGACGGATCGATCTTGACGCCCGGACCCATGGTCGAGGAGATCGCTACCCGCTTGAGGTAGTTACCCTTGGCGCCAGCCGGCTTGGCCTTGATGACGGCGTCAGCGAAAGCCTTGATGTTCTCTTCGAGAGCCTTGGCTTCGAAGGAGGCCTTGCCGATACCGGCGTGGATGATGCCGGCCTTTTCGACGCGGAACTCGACAGCGCCGCCCTTGGAAGCCTTGACGGCACCCGCGACGTCCATGGTGACGGTTCCGACCTTCGGGTTCGGCATCATGCCGCGCGGGCCGAGAACCTTACCGAGACGGCCGACGAGCGGCATCATGTCCGGGGTGGCGATGCAGCGATCGAAGTCGATCTTGCCGCCCTGGACGATTTCGACGAGTTCTTCAGCACCGACGATATCCGCACCGGCTGCCTTGGCTTCGTCAGCCTTGACGCCACGTGCGAAAACGGCAACGCGAACGTCACGGCCGGTGCCGTTCGGCAGGTTGACCACGCCGCGGACCATCTGGTCTGCATGACGCGGATCGACGCCGAGGTTCATCGCGATTTCAACGGTTTCGTCGAACTTGGCGATCGCACGTTCCTTGACCATCGAGATGGCGTCGGTGAGCGCTACGAGCTTGGTCGGATCCACGCCTTCGCGGATCTTCTGAATACGCTTTGCAAGCTTTACCATGTTAAGCCACCACTTCCAGGCCCATGGCGCGGGCAGAGCCCTCGATCATGGCCATTGCGCCTTCGAGATCGGCCGCGTTCAGATCCTTCATCTTCGCCTGGGCGATGGTCTGGATCTGAGCCTTGGTCAGGGTGCCAGCCTTGGCGCCCTTGCCCGGGGTCTTGGAACCCGAGGTGATCTTCGCTTCCTTCTTCAGCCAGTAGCTGACCGGAGGCTGCTTCATCGCGAAGGTGAAGGACTTGTCCTGGAAATAGGTGATGACGACCGGGATCGGCATGCCCTTTTCCATTTCCTGCGTGGCGGCGTTGAATGCCTTGCAGAATTCCATGATGTTGATGCCGCGCTGACCAAGTGCAGGACCGATCGGCGGGGACGGATTGGCCGACCCTGCCTTTACCTGCAGCTTGAGGTGGCCCATAACTTTCTTAGCCATAACTCTCTGCCTTTCGAGAGACCGGTTACCCGGCTCATTAGAGACCGGTTTCCCGGTCCGATATGCCGGCTTTCGCCGGCGGCTGCGGTTGCGTGGTTCGGTCAGAATGCCCGGCTAAGGCACCATTCCTCCCACGCGCTTGCGGCAAACGCCGCGCGAGACCCACCGAATAAACGGCAGGCCTCAATTCGAAACTGATCAGACCTTTTCGACCTGAGCGTATTCCAGCTCGACCGGGGTCGCACGGCCGAAGATCGAGACCTCGACCTTGAGGCGCGAACGCTCCTCGTCGACATCCTGAACAGTGCCGTTGAAGGACGCGAACGGACCGTCCGATACGCGAACCTGCTCGCCGATCTCGAAAGTGATCGACGACTTCGGCCGCTCGACACCTTCCTGGACCTGGCCAAGGATGCGCTCGGCCTCGAAGTCCGGAATCGGAACCGGCTTGTTGTCGGAACCGAGAAAACCGGTGACCTTCGGCGTGTTCTTGATCAGGTGGTAGGCTTCGTCGGTCAGGTTGGCCCGGACCATGACGTAACCCGGAAAAAACTTGCGCTCGGAATCGACCTTGCGGCCGCGACGCACTTCGACCACCTTTTCGGTCGGCACGAGGATCTTCTCGAACAGATGTTCAAGCCCCTTCTGGCGAGCCTTGTTCTCGATGTCCTCAGCCACCTTCTTCTCAAAATTAGAATATGCGTGGACGATGTACCAACGCGCCGCCATCTTTATTCTCCAGAAATCAAACGCTGACGTTCAGTACGAGACGGAGCAACCATCCCATGAGCTGGTCTGCAGCGAAGAAAAACAGCGCGGCGAACACAACCATAACCAGAACCATGGCCGTGGAGATCATGGTCTCGCGACGCGACGGCCAATGGATTTTCAGCGCTTCGGATCGAACCTGGCGCAGAAACGTAACTGGATTGGTCTTGGATGCCATTGATTGCCCACGCAATTACGGCGCGTAAAGCTGAACTTGCTCAGCCCCACGCACCGCGTGTCTGTTTTGACCTACATAAACACCCCTTCCCCTTTACACAAGAGGGAAAACAGTGTTCGATGAAATTTCGCCGTTTTGCACGGCGGCCATTTCCCGACAATTCCGCTGCGGATAATCTCGCGCCAATCATCTGAAAGTGGCAGGGGCGGCCGGGCTTGAACCGACGACCTGCGGTTTTGGAGACCGCCGCTCTACCAACTGAGCTACACCCCTTCAACCTTGGCGGAACGTAAAACCGGAAACTCGGCCTCGCCGCCAACTGGCTAGGCGCTCCCTTTAAGGGGATGCGCTGCGCTTTGCAAGAGCATTTTTGATATCCGGGCCGTTCTACCCGAGCTTTCGGCCGGACCCGTCAGGCGCTTCGGCAAAGCGAGCGCCCGAAAGCGCCGTCCCGGCGCCACCTGCGCTGATTTCCTTGGCCGGACGACCGATCCGCGATGGCTTCCGGTTGATCGACAGAGGCTTCCCCGGGGTCGGTCGGGGGCGATTCGCAACAGGAAGCGATCGATGGCGCCGCGCTACACGAGTAGAATTGATCGCGGACGCGCATTTACGCTTCTTCCGCAATGAGTCACCGTGCGGAGACTTACAGGCTGAGGTGGATGTTTGCCCGCCTCCCCTGCCGGCATCCACCAATGCCACAGTCGGCCCTGACAGCGTCTGGCTGCATCGCGCCTGGCATCGCGTGAGGCTCGGCAATCTGTGATGTGCATGCCCCGCGGCAAAGTCGTTTCCGTTACGAGAGCGAGCTTTTTCAAAAACTGACTCAGGGTGAGCCACCAGATTGACTCAAGGTCAGGGCTTGAAAGCAAAAGGCCCCGCCGTTGCCGGCAGGGCCTTTGCTATTTGATGTCGCTATCGATTACTCGATGATCGAGGCGACGATGCCGGCGCCGACGGTACGGCCGCCTTCGCGGATCGCGAAGCGCAGCTTTTCTTCCATCGCGATCGGAACGATCAGCTCGACTTCAACGGTGACGTTGTCGCCCGGCATGACCATTTCCGTGCCTTCCGGCAGCGATACGATGCCCGTCACGTCCGTCGTGCGGAAGTAGAACTGCGGACGGTAGTTGGTGAAGAACGGCGTATGACGGCCGCCTTCTTCCTTCGTCAGGATGTAGGCTTCGGCCATGAACTTCTTGTGCGGCTTGACCGAACCCGGCTTGCACAGAATCTGGCCACGCTCGACGCCGTCACGGTTCACGCCGCGAACCAGAGCGCCGATGTTGTCGCCGGCCTGGCCCTGGTCGAGCAGCTTGCGGAACATTTCAACGCCGGTCACCGTCGTCTTCGAGGTCGGGCGGATGCCGACGATCTCGACTTCTTCGCCGACCTTGACGATGCCGCGCTCGACGCGGCCGGTCACGACCGTGCCACGACCCGAGATCGAGAACACGTCTTCGATCGGCATCAGGAACGGCATGTTGATCGGACGCTCAGGCGTCGGGATGTAGGCGTCGACAGCAGCCATCAGCTCGCGGATCGAATCTTCGCCGATCTTCTTGTCGGAATCTTCAAGAGCGGCCAGCGCCGAACCCTTGACGATCGGAATGTCGTCGCCCGGGAAGTCGTAGGACGACAGAAGTTCGCGCACTTCCAGCTCGACGAGCTCGAGAAGCTCGGCGTCGTCGACCTGGTCGACCTTGTTGAGGAACACGACGATCGCCGGAACGCCGACCTGACGGGCGAGCAGGATGTGCTCGCGGGTCTGCGGCATCGGGCCGTCGGCAGCCGAGCAAACCAGGATCGCGCCGTCCATCTGCGCCGCACCGGTGATCATGTTCTTGACGTAGTCGGCGTGGCCGGGGCAGTCGACGTGGGCATAATGGCGGGCCGGCGTCTCATATTCGACGTGCGCCGTCGAAATGGTGATGCCGCGAGCCTTTTCTTCAGGAGCCGCGTCGATCTGGTCATAGGCCTTGTACTCGCCGAAGTACTTCGTGATCGCGGCCGTCAGCGACGTCTTGCCATGGTCAACGTGACCGATCGTGCCAATGTTGACGTGCGGCTTGTTGCGCTCAAACTTGCTCTTTGCCATTGAATGCTTCCTGTGAACATAAGGGTGGACCCGGCGACCGGGTTTGGTGTCGCCGTTTAAGGCTTTCCACTAGAATGCGCAAGACATAATTACGACGCGCGCCCGGACAAGGGGAGCAGGCGAAATCGGCTTGAAAATGCCCCGGGGACGGCCGGTTCAGCACGCGCTCAGTTCAAGATCCAGACCGGCTCCGACTGCGGGCTTCAGCGAATTGGCGAGCGCCGTAAGCGCGAAAAGCCCCGCGGCCGGGTAAGGCCGCGGGGCTCCAGGTCCGCCTTGATGACGCCAGTATAACACAGAAGTTTGTTCCGGGATCGTTTGTCAGCTGCCGTACCTACCGGCGGGGACGTCGCACTGGATGCGCGGCCCAAATCGATGCGAGACCCGCACCTCGTTCCGGTCGATGGAAGCTTCTGGTGTCCCACAAGCACGGCGCAAGCCGCGCAATCGCCGGATCCGCTTCGACAGGGACGCAGGAGAGCGTTGCACCGATTGGCACGCCGTTATTGTAAATCGTTGAGATTATGGAGCGGGTAGCGGGAATCGAACCCGCGTATTCAGCTTGGAAGGCTGCTGCTCTACCATTGAGCTATACCCGCGGTGTGGTGTCCGATCAGAGACGAATGGTGGAGAGAGTTGGATTTGAACCAACGTAGGCTGAGCCAACGGATTTACAGTCCGTCCCCTTTAACCACTCGGGCATCTCTCCAGTTTTTCGTCCGGATCGTGAGACCAAGTTCGTCAGACCTTGAAGCTTGCCGCCCCTTGATCTGCGCCGCGTATATGACCGCCTCGTTCTCGTCTGTCAACACGAGGAAGAAGCAAAAATGACGAAAATAAATCAGTCGCTCTTTCGATCCGCCTCCCCGTCGAGGGCTTTGCCCGGAGAGCGAGGATGGCTATAAGGCCTGATGAGCAAGGACGACAAACAAGACAAATCCACCCGCGACACCCATTATGCGACGCTTCGGCGCGCGGTGCGCGACTCCAAGCGCGAGCGCGGAGAAATTCCGACGCCGCCCTTGAAGCGGCCGAAGTCTAACAAGGACTGGAAGCCGCCGCAGCTTCAGGCGGAACAGGTCTTCCTTTATGGCCTGCACACGGTGCGCGCCGCCCTCGACAATCCCGAGCGCAAGCTTATCAAGCTGTCGGTGACCCAGAACGCCTTCGCGCGGCTCGATATCGGCGAGCCGGAGACGCTGTCCTTTCCGGTCGAATTCGTCTCGCCGCAGGATATCGACAAGGTGCTCGGCCCCGAGGCCATCCATCAGGGCGTGATGCTGGAAACACGCCCCCTGCCCGTCCGCCGGCTGGAAGGCCTGAAAGAGAGCCCGCTTCTCCTCGTCCTCGACCAGGTGACCGACCCCCACAATGTCGGGGCGATCATGCGTTCGGCGGTCGCTTTCGGCGCCGGCGCGGTGATCACCACCCAGAGACATAGCCCGACCGAATCCGGCGTGCTCGCCAAATCCGCCTCCGGGGCGCTGGAACTGATACCTTATATACAGATTACCAATCTCGCCGATGCGATCGAGGAATTGCACCGGCTCGGCTTCCAGACGATCGGGCTCGATTCGGAAGGCCCCGCCCCGCTCGAAGGCACGTTCGCCGGCGGCCGGATCGCTCTGGTGCTCGGCTCAGAGGGCAAGGGCCTGCGGCAGAAGACCCGCGAGACGGTCAACGCGCTTGCCCGTCTCGACATGCCGGGCGCCATCAAGTCGCTCAACGTCTCGAACGCCGCCGCGATCGCGCTCTATGCGACACAGCAGCATCTCGCCAAGGTCGGCTGACCTGCGCCGTTTAGACTCCCAAGCGCGGGGCAAACGTGTCATGGGAAGTCTTACGCAACCGACGTGACCAGCCGCCATGGAATTCATGCTCGCTACATTCGAAAAAGCCGCGCTGCTCGCGGGCAAGGCCATTCTGGACATCTACAGGGCTGGGCCGAACACCAGCTACAAGGCCGACCGGTCCCCGGTCACGGAGGCGGACGAGCGGGCTGAAGAGATCATCCTCGCCGAACTCGCCCGAGCCTTTCCGGAGATTCCGGTCATCGCGGAAGAATCGGTGGCGATGGGACGCATCCCGTCGATCGAAGGGGGCTCCTTCATCCTTGTCGATCCCCTGGACGGCACCAAGGAATTCATCAACAACCGTGAGGATTTCACGGTCAACATCGCGCTGATCGAGAACGGCGCGCCGATCCTCGGCGCCGTCTATGCCCCCGCCCTCAAGGTCGCCTATCTCGGCGGCGGCGGACGGGCGGAAAAACTCGTCGTCGATGACGATTTCGCGGTGACGAGCCGGGAGCCGATCGTCGCAAGGCCGGTCGGGAGCCGGCCGATCTGCGTCGCGAGCCGCTCTCACAATTCCGCCGAGACCGAGGCCTTTCTCGAAAAATCAGGCGCCGCCGATATCCGCAGCATTGGTTCCTCGTTGAAATTCTGCCTGCTGGCAGAGGGTGCCGCCGATCTCTATCCCCGCTTCGGCCGGACCATGGAATGGGACACGGCCGCCGGCGACGCCGTGCTCCGTGCCGCGGGCGGGGCCACGGTCACGCTCGACGGGGCGCGGCTTACCTATGGCAAGACCGGCCGCGCGGACATGCTGGATTTCGCCAACCCCGATTTCATCGCCTGGGGGTCGCGGCCTGGAAACTCCTAGCCGTCGTCCTATTGTCATCACCCGGTAACATTGGCCAGTCAGGGCGGGTTGCCGGGGGTAACGCCCGACCCAGGCCCGTGACAGGCAGCCAAGCCGACGCGTTGCATTCCCTTTCGGATGCGCTTAGGAAACCGCTGCGCGTGCGATTGCCGGATAAGGATGAGGATTATTGATGCGTATTGTGATGGTTGGATCGGGTTATGTCGGCCTCGTGTCGGGAGCCTGCTTTGCGGATTTCGGACATGACGTGATCTGCGTCGACAAGGCCGCCGAAAAGATCGAGGCGCTGAAACAGGGCGTCATCCCGATCTTCGAGCCGGGCCTCGAGGCGCTGGTCGAATCGAACGTCAAATCCCGTCGCCTTTCCTTCACCACCGAGCTCGGCCCCGCAGTGGCCGATGCCGATGTCGTCTTCATCGCGGTCGGCACGCCGTCGCGCCGCGGCGACGGCCATGCCGATCTCGGTTATGTCCATGCCGCCGCCCGCGAAATCGCCGAAGCGCTGACCGGCTTCACCGTCATCGTCACCAAATCGACCGTTCCTGTCGGCACCGGCGACGAGGTGGAGCGGATCATCCGCGAAACCAATCCGGACGCGGATTTCGCCGTCGTCTCCAACCCGGAATTTTTGCGCGAAGGCGCTGCTATCGAGGACTTCAAGCGTCCGGACCGGATCGTCGTCGGTCTTTCCGACGAGCGTGCCCGCGGCGTGATGACGGAAGTCTACCGTCCGCTCTATCTCAACCAGTCGCCGCTCCTCTTCACCAGCCGCCGCACGTCCGAACTGATCAAATACGCCGCAAACGCCTTCCTGGCGATGAAGATCACCTTCATCAACGAGATGGCCGACCTCTGCGAGCGCGTCGGCGCCGACGTCCAGGACGTTTCGCGCGGCATCGGCCTCGACGGGCGCATCGGCTCGAAATTCCTGCATGCCGGCCCCGGCTATGGCGGCTCCTGCTTTCCCAAGGACACACTGGCGCTCGCAAAGACCGCCCAGGACTATGACAGCCCTGTCCGCCTCATTGAAACCACCATCGCCGTCAACGATACCCGCAAGCGCGCCATGGGCCGCAAGGTGATCGCGGCTGCCGGCGGCGATGTGCGCGGCAAGAAGGTCGCCGTCTTCGGGCTGACCTTCAAGCCGAACACCGACGACATGCGCGACAGCCCGGCGATCGCCGTCATCCAGACGCTGCAGGATGCAGGCGCGATCGTGTCCGGCTACGATCCGGAAGGCATGGCAAACGCCAGGCAGATGATGGATATCGAATTCGCCAGCGGCCCCTACCAGGCCGCCGAGGGTGCGGATGTGGCGGTTCTGGTGACCGAGTGGAACGAATTTCGCGCACTCGATCTCGAGCGTTTGAAGTCCGTCATGAAGAGCCCCATCCTCGTCGACCTGCGCAATGTCTATCGAGCGCCGGAAGTCGAAGCGCACGGCTTTGCCTATTCCGGCGTCGGAAAACTGCGCTAGAATAGCCGCCAAGACGGCGGGCCGGCGGGAACCTCGGGCTCAGCCCAAGGATTGTGTCGCATGACCACGCAAGCGAAAATCGTCTGGGCCATGACCGCGGTGCTGACCGCATCGCCGTCTGCGCTGGCCCAGACCCAGCCCCAGACCCAGCCGGTACGTTCTGCCGAACAACACATATCGTGTTCGGCCTTCTATTCGATGCGCAAGATCATGGCCAAGGAGTTCGGCAAGAGCGACACGGCCGAGGGCACCGTTTCCCGTGACGAAGAGCATATGCATGCCGCGCTGGTGATCCTCCAGGACAATCATTATCCGCGGAACGAAACGACGGCGCTTTTCGAGAGACAGACGCAGCAGATGCTGGAAAAGACGCAATCGATGGCGGAAGCCGATTTCGTCGCGCGGGACCAGTCCTGCCAATCTCTTCTGGAGCAATCCAGGCGATAGGCGTTCCGATCGCCTGTTCCTGCCGCCGAAGGCTTTCAAGCCGCGACGTGATTGGGCATATTGCATGTCGATGATGTTTCGCCGTCTCATGCAAACAGGTTTGGGCCAAACAGGTTTGGGCTTGTCTTTGGCCGTCGCTCCCTTTGGCGGGAGCGTCCATGCTGCGGAAGAGACTACCGCCCCCAAATGCCGATACGAGCGCGCGGCGTCGGATGAGATCGGCCGATTGTGCATTCGTCCCGACGCCTACAACGAGGATCTCTGCCATGTCATGGAGCAGCTGGCGGTAACGAACGGGCTGCCGCCGGAATTCTTCGCGCGCCTGATCTGGCGGGAGAGCCTGTTTCGGCCGAACGCGGTGAGCCCGAAAGGCGCGGAAGGTATCGCCCAGTTCATGCCAGCGACCGCGAAAATCCGCGGCCTGCAGAACAGCTTCGATGTCATAGAAGCCCTTGCCGCGTCCTCGCTCTATCTGAGGGCCCTGCGCGACCGTTTCGGCAACCTCGGCCTTGCCGCCGCGGCCTATAATGCCGGCGAAGCCGGGCTGGAAACATTCCTGAAGGTCGGCCGGCTGCCGATCGAGACGCGCGACTACGTGTTTGCGATCACCGGTCACTCAGCGGAGACATGGAGGGACAATCCGCCGAAGACGGCGGCTCAGGCCCTCGCTCCGCAAAAAAACTTCATCGACGGATGCATCCAGCTCGCCGCCACGAGACGTCTCAACGAGACCGTGCTGATCGCATCGGCGGATTGGGCGCCATGGGGCGTGCAGCTTTCCGCGCATTACAATCCGAATATCGCCAGCCAGCTGTTTGCCAACACGATCGGCAGGCTGCCGGCGCCGCTCAACGCGGAACGGGCGCTCGTCGTGCGGCAGAAACGGGGCAATTTCGGCTATCGCCCGCGCTATGCGGCGCGGATCGGTCGTGCCACCAGAGCCGAGGCGACCGATTTGTGTACGAAGATCAGGGCACACGCGGTGCCCTGCACGGTTTTCAGAAACTGAAGCGGCATGAGGCAAGCAGAAGCACGCCTTCCGCTTGCCGCACATGATTCCCGATCAGCAGTTTTGTGCCTGCCCGGGCGCCAGAGTTCCGTCCGCATTGGGCGTTGCGGAGCCGGAACCCTGCGGCAGGTTGTTAGTCGTGGCGGAGCCGGTACCCTGCGACAGATTGTTGGGCGGGCATTTGGAACCGCCGGAATCGCCGGTCGTGCTGCCGGTCGTATTGGAATCAAGCGCGCCTGACCCGCCGCCATTCAGCGGAGTCGTGGTATTGCCGTTGAGCGTGCCGGAACCGGAGCCGCTGGCGCCCGAACCCGGAACGGCTCCGCTGGTTCCCGCAGAACCTGAGCCAGTAGCGCCGCCGGATCCTGATCCGGTTCCCGAGCCCGACTGGGCGACCGCGGCAGTGGCGAGACCGAGCGACAGTGCGCCAACGGTGAGTATCTTTACAAACATTGGGTTTCCTCTCGTGGGACTTTCCAAACATGCCCTACGGCCGTCTAACCCCGCCGACCGCATAAGGTTTCCGAGGTTCTGTGCAGACATCTCAGGCTTGCGGACGATGGCGGGGCAAAAAGTCGCCGCTGACGCAGGCATCAGCCAGGCCCGCCGCAGACGCCACGGCGATCTCGATGAGGAAAAATTGATGCCGGATGCCAGGAAGAGATTTCTCTGCACGTGCGTCTGGTGCCAGAGGGTGTTCGGATCAAAGAACAAGCACGCTCGCTTCTGTTCGTCCAAACATAAATCCGATGAGTTCCGAACTCGAAGGAAGGGGCAACCCGTCAAGGACAGGCCCTCCAACGTCATCTACCTGACCGCCGAGGTGTTCGACGGATGGTTCAGGCGGGCGGCTTAGGAGATGGTCCGAACTCTAAAGCGGCCGCCGAGCACATCGACTGTCACGTTCTTGAGCTCACCGTCTTCTCTGCGAAGCTTAACCCCTTCGCTTGCGATGGCGGCCGAAAGATAGTTCGGATCGCCGTCGACCTCCGCGAAACCTCCATTGGATGATGACCTGGACAGACTAACGGCGAACTCAGTCCCGTCTTCGAGGATCATTGTGGCTTTCATCTTTACCCCCATCAATCCGCACAAACTGACAGGCTATACGCGGGCGTCAAGTCACAGCGACAAGGGCAACTTGCCACGGCGCGCGCTCGTGTCAAGGCACAGGAAATATGCCGCGTAGCTCACCATGAAGCTGTCGAACTTCAGAATGGGTCATGGCTCTCGTGGACCACGGCCTTGCTAGTTCCGTCCCATCATAAGTTACCTCTCGATGGTTTCTGCCATTGAAGACCGCTGCAGTCTGAGGGAAAGCCACTTCTTCGCCGTCAACGTCGTCGTAGATGAAAAACTCTATCTGATAATCCGGAGAACTCGCGCGAGTATCCAACGCAAGTCGAACTTGGCAGTCCTGCCGATAGCCGGCCATGTTCGCGAACACCGCCCGGACGAATTCGGCCGGAGCTTTCAGGTCTGCCATTATCGTTCGCATTGTGGCGTCTGGCGGTAGCATCTTTTTTGGTTCATGTTGCATCCCATGTCGCATGGATTTGCCGGGGCTATGGGGAACTCACTGGAAATGAAGGGGAGCCGCTTGCAACACGAAATGCAACATTGCCGCCGTATCCGAACTAAAAGCCCGCACTAACATATTGAAACGGATAGAGAAAAAAGTGGTGCCCCCGCCAGGGTTCGAACCCGGGACCCCCTGATTACAAATCAGGTGCTCTACCAACTGAGCTACAAGGGCACTTTCGAGTGGGGAGTTACCAGATTTTCCCTTCCTGTAAAGAGAAAATCGCCGCAACATGAGATGGCGTGCATTCGAGCTGGGTTGCTTCACTCACCGGCGATGGCGCAAGGCGCTTGTCCAAAAGCCTGTTTTTCCTGTACTTAATGCCGTCCGGGCGGCATGGTCCTGTCATAGGCTCGTGTTAGCTCAAATGGTTTCAGCGTCCCTTGCGCGGCCCCTCGGGCGGCGGCACCCTTAAAGGCCCGTTCATGTCGTCCCAGACGAACAAGCTCTCCATCATCGCCTCGACGGCCCCGGAAGCACAATCCGCGCTGGAGGAACTCGTGAGGCTCTACGGCAACGTGCCCACCGCGGAAGCCGACGTGATCGTCGCGCTCGGCGGCGACGGCTTCATGCTGCAGACGCTGCACGACACGATCAATACGGGCAAAAGCGTCTATGGCATGAACTGCGGTTCGGTCGGCTTCCTGATGAACGATTATCGCGCACAGAAACTCCACGAGCGGGTGGCCGAATCGATCGAGAACGAATTTCATCCGCTCAAGATGACGACGGTCAACGAGGATGGCTCGACGTCGGTGGCCCTTGCCATCAACGAGGTCTATCTCTTCCGGCAATCCTATCAGGCGGCCAAGCTCAGGGTGGAGATCGACGGCCATGTGCGGCTGGAGGAACTGATCTGCGACGGGCTGATGATCGCCACGCCCGCCGGTTCGACCGCCTACAATCTCTCGGCGCATGGGCCGATCCTGCCGCTGGAGGCGCCGTTGCTCGCCATGACGCCGGTCTCGGCATTTCGCCCGCGGCGGTGGCGCGGCGCGCTTTTGCCGAACCACGTCTGCGTCGATATCCACATCCTCGAACCCGAGAAGCGGCCGGTCAATGCGGTTGCCGACAATACCGAGGTGAAGTCGGTGCTGAAGGTGCGGGTGGCGCAATCGACCGAAATCACCGCCCGCATCCTCTCCGATCCCAACCATTCCTGGTCCGACCGGATTCTCGCCGAGCAGTTCAACAACTGACTCAGCGTCAGCTCACGCAAATGAAACCTGTTGTCCTCGCGTGAGGCTCAGCGCTTCGGTCTAAAGGCACGCAGAAAAGTGCGGGTGGCGTTCGCCGCCATCTGGTCGATTTCCGATTCCGGCGTCTGGCGGCCCATCTGCTGATCGTAGCGAAGGTCGGCCGCCAGAAGCGCCATATACTGGCGGGCGGCAAGCGCCGGATCGTCGATCTCGAGATGACCGCCGTGAGCGAGTTGCGCCAGGCGGGCCGCAATCGCCGGATATTTCTTGCCGGGCCCGTATTCCTTCCAGGTTTCGAAAAGCTCGGGGAAGCGGGCGCCTTCGGTTTCGACCACCTTGCGCAGCCAGCGGCCGTTCGGGTCGCAGATTGCCTTGCGCAGGAGCTGGGCCGAAAACTGCGTCAGTTCGGTGTCGATATCCTGCGGCGCTACGGGAAACGTATCGAGCACGCGAAAGAAACCGGCGCTGGAGCGGTCGGTGATTTCGGCGACCACGACCTTGAAAAGATTATCCTTGTCGCCCAGCTGATTGTAGATCGTCTGGCGCGATACCCCTGCCCTTGCAGCGATCGCATCGATGCTGGCGCCGCCAAAGCCTTCCTGGGCAAAAACATCGGCTGCAGCGTTGAGGATCGCCTGGCGCTTGTTCTGCGCCGGCGGCCAAGTGTCGTAATCGCGCGGAAGTTCGGCAGACGAATTTTTCATGACATCACTATAGCGGGGCTTGACGAATTGGGCAATTGTGTCCAAAATAATTTACATGATTGTTTAGGCCTATCCTCCCAAACGCGGCCGGCTCTCATATTCATCTCCCATAATCGTCTTCGCCCTGCCGTTACCACGGCAGATGTGGTGACGGGAAAGGTTTTTTCCAAATGCAAAGCAGAGCTCCTTCGCATGCCCTGTCGCTCGGGCTGCTCTCCGCTATCGGGCTTTTCGCCCTCGACATGTATCTCCCGGCATTGCCGACCATCAGCGTCAACCTCAATGCTGACAGCCATGAGGTGCAGGCGAGCCTGATCTCCTTCTTCGTCGCCATGGCGGTTTCGCAGATCGTCTACGGCCCGGTCTCCGACATGTTCGGCCGCAAGAAGCCGCTCTATGTCGGTCTCGCACTTTATGCCATCGGGGCGGTCGGCTGCGCCCTGTCGCCGTCGATCGAGTGGCTGATCGCCTTCCGGTTCCTGCAGGGCATGGGCGCCTGCGCCGGCGTCGTCATCTCCCGCGCCATCGTCCGCGACCTGCATACCGGTCCGGCCGCAGCCCAGCTGATGTCGCGGCTGATGCTGGTGTTCAGCGTCTCGCCGATCCTCGCTCCGCTTGCCGGCAGCATCGTTACCGTGTTCGGCGACTGGCGGCTGATCTTCTGGGTCATGGTCGGCGCCGGTGCGGTCGGCGCCGTCGTTGCGGTCTTCTTCCTCGAGGAAACCCGTCTGCCGGCCGCACGCAGTGAAAGCAGTCTCGCCAGCGCGCTCAGGTCCTATGGCACGCTGCTGCGGGATCCCTACTATCTCGGGCTGGTGCTGATCGCCTCCTTCGGCATGTCGAGCTACATGATCTACGTGGCGAATTCGTCCTTCGTGCTGATCGAGCATTACGGCCTGTCGCCGACGTTCTACAGCTTCGTCTTCTCGTGCAATGCGGTTGCCTTTATCGGCATGTCGCAGCTGAACGGCTGGCTCTCCCGCAAGATCGGGCTGCGGAAAGTGATCCGCGGCGCGGTGTTCGGGTATTCCACGATGATGGTCCTTCTGGCGCTCGTCACGTCGCTCGGCATCGACCGTCTCGATGTGATGGCGGCCTTCCTGTTCGGCGGCTACGGCTTCCTCGGCATGATCATTCCGACGGCGGCGGTGCTGGCGCTCGAACATCACGGCCGGATCGCCGGCACGGCGTCGGCGATGATGGGCACGATCCAGTTCGTGACCTCGGCGGTCGTGATCGGCCTCGGCGGCCTGTTCGTCGACGGCACTTCGCTGCCGATGGTGACGGTCATCGCGTTATGCTCGGTCGTGGTCTTCCTGCTGTCGCTCGTGGTGCTGCGCAGCCGCCAAGGCGCCATGGCGGCCGCGGCGGAATAACCAGCTATCCACCCAACAAAAAAGCGGCCGGACTTTTCCAAGCCCGGCCGCTTTCGTTTGTGATTCTTCCGCGGATCGTCAATCGACGTCAGCGACATCCACATCCGGCTTGCCGCTGATGCGATGCGCCAGGGCAGCTTCCATGAACGGATTGATATCTCCGTCCAGCACGTCGTCCGGCGCAGTGCTGGTCACGCCTGTGCGCAGGTCCTTGACCATCTGGTAGGGCTGCAGCACGTAGGAGCGGATCTGGTGGCCCCAGCCGATCTCGGACTTGGAAGCCGCCTCGGCGTTCGCCGCGTCTTCGCGCTTCTTCAACTCCGCTTCGTAGAGCCGCGCACGCAGCATGTCCCAGGCCTTGGCCTTGTTCTTGTGCTGCGAACGCTCCTGCTGGCACTGCACCACGATGCCCGACGGCATGTGCGTGATGCGCACCGCCGAGTCGGTCGTGTTGACGTGCTGGCCGCCGGCACCCGACGAACGATAGGTGTCGATGCGGCAGTCGCTTTCGTTGATCTCGATGTTGATCGAGTCGTCGATGACCGGATAGACCCAGATGGACGAGAACGAGGTGTGGCGGCGGGCGTTGCTGTCATAGGGCGAAATGCGGACCAGGCGGTGGACGCCCGATTCGGTCTTCAGCCAGCCATAGGCATTGTGGCCCTTGACGAGGATGGTCGCCGACTTGATACCGGCTTCTTCGCCGTCATGCACTTCCAGAAGCTCGACCTTGAAACGCTGACGCTCGGCCCAGCGGGTGTACATGCGCAGAAGCATGTTCGCCCAGTCCTGGCTTTCCGTGCCGCCGGCGCCGGAATGGACTTCGACATAGGTGTCGTTGCCATCCGCTTCGCCCGACAGCATGGCCTCGACCTGGCGCCGGCCGGATTCCGCCATCAGCGCCTTCAGCGCCTCTTCGGCTTCCTTGACGATCGCTTCGTCGCCCTCTTCCTCACCGAGTTCGATGAGTTCGATATTGTCGTTGAGCTGTTGCTCCATGGCCTTGACGCCATTGATGCCGTCGTCGAGCTGCTGGCGCTCGCGCATCAGCTTCTGCGCTTCCGCAGCATCGTTCCAGAGGTTCGGATCCTCTGACTTGTTGTTCAACCAGTCCAGTCGTCTTACCGCCTGATCCCAGTCAAAGATGCCTCCTCAGCAGGCTTATGGCCTGCTTGATTTCGTCGACTACATTGATGATTTCCGCACGCATGGCGCTTGTTCTTCGCTCTTTGTGTTGGGGTTTTAGGTGCCGTGGACATAGTTGCAGCAAGCCCGGATGTAAAGCCCGGGCCTGCCGACGAGGCTGCCGCTTCGGATAGCGATCAGAACAGACCCGGCATGCCGGAGGTGACAGCCTGCTGCGCCTGGGGCGAGTTGGTGAAGATCTGGTCCTGGGTCATGTATTCGCCGTCGCCGATGACCTGGAAGACGTCGGCCGGGCCGGTGCCGGGCTTGAAGGCCTCGACGATCGTGTCGGGCTGGCCTTCCATGGCCGCCATGCCGGTCTTGCGGTTGACGGCGACGAGCTGCATGCCGTCCGGCACGTGGAACTTTTCGGCAGGCGTCAGCTTGGCGGCCTGGGCGAGGAACTCGCCGAAAATAGGCGCGGCAAGGCCGCTGCCGGTGCCGGCACGGCCGAGCGGTGCCGGCGTGTCGAAGCCGACATAAAGACCGGCGACCAAGTTCGGCGTGAAGCCGACGAACCAGGCGTCCTTTTCGTCATTGGTGGTGCCAGTCTTGCCGGCGACGTCGCGGTCCTTGACCGGGATCTTGCCGGCTGCCGTACCGCGCTGGACCACGCCCTGCATCATCGAAGTGATCTGGTAGGCGGTCATCGGGTCGAGAACCTGCTCGCGGTTGTCGACGATGCTCGGTTCCTCCTGGTTGGCCCAGTCATTGAAGTTGCAGCCGTCGCAGGCGCGCTCCTCGTGACGGAAGATGGTCTTGCCGTAACGGTCCTGGATGCGGTCGATGACGGTCGGCTTGATCTGCTTGCCGCCATTGGCGATGACCGCATAGGCCGAAACCATGCGCATGACCGTCGTTTCGCCGGAACCGAGCGACATGGCCAGCACCGGCAGCATCTTGTCGTAGATGCCGAAACGCTCGGCATATTCGGCGACCAGCTCCATGCCCATGTCCTGCGCCAGGCGCACGGTCATCTGGTTACGAGACTTTTCGATGCCGATGCGCAGCGTCGACGGGCCGCCTGAATCGCCGCCGTAGTTTTCCGGCCGCCAGACCTGACCACCGGAGACGATCTCGATCGGCGCGTCCAGGATGACCGAGGCCGGCGTATAGCCGTTGTCGAGCGCTGCCGAATAGACGAAGGGCTTGAACGACGAACCCGGCTGGCGCATTGCCTGGGTGGCGCGGTTGAATTCCGATTGCGAATAGGAGAAGCCGCCGGCCATCGCGAGAACGCGGCCCGTATTCGGGTCCATGGCGACCAAACCGCCCTGGACCTTCGGCGGCTGGCGCAGCCTGTAGGTCTTGGCCTGCGGATTGATTGGCTCCACGTAAACGACGTCGCCCGGCTTCAGCACGCCGTCCGGCGATTTCGCCGGCTTGCGGGTATTGGTCGAGTCCCGATAGGCCCATTTCATGTCGTCGCCGTTGATCGTACCCATCTCGCGAGCCGCGTCGACCTTGCCGGCCGCATCCGCCGAGGGCTGGAGGCCGATCGTGGCAGACTTTGCCGAGACCTCGGTGACGACGGCGAGCTTCCATTCCGGCACGTCCGAGAGCGACTTCTGCTTGGCAAGTTCCGGCCCCCAATCCCAGCTTCCAGGGGCACCAGTCACGGCGATCTGAGCGACCGGCCCGTGGAAACCGCGGCGCTCGTCATATTCCACCAGACCGTTTTGCAGGGCGGCGCGGGCGATGACCTGAAGGTCGGGATCGAGCGAGGTGCGGACCGAAAGCCCCCCTTCATAGAGCGACTTGTCGCCGTAACGCTCGATGATCTGGCGTCGCACTTCTTCCGAGAAATAATCCGATGCGAAAACATGGGCGCCGGTCCGGCGCTGCTTGACGCCCAGCGGCTGCTTTTTGGCCTCCTCGGCATCGGCCTGGGTGATGTAGCCGTTCTCGGCCATGCGGTCGACGACCCAGTTGCGGCGCTCGAGCGCTGCCTTTTCGCGGCGGAAGGGATGGTAGTTGGCCGGACCCTTCGGAAGGGCTGCAAGATAGGCGGCCTCGGCCGTCGTCAGCTCGGTCACCGATTTGTCGAAATAGGTGAGTGCCGCGCCGGCGATGCCGTAGGAGTTCTGGCCGAAGAAAATCTCGTTCAGATAGAGTTCGAGGATCTTGTCCTTCGAATAGGTCTGCTCGATGCGGAAGGAGAGGATCGCTTCCTTGACCTTGCGGTCGATCGTCTGGTCGGCAGAGAGGAGGAAGTTCTTCGCCACCTGCTGAGTGATCGTCGAGGCACCTTCGGGGCGACGGCCGGAACCCAGGTTCTGGAGGTTCGAGAGGACGGCGCGCCCAAGACCCGTGATGTCGATGCCGGGATGGCTGTAGAAATTCTTGTCCTCGGCGGACAGGAAGGCCGCCTTGACCCGGTCCGGCACCGCCTGAATGGGCAGGAAGAGACGCCGTTCGCGGGCGTATTCCGCCATCAGAGCGCCGTTGCCTGCATGCACACGGGTGGCGACCGGCGGCTCGTAGGAGGCAAGCACCTCGTAGTTCGGCAGGTCCTTGGTCATCCCGGTGAGGTAGATACCCACGCCGGCAGCCACGACCAGAAACAGGACGCAGGCCAAACCAAAGAGATAACCAATCAATCTTACCATATCGGAGCTACCGTTCAGCTTTCATTCGGCGCGTGAAACACACCATCGCATGGTTAGAGGCGTTTTGCACGGTGATTGCACCAGCGCAAGGCGAAAGCGGATCGATCCTCCGCCATCCGTTGCATCTGAGAGATTATCGAATAACCGCCTGAATGTGAGTAAAATAGGGCTCTTAGATGCGATTTCCGGCGTCCGCCCTCCCCCGCGCGATATTCCCCGATGCCTGTGGCACCGGCGCCACGCGGAGCACAGGCAATCAGCCGCCATTCGCCATCGCACGGGCACGATAGCGCTTGATGGCGTCGACCATGCGATCGATCACCTTCGACCGCCACGACTCATCCAGCAGCAGCTTTTCATCTTCGACATTGGACAGGAAGCCGAGTTCGAGGAGCACGGAGGGAATGTCCGGCGCGCGCAGAACCTGGAAGCCCGCATAACGGTGGGGATTATTGATGAGCCCGATCTGCCCTTCGAAGGACTGGACGACATTGGTGGCGAGCGCGGTCGAAAACGCCTGGGTCTCGCGCCGGGTCAGGTCGAGCAGGATATCGGCGACCTCCGGCGGGCCACTCTGGAGCGTATAGCCCGCAAGCTCGTCGGACAGGTTTTCGCGGGCGGCGAGGTTTTCGGCCATGCGGTCGGAGGCCTTGTCAGACAGGGTATAGACGGTCGCGCCGCGAATGTCCTTCTGGCCGAGCGTATCGGCATGCAGGGACACGAAGAGATCGGCGTGGCCCTGGCGGGCGAGCGTCACGCGCTCGGAGAGCGAAAGAAACGTGTCGTCGTCGCGGGTCAGGACGGCCTTGATACCCTCGACCTTATTCAATCGTTCGGCAAGCGTCTTGGCGAACGCAAGCGTGATGGTCTTTTCGGGCGTCTTGGTGCCCGCCCCCGTCGCGCCGGCATCGATCCCCCCGTGCCCGGCATCGACAGCAACCGTAAAGACATTGTCCTTCTCGGCCATCGCCAGCGCGTCCGGAACCGCCGCCGTCGGGGTCGCCCAGTTCTGGGTCTTCACCAGATCGGCAAATACCTCCCTGGAGGCCATTTCCGCATCCAGGACCAGCCTATAGCTGCCGTTGTCGTTCGACTGGACCTCGGCGATCGACAGTTTCACCGGCCTCTTGGCGGTCAGCACGATGCGGGCGCTCGACTCACCCATCGCGCCGTAGCGGATGTCCTTGAAGAGACCACGCGCGGCCAGATCCTCGGCGGGGAACCCGAAGGCGGTCGCCGGCAGGTCGACGATCACCCGCTCCGGCGCGGCGACGTAGTGGACGGAGAATTCCGGCTTTTTCTCGAATTCGATGACGATCCTGGTGCGCGCCTCGTCGCCGGCAACCCGCGCGCTGAAGGCGAGAAGCGGCGGCTGCGGCGTAGCGCGGGCGGAACTCAAGGGAAGGGTCGCGGCGGAGGCTGCCAAAAGAAGAACCGCGCAAGCGATTCGCGCAAAAAAACCCTGCAGGCTTCCGCCGCAGGCCGTCGCTGCGCTTGCCTTTAGATCCGCCCTCAAAACGCCACTCGCATTCAAAGCCCCGCCGCCTGTCGGGCAACCCGCATCAAAGTGCCCGTTCTAGAAGGCATTTGCATGTCAAAAGATGCGAATCAACCGCCCGTTCCCTGCCATCCATAAGGGGTCTAATTCCATCGAGAATATGGCAAACTTGGCTTTTCCCTTGCTATTGTGACAGATAAACCATACAACGCCCGTGAGGGTTAAAGTGTTGACGGGATAGTCTGCCGATAGGCTGGCCAGCCTTTTCAGGACCTGGCGCCGAAGACCGACAGTCATCCGCCGTCGCTACACTTTTTCCTGATACACGATCCAACCGGCGGTGGCCGGAATAATACCGGGTGGCGTGCCACCCACCGCTCATGCGGAGCACATTCATCGGGCCCATGCGGGCCTATGGTATCGTCATTCTCGTTTGGTTTTTGATGTCGCGGCACAATTTTCAGAACCTGGAGAGACCGAGGGAGCAACGCTCCCCGTCATCTTTCCGGTTGCCGTCACAACCGCGCCCGACGGGAACATCTTTATCCGGCGCAACGACCGCATTGCATGACGGGCCTGTCCTCGTGGCAGGCTTTTCTGCATTCTCCCGGCGGCGCCGAGGAGCAGAATTTCAATGGCAGACAAAATGCTTATCGACGCGTCTCACGAAGAGGAGACGCGCGTAGTCGTCGTTCGCGGTAACCGGATCGAGGAGTTCGATTTCGAATCGCAGCATAAGAAACAGATACGCGGCAATATCTATCTGGCGAAGGTGACGAGGGTCGAACCCTCACTGCAGGCCGCTTTCGTCGACTACGGCGGGAACCGTCACGGCTTCCTCGCCTTCGCCGAAATCCATCCCGACTATTATCAGATTCCGCTTGCCGACCGTCAGGCGCTGATGCAGCAGGAAGCCGAGGATCAGCGCAAGATCGCCGAGGCGGAAGCCGCTGATCCGGTGGTCGATCCAGCCCACCAGGAACAGCCGGATATCGGCATTTCCACCCCTGCCCCCGCCGCCGAGCCAGCAAGCGAAGCCGGCGCGGAAGCAGCCGAGGCAAGCCCGGTCGAGGCTGTCGCCGCCGAAGAGGCAGAAAAGCCGAAGGCCAAGCCGCGCCGCAGCCGCGCCCGCAAGAAGCCGGCGGAAGAAGCAGCCGCTCTCGAAGCCGGCGCATCCGAAGGCGAAGGCGCTCCTTCCTCCGAGAACAATGACGACGACGGTTCGACGCCCGGCGAAATGGCCGCGATGGTCGAGACCGATTCGATTTCGGAAGACGTCGACGCCCGCCGCGGCGGCCGCAACGACGATTTCGATGACGACGACGATGACGACCACGGCGAGAAGGAAGTGATCGAATCGGTCGGCGCCGAAGACGCCATGGAAGAAGTTCCGGACCGCGTCGTGCGCAAGCCGCGCAAGCAGTACCGTATCCAGGAAGTCATCAAGCGCCGCCAGATCCTGCTCGTGCAGGTCGCCAAGGAAGAGCGCGGCAACAAGGGTGCGGCTCTCACCACCTATCTTTCGCTCGCCGGCCGTTATTCGGTGCTGATGCCCAACACGGCGCGTGGTGGCGGCATTTCCCGGAAGATCACCCAGCCGCAGGACCGCAAGCGCCTGAAGGAAATCGCCCGCGAACTCGACGTGCCGCAGGGCATGGGCGTGATCCTGCGCACCGCCGGTGCGAACCGCACCCGCGTCGAAGTCAAGCGCGACTTCGAATACCTGATGCGCCTTTGGGAAAACGTCCGCACGCTGACACTGAGCTCGACCGCCCCTACCCTCGTCTACGAGGAAGGCTCGCTGATCAAGCGTTCGATCCGCGACCTCTATAACAAGGACATTTCCGAGATCATCGTCTCCGGCGAAGAAGGCTATCGTGAAGCGAAAGACTTCATGAAGATGCTGATGCCGAGCCATGCCAAGGTGGTCCAGCCCTACCGCGACCTGCATCCGATCTTCGCCCGTTCCGGCATCGAAGCGCAGCTCGATCGCATGCTGCAGCCGCAGGTGACGCTGAAGTCCGGCGGCTACCTGATCATGAACCAGACGGAAGCGCTGGTCGCCATCGACGTCAACTCCGGCCGCTCGACCCGCGAACATTCGATCGAGGAAACGGCGCTCCAGACCAACCTGGAAGCTGCCGAGGAAGTCGCCCGCCAGCTTCGTCTGCGCGACCTTGCCGGCCTGATCGTCATCGACTTCATCGACATGGAAGAGAAGCGCAACAACCGCGCCGTCGAGAAGAAGCTGAAGGATTGCCTGAAGAACGACCGCGCCCGCATCCAGGTCGGTCGCATCTCGCATTTCGGCCTGCTCGAAATGTCGCGCCAGCGCATCCGCGCCTCGGTTCTCGAATCAACGACGCAGATCTGCACCCATTGCGGTGGCACCGGTCATGTGCGCTCGCAGTCGTCGGTCGCCCTGCACGTGCTGCGCGGCGTCGAGGAATATCTGCTCAAGAACACCACGCATGACATCACCGTGCGCACCACGCCGGAGATCGCGCTCTATCTCCTGAACCACAAGCGCACCAGCATCGTCGATTACGAGAACCGCTTCGGCGTCTCGATCTTCATCGAATCGGATGTCAGCATCGGCTCCAGCCACTTCGCGATCGATCGTGGCGAGCCGGTCGAGAACCCGGTCAAGATCGAAAGCCTGATGCAGTTCGCGGCCATCCCCGTCGAAGAGGACGATGACGACTTCGTCATCGAGGCCGACGAGGAGGAAGAAGAAGAGACCGTCGCAGCGGCGGCGCAGCCGGCAGCAGCCAGTGCCGAGCGCGCCCAGCAGCAGGGCGACGACCAGAACGGCCGCAAGCGCAAGCGCCGCCGGCGTCGTCGCAACCGTGGAGAAAAGGGCGGAGACGCCCAGACTGCCCAGGGCGGCAACGACGACATGGCCGATGGCGACGAGGACGGCGACGAAGGCGAGGACGACGTTTCCGAAGCCGGCGAAGCATCCGACGCAACGGTTGCAGCCGATTCGGACTCGGAAGAAAACCGCCGCAAGCGCCGCCGCCGCGGCAAGCGCGGTGGTCGTCGCAATCGCAATGGTGAGGACGGACAGGAACTGAGCGCTTCGGAGGACGGCGAAGCGGCCGACGAAGATGCATCCAGCGAAGACGTCGCGGCAGTGCCGGCAGCAACCGTAGCGGAAGCCTCCGAAGAGGCCGCCGTCGAGGCTGTCCCGGCTCCCGCCGAGGCGGAAGCAGCACCTAGCGGCAAGCCGGAAGCCAAGCCGCGCCGTTCGCGTCGTGGCAAGGCGGCGACTGCGACCGACGCACCGGCTGCGGAAGAAGCGGCTGCGGTTGTTCCGGCTCCGGTGGAAACCGTCGTCGAGCAGGTCGAAGCCGCGCTCGGCCAGGAGCCGCAGGCTCCCGAAGCCGCTACGGTTGAAGCCACGCCTGCCGAAGAAGCTCCCGTCGCAGAGGCCGAGCAGGCCGATAGCGGTGAAGCAAAGCCGGCACGGGCCAACCGCGCATCGAACATCTCCTCCTCCGTCGAGGCGGTGGTGAAGAGCTCCGATCCCGTGGCAGCGCCCGAGACCGAAGCCGACCCGTCGAAGCCGAAGAAAGCCGGCTGGTGGCAGCGCCGCGGCTTCTTCTGAGCCTGACGAGAACCGACGAAACGGCCGCGCAAGACGCGGCCGTTTTTATTTCTGCCCTGCCCTGAGCCTCAGAAACTGGATCAACCGCCTGCCGAAGCGATTCCGAAAACGTGGCTAGCCTGTTGAAATCAGACTCCATTCCAGCATCGGGTCCGCCGTCCGGCCAGGCGTCATACGCAGTTGTGAACTGGCGGAAACCGCCTGGACATGATTTTGAGGTTTTTTGGAAAGCCCGACTGGCTTACTTTGGGCACAAACCGCAACAATGGTGCGCGGGATTCGTGTGCCGACCAAGAGGATATGGATGACCCGCCTGTTCAAGACGCCCGTTTTCAAGACACTGGCCGCCGGCTCGATGCTGGCGCTGGCACTTTCCGCGACCGCCCCGGCTTTCGCCCTGGACGACCAGCAGAAGAAGGAAATGGGCCAGTTCATCCGTGAATACCTGCTGCAGAACCCGGAAGTGCTGGTCGAAGTCCAGAACGCGCTGGAGGCGAAGCAGCAGACCCAGCGCGTCGAGCAGTCGACCAAGGGGATCGCGGACAACAGGCAGGCGATCTTCTCCTCGCCGACCGACATTACGCTTGGCAATCCGAAGGGCGACGTCACGGTCGTCGAATTCTTCGATTACAATTGCGGCTACTGCAAGCGGGCGCTCTCTGACATGGACGACATCCTTTCCAAGGATAAGAACGTCCGCTTCATCCTCAAGGAATTCCCGATCCTCGGGCCGGACTCGGTCGCCGCCCACCGGGTGGCCAACGCCGTGCGCCTGGTCGCGCCGGAAAAATATGCGGAATTCCATCGCGAGCTGCTCAGCGGCAAGCCGCACGCTTCGGAAGCGACTGCCATTGCGGTCGCAAGCGCCCTCGGCGTCAAGGAGGCGGCGATCCGCAAGTCCATGGCCGACCAGCCGAACGACGACCTGGTGCGCGACGCCTACCGGCTCGCCAACGCGATCGGCATAACCGGCACGCCGACCTATGTGGTCGGCGACGAAGCCGTCTTCGGCGCCGTCGGCCTCGAAACCATCGAACAGAAGGTCGCCAACGTGCGTGCCTGCGGCAAGGCGACCTGCTGACAGGGCAACCTCCCGAGCGACAGATGTTCCATCGCAGTGGACTCGCGGGCTTTCGGCGCGGCGGGGGCTTTCCCTTGCCGCGTCGGCGGTCTATAGGTGGCCCCTGAATTTCTGCATGGAACAATAGATCAGTGATGAGCAAGACGATCTTCGTCCTCAATGGCCCCAATCTCAATATGCTGGGCAAGCGCGAGCCGGGCATCTACGGTGCGGCCACGCTGAAGGACGTCGAGAAGGACTGTATCGCCGCCGGCAGGGAACTCGGCTTCGATGTCGATTTTCGCCAGAGCAATCATGAAGGCGTGCTGATCGACTGGATGCACGAGGCCAATGAAAAGGCCGTCGGCGTCGCCATCAACGCGGGCGCCTATACCCATACCTCGATCGCCTTGCACGACGCCATCAAGGCGATCTCCGTGCCGGTGATCGAGCTTCATATCTCGAATGTCCACGCGCGGGAGGAATTCCGCCATCATTCGATGATCGCACCGGCGGTAAAGGGCGTGATCTGCGGTTTTGGCACCGCGAGCTACATTCTGGCGCTGCACGCCTTGAAATCCATTACCGCCTGACAAGATAAACAGAACAATAGGGTTTGCCATGTCTGACAAGAAGAACGGTATCGACAAGGGACTGATCCGCGACCTCGCGAACATTCTCAACGATACCGACCTCACCGAGATCGAAGTCGAACAGGACGATGTGCGTATTCGTGTATCGCGCGTCGGTACGACTCAATATGTCCAGGCTCCGGTCGCAGCGCCCGCCTATGCCCCGGCTGCAGCGCCCGTAGCCGCAGCAGCGCCCGCAATCCAGGACAACAAGAACGCGGTCACTGCGCCGATGGTCGGCACCATCTACCTCTCCCCAGCCCCGGGTTCGCGCGCCTTCGTTGAAGTCGGCGCCACCGTCAAGGAAGGCCAGACGCTGCTGATCATCGAGGCCATGAAGACGATGAACCAGATCCCGTCGCCGCGCTCCGGCAAGGTCACGGAAATCCTGGTCAACGACTCTCAGCCCGTCGAGTACGGCCAGCCGCTCGTCGTCATCGAGTAAGGCGCATCCATGATTTCCAAGATCCTCATAGCCAACCGCGGTGAAATCGCGCTTCGCGTGCTTCGCGCCTGCAAGGAACTCGGCATCGCGACCGTCGCGGTCCATTCCACTGCGGACGCCGACGCCATGCACGTCCGGCTTGCCGACGAAAGCGTCTGCATCGGCCCGCCGCCGTCGCGCGACAGCTATCTGAACATCCACCAGATCGTCGCCGCCTGCGAAATCACCGGCGCCGACGCCGTGCATCCGGGCTACGGCTTTCTGTCGGAAAACGCCAAGTTCGCGGATATCCTCGACGCGCACGGCATCACCTTCATCGGCCCGACCGCCGATCATATCCGCATCATGGGCGACAAGATCACCGCCAAGCAGACCGCGCAGGAACTCGGCATCCCCGTGGTTCCCGGTTCGGACGGCGAAGTGAAGCCCGAGAACGCCATGGAAATCGCCCGCCAGATCGGTTTTCCGGTGCTGATCAAGGCGACGGCTGGCGGCGGCGGACGCGGCATGAAGGTCGCCAAGACCGAAGCCGACCTCGACGAAGCCGTGTCGACTGCCCGTTCCGAAGCGCTCGCCGCTTTCGGCAACGATGCCGTCTACATGGAAAAATATCTCGGGAAACCGCGCCATATCGAAATTCAGGTTGTCGGCGACGGCGAAGGCAATGCCATCCATCTCGGTGAACGCGACTGCTCGCTGCAGCGCCGCCACCAGAAGGTCTGGGAAGAAGCCAACTCCCCTGCCCTCAATGTCGAGCAGCGCATGAAGATCGGCGAAGTCTGCGCCGACGCGATGCGCAAGCTGAAATACCGCGGCGCCGGGACGATCGAGTTCCTCTACGAAAACGGCGAGTTCTATTTCATCGAAATGAACACCCGTCTTCAGGTCGAACACCCGATCACCGAAGCGATCACCGGCATCGACCTCGTGCACGAACAGATTCGCGTCGCCTCCGGCGGCGGCCTGTCCGTGCGTCAGGAAGACATCGTGTTCTCCGGCCATGCCATCGAATGCCGCATCAATGCCGAGGACCCGCGCACCTTCGTGCCGTCGCCCGGCACGATCACGCATTTCCATGCACCGGGCGGCCTCGGCGTGCGCGTCGATTCGGGCGCCTATGCCGGCTACAAGATCCCGCCCTATTACGACAGCCTGATCGGCAAGCTGATCGTGCACGGACGCACCCGCGTCGAATGCATGATGCGTCTGCGGCGTGTGCTGGACGAGTTCGTCGTGGACGGCATCAAGACGACGCTGCCGCTTTTCCAGGATCTGGTCGACAATCCGGATATCGCCAACGGCGATTATGACATACACTGGCTGGAGCAATATCTCGCCGGCGACAAGACGCATTAGGGAGATCGATGGCAGGGCGACGCGGCAGATATTACCCGGCGATAACTCCGGAAATCCTGTTGCGCGCCTATTCCATCGGACTTTTTCCGATGGCCGAATCTGCCGACGACCCGGAAATCTTCTGGGTCGAACCGGAAATGCGCGGCATCCTGCCGCTCGATGCCTTCCATCTCTCCAAAAGCCTGGCCAAGGCGGTTCGCAGGACACCGCTCGACATCCGCTTCGACACGGCTTTCGAACGGGTGATCGCATTCTGCGCCGAGTCGGCCGGCGACCGGCCGAGTACCTGGATCAACTCCACAATCCGCAAGCTCTACAACGAACTGCACCGCATGGGCCACGCGCACAGCGTCGAGGCCTTCGAGGGCGATGAACTGGTCGGGGGTCTCTATGGCGTTTCGCTCGGCTCGGCCTTCTTCGGCGAGAGCATGTTTTCGAGGCGCACGAACGCCTCCAAGATCTGCCTCGTGCACCTTGTCGAGCGGCTCCGGAAAAACGGCTTTACCCTGCTCGACACACAGTTCACAACCGAACATCTGAAGACGTTCGGCGCAATCGACATCCCCAAGGACGACTATCTCAAGCTCTTGAGAATCGCCGTCGATTCCCCGCATCTGAAATTCTAAAGGAAAATCAGTTGGTCGCCTTCGGCGGCGGCACGTCGGACTTCTGTTTGCAGCCGGTCAGCCAGACGTCGTAGATCGGATGCTCGACGGCATTGAGGCCGGGGCTGTCGGCAAACATCCAGCCGGTGAATATCCGGCGGATCTTGCGGTCGAGGGTGATCTCGTCGACTTCCACGAAACCATCGATCTTCTGGGCTTCCGTCTCGTCGCGGGAATAACAGACCTTTGGCGTCACCTGCAGCGCGCCGTACTGAACCGTCTCATTGACATAGACGTCGAACGTGGTGATGCGGCCGGTAATCTTGTCGATGCCGGCAAAGACGGCGACCGGGTTGTTCAGCCGCGCCGCAGATACACAATCCGCCGCGAGCACGGATGCCAGCGCGGTCAACGCGCCGATCATTTGCTTGCGTGGAAAAACCGTCATCAATCCCATTATGCTTCCCGTCCCGGCGATCCCGTCGGCGTCGAGACCTAGAGTGCGATTGTGGCCAAAACAGGTGTCAGTTGCCGGGCGTCCAGGCGTCGTAGTCGCCGGTGACGCGGGGGCGTTCGCCGGTGGCAGCAAGCGAGCCCTGCGGGCGATAGGCAAGCGGCGTGCCGGTGCCGTTCGGCTTGTGCGCCTTTTCCCATTCGCGGGCCTTGTACTCTTCCTGCGACGGAGCAACGTCGGTGCGATAATGCATCCAGCCGTGCCAGCCAGGCCCGATTGCGGAGGCTTCGGCGTAATCCTTGTAGATCACCCAACGCTTCGGCTTGCCCCAGGAAGTCATCGGTCCTTCGTAATAGACGTTGCCCAACTCGTCTTCGCCGACCTTCTTGCCGAAACGCCAGGTGAAGAACCGGGTGCCCATGGTCTGTCCGTTCCACCAGGTGAAGATCTGCAGCAGGAGGTTTTTCATGGATGTTCCGTCGGCTTGGCAAACAGGATGACGATCGAATTGGCTGATCCGCTTATGCCGCCTGACGCCTTCGATGTCCAGTGGTTCCAAATGTCGCGCACGGTCATTTGAGCTTCATCTTGAAGCCGAAATGGCTTTTGACGAAGCCGAGCCGTTCATAGAAGCGATGCGCATCCGTGCGAGCCATGTTGGAGGTGAGTGCGACCTGGCGGCAATCGCGGCGCCTGGCTTCCTCGATCGCGTGTCCGATCATCTGCGCGCCGATGCCCTTGCCGCGCATGTCGCTGCGCGTCTGCACCGCTTCCAGGATCATCGACAGCGATCCCCTTCCCGTCAGCGTGCGGTTGAAGAGGATCTGGAACGTGCCGACCACCTCGCCTTCCAGCTCGGCGACAAAAAGCTGCTCGTTCTGCGAGGCATCGATGACGTTGAAGGCGCGCAGGTAGTCGTCGAAGGCGGCCTCGTCCGTCGTGTCGCCATGGCCTCCGACGTCATCCGCCGCGAACAGGGCGATGAGTTCGGGGAGATCGACTTGCCGCGCTCTGCGGATGACGATGTCGGCCATGCAAAAAGTCCTTCTCAGATGGGTCAGCGCAGCTCCAGCCGCTTCTCCATGATGATCGCTGGCAGGCCGGAATTGGGAGCACCCCACTCCTCCATCCTGTCGACCTCGGAAAACCCGAGCCTCTCGTAAAAGGACATCGCGCGCACGTTCGGCAGCGCCACCTCGACCCGCATGATCTCGGCATCCGGAAAACAGGTTTCGAGCTCGGCGAAGATATCGCGGCCGATGCCCTCGTTCTGGCAGGATGGCTTGACGTAAAGCTGGTGCAGCATCGCCGTCTTCACCATTTTCGGATACATGGCGGCATAACCGATGCCGCCGATATCCTTGCCATTGTCGGCGACCAGAAATTCGCCGCCGCGTTTCTGGATACGCGCCTTTACGGCGCCCGGAGAATGCCAGCCGTCAACCATTCTCCTCACCTTGTCGGCCCCGTAGAACGGATCGTAGGTATCGTGAAAGGTCGCCGCCAGCAGGGCGCGGATCTGCTCGACGTCAGCTTCTCCGGCGGTGCGGACGAAGTAGACCATCGGGCCTACTCCTCTTCGATCCCGAGCTTCGCCTTGACCAGCGCCTGGACGGCCTGCGGATTGGCCTTGCCGCCGGTCGACTTCATGACCTGGCCGACGAACCAGCCGGCGAGCGTGGGCTTGGCCTTGACCTTGGCGACCTGGTCCGGATTGGCGGCGATGATCTCGTCGACAGCGGCCTCGATTGCGCCGGTATCGGTCACCTGCTTCATGCCGCGGCTCTCGACGATTTCGGCCGGGTCACCGCCCTCGGCGAGCACGATCTCGAACAGGTCCTTGGCGATCTTGCCGGAGATCGTCTCGGCCTTGATGAGGTCGATGATGGCGCCGAGCTGGGCCGGAGAAACGGGAGTCTCTTCAATGTCTTTGCCGGTTCTGTTCAAGGCGCCCAGCAGGTCGTTGATGACCCAGTTGGCGGCGATCTTGCCGTCGCGGCCTTCGGCAACCGCCTCGAAATAATCGGCGATCGCCTTTTCGGACACCAGAACCGAGGCGTCGTAGATCGACAGGCCGAGCTCGCGCACGAGACGAGCCTTCTTGTCGTCCGGCAGTTCCGGCAGGTGCTGTTCCAGCTCGGCGATGAAGGCATCGTCGAATTCGAGCGGCAACAAGTCCGGGTCCGGGAAATAGCGATAGTCGTGCGCGTCTTCCTTGGAGCGCATCGAGCGCGTCTCGCCCTTGTTCGGGTCGAAGAGGCGGGTCTCCTGGTCGATCGAGCCGCCGTCTTCAAGAATGCCGATCTGGCGGCGCGCTTCGTATTCGATCGCCTGGCCGATGAAACGGATCGAGTTGACGTTCTTGATCTCGCAGCGGGTGCCGAATTCCGTGCCCGGGCGGCGTACCGAGACGTTGACGTCGGCGCGCATGGAGCCTTCGTCCATGTTGCCGTCGCAGGTGCCGAGGTAGCGCACGATCGAGCGGAGCTTGGTCATGTAGGCCTTGGCTTCGTCGGACGAGCGCATGTCGGGCTTGGAGACGATCTCCATCAGCGCCACGCCGGAGCGGTTCAGGTCGACATAGGACATGGTCGGATGCTGGTCGTGCATCGACTTGCCGGCATCCTGTTCGAGATGCAGTCGCTCGATGCCGATCTCGATATCCTCGAACTGGCCCTGGCGGTCGGGACCGAGCGAGATGACGATCTTGCCTTCGCCGACGATCGGATCCTTGTACTGGGAAATCTGGTAGCCCTGCGGCAGGTCCGGATAGAAATAGTTCTTGCGGTCGAACAGCGAACGCTTGTTGATCTGCGCCTTCAGGCCGAGGCCGGTGCGCACCGCCTGCTTGATGCATTCCTCGTTGATGACCGGCAGCATGCCCGGCATGGCGGCATCGACGAGCGAGACGTTCGAATTCGCCGGCTTGCCGAACTCGGTCGAGGCGCCGGAAAACAGCTTTGAATTGGAGAGGACCTGGGCGTGCACCTCCAAACCGATGATGACTTCCCAGTCGCCGGTGGCACCGGGAATGAAGCGTTTCGGATCGGGCGTGCGGACGTCGACAAGGGTCATCTGATGCTCGTGAAATGGTCTCTATTGCGTTTTCTGGAGGTAGAGCAAATGGCGTTGCGGTGCAAGGCTTGCTGCGCGCAGGGGTCGCTGTGGAGTGCTGTAGTTCAGCCGATTTTAACTAGGTTCTGGTGAAATTGCGAAATGGAGCTATCAACCCCACTCGCGCTATTTCTCTTATATCTAGTCCTGAACGTCATCGTATTCTGCGTTTATTGGTGGGACAAGCAGGCGGCGATCGATGGCACATGGCGGATCAGCGAGCGTACGCTGCTGGGTGTGGCCTTTATCGGCGGCAGCCTGGGCGCCGTGACCGCGCAGCAGATGCTGCGGCACAAGACACGCAAGGAACCTTTTCGCACGCTGCTGATGATCATAATCGCTCTTCACACGCTCGGTGCGGCATCGTGGCTACTTGCGCCGGAACTAACGCGGGCAGCAATCGCAAAGATCGCTCGGGCAATCTAGAAGCTTGGCCCGTAAGTATCCGGCACTTCCGCGACGAGGCGCTTCGACAGGCCGACCGACTGCACGTCCCGGTCGATCTTCGGCGAATAGATGGTCGAGAGCCAGTTGATGGAATAGCCCAGCTTCTCGAAGAAGCCGACCGCCTCGGCATTGCGGGCGTGGGTCTCGACGCGGGCGACTTCGAACCCCTGGTGGACGATCTCGGCCTCGACCTCGACGAGAAGCGCCCGGCCGAAGCCGTGGCCCTGGAAGGCCGGATCGATCCAGAAGTCGGAGATCAGCTCGTCGAGCTTTTCGCGCGCCGCCCAGCCGGCAAGGTTGCCGGCATGTTCGACGACGGTAATGGTGAGCCAGGAGGAGCGCGTGAAATTCTGGAAGGCAGTGCGGGCGCTGGAGCGCATATCGGTCATCTCGCCGATCGAAATCATGGCCTTCTCCCAGGAGCGGAAGCCGATTTCCGCCAGGATATCCACCTCGTCCTCACGCGCATTGCGAATATGGGCCATAGCTTCCCCTGCTGCAGCCTTAGTAGACCACTGAGTCCGCGCTTTGACCAGTGCAACATCTAGGGCGTTTCGGTCAGGCGCTTGACGGCTCGGGAAAACGCGCCTAGTGCGGATTTCGTATCGATGGAGTTTTGATGTTCTCTTCCGTAGAGACCTGCTGAGGGGCCGGCCCCGCTCTTAAAGCCGCGCCGGCCCAGACAAAAACGAGAACCCCGACGTCACGCGACGCCGGCAACGTTTTTGTGCGCTCGTTTGCGAGCGCTTTTCCGGACATCAAAAGACAATGGATATTTCCCGCGCCGAACAGCGCATTCTCCACCTGCTCGCCCAGGGCGGCAGGATCGACATCACCCGCGATCAGAACCGCAAGATCGAAAAACTCCAGCTGGTCACCCGCGAGGGCTGGGTCTTCTCGGGTTTAGACCTCACCACCTTCCGTAAGCTCAAGCAGAAACGAGCCATCAAGTCTCAGGGCGGTAGGCCTTACCGCATCACCGAAAGGGGTCTGGTGCTGGTGAGGGCCGAGCAGGACAATCGGTGAAATCGGATGAAAGGCCGCGCGTCGTCCTCGACGCGCGGCTGTCAAATCAAGATTACCAGCGATATGCTTTTTCGGTGACGTCGAAAGAAGACGCTGGGGAAGCCGCCAAATGCCAAAAGGGAACCTTTGAACGGGGCGAAGGGTTATGCGCCACATCACTGCTGGAGAAATGGCAAATGTACATCGTTGTTGGCGGAACGGGGCACGTCGGCTCCGCCGTGGCACAGACGTTGCTCGAAGAAGGCAAAGCTGTCACGGTCGTCACGCGAAACTCCGATAAGGCCGGCGCATGGCGACTGCGGGGGGCGGAGGTCGCCGTCGCCGACGTCCACGACGTGACGTCGCTGCGTGAGGTGTTCCGCAACGGGAAGCGGGCCTTCCTCCTAAACCCGAACGCTGACATCTCGAGCGATACGGACCGGGAGGAACGCGAGACCGTCCGCTGCCTACTCGACGCGATCGAAGGGTCCGGGCTGGAGAAGGTAGTGGCGGAATCAACCATGGGCGCACAGCCGGGCGAGGAATGCGGCGATCTCAACATCCTTTACGAACTGGAAGCGGGCCTGAGGAACCAGCCGATACCTGCCAGTGTCATCCGCGCAGCCTACTACTATAGTAACTGGGATACGATGGTGGGGCCTGTCACTAAGGACGGGGTGCTGTCGACCATGCTCCCTGCCGATCTCACGCTCCCGATGGTCGCGCCCGAGGATCTGGGAAGGGTGGCGGCGCGGCTCCTGCAGGAGCCGATCGAACAGATCGGCATACACCCCGTTGAGGGGCCGAAACGGTACTCTCCCACTGATGTCGCCGCAGCCTTCGCCGCCGCCCTCGGCCGGGCCGTTCGCATCGAGGTGATCCCGCGGGAAAACTGGGAAGGCGCATATCGCAGTCTGGGCTTCTCCGACGCGGCGGCTCACTCGTATGCAAGGATGACGGCTCTCACCGCCGATGGTCCCGAATACCCCGCGGATCCAATTCGAGGATCGATCTCGCTCCAGACCTACATAGATAAGCTTGTTCGTGACTCATCCTAACGCGCCCAGATGGACGAAAAAGAAAGCGAGACCGCCAAAGGCCGCTTGGATGCTAGGCCGGCCGTCCACCCAAGGCACTTGTTTGCAATCCTCGCATGAGAGGCAGAGGCGAAGTGAGATTCATAAGCGGCATGCAATTCTTCGGACTAGCGTCATGATGGATGCGGCGTAGAGAAATGCCTTGGCAGACTTGATGGTCGCTTCCGGGTCCTTCCAACCCCATTCTCGGACGGGGTTCTAAGCCGAAAGCTCAGCCCTCATCGCCGTCCAGTCCTCGGCGATCGAGTTCGCACGTCGCTTGCCGGCGCGGCGGTACCAGTAGTCGGCGTTCGAGTCGTCGCCTTCGATGCGATGGCAGAGAGCGTGGCCCCAGTCGAAGGGCTGTTCGCCCTCATGGGCCTGGCAAATCTCGTGCACCGCCTGCCAGTCCGCACCCATGGTGAAACCATTGGCCGCGAGACGATCGAACGCCTCGATCAATCCTTCCAGATCCGTCTTAGCCATGAGCCATCTCCCCGGCGACCGCCCGATGATCGGCGGCCGTCATTTTCCGGATGATCGGTCCGCTTACCACCACTTCGCCGGCGTGAACCGGCCGGCGGCCTGTTCGATGACATGGGCGGTGCGGAAGAGAGTTTCCTCTTCGAACGGCTTGCCGATCAGCTGCAGGCCGAGCGGCAGGCCCTTGGCGTCGAGGCCGGCGGGAACGGCGATGCCCGGCAGGCCGGCCATGTTCACCGTCACCGTAAAAATGTCGTTGAGGTACATCTTGACCGGATCGGACGCGAGGTCCTCATCGGCGATGCCGAAGGCCGATGACGGGGTGGCGGGCGTCAGGATCGCATCGACGCCGGCGTCGAAGACGATCTCGAAGTCGCGCTTGATCAGCGTGCGGACTTTTTGCGCCTGCAGGTAATAGGCGTCGTAATAACCGGCCGACAGAACGTAGGTGCCGATCATGATGCGGCGCTTGACCTCGGTGCCGAAACCGGCAGCGCGGGTCTTTTCGTACATGTCGACGATGTCCTTGCCGTCGACGCGCAGGCCGTAGCGCACGCCGTCGTAGCGGGCGAGGTTCGACGAGGCTTCGGCAGGCGCGACGATGTAATAGGCCGGCAGCGCGTATTTGGTGTGCGGCAGGGTGATGTCAACGATCTCGGCACCGGCATCCTTCAGCCAGGCGATGCCCTGAGCCCAAAGTTTTTCGATCTCTTCCGGCATGCCCTCGACGCGGTATTCCTTCGGAATGCCGATCTTCATGCCCTTGAGGGACTGGCCGAGCGAGGCTTCATAATCCGGCACCGGCAGATCGACAGAGGTCGTGTCCTTGGCATCGACCGACGCCATCGACCTCAGCATGATCGCGGCGTCGCGTACGTCGCGGGCGATCGGGCCGGCCTGGTCGAGCGAGGATGCGAAGGCAACAGTGCCCCAGCGCGAGCAGCGGCCATAGGTCGGCTTGATGCCGACGGTGCCGGTGAAGGCGGCCGGCTGGCGGATCGAGCCGCCGGTATCGGTGGCGGTCGCACCGGCGCAGAGGAATGCGGACACCGCAGCGGCGGAACCGCCGGAAGAACCGCCCGGCACGAGCTGCTGGTTGGAACCGTTGGCCCGCCACGGGTTGATCACGGCGCCATAGTGAGAGGTCTCGTTGGAGGAGCCCATCGCGAACTCGTCCATGTTGAGCTTGCCGAGCATGACCGCTCCGTCGTCCCAAAGGTTCTGGGTAACGGTCGATTCGTATTTCGGCAGAAAACCGTCGAGGATATGGCTGCAGGCCTGGGTATGGACGTCGCGGGTGGCGAACAGGTCCTTGATGCCGAGCGGGATGCCTTCCAGGGCGCCGACAGTGCCTGCGGCACGGCGTTCGTCAGAAGCCTTCGCCATGCCGAGCGCCTTTTCCGGCGTCACGGCCACATAGGCGTTGAACACCGAGTTGGCGGCATCGATCGCGGAAAGATAGGCCTCGGTCAGCTCGACGGAGGTGAACTCCCTGGCTTCGAGCTTTTCGCGGGCTTCGGCAATGGTGAGGCTGGTGAGTTCGGTCATGGGCTCTTCAAACGGTTCGAATACGAGGAGGAGGTTCGGCGGGGCGCTATCCAGCGCTCACTCGACGACCTTCGGCACCAGGAAAAAATTATGGTCGGTAGAAGGCGCGTTGGCGACGATATCGTCAGCCTTGTCGCCATCGGTGACGGCGTCTGTGCGCTTGCGCATGTCCATCGGGGTGACCGACGTCATCGGCTCGACGCCCGTGACATCGACTTCGGAAAGCTGCTCGACGAAATTGATGATGCCGTTCAGCTCGCCGACCATGCGATTGGCATCTTCCTCGGTGACCGCAATGCGGGCAAGGCGCGCGACGCGCTTGACGGTGGCGAGATCGACGGACATGGCATAACTCCGATGGGAAATTTCCCCTTCGCTATAATGGCCATGCCCGCCCTTCGCAACAGGGAGCGCGCCTCATTTTGCGAAGGCGCGCCGCCTGAAAGGATGCGATTCAGAAGGTCAGGCTGCCGCCCGGCGCCGGCGTCTCGACCCGGGTGCGGGAGCCTTCCATGCCCTTGACGAACTTTTCCGGCGTCTGGTCGACGCCCGGCAGGCCATAATGGCAAGGCAGCGCGTGCTTGAAATCAAAGAAACGCTGGCAGGCGAGCGCAGCGACGGCACCGCCCATGGTGAAACGGTCGCCGATCGGCACGATGCCGATATCCGGCTGGTGCAGTTCGTTGATCAGGGCCATGTCTGAAAAGATGTCGGTATCGCCCATGTGGAGGACGGAGAGCTCGTCGTCGAAATGCAGCATCAGACCATTGGCATTGCCGAGGCAGTGCGAAACGCCGTCTTCGGTCAGCGAGGCAGACGAGTGCAGCGCATTGGTAAAGGTGGCGGTGAACCCGTCGAAGCCGATCGTGCCGCCGGTATTGCCCATTTCGAGCTTCTCGACGCCCTTCTTTGCCAGCCAGACGCCGAGGTCGTAGTTGGCGAGCACGACGGCACCGGTTTCCTTGGCGATCTGGATCGTATCGCCGACATGGTCGCCGTGACCGTGGGTGAGCAGGATATGGGTCAGGCCTTCGGCAGCGGCCTTGATATCCTGACCGGCAAAGGCGGGGTTATAGGTCAGGAACGGGTCGACCAGGATCTTGGCCTTGGCGGTCTCGATGCGGAATGCGGAATGGCCGAGCCAGGTGATCTTCATGGAAAACTCTCCTCGAAATGATGTGAGATAATGACGACACATAGCCGATAGGAGGCTAAAGGGAAGTGGGACAGAGGGTGGGACAAACCCGCTCTGGACACGCTATTTGGATCCCCGGGATGAAGAACGCATGACAGTGATGACCATCGAGGAACTGGCTGAGGCCCTCAAACCCGGACAGGCGATTGCCGGGCTCGACCTTGGCACCAAGACGATCGGGCTCGCCATGTCGGATCTCGGCCGCCGATTTGCCACGCCACGTCCGGTCATCAAACGGGTGAAGTTCACCAAGGATGCCGAAGTGCTGCTCGCCTTTGCCGAGAAGGAAAAAGTGGCGGGCTTCGTGATCGGCCTGCCCACGAACATGGACGGCTCGGCCGGTCCGCGCGTCCAGGCGACGCGCGCCTTCGTGCGCTCGATGTCGGAAAAGACCGCCCTGCCCTTCGTCTTCTGGGACGAGCGGCTGTCAACGGTGGCCGCCGAGCGGGCGCTTCTGGAAATGGACGTGTCGCGGGCCAAACGTGCCGAGCGGATCGATTCCGCCGCGGCAAGCTTCATTCTTCAGGGCGCTCTGGACAGGCTCTCGTCGCTCGGCAGGGAGACCGATTTCGCCAGCTGACGCTTGCTCCACCAGGCGGCGATCTCGCGGCGCTTGCGAAAGGCGATGATTGCAAACACGACCACGCTGTCGAAAGCGATGGCGCGCGCCACCAAAGGCGGAATGGTTTCCGGGGGAATGCCCAGAACATTGCCGTAGATCTGGAAGACAAGATCATGCGTCTGTCGGGTCAGCATGAAGAAACCGAAGCTCATGTCGTAATAGGAAAGCCCGTACCAGCTGGTCAGCAGCAGGACCGGACCGGCCCACAAAATCACGAACCACTTCATGCAGTCCTCCCTCTCGACTCTGCCGGATACGGTTCCAGAGACACGAGCCATCTCGATAGAGCCATAAGGCTCAAGGCCAATGCGGGAATGGCAATATCCATGGCCAGCGCCGCGAAGACCGTCGTCATGACGATCAGCAATGCTATATTCCGGATTGCAGTTCCCATACGCGGATACTCGGCGAACGTCGTAGTTAACAGTGCGTTAACGCCGAACTTAAGCCCGCAGGGATTTGCCGCAACGGAAACCGGGGGAGATGGTTAATTTCGCAAGGGCGCCTGTGGATAAAGCAGGTCAGGCAGCCGGCGATTTCGGCTTCTTCGGAATATAAGGACCGCCGGTCTCGCCCCATCCCCATGTCGGCATCGGGGCATGCTCGTAAACCTTGGCTCCGGGCTGCGAATTAACGACCGCAAGCCGTGTTCCCCATTCGAGATAGCCGACCAGCGCAGACGTGAACTCCGGGTCGGCCGGAAGTTCGAGATCCGTATAGGTATCGAGCAGGATGTTGATCCATCGCCGGCGCATCGGCTCGGTCAGGTGCCTTTCAAGATGATGGCGCACCATCGCCGGATGACCGCCACGCTGCTCCGAATAGAGCTTCGGCCCGCCAATGACCTCTGCGATGAACATGGCTACATGCTGTGGATGTTCCGGGTCCATCCCGGAAAAGACCGGACCGAGCAGGTCGTCCGTCGGAACGCGTCGATAAAACTCCGTCGTGAGACGCAAGAGCGCATCGAAGCCGCCGATCCATTCATAAAGCGTTGGCACTGTCATGGCGTTCCCTCCGTCTTCCCAAGAGATATGAGGCAGACGTCATGGCTTCAAGACTTGGCCACGGATCAGCCGTAGATCGCGCGGACCAGGCGGCGGAGCGCGTTGCCGACCTTATCCCAGTCCTTCTCGGTCTTGAGCGCCATGCCGGCAAACTGGCCGCTCACGGCGGCGGAGATCACCAGGTGCTGGATTGCCGCAAACAGCAGCGCATTGGTGGTCGCGGCATCGACGCCCTTGGGCGGTGTCAGCGAGCCGCGCATCTTTTCGAGCCATTTGCCGAGCGCCTTGGTGCGGGCTTCCGACAACCGGCGGACCTGCGGCGTATCCTGCGAGACCTCCCAGGCGACGATCTTGCAGACCAGCGGGTCGTCGCGCAGTGCTTCCATGAAATAGATGGAGAGTTTCTCCATCAGATCGCCGTAGGTCAGCAGGAACATGCCGCCGGTATCTTCCGGGATGCGGTCCTTGACCCAGGTGCCGAGATCGGCGCCGATCGCCTCGATCAGCCCGTCGAGACCGCCGTAATATCGATAGATGAGCTGTTTGTCGCAGCCGGCCCGGCGCGCCACTGCGTTGATGCCGAAACCCTGAAAACCCTGTTCGGCAAGCAGCGCGCGGGCCGCCAGGAAGATCGCCCGCTCGGTGCCGGCGCGGCTGCGCACCTTGGCGACCGAACCTTGTTGCGCTGTGACTTCAGGGATCTGGAGCATTTTCCGCCTGTTTCGGTTTCAATCTTCAACCGCGATAGTCCGAGCCGTCAACCGCCGCAAGCGGTCTCGGTGCCCATGCACAGGATTGCGCGCGCAGCACTTGATTTTGCGGGGCTGCACATTGCACTCTTGGCATGGGAGGACTAACGAGATCCTATCCTCCCACCGACGTGCCCTCCTCCATGCTCATCGTCTTCCAAAGCGTTCTGCCGATCTTCCTTCTCGTCCTCCTCGGCGTGGGATTGAGACGTGCGCCGATCATCAACGCCGATTTCTGGGACGGTCTCGAACAGTGCAGCTACTGGGTGATGTTTCCGGCCCTGTTGTTTTCGACGATGGCCAAGGCCGACTTTTCGAATACCGAGACCCTGACGGTCAGTTTCGCGGCGATCGTTTCCGTTTTCGTGATGTCGGGCGGATTGCTGCTGGCATGGCCTCTGCTGCGGAACCTGCGTGTCGGCGGGCCGGCCTATACCTCGCTGTTCCAGACGGCGACGCGCTGGAACGCCTTCATGGCGCTGGCGATCGCCGCAAAGACCTACGGCCAGCAGGGCCTGACCATGGTCGGCCTGGTGATGGCGGCGATCATCATTCCGCTCAACTTCATCAATGTGACCGTGCTGTTGTGGTTCTCCGGCCACGACCGGAACTACAAGGCCATCTTCTATAGAGTCTGCACCAATCCGCTGATCGTCTCGACGGCGCTGGGCATCGTCGTCAACGTTGCCGGCATTCCGATCTACGAACCGGTGATGGTGGCGGTCGACCTGCTGTCGCAGGCTTCGCTCAGCCTCGGCCTGATCACGGTCGGCGCGGGCCTGCGAGTCATGGACGCGCTCAGGCCGAGGCCTATCACTCTCCTCGCCGTCTTTTTGAAGCTGATCGCTTTCCCGATCGTCGCCGTGGGCGTCGGCGCGCTGTGCGGCATCCAGGGCAGCGCCCTCGTGCTTCTGGCACTGAGTGCCGCGGTTCCGACCGCGATGAACGGCTATCTGCTGGCGAAACAGTTGAACGGCGATGCAGACATGTACGCTGCGGCGGCGACCCTGCAGGTCGTCGCCTCGTTCCTCACCATTCCGGTGGTGATGACAGCTGTCGCCTACGTGGCTGCTGGATAAAGCAGGTCGACGATGTAGCGCGCGTCGAACCGGGCATCGAGCATGCCGTAGGTCGAGCGCCAGCCGCCGGCGAGCCGCGTTTCCAGGAAAGCATCGGCGATCTTGCCGGCGCCAAGCCGCACCAGTTCGGACGCCGCAGCCGCAAGTGCAAGCTGCTCCACCAGAAGCCGGGCGGCTCCCTCGTCGGTCTCGCAGAGCGCCATGGCGGCGCGCAGAACCTCGACCGTCTTGCGGCCCGCAGGACCGAGATCCCGTTCGAAACCGGCCAGCACCGTGTTGAACAGGTCCCGCCCGCGCGACAGGACACGGAGCACGTCGAGCGCCATCACATTGCCCGAGCCTTCCCAGATCGCATTGACCGGGGCTTCGCGGTAATGCCGGGCGATCGGCCGTTCCTCGATATAGCCGTTGCCGCCGATGCACTCCATCGCCTCGTAGATCAGCGCGGGCGCGATCTTGCAGTTCCAGTATTTGATGACCGGCGTCATGACCCGGGCGAAAGCCGCGTCGGCCGGGTTGCTGGCCGCCCGATCGAAGGAGTCGGCGAGCCGGAAGCTGAGCGCCGTCGCCGCAGCGACATCGAGCGCCATGTCGGCGAGCACGCGCGTCATCAGCGGCTGATCGACGAGCTTCTTGCCGAACACGCTGCGGCCGCGGGTGTGGTGGACCGCTTCGGCGAGCGACGCGCGCATGATGCCGGCGGATGCCAGCGCGCAATCAAGCCGCGTCAGGGTCACCATGTCGAGAATGGTGCGGATGCCGCCGCCCGGTTCGCCAAGCAGATAACCGAACGCATCGGTGAATTCGACTTCGGAGGATGCGTTCGAGCGGTTGCCGACCTTGTCCTTCAGGCGCTGGAACTGCAGGCCGTTCGCCGAACCGTCCTCGAGCAACCGCGGCACCAGGAAGCAGCCGATGCCGTCGCCGGTCTTTGCCAGCATCACGAAACCGTCGCTCATCGGCGCCGACATGAACCACTTGTGGCCGGAGAGCCGGTAGATGCCCTCGCCGACCCGCTCGGCGGTCGAGCGGTTGGCGCGCACGTCCGTGCCGCCCTGCTTTTCGGTCATGCCCATGCCGAGGGTGACCGCGCTCTTCTGAAGAGCCGGGCGATTCGTCGAGTCGTATTTGCGCGACAGGATCTTTGGCGCCCATTCCTTCTGTACGCGCGGCGAGGCCATCAGCGCGGCAATCGAGGCGCTGGTCATGGTCAGCGGGCAGAGATGGCCGCACTCGAGCTGCGCCGACAGATAGAATCGCGTCGCGCGCGCCTTGTGCTCGTGGCCCTTGGCTTCGGGGATGTTTTCCCAGACCGAGGAATGCAGGCCGGTCTGCATCGAACGGCGCATCAGCGCATGCCAGGCCGGATGAAACTCGACGACGTCGAGCCGCTCGCCGCGCGGACCATGGGTCTTCAACTTCGGCGGGTTCTCGTTCGCCATGCGCGCCAGTTCCTGCGCCTCCGGCGAGGTCACGTAACGGCCGAGCTGGTCGTACTCCTCACGGATGGTGCGGTTCAGCGTGCTCGTCAGGTCGACGACCAGCGGATCGGATCGGTAGGCATTGATGCCGGACCAGGGTTTTGGCTGGTTCAGTTCGGCAAATTTTTCTTCGGCGCGCGACATCTGGTTCATGAAACGGGTTCTAGCGGAAGTTACCGGGCCTGGGAACGGCGCCCGCTCAGGATTTCTGGCGTTCTCAACAAAAGGCCGCGCCCACGCCGGGAAACCGCTGCGAGCGACAATGGGCAAACAAGCAGTGAGATAAACCCCGCGCCCGCTTGCGGCTCCTGCCGTCAGACCTTATAGACCGCCGAACGCAAGCGGAGACGTGTCCATGGTCTTCTTCCCTCACCGCCATCTGATTGGCATCAAGGGCCTTACCGAACAGGATATCACCTTTCTTCTCGACAAGGCCGACGAGGCCGTGAAGATCTCGAGGCAGCGGGAGAAAAAGACCTCCACGCTGCGTGGTCTCACCCAGATCAACCTGTTCTTCGAAGCTTCCACCCGTACACAATCATCCTTCGAGCTCGCCGGCAAACGCCTCGGCGCCGATGTGATGAACATGTCGGTCGGCAATTCCTCGGTGAAAAAAGGCGAAACGCTGATCGACACGGCGATGACGCTGAATGCCATGCGCCCGGACGTGCTGGTGCTGCGTCATTCCTCCGCCGGTGCCGCCGCACTTCTGGCGCAAAAGGTCGCCTGCTCGGTGATCAATGCCGGCGACGGCCAGCATGAGCATCCCACACAGGCGCTGCTCGACGCACTCACCATCCGCCGCGCCAGGGGCAAGCTGTCGCGCATCATCGTGGCAATCTGCGGCGACGTGCTGCATTCGCGCGTCGCGCGCTCCAATATCCTCCTGCTCAACGCCATGGGCGCGCGGGTTCGTGTGGTGGCGCCTTCGACGCTGCTGCCCTCCGGCATCAGGGACATGGGCGTCGAGGTCTTTCACTCCATGGAAGAAGGCCTCAAGGATGCCGACGTGGTGATGATGCTGCGCCTGCAACGCGAGCGGATGGCCGGCGCCTTCGTGCCGTCGGTGCGCGAATATTTCCGCTTCTACGGGCTCGATGCCGAAAAGCTGAAGGCTGCCAAGCCGGATGCGCTGGTCATGCATCCCGGTCCGATGAACCGCGGCGTCGAGATCGCCTCCGAAGTCGCCGATGGTCCGCAGAGCGTCATCGAGGAACAGGTGGAAATGGGGGTCGCGGTCCGCATGGCCGTGATGGAGACCCTGCTCGTCTCCCAGAACCAGGGAGAACGCGCATGACCCCCACCGTCCTCAAGAACCTCCGCATCATCGACCCGTCGCGCAATCTCGACGAGACCGGCACGATCGTCATCGGCGCCGACGGTCGCATCCTCGCCGCCGGGAAAGACGCCCAGAACCAGGGCGCCCCGGAAGGCGCGACGATCCGGGACTGCCAGGGCCTCGTCGCGACGCCTGGCCTCGTCGATGCCCGCGTCTATGTCGGCGAACCGGGCGCCGAACACACCGAAACGATCGAATCGGCAAGCCGGGCGGCGGCAGCCGGCGGCGTCACTTCCTTCATCATGATGCCCGACACCGACCCCGTGATCGACGATATCGCGCTGGTCGAATTCGTGCAGAAGACGGCGCGCGACAAGGCGGTCGTCAACGTCCATCCGGCCGCCGCCCTCACCAAGGGGCTGGCCGGCAAGGAGATGACCGAGATCGGTCTGCTGCAGCAGTCGGGCGCCGTCGCCTTCACCAACGGCCGGCACGGACTTTCCGACACGTTGCTGTTGCGCCGCATAATGACCTATGCGCGCGAATTCGACGCGGTCGTCTCGCTGGAACTGCGCGAAAAATATCTCGGCAACGGCGTGATGAACGAGGGCCTGTTCGCCAGCTGGCTCGGCCTCTCCGGCGTGCCGAAGGAAGCGGAGATCATCCCGCTCGAACGGGATTTGAGGATCGCCGGCCTGACCCGAGCGAAATACCATGCGGCGAAGATTTCCGTGGCGGAATCGGCCGAAGCGATGCGCGTCGCCCGCGCCCGCGGGGCCAACGCCACCTGCGGCGTCTCGATCAACCATCTGGCGCTCAATGAGAACGACATCGGTGAGTACCGTACCTTCTTCAAGCTCTCGCCGCCGCTGCGCTCCGAAGACGACCGCGTGGCGATGGCCGATGCGCTCGCGGACGGCACGATCGACATCATCGTCTCCTCGCACGATCCGCAGGACGTCGATACCAAGCGCCTGCCGTTTGCCGATGCCGAGGACGGGGCGATCGGCCTCGAGACCCTGCTCGCGGCCGCCCTTCGCCTGCACCATGACGGCCGCGTGCCGCTGATGCGGCTGATCGATGCGATGTCGACCCGGCCGGCGCAGATCTTCGGCCTCGATGCAGGCACGCTGAAGCCCGGCGCCAAGGCGGATATCACGCTGATCGATCTCGACGAGCCTTGGATCGTTTCGAAGGATATGATCTTGTCGCGGTCGAAGAACACGCCGTTCGAAGACGCGCGTTTCTCGGGCCGCGCCGTCGCCACCTATGTGGCCGGCAAGTGCGTCTACACGCTTTAAGGGGAGCACGGGCGTGAGTGAACTCTTCAACTGGCAGATCACCCTGCCGATCGCACTGGCCGCGCTGGTGTTCGGCTATCTGCTCGGTTCCATTCCCTTCGGCCTGATCCTCACCCGTGCGGCGGGCCTCGGCGATATCCGGTCGATCGGATCGGGCAATATCGGTGCCACCAACGTGCTGCGCACCGGCAACAAGAAGCTTGCCGCGGCCACCCTGCTGCTCGACGCGCTGAAGGCCACGGTCGCTGCACTGGTCGCCTGGTATCTGTTCGGGAAAGAAGCCGGCCTGCTTGCCGGTTTTGCGGCCTTCATGGGTCATCTCTTCCCGGTCTGGCTCGGCTTCAAGGGCGGCAAGGGCGTCGCAACCTATATCGGCACGCTGCTTGGCGTCGCTCCCTGGATGGTGCTGGTGTTTGCGGCGATCTGGCTCGGCGTCGCCAGGATCAGCAAATATTCGTCGCTCTCCGCTCTGGTTGCAACTCTTGTCATTCCGGTTGTGCTGTGGTTCTTAAACGAGCCGAAGATCGCGCTCGTCCTGGCCGTCATGACCGCGATTTCCTGGTGGAAGCACGAAGAAAACATCAAGCGGCTGATCGCCGGCACCGAAAGCAGGATCGGCCAAAAGGGATAGACCGGGGAAACAATGGCGGACGGCAGCGCGAAACGAACAGGAATTGCGCTGACGGAGAGGCAAAGGATCGCCTGGCTGAGGCTGATCCGTTCGGACAATGTCGGCCCCGCCACGTTTCGAGATCTCATCAACCACTGCGGCTCGGCGGAAAACGCGCTTGCCATGCTGCCCGAACTCTCCGCCCGCGGCGGAGCGACCAGGGCGATCCGGATTGCCGGCGTGCAGGAGGCCGAACGCGAACTCGAAGCTGCCCATCGCTTTGGCGCTCGCTTCGTCGGCATCGGCGAACCGGACTATCCGCCGGCGCTGCGCCAGATCGAAGGCGCGCCACCGCTTCTTGCCATGAAAGGTGACCTTTCCGCCGCGACCCGTCCATCGGTCGGCGTCGTTGGGTCGCGCAACGCCTCGATATCGGGCGCCAAGTTCGCGGCGATGATCGCAAAGGATTGCGGCCGGGCCGGTTATACGGTGACGTCAGGCCTTGCCCGCGGCGTCGATACCGCAGCCCATCGGGCCAGCCTGGAAACCGGGACGATCGCGGTGCTGGCCGGCGGGCTCGACCAACCCTATCCGCCGGAGAACGTGCCTCTGCTCGAGGAGATCACCGAGGGTGCAGGTCTTGCCGTCAGCGAAATGCCCTTCGGCTGGGAGCCCCGCGCACGGGATTTCCCCCGCCGCAACCGGCTGATATCCGGCATTTCGCTCGGAGTCGTCGTGGTCGAGGCAGCGGAGCGTTCCGGCTCGCTGATCACCGCCAGGATGGCGACCGATTTCGGACGGCTTGTCTTCGCCGTTCCTGGCTCGCCGCTTGATCCGCGCTGCCACGGCACAAACGGGCTTCTGAAACAGGGGGCGATCGTCACAACTGGGTCGGCCGACGTCATCGAAGCCCTGGCGCCGCTCTCGCAACTCGATCTGTTCAGCGGCTCTGTGGTGGAAGAGCCCAAGAAGTTCAGCGACATACTGCCGCCCAATGACGACGACCGGGCGATCATCGTTTCGGCGCTGGGGCCGACGCCGGTAGAGGTGGACGACATCATCCGCCATACGGAACTACCCGCCTCTTCCGTCTATCTCATCCTGCTGGAACTTGATCTCGCCGGCCGGCTGCATCGGCATGTCGGCGGTCTGGTTTCAATCGCGATGGAAGACTGAGCGGGGACGCCGGCCCGCCTGTACATCCCCCGCCTCTACATAGGCCATCTCGATGAGGTAACAGAGCATATCGGCTCCCTCTCCCAAGGCGACCTGCCGGAGCTCTCCGAGCATCTGCCTTATATAGGCTATACTCTCCCTGGTATCGTCCTCGCGCCGGCCGTTTGTCTCACTTCGGGAAATCATATTCTATCCTTAAAAAGTCGGCCACCGGTCCAAATAAATTCACCTCGAGGTATGCGAGGGACCATATCGCATTTATTTAAGATTGCAACCAATTGTAAATCTTCCTGCGGTTGCATCTCGTTGTACCCTATAATTTGGCACACGCCCCTTGACCGCGAGGCAAACGCCCTCCATGTCGGGAGGTCAGATTTCCGCCTGGACTGCAAAGGTTCCGGGCCAAGCCTCTATTGCAGAGAAGCAAAATGAATGTTGTCGTCGTAGAATCTCCCGCCAAGGCCAAGACAATCAACAAGTATCTCGGCCCCGGCTACAAGGTTCTCGCCTCGTTCGGCCATGTGCGCGATCTTCCGGCCAAGGACGGTTCCGTACTTCCCGACCAGGACTTCGAAATGCTGTGGGAAGTCGATAGCGCCTCCCAAAAGCGCATGAAGGATATCGCCGACGCCCTGAAAGGCTCGGACGGCCTGTTCCTCGCGACCGACCCGGATCGCGAAGGCGAAGCCATTTCCTGGCACGTGCTCGACCTTTTGAAGAAGAAGAAGCTGATCGGCGACAAGCCGGTCAAGCGCGTCGTCTTCAACGCCATCACCAAGAAGGCCGTGCTCGATGCGATGGCCAATCCGCGCGATATCGACGTGCCGCTGGTGGACGCCTATCTCGCCCGCCGCGCTCTCGACTATCTGGTCGGCTTCAATCTGTCGCCGGTGCTGTGGCGCAAGCTGCCGGGCGCGCGCTCGGCCGGTCGCGTGCAGTCGGTTGCGCTGCGGCTCGTCTGCGACCGCGAGTCGGAGATCGAACGTTTCGTCTCGGAAGAATACTGGAACCTGTCGGCGCTGTTGCGCACCCCGCGCGGCGACGAGTTCGAGGCGCGCCTCGTCTCGGCCGACGGCAAGCGGCTGCAGGCCCGCTCGATCAAGAACGGCGAGGACGCCAACCGCCTGAAGGCGCTGCTCGACGGCGCGACCTATCTGGTCGATACGGTCGAGGCGAAGCCCGTCAAGCGCAACCCCGGCCCGCCCTTCACCACCTCGACGCTGCAGCAGGCTGCCTCCTCGAATATCGGCTTCAACGCTTCGCGCACCATGCAGGTGGCGCAGAAGCTTTATGAAGGCGTCGATATCGGCGGCGAGACGGTCGGTCTCATTACTTATATGCGTACCGACGGCGTGCAGATGGCGCCGGAGGCAGTCGATGCTGCCCGCAGCGCCATCGTCGACCAGTTCGGACAGCGTTACCTGCCGGAAAAGCCGCGCTTCTATTCCACCAAGGCGAAAAACGCCCAAGAAGCCCACGAAGCGATCCGCCCGACCGAATTCACCCGCACCCCGGACCAGGTGCGCCGTTATCTCGACGCCGACCAGGCCCGTCTCTACGAGCTGATCTGGAAGCGCGGCATCGCCAGCCAGATGGCGTCCGCCGAAATCGAGCGCACCACGGTCGAGATCCTCGCCGACAACAAGGGCGAGAAGGCTGGCCTTCGCGCCGTCGGCTCGGTGATCCGTTTCGACGGCTTCCTCGGCGCCTACGTGGACAACCGCGAGGATGCCGAAAAGGGCGAGGATGACGATGAAGATGGTCGCCTGCCCGAGATCAACGCCCGCGAAAAGCTCGACAAGAACAAGGTGAATGCCAGCCAGCACTTCACCGAGCCGCCGCCGCGTTATTCGGAAGCCTCGCTGATCAAGAAGATGGAAGAGCTCGGCATCGGCCGGCCGTCCACCTATGCCGCGACGCTGAAGACGCTGAGCGACCGCGAATACGTGACGATGGACAAGCGCAAGCTGATCCCCCATTCGAAGGGCCGGCTGGTGACGGCCTTCCTCGAAAGCTTCTTCACGAAATACGTGGAATACGACTTCACCGCCGATCTGGAAGAAAAGCTCGACAAGATCTCTGCCGGCGAACTCGACTGGAAGCAGGTTCTGCGCGAATTCTGGCAGGATTTCTTCGCCCAGATCGAGGACACCAAGGAATTGCGCGTCACCAACGTGCTCGATGCGCTGAACGAGACGCTGGCGCCGCTGGTCTTCCCGAAGCGGGAGGACGGCAGCGATCCGCGCATCTGCCAGGTCTGCGGCACGGGCAACCTGTCGCTGAAGCTCGGCAAATACGGCGCCTTCGTCGGCTGCTCGAACTATCCGGACTGTAACTACACCCGCCAGCTTTCCTCGGAAGGCGGCGCGGATGCGGAAGCGAACGCTCTCAACGAACCGAAGGCACTCGGTGCCGATCCGCATACGGGCGAGGAACTGACGCTGCGTTCCGGCCGGTTCGGCCCCTATATCCAGCGCGGCGAAGGCAAGGAAGCCAAGCGTTCGTCGCTGCCCAAAGGCTGGAAGCCCGAGGACATCGACCACGAAAAGGCGCTGGCATTGATCAACCTGCCGCGCGACGTCGGCAAACATCCGGAATCAGCCAAGATGATTTCGGCAGGGCTTGGCCGCTACGGGCCGTTCCTGCTGCATGACGGCAGCTATGCCAACCTGGAGAGCATCGAGGACGTGTTCTCGATCGGCCTCAACCGCGCTGTGACCGTGCTTGCCGAAAAGCAGAGCAAGGTGGCGGCTGGCGGTGGCCGCGGCCGTGGCACGCCTGCGGCACTGAAGGAACTCGGCGACCATCCGGATGGCGGCACGATCACCGTGCGCGACGGCAAATACGGCCCTTACGTCAATTGGGGCAAGGTCAACGCCACGCTGCCGAAGGGGCTTGACCCGCAATCGGTGACGATGGAACAGGCGATGGCCTTCATCATCGAAAAGGGCGGCAAGGCGCCGTCGTCCAAGGCAAAGCCGAAGAAAGCCGCCGCCAAGACGACCACCGACACCAAGAAGGCAGCACCGAAAGCCAAGACGGCCGCCAAGGCGAAAGCTCCGGTGAAAAAGGCCGCACCCAAGGCGAAGAAGACAGGCACGTGAGAGAACCACGCGATAGATCGAGACATCCGGGAAAACGCCCCGAAAAGGTTGCCCGCGGTCACGCCGCTTCTGCAACGGAGAAGCCGGTGATCATCCACGGTGCCGTGCCGCCGCGTGATGTCCTGCTCGAATTCATCGCCGAAAACCCAGACAAGGGGTCGAAGCGGGAGATCGCCAAGGCCTTCGGGCTGAAGGGCGACACCCGCGTCGAACTGAAGGATCTCCTGCGGACGCTGGAGGAGGAAGGCCTTCTCAAGAAGAGCCGCAAGTCGCTGACCCGTCCCGATGCGCTGCCGCCGGTCACCGTTCTCGACATCACCACCCGCGACAAGGATGGCGAACTTATCGCCCGCCCGGCCGAATGGCCGGAGGAGCTGGGTGCGGCGCCGGCCGTGCTGATCCGGCAATCGTCGGACAGCCGCGGCAAAGGCAGGGTGACTGCCGCCGGTCTCAACGACCGGGTTCTGGCAAAGATCTTCCCGAACAAGGACCGGACCGGACCGGCCTATACCGCCCGCGTCATCAAGATCATCGACAAGCGTCGCGGCGCCTCGCTCGGCATCGTCCATCAGCTCGCCGATGGCGAGCTGCGTCTGCTACCGATCGACCGGCGCGGCGAGGAAATGGTGATCGAGCCCGCCGATATCGGCGAGGCCAAGGACGGCGACCTGGTCGAGACGGAAGTGGTCCGTTCGGGCCGCTTCGGCCTCCCCCGCGCCCGGGTTCTGTCGATCGTTGGCACGATCGGTTCGGAAAAGGCGATCTCGATGATCGCCGTCTATTCGCACGGCATTCCGCATATCTTCCCGAAGGCGGTGATGGACGAGGCCGAAGCGGCAAGACCGGCTTCCTTGTCGCAACGCGAGGACTGGCGTTCGCTGCCGCTGATCACCATCGACCCGGCCGACGCCAAGGACCACGACGACGCGGTCTATGCCGAGCTCGACCCCTCGCCCGACAATCCGGACGGCGTGATCGTCACCGTCGCGATCGCCGATGTCTCCTGGTATATCCGCGCCGGCTCGGCGCTCGACCGCGAGGCGCTGAAGCGCGGCAACTCTGTCTATTTCCCGGACCGCGTCGTGCCGATGCTGCCCGAGCGCATCTCCAACGATCTCTGCTCGCTGCGCGAAGGCGAGGATAGACCGGCGCTTGCCGTACGCATGGTCTTCTCCAGGGAAGGCCGCAAGGCGGGCCACACGTTCCACCGCATCATGATGAAGAGCGCCGCCAAGCTCTCCTACCAGCAGGCGCAGGCGGCCATCGACGGCAAGCCGGACGACAAGACCGGGCCGTTGCTCGATCCGATCCTGAAGCCGCTCTGGCATGCCTATGGGGTGATGAAGCGCGGCCGCGACCGCCGCCAGCCGCTGGAGCTCGACATGCCGGAGCGCAAGATCCTGCTGAAGCCCGACGGCACGGTCGACCGGGTCTTCGTGCCGGACCGGCTCGATGCCCACAAGCTCATCGAAGAGATGATGATCCAGGCGAACGTCGCTGCCGCCGAGACGCTGGAAAAAAAGCGCCAGGCGCTGATCTACCGCATCCACGACACACCGTCGCTTGCCAAGCAGGAGACGCTGCGCGAGTTTCTCGCGACGCTCGGCATTCCGATGGCCAAGGGCGGCCAGATGCGCGCCAACTCGTTCAACGGCATTCTCGCCAAAGCCGAGGGCACCGCCCACCAGGTGATGGTCAACGAGATGGTGCTGCGCTCCCAGAGCCAGGCGATCTACAGCCCCGAGAATATCGGCCATTTCGGCCTCAACCTGATGAAATACGCGCATTTCACCTCGCCGATCCGCCGCTACGCCGACCTGATCGTGCACCGTGCACTGGTCGGATCGCTGGGCTTGGGCGAAGGCGGCATCAGGCCGGAGGAAGAGGCCCAGCTCGACGATATCGCCGCCGAGATCTCGACCTTCGAACGCCGCGCGATGGCCGCCGAACGTGACACGATCAACCGGCTGATCGCCCATCACCTCTCCGAGCGCATCGGCGAGGAATTCGTCGGCCGGATCTCCGGCGTCACCAAGGCGGGACTATTTGTCTCGCTTCCGACCTATGGTGCGGACGGATTCATACCTATATCCACGCTCGGCAACGACTACTTCATCTATGACGAGGCGCATCAGGCGCTGTCCGGAGAGAAGACCGGTCTGGGCTACCAGATCGGCGATACGGTCGATGTGCGGCTGAAACAGGCCATCCCGCTTGCCGGCGCGCTGCAGTTCGAGATGCTGAGCGAGGGCAAGAAATTGCCGACCGCGATCCGCTCCTTCCACAAATCGGGGCGGCGTGGCCGGACCCAACCCGGCACGCGGCCTCCGCGGAGCGGCCGAAGGAGATAGGATGCAGAAGCAGGACGAACAGACGGTCCGATACGGTGGCGCACAAGAGGCCGAAAGGCCGCTCGGCCGCTCCATCAGGCGGGGCTTGCTCTGCACCTGTCCTGCCTGCGGCACCGGCCGCCTGTTCCGGGCGTTCCTCAAACCGGTCGATACCTGCGCCGTCTGCGGCGAGGAAATCCATCATCACCGCGCCGACGACCTGCCGGCCTATCTGGTGATCGTCGTCGTCGGCCACGTGCTGATGACGGGCTACATGCTGACCGACATGACGCTTCGGGTCTCGCCCTGGGTGCATCTCGCCATCTGGGTGCCGCTGGCGATCCTTGCGGCGCTTCTGACCATCCAGCCGATCAAGGGCGGCGTCATCGGCTTTCAATGGGCGCTGAAGATGCACGGCTTCAATGGCACGGACGACGAAGCCGTCGATCCGGGCCGGGGCGGACCGATCGCATGACATCGTCGGCCGAGGAACAGGCTCCGTTCGCAATGGACGCGCCGAAGCATGCGCGCGTGGCCGGCGTGACGCCCAAGGACGCAGCATCCCTGATCCTGATCGATCGCTCGGACGTGGCTCCCCGAGTCCTCATGGGCCGGCGCGGCAGCGGCCATGTCTTCATGCCTGATGTCTACGTGTTCCCGGGCGGCAAGCGCGATCCTCGCGACCATGCCCTCCCCTTCGGCGCCGATCTCGACCCGATCGTCTTCGAAAAGCTGGCGGCAGGCACCACCGCCCGCATGACCTCGGCCCGCGCCCGGGCACTGGCGCTCGCGGCCCTCAGGGAACTCCAGGAGGAGACCGGGCTTGCGGGCGGCGGCGCTGCCGACCTCTCCCGCCTGCGCTACGTCGCCCGCGCCATCACGCCGCCAGGCAATGTCCGGCGCTACGATACGCGCTTCTTTCTCACCTTTGCCGACGAAACCCGCTTCGACATAACGCGCCTGGGCGACTCAAGCGAACTTCAGGACGTGCGCTGGCTTGACATTGCCGAGCTTTCAGGTCTGAAACTCCCGCGCATCACACAGGCGGTTCTGGAGGACGTGAAAAACCTGATGGTCTCCGATCCATCTTTACCGTTTGGAAGCCCGGTGTCCTTCTACTTCATGCGTCATGGACGATTCGTCCGCAGCCGACTGTAAGGAATATTGAATGGCTCAGCCGACGACAGACGCCAACGGCCATGTCGACAAGATCCACTGGCCATCGCTGATCGCCGCCATATCCGCCATCAGTGCAGTGGGCATCGCCATCGGCCTCGGCCTGCCGCTCCTCAGCATCATTCTTGAAAAGCGCGGAATTTCCTCCACCCTGATCGGCCTCAACGCTGCCATGGCCGGCGTCGCCTCCATGGCGGCCGCGCCGATCACCACCAAGATCGCTCACGACTACGGCGTCGCGCGGACGATGATGTTCGCGGTGCTCGTCGCCGCAGTCAGCGCCATCGGCTTCTTTTACGCGGATGCCTTCTGGATGTGGTTCCCGCTGCGCTTCACCTTCCACGGCGCGACGACGACGCTTTTCATCCTGTCCGAATTCTGGATCAACGAGGCGGCCCCTCCCCGGCGCCGTGGGCTCGTTCTCGGCATCTATGCCACGGTGCTGGCCATCGGCTTCGCGATCGGACCCCTGCTCTTCTCTGCGCTCGGCAGCGACGGCGTCCTGCCCTTCCTGGTCGGCGCGGCGATCATCATGCTGGCGATCATCCCGATCTTCATCGCCCGCAATGAAAGCCCCGTGCTGGATACCAAGCCGGACCGGCACTTCTTCCACTACATCTTCCTTGTGCCGACGGCGACCGCGGCGGTATTCGCCTTCGGCGCGGTTTCGGCGGGCGGGCTGTCGCTGTTCCCGATCTATGCGATTCGGTCTGCGCTGACCGAGCAGCAGGCCGCCCTGCTGCTGACGGTGATGGGCATCGGCAATATGGCCTTCCAGATCCCGCTCGGCCTCTATTCCGACAAGCTGAGGGATCGGCGGCCACTCTTGACCGCCATGGCGGTGCTCGGCGTCGCAGGATCGCTTGCGCTGCCCTTCCTGATCGAGAACTGGATCATGATGGCCGTGGTCCTGTTCTTCTGGGGCGGTTGCGTCTCCGGCCTCTATACCGTCGGCCTGGCGCATCTCGGATCGCGGCTCAGCGGAGCCGACCTTGCCGCGGCCAACGCAGCCTTCATCTTCTGTTATGCGGTCGGCACTGTTGCCGGCCCGCAGGGCATCGGCGCGGCCATCGATATCGCCGGCAATGACGGTTTTGCCTGGGCATTGGCGGGATTCTTTGGCTTCTATGTGCTGGTTTCCATCTGCCGAATGCTTTTCCGCTCAAAACGGAGTTGACTTTTCGGGCGCGATTTGTAATTTCGCGCCAGATTTCGCCGTGGACCCAACCCGCGTCCGCGGCTTCATTTTTTCTTAGAGGCAGAACACCATGGCGAAAGCTACGACCATCAAGATCAAGCTGCTGTCGACGGCTGACACCGGTTTCTTCTACGTCACCACGAAGAACAGCCGCACGATGACCGACAAGATGACCAAGACCAAGTACGACCCGGTCGCCAAGAAGCACGTCGAGTTCAAGGAAACCAAGATCAAGTAAGACCTTGATCCGAGGGTTGTCGAAGGGCGCCGGCCGATAGGGCCAGGCGCCTTTTCTTTTGGGCTTTACCCAGCATTCTCCCATTGCCGCGGGCTTTCCAGAATTCGGAACTGATTTTCGGGCCGTTGCGGTAGCCGAGTGATCCAGAGCGGGACGGGCTGCGTAGAAATGGAAAAGCGCCGCTCCAGAAACTGGAAGCGGCGCTTTCAAATGGGGGTCGACCAGCCTGCAATCACGGCACGAGGAACCGCTTTGGTATGCCTGCCGGTCGACCGACCCCACGACCCAGGAGATGCGGCGGACCTGAGCATCATGGGGTATCTATGTACCATTTCGGGTACACTGTCTGGTCGGGGCCAAAATTGCGCAAAACGAAAAGAAAATCAACACAATCTTAATCTCGAACCGAATCCTTCACTGTTGTTGGTTAAAATCCGCGGCCGCTACTGATATTTTTTCGATTTTCCTGGCATAAATCCAAAGTTACTCCCGGCGCTTTATATGCTTACTTTGATCTAGCTCTCAGAAATGCCTTCCAACTTTCAAGCACATCCTTGGCGAGCACTGTCTATCTTCTCAGCCATGCAAAAAATTCAAAGCCAATACAAACAGCTATTCTCTGCCGGCAAATCTGAGAGTGCGCGGATACATTCGAAATTTCTTGAATGCGCTGCAGCAGTCCCGTTAACTGACAGCTGTTCATGAAATTCTTCCATTAATTAGCACCTACAAAAAGTTGGGTTCCGCTCAAAAATAACTGGGGACCGGGCGCTTTTTTCTCGGTGTTTTCGCCATTCGGCGAAGGCGGGGCAGGAATTTCAGTATCTGCTGATTCTCTACGCGGCTGCGGCAACCACCCGGTTGCGCCCGCCATTTTTCGCTTCATACAACGCGCGATCGGCCTGCTTCAGGAGCTGTTCCGGCGTTTCGGCGCCCTGCGTGCTGCAGGCGAGGCCGAGCGAGGCGGTGATGTTGAGCATGATACCCGCTGTCTTCAAATGGAACGGCTGGCTCTCGATGATGCTGCGCAGCCGTTCGGCAATCGCTCCGGCCGACATAGCGTCGGTATCGGGCATGACCACCACGAATTCCTCACCCCCGTAACGGCAGGCAAGATCGGCTCCCCTAACGGTCGAGCGGACGCGGGCTGCGAACTCCTTCAGCACCTCGTCGCCGGCATCGTGACCGTAGGCATCGTTGACCGACTTGAAGCGGTCGATATCGGTGATGCAGACGGACAGCGGCTTGGAGCGTGCGGCAGCCCGGTTGAACAGAACCTTGAGGTGATTGTCGAGATAACGCCGGTTGCTGAGGCCGGTCAGCCCGTCGGTGACGGCAAGCTCGATCGTCTGGCGGACGCTCATGCGCAGGCGATCGTTGTAGCGCTTGCGCTTGATCTGGGTGAGCACGCGGGCCACCAGTTCGTTCGGGTCGATCGGGCGTACGATATAGTCGTTGACGCCGAGGTCGAGCGCTCGCACGATCAAATCGTCGGCGCCCATCTCGGTCACCAGCAGCAGCGGCAGGAAGCGGGTGCGCTCCAACGAGCGCAGCTGCGAGCAGAGCCTCAGCGGATCGTATTCGTCGAAATTGGCGTTGACGATCACCATATCGACCGGGCTCTCCGCCGCCTCGAAAAGCGCTGCCTGCGGATCGGACATGGCAATGACGCCGGCAACCGGCTTCAGCGCCTTGATGATGCGCTCCTGCGAGCTCGCGCGGCCATCGACGAGCAGGACCTGGGCCGTCTCTTCGCGGCCGTCGGCACCCTTCAGCATGTCTTCCAGCCCGATATTGCTGGCAGTGTCGGCGCGGATGCGCAGCTCGTCGCTGAGCGTCTTCAGCCGCACCAGGCTTTTCACGCGCGAAATGAGCTGCAGGTCGTTGACCGGTTTGGTCAGGAAATCGTCGGCGCCGGCCTTCAGGCCACGCACACGGTCGGAAGGCTGGTCGAGCGCGGTGACCATGACGACCGGAATATGGGCGGTGCGCGGATTGGCCTTCAGCCGCTCGCAGACTTCGAAACCATCGATGCCGGGCATCATGATGTCGAGCAGGATCAGGTCCACATGCGTGCTGTCGCAGATCGCCAGCGCCTTGTAGCCGTCGTCGGCGGTCAGGACGTCGAAATATTCAGCCAGAAGCCTGGCTTCGAGCAGCTTCACATTCGCTGGAATATCATCGACTACCAGTATCCGCGCCGTCATGAGGTCCGTCCCGTTTTCACGCGTCGCCGAGATATGTTTTAATCGTCTCGATAAACTTCGGCACCGAGATGGGTTTCGAGACGTAGGCCTCGCAACCGCCCTGGCGAATGCGTTCCTCGTCGCCCTTCATGGCAAAGGCGGTCACCGCGATCACCGGAATGACGTGCAATTCATCGTCTTCCTTCAGCCATTTGGTGACTTCCAGACCCGAAACCTCGGGCAGCTGGATGTCCATCAAAATCAGGTCGGGGCGATGTTTGCGTGCAAGATCAAGCGCTTCCATACCGTTGCGGGTCTGGATGGTATCGTATCCCGATGCTTCGATCAGGTCGCGGAAGAGCTTCATGTTCAGCTCGTTGTCCTCGACGATCATGACCCGTTTGGGCATAGCGATCCGTTCCTTAAATCCCGGCTTGCATGAGTGCCTTCAGTATATAAGCTCCCGGAACGGCCGATTCCACAGAGCGCCTATCAGGCACGGTAAAGCCATTTAGTTGAAAAAGAGGTAACTCGGCGGACAATGCGGCGCGAACCCGGTAATGCTCGAAGCAACGAAGCCAAGGCGGAAGAGACGGCAGGCGCCATTCTGGGATGGCTCGCCAACGAACCCGACATGCTGGGCCGATTCCTCGCCCTTTCCGGCGTACAGCCCAACCAGCTGCGCAATGCGGTAAACGATCCGGGCTTTCTTGCGGGGATGATCGATTTCCTGATGGGTCACGAACCGACGCTGCTCGCCTTCTGTGAGGCGACGGGTACAAAACCCGAGACCGTGGCAGCAGCCTGGCAGCATTATTCCGGCCCCGGGCTCGGCTCCGGCGACTATTGAGATGAGCGAGATCCTCGACCTTTCCCATGTGCGCCTCGGCGACCGGCCGCTCGTCGTTTGCGATATCGACGATGTGGTGCTGCACTTCGTGGCCCCCTTTCAGGATTTTCTGCGCGGCGAAGGTCATGAACTGCTGCCGCGCTCCTTCCGCCTTACCGGCAATATCGTCTCCGCCGAGACCCGGACGGCGCTCGAGCCTGTGCAGGTGCGGCGGCTGATCGAAGCCTTTTTCGAGGCGCAGGAAAACTGGCAGATCCCGACCGAACTTGTCGTCCAGACACTGCAGACGCTGTCGGACGATGCGGACGTCGTGTTTCTCACCGCCATGCCGCCGCGCTATCGCGACCACCGCCGCCGGCTTCTCGACCAGATCGGCCTCACCTTCCCGCTGATCGCCAGCGAGGAACCCAAGGGACCGATCGTGCAGCGCCTGCATGCCGGACGTCCCCTGCCCTGCGTCTTCATCGACGATATGGCGCGCAATCTCCACTCGGTGCGGGATCACGTCGCCGAATGCCTCGTCCTCCATATGATGCCGGACTCTCCCCTGCATCTGCTTGCGCCGAAACCGGACGAAGGCATCGTCCGGGCGACGGACTGGACCCATGCCGCCGGGCTGATCCGTCACCATATCCAGACCAAAGCCGCCTGACATCTAAAGCTCCAGCCGCATCAGCGGTCGTCCGTCCTTGCGGCGCTCCACCACGTCGAAGCCGGCGGCGTCAAAGATCGCCGTCGAGCCGATGCACAGCGTCACCGATTTCGACTGCTTCACATGATCGATCGGACAGGCATCGACGAACCGCGCTCCCATCTGGCGCGCATAGTCGACGGCACCCGACAGCAGACGGTGGCTCAGCCCTTTGCCTCTGAGCTTCGGCGTCAGGAAAAAACAGCTGACCGCCCAGACAAAGGGATCGGTTGCATCCGCCTCCTCCAGCGGGCGCGAGACGGTGCGCGGCGAATTGAACTGCGGCACATCATGGCGCGGTCCGACCTGTACCCAGGCGACCGGCCCGCCATCCGCGTAGGCCAGGATGCCGGGCGGCGGACCAGCATTTATACGGTCGTGGATGTGATCCTTCCGCTCCTGCGGCTGCATCCTGGTGCGCACCGCATGCGGCAAGCGCAGAGCGACACACCAACAGTGGTAGAAGGCACCCTGCGGGCCGAAGAGCATTTCGAAATCCCCCCAGCGCTCCGCCGTCACGGGCTCGAAACGAAGATCGATATCCACGCCAAACCTCCACACCCTACCTTGTGACTCATGAGCTTAGGCTTTAACGTCGCGGTGTTCAACCTTTGTTCTCTGCCATGACGCCCACGCCTGACAAGACACCCGGCTTCTGTCGCGACTGCCTTGCTGAGCAGAAGGCGGAAGTGCGCCGTTGCCGCGCCTGCGGCAGCCCGCGCCTCGTCTATCACAAGGAACTCTACGCGCTGACGCTGGCGCATATCGATTGCGACGCCTTTTATGCGACGATCGAAAAACGCGACAATCCGGAGCTTGCAGACAAGCCTGTGATCATCGGCGGCGGCAAGCGCGGCGTCGTCTCGACGGCCTGCTATATCGCCCGCATCAACGGCGTGCGCTCGGCGATGCCGATGTTCAAGGCGCTGGAACTCTGCCCCGACGCCGTCGTGATCCCGCCGAACATGGAAAAATATGTGACAGTGGGGCGGCAGGTGCGCGCCATGATGCACGATCTGACGCCGCTGGTTCAGCCGCTGTCGATAGACGAGGCCTTTCTCGAACTCGCCGGAACCGAACGGCTGCACCACGCCCCGCCGGCGCGAATTCTCGCCAAGTTCGCCAAGCGGGTACAGGACGAGATCGGCATCAGCGTTTCGGTCGGCCTCTCCTATTGCAAGTTTCTCGCCAAGGTCGCCTCGGATCTCCAGAAGCCGCGCGGTTTTTCGGTGATCGGGCAGGAAGAGGCGCTAGAATTCCTGGCAGCGCGGCCCGTCACCACCATCTGGGGCGTTGGCAAGGCGTTCAACGCAACGCTGGAGGCGGACGGGATCCGCACCATCGGCCAGCTCCAGACCATGCAGGAGGCCGACCTGATGCGCCGCTACGGCTCGATGGGCCAGCGGCTCTATCGCCTTTCGCGCGGTATCGACGATCGGGAAGTGCATGTAAACGACGCGGCCAAGAGCGTTTCGGCCGAGACCACCTTCTTCGACGATATCTCCAGCTATGACGATCTCGTGCCGATCCTGCGGCGGCTTTCGGAAAAGGTCTCGGCACGGCTGAAGAAACACGGCGTTGCCGGCCAGACCGTCGTTCTCAAGCTGAAGACCTCCGACTTCAAAAGCCGCACCCGCAACAAGCGGCTGGAGGACCCGACCCAGCTCGCCGACCGCATTTTCCGCACCGGGCTGTCGCTGATGGAGCGCGAGACCGACGGCACCAAATTCCGCCTGCTGGGCATCGGCGTCACCGATCTCGGCGATCCGTCACTTGCCGATCCGCCCGACCTCGTTGACCGCCAGGCCGGCCGGCGGGCGGCTGCGGAAGCGGCGATGGACAAGCTGCGCGACAAATTCGGCAAGGCCGCGGTCGAGACCGGATATACTTTCGGGAACCGCCGACGGGATCAATGAAATGTGATCCGTTATTAACCATAACGTTAAAACTACTCGCGGTGCGGATAACCTTCCTTAAACCTCGTGCGCTAATATGCGGGTCTTGTATTGCGTATGGGGTCGGTCATGTTGCGTCGCCTGGTGTTCGGGTTAGGTCTTTTGTCTGCGACCATGCTGTCGCATGCGGCTTTTGCGGAAGGTGCCCGCACGCTGCAGATCATCGTTTCCAAGGACAAGCAGTCGCTTGTCGTCTATGACGGAGAAACGGTGCTCACCACCTCCAAGGTGTCGACCGGCAAGCAAGGCCACACGACGCCGAGCGGGATCTTCTCGATCCTCGAAAAACAGAAATATCACGAATCCAACCTCTATTCGAACGCGCCCATGCCGTGGATGCAGCGCCTGACCTGGTCGGGCATCGCGCTTCACGAATCGAACAGTGTGCCGAACTATCCGGCCTCGCATGGCTGCGTGCGCATGCCGGGCGCATTTGCCAAATCGCTCTTCCAGATGACCGAGCGCGGCGCGCATGTGATCATCACCGATGCGCCGGTCGTGCCGCAATTGATCGAGAACGCCAACCTGTTCCTGCCGCGCAAGCCGCTGCCGACAGGACCGCTGCTTTCCGATGCCCAACTGCGAACCTCGTCGATCGGCAGCAGCGCGAAACCGGTCGAAGTGGCGATGAACGTCGTTCCGAACAATCCCTCAATCGTCCATCCGACAACCGACGCGCGGCCGGCTCCGACCCAACCGGTCGCGGCCGCGAAAGAGGATGTCGCACCGCTGCGCATCCTCATCACCCGCCGCGGCGAGCGCGAGACATTGATGGATGCCCAGATCCTGCTGCAGCAGCTCGGGTTCGACACCGGTGGCGGCGACGGGTTCGCTGGTCCGATGACCCGCAGCGCGATTGCCGGGTTCAAGCGCTGGAAGAACCTGTCGCCCAAGGGCGCGCTGGTGACGCCGGAATTCCTGGCTTCGCTTTACGAGACCGCCGGCAAGCCGCGCCCGCCGATGGGCCAGATCATGGTGCGCCAGAATTTCCAGCCGCTGTTCGAGGCTCCGGTCGGCATCAAGGATCCCGAAATCGCGCTCGGCACGCATTTCTTCAGTGTCGACAAGGTCGAGCGCAAGGAAGAGACGGCCGAATGGCACAGCGTCACGGTTCCCAACGGTCTCAGCGCTGCGATGAAGCAGCGGCTCGGGATCACCGTCGCCGACGATCCTTACGCGCCGGGCGCCGCCACACAGGCTCTCAGCCGCATCGAAATCCCGGCCGACATTCGCGACCGGATCGAAACGCTGATCAGCGACGGCTCGTCTCTGACGATCAACGACCAGGGCATCGGCCAGGATACCGGCGACGGCACCGATTTCATCACCGTAACCCAGCCGGTGCAGCGGGTCGCCGAAGCGCAGGCCTCCATCACCAGGCCGCAGCCGGTCAGCCAGCGGCGGACGGCAGCGAAGCCCCGCGCCTACGGCCTCTACTGAGGCTAGACCAGTTCGACATCGAGAACGCCCGGCGCGGTCCTCAGCGCCGCGGCGATTTCGGGCGAGATGCGGTATTTTTCCGTCAGCTCCACCTCGATTTCCCGCTTGCCGTCATCCTTGATGATCACGAAGGACACCAGCCCGTCGCCCCGGGCATTGAGGTGTCGCGCGACGGCGCGCATCGGGCCTGAATCGCGCACGAAGACGCGCAGCGCCTTCTGCATCTGCACCGACTTTTCCTCGAGCGACTGCGCCGTCTGGATGCGCAGGCCGATGCCTTCCGGCCGCTCTTCCGCCTGCACGGTGATGACCAGCGACTTGCCGGGTTCGAGCAGGTCTCGATATTGCGCCAGCCCCTCCGAGAACAGCACCGCCTCGAACTGGCCGGTCGCATCCGAGAAGGTGACGATGCCCATCTTGTTGCCGGTACGGGTCTTGCGTTCCTGCTTGCTGGTCACCGTTCCGGCAAGCCGGCCGGCGGTTGCGCCCTGTTTCACGGCGGCGGAAAAGTCCGCAAAGTTCTGGACGCGCATCTTGGCAAGCACGCTGGCATAGGCATCCAGCGGGTGGGCCGAGAGATAGAAGCCAAGCACCTGATATTCGCGCATCAGCTTTTCGGACGGCATCCACGGCGTGAACGACGGAAAAATCAGCGTTTCCGGCCCGGAGGCGGAGGACGAGCCGAACATGTCGTGCTGGCCGCTGACCTTCTCCCCTTGCGCGCGCTGCGCATAACCGATGATTCGGTCGAGGCCGCCGCTCAGTTCGGCGCGATCGCGACCGAAACAATCGAAGGCACCCGCCGAGATCAGGCTTTCCATGACGCGACGGTTGATCTGTTTCGGATCGATCCGCAGGCAGAAGTCCTCGATGCTGGCAAACGGCACATCGCCGCGCACTTCGGTGATGTGGTCGACCGCCGACTCGCCGACGCCCTTGATGGCCGCCAGCGCGTAATAGATCCTGTTGTCGCCGGTCTCGAAATGCCGGAACGAGGTCTGCACCGAGGGCGGAATGACCGCGATGCCGAGGCGGCCGGCATCCTGCCGGAAATCGTTCAGCTTCTCGCTGTTCGACATATCGTAGGTCATCGAGGCGGCAAGGAACTCGACCGGATAATGCGCCTTCATGAAGGCGGTCTGGTAGGAAACGATCGCGTAGGCCGCGGCGTGGCTTTTGTTGAAGCCGTAGTTGGCGAATTTTGCCAGCAGTTCGAAGATGTTGTTGGCCTGTGGCTTGGAGACGCCGTTCTTGATGGCGCCATCGACAAAGCGTTCGCTCTGCTGGTCCATCTCGGCCTTGATCTTCTTGCCCATGGCGCGGCGCAGCAGGTCGGCCTCGCCGAGCGAATAGCCCGAGAGCACCTGAGCGATCTGCATGACCTGCTCCTGGTAGACGATGACCCCCTGGGTCTCCTTGAGGAGGTGGTCGATCGTCGGATGGATCGATTCGATCTCCTCTTCGCCGTGCTTGCGGGCGTTGTAGGTCGGAATGTTTTCCATCGGGCCCGGACGATAAAGCGCCACGAGCGCGATAATGTCCTCGATACAGTCCGGCCGCATGCCGATCAGCGCCTTGCGCATGCCGGCACTTTCCACCTGGAATACGCCGACCGTCTCGCCGCGCGACAGCATCTCGTAGGTCTTGGTGTCGTCGAGCGGGATCTTGGCGAGATCGATCTCGATGCCGCGCTTGCGGCAGAAATCGACGGCGGTCTTCAGCACGGTCAGCGTCTTCAGGCCGAGGAAGTCGAACTTCACCAGGCCCGCCTGCTCCACCCATTTCATGTTGAACTGGGTGACCGGCATGTCCGAGCGCGGGTCGCGATACATCGGCACGAGCTTCGACAGCGGACGGTCGCCGATGACGATGCCGGCGGCGTGGGTCGAGGCGTGGCGGTAGAGGCCTTCGATCTTCTGGGCGATATCGAGAAGGCGGGCGACGACCGGCTCCTTGTCGGCCTCCTCCTGGAATTTCGGATCCTCCTCGATCGCCTTCGACAGGGGTGTCGGGTTGGCCGGGTTGTTCGGCACCAGCTTGCAGATCTTGTCGACCTGGCCATAGGGCATTTCGAGCACGCGGCCGACGTCGCGAAGCGCGGCGCGCGCCTGCAGCGAACCGAAGGTAATGATCTGCGCCACCTGCTCGCGGCCGTATTTCTGCTGCACGTAGCGGATCACCTCTTCGCGGCGATCCTGGCAGAAGTCGATGTCGAAGTCCGGCATCGAGACGCGGTCGGGATTGAGGAAGCGCTCGAACAGCAGCGAGAAGCGCAGCGGATCGACGTCGGTAATGGTGAGCGCATAGGCGACCAGCGAGCCCGCACCCGAACCACGGCCGGGACCGACCGGGATGCCCTGCTGTTTCGCCCATTTGATGAAGTCGGCAACGATCAGGAAGTAGCCCGGGAACTTCATCTTCTCGATGACGCTGAGTTCGAAATCCAGCCGGTCGCGATAATCCTGTTCGGTATAACCGCGCGTCATGCCGAGCGTCGCGATGCGCTCTTCGAGACCTTCTACGGACTGGCGGCGCAGCTCCTCCGCCTCGGCGCGTTCGGCTTCCGCCGGATCGTCGGTGGCGCCGGTGAAGCGCGGCAGGATCGGATTGCGGGTCTTCAGCACGAAAGAGCAGCGCCGGGCGATCTCGACGGTGTTTTCAAGCGCCTCCGGCAGGTCGGCGAACAGCTTTGCCATCTCGGCGCGGCTCTTCAGATAATGGTCCGGCGTCAGGCGAAACCGGGTGTCGTCCGAGACGATCGCATTATGGGCAACCGCCATCAGCGCGTCATGGGCATCAAACTCGGACTTGGTGGGAAAGAAGGCCTCGTTGGTCGCCACCAGCGGCAGGTCGTGGTCGTAGGCGAGCGTGACGATCTTGTGCTCGTGGCGCCGATCGTAGGCGCCGTGGCGCTGCAGTTCGACGTAAAGCCGATCGCCGAAGATCTCCTTGAGTTTCAGCAACCTCGCTTCGGCAAGCGTAGCATTGCCTTCCTTCAGAGCCATGTCGACCGGCCCGCTTCCGGCCCCGGTCAGCGCGATCAGCCCCTCGGTGCCGCCGTCCTCCAGCCAGGAGCGGCTGATATGGATGGATTGATGCCCCTCGTCGCCGAGATAGGCGCGGCTGATCAGGTCGACGAGCCGTTCGTAACCGACGGCATTGGCCGCCAGCACGACGATCGCCGGCAGCTTGGCGAGCTGCTGGTGGCTGTTGCGCCGCTCGTCCGACTGGTCTTCCATATCGATCGACAGCTGGCAGCCGATGATCGGCTGCAGGCCGTCTCCGATCGCCTTCTGGGCGAATTCCAGCGCGACGAAGAGATTGTTGGTGTCGGTTATCGCGATCGCAGGCTGATTGTCCGCGATCGCCTTCGAGAGGATCTTCTTGAGCGGCAAGGCGCCCTCGAGAAGCGAGTAGGCGGAATGGACGCGCAGGTGAACGAATTGAGGGGTGGTCCCCAGCTTTTCCAATCCCGATTTTACGTCCGCTGTATCTGCCATGTCTGCGCCATATCCATCTCATGAATCAGGCTATTGTCCGGCGCAGGGACTTGAGAGTCCAGTTCGGATTTTCCCCCTCAACGCCTTTCGGCCGAGGGTCCAGATCACATGGCCATCATGATCACGGAGAGGCTTGCCACGAAGGTGGCGATGGAAGCGAATGCGGCAATGTCACGAAGCAGGTCAGTCATCGTCGTCTCCCGTGTTCTCTTATGTTTTTAATTTGTTCTCATTTTGTTTGAGAGTCAATAAAAGAACAGACCGGAAACAAACATATCGCGATATCCTCCCTCACCTGGTAAACAAGCCATTAATGGTGGGATTTTCGGTTAGATTGGCGCATGCGGATACATCCGGACTGGATGACCATCCGTGGAGGTTTCGAATATGCCCGGATGGGTCGGCGTGTGGAGAGTGGATCCTCGGGTCGAGCCCGAGGATGACGGAGGAAGGGGCGGAGCACACCACCCAGCGGCGTCATCCTCGGGCTCGACCCGAGGATCCAGACGCACGCATATCCGCCTCTTCACATCTCGACGACTTTGCCGCCCTCGATCGTCACGCGGCGGTCCATGCGGCTGGCGAGGTCGTGGTTGTGGGTGGCGATCAGGGCCGCGAGGCCTGACTGGCGCACCAGGGCTTCCAGTGCGTCGAAGACATAGGATGCGGTCTTCGGGTCGAGATTGCCGGTCGGTTCGTCGGCAAGAAGCACGCGCGGGGCGTTGGCGACGGCACGGGCGATCGCCACGCGCTGCTGCTCGCCGCCGGACAGTTCAGAAGGGCGGTGCTCGGCGCGGTGGCCGATGCGCATATAGTCCAGAAGCTGGCTTGCCCGCTCCTTCGCCTCGGCCTTGGAGAGGCCGGCGATTAGCTGCGGCATCATGATGTTCTCGACCGCGGAAAACTCCGGCAGGAGATGGTGGAACTGGTAGACGAAACCGATCTGGTTGCGGCGCATCGCAGTGCGCTCCGCATCGGGAAGTCCGTTGCAGGCATGCCCGGCGAGAAAGACTTCGCCGGCGTCCGGATGTTCGAGCAGGCCGGCGAGATGCAGCAGCGTCGATTTGCCGGTGCCCGACGGGGCGACCAGCGCGACGATCTCGCCGGTCTTAAGGTCGAAATCAGCCCCCTTCAGGATCGAAAGCGTGGTCTCGCCCTGGCCATAGTGACGTTCGACGCCCGAGAGCTGCAAGACGGTTTTGGGTGCCATGAAGGATGTGGGTCCTATTCGTATCGAAGGGCCTGGACAGGATCGAGCCGGGAGGCCCGCCATGCCGGAAGGATGGTGGCGATGAAGGAGAGGACGAGCGCCATCATGACCACCGAGAAGGTCTCGCCAAAGCTCATCTCCGCCGGCAGCTGGCTGAGGAAATAGAGTTGCGGATCGAAGAGGATGGTACCCGAGATCCAGGAGAAGAACTGGCGGATCGATTCGACGTTCAGACAGACGACCACGCCGAGCAGGACGCCCGCGAACGTTCCGACGAGGCCGATCGCCGCCCCAGTCATGAAGAAGATGCGCATGATCGCCCCCGCACCCGCGCCCATGGTGCGCAGGATGGCGATATCGCTGCCCTTGTCCTTCACCAGCATGATCAGGCCGGAGATGATATTGAGCGCCGCCACCAGCACGATCAGGGTCAGGATCATGAACATGACGTTGCGCTCCACCTGAAGCGCGGAGAAGAAGGTCTGGTTGCGCTGCCGCCAGTCGGTGATGAAGATCTGGCGGCCGGCCGCGGCCTCGATCTTCGGGCGCAGATCATCGACATTGTCGGGATTGTCGATGAACAGCTCGATCGACTGAACGATGCCGTCGGCATTGAAATAGAGCTGCGATTCCTCGAGCGGCATATAGATGATCGTCGCGTCGTATTCCGACATGCCGATCTCGAAGATGCCGGACACCGGATAGGATTTGACGCGCGGATTGACGCCCATCGGCGTCACGTCGCCTTCCGGCGAGATCAGGGTGATCTGGTCGCCGGCGGAGAGGCCGAGCTGGGCTGCGAGCCTGGAGCCGACCAGAACCCCCTGCCCCGAGGCAAAACCGACCATATCGCCGGACTTGACGTTGCCGGCGACCTCCGACAGCTTTTCGAGATCTTCGGGGCGGACGCCGCGCACCAGAGCGCCGGAACCTGCACCGCCACGGCCCGATGCCAGCGTCTGGCCCTCGACCAGCGGCAGCGCCATCCGCACACCTGGGACGGCCGCAAATTTCTGGGTGAGCTCGGCGTAGTCGGTCAGCGGCCCGTCGATCGGCTGGACGATCATGTGGCCGTTGATGCCGAGAATGCGCGAGATCAGCTCGGTGCGGAAACCGTTCATCACGGCCATGACGATGATCAGCGTCGCGACGCCGAGCATGATGCCGATGAAGGAAAAACCGGCGATGACCGAGATGAAGGCCTCGCGGCGGCGCGAGCGCAGGTAACGCCAGGCGACCATCCGCTCGAAAGCCGAGAAAGGACCGGCCGCAGGCGAACCGCCCGCCTTTACCGCTTCACCATTCGCCGCGACACTCGCCATGCCATTTCCTCAACCTGCCGAAGGCGGGAAATCCGCCGTGATACGCCTGCCGGCTTTATCGGCCGGCGAGCCTGTTCATGGCCGCTTCGACGGTCAGCGTTTCGCGCTCGCCGGTCTTGCGGTCCTTGACCTCCACCTCGCCTGACGCGGCGGAGCGGGGTCCGACAATCACCTGGACCGGCACGCCGATCAGGTCGGCGGTCGCGAACTTGGTGCCGGCGCGCTCGTCCGTGTCGTCGTAGAGCACGTCCTTGCCGACTGTTGCGAGACCGCCGTAGAGCGTTTCGCAGATCCGGTCGCAGGCTTCGTCGCCGGGCTTCATGTTGATGACCACGACGTCGAACGGCGCGACCGATGCCGGCCAGATGATTCCGTTGTCGTCATGCGATGCTTCGATGATGGCGGGAACAAGGCGTGTCGGGCCGATGCCGTAGGAACCCATGTGGACAGGGTGTTCCTTGCCGTCCGGTCCCTGCACCCTGGCGCCCATCGGCTCGGAATATTTGGTGCCGAAATAGAAGATATGGCCGACCTCGATGCCGCGGGCGGAAAGCCGGTCGGTCTCGGGGATGGCGTTGAACGCCTCCTCGTCGTGCATTTCCGAGGTCGCGGCATAAACAGAGGTCCACTTATCGAAGACCGCCTGCATGGCCTCGACGTCATCGAAATTGGTGTCCGTGCTGGGGATGTCGAAGTTGACGAAATCCTTGTGGGAAAACACTTCCGACTCGCCCGTCTCGGCAAGGATGATGAATTCGTGGGACAGGTTGCCGCCGATCGGGCCGGTGTCGGCGCGCATCGGGATCGCCCTGAGGCCAAGCCTGGAGAAGGTGCGCAGATAGGCGGTGAACATCTTGCGATAGGAATGCTCGGCGGCTTCCTTGGTCAGATCGAAGGAATAGGCGTCCTTCATCAGGAATTCGCGCGAGCGCATGGTGCCGAAGCGCGGGCGGATCTCGTCACGGAACTTCAGCTGGATGTGATAGAGGTTGAGCGGCAGGTTCTTGTAGGATTTGACGTAGGACCGGAAGATGTCCGTGATCATTTCCTCATTGGTGGGGCCGTAGAGCATCGGCCGCTCCTGGCGGTCCTTGATGCGCAGCATTTCCTTGCCATAGGCGTCGTAGCGGCCGCTTTCCTGCCAGAGTTCGGCGGATTGCAGCGTCGGCATCAGCACCTCAATGGCGCCGGCACGGTTCTGCTCCTCGCGGATGATGGCGTTGACCTTGTCGAGCACGCGCTTGCCGAGCGGCAGCCAGGAATAGATGCCCTGGCTCTGCTGGCGGATCATGCCGGCACGCAGCATCAGCCGATGGGACGCGATTTCCGCTTCCTTGGGGTTTTCCTTCAGGATGGGCATAAAATAGCGGGACAGGCGCATCGCGATTTCCGAGGTTGTCAGGCCTATCCCCAGCAGGCGAGGAATCGGCCATTTTCTTCAACAATATTGGGAGGGTACATAGCCGTTCCTCAGGCCCAAGGGAACCCGCCCCAGCATGAATCGCATGTCGTTCACGAATCTGCGCCGGCACTTCCAGACCTGCCAAAAGCGGGGATTTCGTGGCAAGTGTGCGACATTTTTGTCAACCGAAAAATTTTATCGAAGTGTAGCAAAAATACAAAAAAAGCGGATGACAAAGCACATCCTTTGGGCTAGGTTCAGCTCACAAAAGAGGCAAGGAGTTCAAATTCTTGCCATTTCGCGGTCAAGTCTTGGGAGGATCAGATCTTAGGCGCGCTTGTCGCAGCCCCGGTAACGGTTAAGGATCACGCGACACTAGAAACAAGGCTTAACCGCCTTGTTTTTTTTTGCTTTTTAGCCAGTCGAACGGGTCACGCGGGTGCCTTCGCCGCCGCTCCTATGCCTGAAAATCATGACGGGGAAATGACAGGCTCAGATGATCCTGCCTTTTTCGTGCTTCAGTCGAAGGTCGGCACGATGACGGGAATATCGGCAATGCCGACGCCGAAATAGGCGGATGCAACGTAGTAGCCCACGTAGAGCAGTGTCGAAATCACCGTCGTCAGCAGGATGACGCGGCCGCCGCGAAACCGGGCCGGCGCGCTTTCCACAGTACCGTTGGTCACCTCGCCGTCTTCCTGCTGGCTGCGATAGCCGAGCGGAAGGACGATGAAGAGCACGGTCCACCAGATGATGAAGTAGATGGCGGCGACCGTCAAAAGCGGCATGGTCTCGACTCGATTCCGGTTCGAAGAATGGGCGCCTTATAGGCCTAAAGGCCCACAAGCTCAAATCTGCATGGCCTGACGTGATGTCACAGTTGCGGGAATCACACCTGTTCGAGCTCGACCAGGGTGCCGTTGAAGTCCTTCGGATGCAGGAAAAGCACAGGTTTTCCATGGGCTCCGGTCTTTGGAGTGCCGTCTCCGAGGACCCGCGCACCGACCGCCTTCAGCTTGTCGCGGACGGCGATGATATCGTCCACCTCATAGCAGATATGGTGCATGCCGCCGGACGGGTTCTTCTCGAGGAAGGCCGCAATCGGCGAATCGGGTCCGAGCGGCTCGAGCAGTTCCACCTTGGTGTTGGGGAGTTCGACGAAGACCACGGTGACCCCATGCTCGGGCAAGGCCTGGGCCTGGGAGACACGGGCGCCGAGCGTATCGCGATAGGTCGTGGTCGCGACGCCAAGATCCGGCACGGCGATGGCGATGTGATTGACGCGTCCGAGCATGTCTGTCCTCCTTCGGGAACTGCATCCATTCCCGCCCCCCTCACCTGAAAAATCAGCACTTAGCCTTCCGGCTAAGATGCTGATTTTTCTTCCTCCCCCGCCATGGGGGAGGTAGGACTGCGGCGCCGCGGCACTCTTATCTCTGCCCTTGTGGGAGAGAAAGCGATTTCAACATCTTAGCCAAAGGCTAAGTGTTAGAAATCGCAAGTGAGGGGCAAACAACCCATCCCCTCAGAGACGCGTAACGAACACCGTCACGATCGGTTTCTTGCCCCAAGCCTCGTTGGCGGTGGAGCGGACGGCGCGGCGGATGGCCTCGCGGACCATGTCGAGATCCTTGCGGCGGGCCCGCGGTATGCTTTCGACGGCGCCGAGCACGGCGTCGTAAAGCGTATCCTCCATGTCCTCGCCCTCGTCGTCGAATTCCGGCAGGCCGAAGGCGATGAGATCGGGATCGGTCACGAAGTCGTAGCGAGCGTCGAGCAGGACGTTGACGGAAACATGGCCGACAAAGGAAAGCTTGCGGCGGTCGCCGATGCCCATTTCCTCGAAGTCGCCGATCAGCTTGCCGTCCTTGAAGATACGCCCATGAGGCGCATCGCCGATCACCTCGGCCGGGCCGGGCGCCAGACGCAGAATATTGCCGTTCCTGACGCGCGGGATGCTGTTGATGCCGACGGATGCGCCGAGTTCGGCCTGGGCCGTCAGATGCGCGGCCTCGCCGTGGACGGGCACCAGGATCTGCGGGCGGGTCCACTCATACATCTGCACCAGTTCGCTGCGGCGCGGGTGGCCGGAGACGTGGACGAGCGCGTCGCTGTCAGTGACGATCTTGATCCCCTGCTCGATCAGGCCGTTCTTGATCTCGATGATCGCCTTTTCGTTGCCTGGAATTGTGCGGGAGGAGAAGACCACCGTATCGCCTGAGGTCAGCGCCACGTGGCGCATCTCGTCGCGGGCGATCTTGGCAAGTGCGGCGCGCGGTTCGCCCTGGCTGCCGGTCAGGATCACCACGATCTTGTCGCGCGGGATATAACCGTATTCGTCCTCGGCGATGAAGGGCTTCAAGCCCTCCATGATGCCGATATCGCGGGCGACGCCGACGACGCGTTTCAGCGAAGAGCCGAGCAGCAGGACTTCGCGGCCGGCAGCGTCCGCTGCCTGGGCGATCGAGCGGATGCGGCCGACATTCGAGGAGAAAGTGGTGATCGCCACCCTGCCCTCGGCGGCCTCGATGATCTTGCGCAGGCCTTCGGAGACTTCCTCCTCGGAGGGCGAAACGCCCTCGCGCATGGAGTTGGTACTGTCGCACATCAGCGCCAGCACGCCTTCGTCGCCAATCTTGCGGAAGCGCGCCTCGTCGGTAAACGGTCCGAGCGACGGCGCGTGGTCGATCTTCCAGTCGCCGGTATGGACGACATTGCCGAGCGGCGTGCGGATGACCAGCGACATCGGCTCGGGGATCGAATGGTTGACGCCGATCGCCTCGATCTCGAACGGGCCGATATTGATGCGATCGCCGGCCTTGAAGATCGTCACCGGGATTTCGGCGCGCGAACCTTCGTAATTGCGCTTGGCTTCCAGCATGCCGGCGGTGAACGGCGACGCGTAGACGGGCACGTTGAGACCCGGCCAGAGGTCGTTCATGGCGCCGTAGTGATCCTCGTGCGCATGGGTGATGATCATCGCCTTGAGATGGCTGCGCTGGCTGGCGAGGAAGCGGATATCCGGCAGCACTAGATCGACGCCCGGCAGGTCCGGCCCCGGGAAGGTCACGCCGCAATCGACCATGATCCACTGGCGTTTCTCCGGCGTTCCATAGCCGTAGAGGGCGAGGTTCATGCCGATCTCGCCGACGCCGCCAAGCGGCAGAAACACCAGTTCTTCTTGGTTTGCCATTTTCTTTGTCTATTCCATTCCTTGAAAAAATACATCACCGGCGGCGATCGACGTTAGCGCGCCCAGTCCGGTGTCGAGCAGCAAAAATCCTTTGTCATCGATACCTGCGAATGTACCAACAAGCGAGCGGTCCGGCAGGTTCACGGTGATTTTTTCGCCGATGCCGCAGGCGACCTCGCGCCAGCGCCGGCTGATTTCCGGCGTGCCCCGACCCTCATCCCAGGATTCCAGAACCTGTGCCATCTCTCTGAAAAGACGCGCAAAAAGCTCTTCCGGCGAGACGTTGGCGCCATGGTCGGCAAGCCGCGTGACCGCATAGGCTGCACTATCGGGCATATGGCGGATATTGATGCCGATGCCGATGACGAGCGCGCGGCGGCCATCCGGCAGCCCCTCGCCCTCCAGAAGGATGCCACAGGTCTTCTTGCGGCCGATCAGGATATCGTTCGGCCATTTGACGTCGAGCGGCTCGCCGCCCGGCGGCAGAACCGATCTGACTGCGGCATGGACGGCGACTGCGACCGCGAGCGGCAGCGAGCCGATCCTCTCCGGCAGCGCAGGATCGATCAGCAGCAGCGACGCATAGAGATTACCGGGTTCCGATGTCCAGGCCCGGCCACGGCGGCCGCGGCCGGCGAGCTGGCGTGTCGCGGTCAGCCACAACAAACCGGAATCACCCGCGCGAGCGCGGGCGAGACATTCGCTATTGGTGGATCCGACCTCGTCGAGCGCCTCGTGACAGAACGCATCGAGCGAGAAACGACCCCTTGCTCCGGACATTCTCAGAAGAAGGACTTCGCGGCGGCACTTGCCGCCGTGCCGATCGGCCCGCCGATCAGCACATAGGCCACAACGAAGAGGCCGGAGAGACCAAAGACCAGGCGCAGTTCGCCGGAGATACGGGCGAACTCGCCCTTGGCTTCATCGAACCACATCAGCTTGACGATGCGCAGATAATAATAAGCGCCGACGACCGAGGAGAGCACGCCGATGACGGCCAGCGCATAGAGCTTGGCTTCGATCGCCGCGACGAAGACGAAATACTTTGCGAAGAAGCCTGCGAGCGGCGGAATGCCGGCCATCGAGAACATCAGCGCGGTCAGCACGATGGCCATGAACGGCTTGGTGGAGGACAGGCCTGCGAGATCGTCGACGTTCTCGACATTGCCGCCTTCCTTGCGGCGCATCGCCATGATGCAGGCGAAGGTGCCCAGCGTCATGACCATGTAGATGGTCATGTAGAGAACGACGCCGGAGACGCCCGTCTCGGAGCCGGCGGCAAGGCCGACCAGCGCGTAGCCCATGTGGCCGATCGAGGAATAGGCCATCAGTCGCTTGATGTTGCGCTGGCCGATCGCGGCGAACGAGCCGAGCAGCATGGAGGCGATCGACACGAAGACGATGATCTGGCGCCAATCGGCAACGAGCGGCAGGAAGGCGTCGGACACGATGCGAACCAGGATCGCCATGGCGGCAACCTTCGGGCCGGCCGCGAAGAAGGCAGTGACCGGGGTCGGTGCGCCTTCATAGACGTCCGGCGTCCACATGTGGAACGGCACGGCGGAAATCTTGAAGCAGGCGCCGGCGAGCACGAAGACCATGCCGAAGATGAGGCCCAGGCCACGGGTTTCGGCGGAGAGAACCTTGGCGATGCCTTCAAAGCCGGTATTGCCGGTGAAGCCGTAGACCAGCGACATGCCGTAAAGCATCATGCCGGAGGAGAGCGCGCCGAGGACGAAGTATTTCAGGCCGGCTTCGGTCGAGCGCAAGCTGTCCCGGTTGAAGGCGGCGATGACGTAGAGCGCCAGCGACATCAGTTCGAGGGCGAGATAGAAGGCGATCAGGTCGTTCGCCGAGATCAAGAGCAGCATGCCGAGCGTCGACAGGACCAGAAGGACCGGGAATTCGAAGCGGTTGAGCTGATCCGACTTCGCATGGCCGACGGACATGACCATGGCGGTGATCGAACCGATGAGCGCCAGGACCTTCATGAAGCGGCCGAAGGCATCGAGCTTGAAGGCGCCGCCATAGGCCACGCCCTCGCCGGGCATGAAGATCAGCCAGAGGCCGGCAACCGCCAGCAACGCCACCGCAAGCCCTGTCACCGTCGGCGCGGACTTGTCGCCGGAGAAGACGCCGATCATCAGAAGAGCGAGCGCGCCCACGGCCAGGATGATCTCCGGCATCGAGAGCTGCAGGCTTAGGGAGAGAATTTCAGCGGTCATGTCCAGTCGTGTCCCGTCTCAGTGCACGTTGAGTGCAAGGTCTTTCGCTGCTGCCAGGGCTGCGGAATAATTGTTCACCAGCAGGTCTACCGATGCTGCCGTCGCATCGAAGATCGGCGCCGGATAGAAGCCGTAGAAGATGGTGATCGCGATCAGCGGATAGAGGATGAGCTTTTCGCGGCCGGAAAGGTCGAGCAGGCCTTTGAGGCTTTCCTTCTCAAGCGCCCCGAAGATCACCCGGCGATAGAGCCAGAGCGCGTAGGAGGCCGAGAGGATGACGCCGGTCGCCGCAAACAGGGCAACCCAGGTGTTGACCCGGAAGACGCCGATGATCGTCAGGAATTCGCCGACGAAGCCGGACGTGCCCGGCAGGCCGACATTGGCCATGGTGAAGATCATGAAGGCGACGGCGTATTTCGGCATGTTGTTGACGAGACCGCCATAAGCCGAAATCTCACGGGTGTGGAGACGGTCATAGACAACGCCGACGCAGAGGAAGAGTGCGCCCGACACGATGCCGTGCGACAGCATCTGGAAGATCGCGCCCTGCACGCCCTGCACGTTCGCGGCAAAGATGCCCATGGTCACGTAGCCCATGTGGGCGACCGACGAATAGGCGATCAGCTTCTTGATGTCGTCCTGCATCATCGCCACCAGCGAGGTGTAGATGATGGCGATGACCGACAGCGAGAAGACCAGCGGCGCGAAATGTTCGGACGCGATCGGGAACATGGCGAGTGAGAAACGGATCATCCCGTAACCGCCGAGCTTCAGCATGACGCCGGCCAGGATCACCGAGCCAGCGGTCGGAGCCTGGACGTGCGCGTCCGGAAGCCAGGTATGGACCGGCCACATCGGCATCTTGACCGAGAAGGCCGCAAAGCAGGCGAGCCAGAGCCAGGTCTGCATGCCGGCCGGGAAGCCGTATTTCAGGAGCGCGGTAATGTCCGTCGTGCCGGCCTGCCAGTACATGGCCATGATGGCGAGCATCATCAGCACCGAGCCGAGCAGCGTATAGAGGAAGAACTTGTAGGAGGCGTAGACGCGGTCCTTGCCGCCCCACACACCGATGATGACGAACATCGGAATGAGGGTCGCTTCGAAGAAGACGTAGAAGAGCACGACGTCGAGCGAAACGAAGACGCCGGTCATGACCACTTCCAGAAGCAGGAAGGCGATCATGTACTCCTTGAGGCGCTTTTCGATCGTATTCCAGCTGGCAAGCACGCAGAAGGGCATCAGGAAGGTCGTCAGGATGACGAACAGCATGGAAATGCCGTCGACGCCAAGATGATAGGAGATGCCGGTGCCGAGCCAGTCATGCTTCTCGACCATCTGGAAGCCGGCATTCGAATTGTCGAAGCCGATCCAGATGAACAGCGAGACGACGAAGGTGAAGACCGTCGTGAACAGCGAAACGTTGAGAATGTTGCGGCGCCCGAAGGGGCCGTCTTCCCGTGTCAGAAGCAGCAACAGTACGCCGACCAGCGGCAGAAAGGTGACCGTCGAGAGAATTGGCCAGTCGGTCATTAGATCGAGCTCCCGAGCATCATCCAGGTGACGAGGGCGGCGATGCCGATCAGCATCGCGAACGCATAGTGATAAAGATAACCGGACTGCAGCTTGACCACCCGGTTGGTGACGTCGACCACGCGGGCGGCAACGCCGTTCGGGCCGTAGGTATCGATGACGCCGATGTCACCCTTCTTCCACAGGAACCGGCCGAGCGCCTTGGCGGAGCGGACGAAGAGGAAGTCGTAGAGTTCGTCGAAATACCACTTGTTGAGCAGAAACTCGTAGAGGACCTTCTGCGAAGCGGCGAGACGACGGGGCGTCGACGGCGACTTGATGTAGAAATACCAGGCCGTGACAAAACCGACCGCCATGGCGATGAAGGGGCTCCAGGCGACCAGCAGCGGCACGTGATGGAACTCTTCGAGGATCTTGTTTTCCGGCAGCGTGAACAGTGCGCCCTTCCAGAACTCGGCATATTCGTGGCCGAAGAAATAACCTTCGAACAGAACGCCGGCGAGAACCGCACCGGCGGCAAGGATATAGAGCGGCGCCAGCATGACCATCGGCGATTCGTGCACATGGTGCATGACGTCGGCGGAGGCGCGCGGCTTGCCGAAGAAGGTCAGGAAAGCGAGACGCCAGGAATAGAAGCTGGTGAACAGCGCGGCGATAACCAGAAGCGTGAAGGCAAAGCCCGCCGCCGCCGAATGGGACGAATAGGCGCTTTCGATGATCACGTCCTTGGAGAAGAAGCCGGCGAAACCGAACATGGTTCCCGGGATGCCGACGCCGGTCAGCGCCAGCGTGCCGATCGTCATCATCCAGAAGGTGACCGGGATGTGTTTGCGAAGACCGCCCATGTAGCGCATGTCCTGCTCGCCATCGACGGCATGGATGACCGAGCCGGCGCCAAGGAACAGCAGCGCCTTGAAGAAGGCGTGGGTGAAGAGGTGGAAGATCGCTGCGCCGTAAGCGCCGAGGCCGAGCGCCACGAACATGTAGCCGAGCTGCGAGCAGGTCGAATAGGCGATGACGCGCTTGATGTCGTTCTGGACGAGGCCGACGGTCGCCGCGAAGAAGGCGGTGATCGCGCCGATGATCGTGACGACCAGCAGGGCATTGGGCGACAGTTCGAAGATCGGCGACATGCGGGCGACGAGGAAGACGCCGGCGGTGACCATGGTCGCGGCATGGATGAGCGCAGACACCGGGGTCGGGCCTTCCATGGCGTCCGGCAGCCAGGTGTGCAGCAGGAACTGCGCCGACTTGCCCATCGCGCCCATGAACAGAAGGAGGCAGACGATGGTGATTGCACCGCTCTTGGTCAGTTCCATGCCGAAGATGTTGGCGATGACCTGAGACGCCTCCGGAGCGCCCGCAGCCGGCAGATAGGTGGCGGCAGCCGCAAAGATCGTCTCGAAGCTGATCGAGCCGAACAGGACGAAGACGCCGGCAATGCCGAGAACGAACCCGAAGTCGCCAACGCGGTTGACGATGAAGGCCTTCATCGCGGCAGCCGAGGCCGACGGCTTCTTGTACCAGAAGCCGATGAGCAGATAGGAGGCGAGACCGACGCCTTCCCAGCCGAAGAACATCTGGGCGAGGTTGTCGGCCGTAACTAGCATCAGCATCGCGAAAGTGAACAGCGACAGGTAGGCGAAGAAGCGCGGCCGATGCGGGTCGTGGTGCATGTAGCCGATCGAATAGACATGCACGAGCGTCGAAACGGTGTTGACGACGACGAACATGACCGCCGTCAGCGTGTCGACGCGGAAAGCCCATTCGACGTCGATGCCGCCGGACTGAATCCAGCGCATGACCGGAACCTTGATCACCTCGCCGGCTTCGCCATGGGCGAGCGCGACGTTGAAGAAGACGATCCAGGAGAGCACGGCTGCTATGATCATCAGGCCGCTGGTGACGTATTCGGACGCCTTTGCGCCGATCGAACGGCCGAACAGGCCGGCGATCAGGAAGCCGATCAGGGGAAGAAAGACGATTGCCTTGTAGATCATGACCCGATCAGCCCTTCATCATATTGACGTCTTCGACGGCGATCGAACCGCGGTTGCGGTAGAAGACGACGAGAATTGCAAGACCGATGGCCGCTTCGGCGGCCGCCACGGTCAGAATGAACAATGCGAAGACCTGGCCGACGATGTCGTTCAGGAAGGAGGAAAAGGCCACCATGTTGAGGTTGACCGAGAGCAGAATGAGCTCCACCGACATCAGGATGATGATGACGTTCTTGCGGTTCAGGAAGATGCCGAAAACGCCGAGCGTGAAGAGAATGGCGCTGACCGTGAGGTAATGGGAAAGTCCGATTTCCATGTCTTTATTCCTTTTTCCCGCCTCAGACGCCCTGGCCCGGCTTGACCTTGACCACTTCGACGGCTGTCGCCGGCGTGCGGGCCACCTGCTTGGAAACATCCTGTCGCTTGATATTGGTGCGGTGACGCAGGGTCAGCACGATCGCGCCGATCATCGCCACCAGAAGCACCAGGCCGGCGATCTGGAAGAAGTAGACGTAGTTCGTATAGAGCACGTCGCCTAACGCTGCCGTATTGGTGCGGCTGGCCGGGTTCGGGATCGGCATCGTGATCGCCTTGGCCGCTTCCGGCGTAAGCACGCTGCCGCCGATGACGACCACCAGTTCGGCGGCGACGATGAGGCCGACCAGCATGCCGATCGGCGCATATTGCAGCACGCCCGAGCGCAGTTCCGCAAAGTCGATATCGAGCATCATCACGACGAAGAGGAAGAGAACCGCAACCGCGCCGATATAGACGACCAGCAGGATCATCGCCAGGAATTCGGCGCCCGTCAGCAGGAAGAGACCGGCAGCGTTGAAGAAGACCAGGATGAGGAACAGCACGGAGTGCACCGGGTTCTTGGCCGAAATGACCATGAACGCCGACGCCACCGCGATGAACGCGAAGAGATAGAAGAAGATTGCCTGCAGACCCATCGTGGTGCCTTTTCGTCCCTCACCGGGATCGGGGCGAATGCCCCTACCCGTCGAAACCCGGCTTTGTGATATGCGCCGGGTATTTCATCCAGATGTCACCGGCGCACCGCCCGCTGAATGGGGGCCGCCGGACAAATCACCCCGCCTTAGCGGTAGGGCGCATCGATTGCCATGTTGCGAGCGATTTCGCGCTCCCAGCGGTCGCCGTTTTCCAGCAGCCGCGCCTTGTCGAAATAGAGTTCTTCGCGCGTCTCGGTGGCGAATTCGAAGTTCGGGCCTTCGACGATCGCATCAACCGGGCAGGCTTCCTGGCAGAAGCCGCAATAGATGCACTTCACCATGTCGATGTCGTAACGCACCGTGCGGCGGGTGCCGTCGTTGCGGCGCGGGCCTGCCTCGATGGTGATCGCCTGGGCAGGACAGATCGCCTCGCAGAGCTTGCAGGCGATGCAGCGTTCCTCGCCGTTCGGATAACGGCGCAACGCGTGTTCGCCACGGAAACGCGGCGAGACCGGGCCCTTTTCGAACGGGTAGTTGATCGTCGCCTTCTGCTTGAAGAAGTAGCGCATCGACAGGAAGAACGCGCCGACGAACTCCTTCAGGAACAGCGAATTCACGGCTTGGCCGAGACTTGCCATATTATTCTCCAATGATGCCGGAAGCCTGGACGGTCATGGTCACGCCCACCCAGCCAGCTTCAGCACGAATGCGGTAATGACGACCATGGCAAGCGACAGCGGCAGGAAGATCTTCCAGCCAAGACGCATGAGTTGGTCATAGCGGTAACGCGGCACGAAGGCTTTCACCATGGCGAACATGAAGAAGACGAGCATCGACTTCAGCATGAACCAGACGATGCCCGGTACCCAGTTGAGGAGCCAGATATCGACCGGCGGCAGCCAGCCCCCGAGGAACAGGATGGTCGTCAGCGCGCACATCAGGCAGACGGCTGCGTATTCGCCGAGCATGAACATCATGTATGGCGAGGAGCCGTACTCGACCATGAAGCCGGCGACCAGTTCCGATTCCGCTTCGGGAAGATCGAAGGGCGGGCGGTTCGTTTCGGCGAGCGCCGAGATGAAGAACACCACGAACATCGGGAACAGCGCCAGCCAGTGCCAATCGAGGAACGAGGCAGGCAGGCCCATCCTCGTGCCGAGGCCGTCATGCTGGGCATTGACGATATCGGTCAGGTTCAGCGAGCCGACGCAGAGCAGCACGGTGACGATGACGAAACCGATCGAAACTTCGTAGGAGACCATCTGCGCCGCCGAGCGGAGCGCGCCGAGGAACGGGTATTTCGAGTTCGAAGCCCAGCCACCCATGATGATGCCGTAGACTTCGAGCGAGGAGATCGCAAAGATATAGAGGATGCCGACGTTGATGTTGGCAATGACCCATCCGTCCGCGAGCGGCACCACCGCCCAGGTCGACAGGGCCAGGAGCACGGCGACCAGCGGCGCGAGCAGGAAGACGGCCTTGTTGGCGCCCGCCGGAATGACCGGCTCCTTGAAGACGAACTTCAAAAGGTCGGCGAAGGACTGGAACAGGCCGAAGGGGCCGACGACGTTCGGGCCGCGGCGCAGCTGCACGGCCGCCCAGATCTTGCGGTCGGCAAGTAGAACATAGGCGATGAAAACGAGCAGGCAGACCAGCAGCAGCAGCGACTGCGCGACCATGACGATGCCCGGCCAGACGTAGATGGAAAAGAACGAGTCCATGTTCAAAATTACTCCGCCGCAGCCTGGAAATTGTTGCGGGCCAATGCCGAGCATTCAGCCATGACGGCCGAAGCGCGAGCGATCGGGTTCGTCAAATAGAAGTCTTTGATCGGCGACGCAAACCCGGACTTCGTCATACCACCGGCTTTTTGGCCAAGTGCGGCAATTTCGTTCACCGAGCCCGCCGCAATCTCGTCGATGGCCGCAAAATGCGGGTAATCCGCATAGAGTTTCGCACGCAGGGCGCTCAGCGAGTCGAAAGGCAGCTTGTTTCCGAGCACGTCGGAGAGTGCGCGGATGATTGCCCAGTCTTCGCGAGCCTCGCCGGGCGCGAAGCCGGCGCGGTTGCCCATCTGGACTCGGCCTTCGGTATTGACCCAGGTGCCGGACTTTTCGGTATAGGCCGCACCCGGCAGGATGACGTCGGCATTGTGTGCGCCGGCATCGCCATGGCTGCCGATATAGACGGTGAACTTGGCGCCCTTCTTCGAGAAGTCGAGCTCGTCGGCGCCGAGCAGGAAGAGGACGTCCATGCCGGCCAGCTGGGCACTGGCATTGGCGCCCTTCGCACCCGGCACGAAGCCGAGGTCGAGGCCACCGACGCGGGCAGCGGCGGTATGCAGGACGGCAAAGCCGTTCCACTCATCGGTCAGCGCGCCGACCGAACCGGCAAGCTGGGCGGCCGAGCTAAGGATCGCCGCGCCGTCGGCACGGGAAAGAGCCCCCTGCCCTACGATGATCATCGGGTTCTTTGCAGCCCGCAGCTTATCGGCGAAGCTGTTTGCGCCGGACGCGAGGTCGGTGAGCGTTTCAGCGCCTGCGCCGAGATAGTCGTAGACGTAACGCAGTTCGCTGACTTCGCCGATCACGCCGATCGGGAAGTTGCCGCGGCGGAAGCGCTTGCGGATGCGGGCATTGAGGACCGCTGCCTCGAGGCGCGGGTTGGCGCCGACCAGGAGCAGAGCGCCGGCCTGTTCGATGCCTTCGATGGTCGGGTTGAAGATGTAGCTTGCACGGCCGAGCGACGGATCAAGCGCCGTCCCGTCCTGGCGACAGTCGAGGTTTTCCGATCCGAGCGACCGGATCAGTTCCTTCAGGGCGTACATTTCCTCGACCGACGCCAGATCGCCGGCGATCGCGCCGATCTTTGCAGCGGACGTTGCGGAAACGGCAGCCTTGATGGCGCCGAAGGCTTCGCCCCAGGACGCAGCCTGAAGGCGGCCGCCCTTGCGGACGTAAGGCCGGTCGAGGCGCTGGGTCTTCAGGCCATCCCAGATGAAACGGGTCTTGTCGGAGATCCACTCCTCGTTCACCTGCTCGTTGACGCGCGGCATGATGCGCATCACTTCGCGGCCGCGGGTATCGACGCGGATCGCCGAGCCGACGGCGTCCATGACGTCGATCGATTCGGTCTTGTTGAGCTCCCACGGACGGGCGGTGAAGGCGAAGGGACGCGAGGTCAGCGCACCGACCGGGCAAAGGTCGATGACGTTGCCCTGCAGTTCCGACGTCATGGCGCTTTCGAGATAGGTGGTGATCTCGGCATCCTCGCCGCGGCCGATCAGGCCGAGTTCGGAAATGCCGCCGACTTCGGTGGTGAAGCGGACGCAGCGCGTGCAGTGGATGCAGCGGTTCATCACGGTCTTGACCAGCGGGCCGATATACTTGTCTTCGACGGCGCGCTTGTTTTCCGTGTAGCGGGAACTGTCGATGCCGAAGGCCATCGCCTGGTCCTGCAGATCGCATTCACCGCCCTGGTCGCAGATCGGGCAATCCAGCGGATGGTTGATCAGCAGGAATTCCATCACGCCTTCGCGGGCCTTCTTGACCATCGGCGTATTGGTGAAGATTTCCGGCAGCTCGCCGTTCGGGCCGCCGCGGACATCGCGCACGCCCATGGCGCAGGAGGCTGCCGGCTTCGGCGGTCCGCCCTTCACTTCGATCAAGCACATGCGACAATTGCCGGCGACCGAAAGACGTTCGTGGAAACAAAAGCGCGGGACCTCGGCGCCGGCTTCCTCGCATGCCTGAAGCAGCGTGAAATGATCCGGAACTTCGACCTCTTTGCCGTCAACCTTCAGCTTAACCATCGTCTCACTTACGTCCTTAGTTCCATCCTTTGGGTCTCCTGGGGGTCAGGCGACTCGGGGACATATTCTTTTATTTCAACAGAGCTTTCGCCTGGCCGACCCAGTCGTCGCGGCTGATGCGTCCCTCGAAACCCAATTCCTTGTCGAAACGGGCGATATCGGCCTCGTTCCAGGCCGCGACCTGCGCAAGGCTCGTCACGCCCAGGCCGTTCAGCACTTCCGCCAGCTTCGGGCCGATGCCCGAAATCTGCTTGAGATCTCCGCCGCCGGCAGATGCCTTGGCCGTCCTCGCCTTCGCCGGCTTTACCGGGGCTGGCTGCTTGGCCGAAACCTTCGGAGCGGCCTTGGGCGCAGCTTTCGCCGGCGCAGCCTTGGCGGCCGGCTTCGTGACCGGTTCGGCAACGGGTGCCGCCTTGAGAACCGGAGCAGCTGCCTTGCGGCGCGCCTTCGGCTTGGCGGCGACCGGCTTTGCCGTCGCTGCTGCAACGACCGGTTCTGCAACCGCCGGCGTTTCCGCAGGGGCCGGAGTTTCCGCAATCGGAAAGGCCTCAGCCGGATTTGGATCGGCGGCCTTCTGGCGGTTGCCCGCTTCCATCGCGCCCTGCAGCGCGCCGAAGAAGACGCCAGCCATCTGGGTGGCAATGCCGAAACCGATCGCAGTTGCGGCAGCCATGTTCGCCATTAGCGGATTGAGCTTCATCGCCTCGGAAAAATCGGGCATGCGTGCTGGATCGAGCGCCGGACGATCCGCCGCCTCCCGTTCATGCTCTTTGCCCGACTTCGTCACGTGACTACTCCGCAGCTTCCAGGACGGCGCCATGCGCCGTCGCGTTTCGGGTATACTGGTCGATACGTGCTTCGATCTCCGGACGGAAATGCCGGATCAGGCCTTGGACAGGCCAGGCCGCCGCATCGCCGAGCGCGCAGATGGTGTGACCTTCGATCTGCTTGGTCACCTGGAACAGCATGTCGATTTCGCGCTTCTGGGCATTACCCTTGACCATGCGCTCCAGTACCCGCCACATCCAGCCGGTGCCTTCGCGGCACGGCGTGCACTGGCCGCAGCTCTCGTGCTTGAAGAAGGCCGAGATGCGGGCGATCGCCTTGATGACGTCCGTCGACTTGTCCATGACGATGGCGCCGGCAGTGCCGAAGGAGGAGCCGACGGCTCGCAGGCCGTCGAAATCCATCTGGCAGTCCATGATGTCCTTGGCCGGCACGATCGGGCAGGATGCGCCGCCGGGGATGACCGCCAGCAGATTGTCCCAGCCGCCGCGGATGCCGCCGGCATGCTTGTCGACCAGCTCGCGGAAGGTGATGCCCATTACTTCTTCGACGGTGCACGGCTTGTTGACGTGGCCGGAGAGCATGAACAGCTTGGTGCCGACATTGTTCGGACGGCCCATGGACGAGAACCAGCCGGCGCCGCGGCGCAGGATGGTCGGAGCAACCGCGATCGATTCGACGTTGTTGACCGTGGTCGGGCAGCCGTAGAGGCCCATGTTTGCCGGGAACGGGGGTTTAAGGCGCGGCTGGCCCTTCTTGCCTTCGAGGCTTTCGAGCAGCGCGGTCTCTTCGCCGCAGATATAGGCGCCGGCGCCGTGGTGGACGTAGATGTCGAAATCCCAGCCAAGCTTGTTGTTGCCACCGAGCAGGCCGAAATCATAGCACTCGTCGATCGCCGCCTGCAGCGCTTCGCGCTCGCGCATGTATTCGCCGCGTACATAGATATAGGCCGTGTTGGCGCCCATGGCGAAACCGGCGATGACGCAGCCTTCGATCAGCGTATGCGGATCGTGGCGCATGATTTCGCGGTCCTTGCAGGTGCCGGGCTCGGATTCATCTGCATTGACCACGAGGTAATGCGGGCGGCCATCCGATTCCTTCGGCATGAAGGACCACTTGAGACCGGTCGGGAAGCCTGCGCCGCCGCGGCCGCGAAGGCCCGAAGCCTTCATCTCGTTGATGATCCAGTCCCGGCCCTTCTCGATGATCTCCCTGGTGCCATCCCAATGGCCGCGACTCATCGCGCCCTTCAGGGACTTGTCCTTGAGGCCGTAGATATTGGTAAAGATGCGATCCTGATCTTTCAACATGATCTATTCCACAAGTCCGTCGCGATTAAGCCGGTTGCCAGTCGATATATTGCAGCCTTTTTCAAAGGCCGCACACAAATTCTCAAATGTCACGACTCACCTTCAGTCGTGGTCTTGCGCCGCGTACGCTTCGGCTTCAAGTCCCCGGAGACCGCGCCCGGTTCCGGCGGCGCGCCTTCCGCTGCACTGCCGGGCGTCTTCGGAGCCGGTTTGCTCTTCGCAGTCGCCGAGAGCGGCTGCTTCTCCGCGGCCTTGGCATTCGCGGCCGCCGCCGCCGGGGCGGTGGCAGGGGTCTTCAGTTTCGGGTCCGTCTCCGGCGCGGTGTCCTTCGGACGCCCGGCATCGGCCGGAGGAATGCTTGCAGCTGCCGCAGCCTCTTCGGCGCTCGGATGCGGGTCGAGATTGGTGCGGACCGGCTTGATCTCGTCGTTCAACGTCTGCGGGCCGCCCTCGGGCGCCGAGAAGATGCGGTCGATCTGCGGGCCGGGCTTGATCTCATCGCCCTTGCCGGCTTCGAAAGCATCGATGATCTCTTCCAGGCGCTGCGGCGTCAGGTCCTCATAGGCATCCTTGAAGATGATGACCATCGGTGCGTTGACGCAGGCGCCCTGACATTCGACCTCTTCCCACGACAGCGTGCCGTCGGCGTTCAGCGCGAACGGATCGTGGTGGATCTTGTGCTGACAGACCTTCATCAGGTCCTCGGCGCCGCGCAGCATGCAGGGCGTGGTGCCGCAGACCTGGATATGGGCGCGGGTACCGACCGGCTTCAGCTGGAACTGGGTGTAGAAGGTCGCGACTTCGAGGACGCGGATATAGGGCATGTCGAGCTTGTTTGCGACGAATTCGATCGCCGCGCGGGTCACCCAGCCATCCTGTTCCTGCGCACGCATCAGGAGCGGGATGACAGCCGATTGCTGCCGGCCTGCCGGATATTTCCTGATCGTTGCCTCGGCCCAGACGGAATTCTCGTCATTGAAGGCGAAAATTGCCGGCTGCACCTGGTCTTCGGCTAATCGACGAACGGACATTCTTTTCCACGCCTTATCAGTTTATGGATCCACACCGCGATCTCGTGAGCGTCACGAATTCGCAGGCATAGGCAGACTTGTCTTTCTGCATGAACACTATGAACTTTGTTCCACTGGGAACGGAGGACTTGATCTCGTATCCTTCGGACAGGAGATCCTTCATCGACCTCGATCCGCCGCCTTGCGTCGAGATCGCGCCATCCGTCTGCGCCTGCTGCGCGAACGCAACCGGGGCAGCAGAGACAAGGGCAGCGAAAACGACGGCGCGGAGCATCAGCGGTCCACCTCACCGAAGACGATGTCGATCGAGCCGAGCACCGCCGAGACGTCGGCCAGCTGGTGACCCCGACAGATGAAATCCATCGCCTGGAGATGGGCATAACCCGGCGCGCGGATCTTGCACCGATAGGGCTTGTTGGTGCCGTCGGCGACCAGAAAGACGCCGAACTCGCCTTTCGGGGCTTCGACGGCGGCATAAACCTCGCCGGCCGGCACGTGATAACCTTCGGTATAGAGCTTGAAGTGATGGATCAGCGCTTCCATCGACCGTTTCATCTCGCCGCGCTTCGGCGGCACGACCTTGCCGTCCGTAGACGAGAACGGACCGGTCCTGGCATCGCCGAGCAGACGGTTGACGCATTGCTTCATGATCTTCACCGACTCGCGCATCTCGATCATGCGGATCAGGTAACGGTCGTAGCAGTCGCCGTTCTTGCCGATCGGAATGTCGAACTCAAGGTCGGAATAGCATTCATAAGGCTGCGAGCGGCGCAGGTCCCAGGCCGCGCCCGAACCGCGGACCATGACGCCGGAAAAGCCCCAGGCCCAGGCGTCTTCGAGCTTGACGACGCCGATATCGACGTTGCGCTGCTTGAAAATGCGGTTGCCGGTCAGCAGTTCGTCGATGTCATCGAGCTTTGCCGGGAACTCATCGCACCACTTGCCGATGTCCTCGACCAGTTCCGGCGGCAGGTCCTGATGGACGCCGCCCGGACGGAAATAGGCCGCATGCATGCGCGAACCCGAGGCGCGCTCATAGAACACCATTAACTTTTCGCGCTCTTCGAAACCCCAGAGCGGCGGCGTCAGCGCGCCGACGTCCATCGCCTGCGTCGTGACGTTGAGGAGATGCGAGAGGATGCGGCCGATTTCCGAATAGAGCACGCGGATCAGCTGGCCGCGGATCGGGATCTGGATATCCAGGAGCTTTTCGACGGCGAGCGCGAAAGCATGTTCCTGGTTCATCGGCGCGACGTAGTCGAGGCGATCGAAATAGGGAATGGCCTGCAGGTAGGTCTTGGTCTCGATCAGCTTTTCGGTGCCGCGGTGCAGAAGACCGATATGCGGATCGACGCGCTCGACGATTTCGCCATCAAGCTCCAGCACAAGGCGCAAGACGCCATGGGCCGCCGGATGCTGCGGTCCGAAATTGATGTTGAAGTTGCGGACGTTGTGTTCGGTCATACTGCTTGCTCCATGCCGGGCGGCGGATCGCACCGGGCGGGAAAGACGTGCATTCGGCTGGCGCGGATGCGCCGGTCTTAGGCTTTGGCCTTTTCATCCCCGGGGAGCACGTAGTCCGTGCCTTCCCAAGGAGAGAGGAAATCGAAACTGCGGAATTCCTGGCGCAGCTCGACGGGCTCATAGACGACGCGCTTGGCGTTGTCGTCGTAACGAACCTCGACGAAACCGGTGGTCGGGAAGTCCTTGCGCAGCGGATGGCCTTCGAAACCGTAGTCCGTCAGGATGCGGCGCAGGTCCGGATGGCCGGTGAACAGGATGCCGTACATGTCCCAAGCTTCGCGCTCGAACCAGTCGGCGCCCGGGTAGACCGGGCAGGCAGACGGAACCGGCTCGTCCTCGGCGGTCGCGACCTTGATGCGGATACGCTGGTTCTGGCGGGGCGACAGAAGGTGATAGACCACGTCGAAACGCTTTTCGCGCGCCGGATAATCCACACCGCAGATGTCGATGAAGCTGATGAACCCGCACTGCACGTCGTCGCGCAGGAAGGTCAGCAGCGGCAGCAGATTTTCCGCCGTCGCGGTCAGCGTCAGCTCGCCATAGGCGATTTCCGCATCCGCCACGAGGGACGGACGCGCTTCGCGGATGTAGGTCGAAAGCTCGTTCAGGGCTTCACTCATGATCTTGTCCAATTACCCTTAGCCTCTGGCCCTCAGCGCTCGATCGTGCCGGTCCGCCGGATCTTCTTCTGCAGCAGAAGCACGCCGTAGAGCAGTGCCTCCGCCGTGGGGGGACAGCCCGGAACATAGATATCGATCGGCACGATGCGGTCACAGCCGCGCACCACCGAATAGGAATAGTGGTAATAACCGCCGCCATTGGCGCAGGAGCCCATGGAGATGACGTAACGCGGCTCCGGCATCTGGTCGTAGACCTTGCGGAGCGCGGGCGCCATCTTGTTGGTCAGCGTGCCGGCGACGATCATCACGTCCGACTGGCGCGGCGAGGCGCGCGGCGCAAAACCGAAGCGCTCGACGTCGTAACGCGGCATCGAAAGCTGCATCATCTCGACCGCGCAGCAGGCAAGGCCGAAGGTCATCCACATCAGCGAGCCCGTACGGGCCCAGGTGATCAGCTCGTCCGTGGAGGTGACGAGAAAACCCTTGTCGGCGAGCTCATTGTTGATCTCGCCGAAGAACGCGTCGTCGCTGCCGATGGGCTTGCCCGTATTCGGATCGATAATGCCCTTGGGCTGTGGCGCGACGAGAGTGCTGCCGTTGTCGACTACTCCCATTCCAGCGCTCCTTTCTTCCATTCATATATGAAGCCGATCGTCAGAACGGCGAGGAATACCATCATCGACCAGAAGCCGAACCAGCCAATCGCACCGAACGATACCGCCCACGGGAAAAGGAAGGCCACTTCGAGGTCGAAGATGATGAAGAGGATCGAGACTAGGTAGAAGCGAATGTCGAACTTCATGCGCGCATCGTCGAAGGCGTTGAAGCCGCATTCGTAAGCCGACAGCTTTTCCGAATCGGGCGCCTTGTAGGCGACGGCGAACGGCGCAACCAGAAGCGCGATGCCGATCACCAGGGAAATGCCGATGAAAATCGCGATCGGGATATAGGAAGTGAGGAGTTCACTCATTGTATTCGATCCCAGCTTGCCTGAAGCGTCGGGAGACGACGCCTGAATATCAATGCACAGGCAAAGCGAACGTGCATTGCAACAAGCCGTGGTTAGCGCAGCCGAAGCCCCGGCGCAAGCTTTTTGAATGTCGCATCCTGCGCCAAAATGGAGCAGTTCAAACGATTATCAGCGGCCGCATCCTGGCGACAGCCTCCGACCATGATCGTCAGGGACCGGCAACGGCCAAATCGTATTGGGAAGCGTGTTCTCTCGGATGGTAAATGGCGCGAGTGACGGGGCTCGAACCCGCGACCTCCGGCGTGACAGGCCGGCACTCTAACCGACTGAGCTACACCCGCGCATAATGCCGACTGACGGCTCGCCCCCTTACGCCCAAGAAGCGTAGAAAGCGGGTTGTTCGAAGAAGAGAATGGCGCGAGTGACGGGGCTCGAACCCGCGACCTCCGGCGTGACAGGCCGGCACTCTAACCAACTGAGCTACACCCGCGCATTTCTCTTGAGGTCGAAACCTCTTGGCCGGGCGACCTCAATCGCTCGGTTGAGCGGCTAACTAAGAGGTTCGTGATCGGGTGTCAAGCGCGTTTCAAGACAAAAGGATGACGTGCTGTCGCTTTGCCCTCTCCTGCCCCCTATACGCCCCTGCCCAGTCGGCTCTTCCCCAAAATTTTCAAAAAAACATCATGAAAGCCCTTGCGGTTTTTCCGCGATCCGCATAGATCACGGCCACCGACGCGGCGGGCTCTGAGGCTCTGCAATCGCGAACGGGCGATTAGCTCAGTTGGTAGAGCGCCTCGTTTACACCGAGGATGTCGGCGGTTCGAGTCCGTCATCGCCCACCATTCCCGCCCTCTTTCCTGCCTCTACTCCGAATTTTCCCGCTTCCGGAAGATCGTTTCGCTACGTCCCTCGCTTCGGTTTTCGGTCGAGCGCGCGCAATCTCATCCGCTTCTTTGGCTAGCGCGGGGAAGAACATTTGCCGTGAGCGCGACAACTCGCTCCATTCCGGCCGTCCCATAGCCTCCGGTTCGTGAAGCATATCAGGCATTTGGCCTATACGCCGTTCCACAACGCAGCGGCCATTAAGCGAATCTTTTCCGCCACTTCGTCCCCGCTCCTCAACCCGTTCCTAAAATCGGTTCCGAACTGCCCGTCTGCGGATAGACGCTCGCGCGCAGCCTGGAGCACGAGGAGACGAAAATGGGAAAACATCATCTCAGACACGGCATCAACATGGGAGGCGCCGGCGGATGCGCTCGGTGCGGGACGGCGAGCGTTTGCGGCGGGAGGGGATAATGCTGGATCTCGGACTTTCCCTGACCGGTCCCGGCACTTTTTCCATCGGCGGCGGTGAGCCGCCCGAAGACGACGGGTTCACCCTGATGGATGCCGAAGGCAACACGCTTGCCGACGCAGAAAATAATCAGCTCACCATCAGCCAACGCACGATCAGCCGATTGATCGGCCTGGAGGACTGACACGATGCCATCGCGCCAAATTCCGAAACTTTACATTCCCTCAGATGCCACCGAAGCGGCAATCCGGGCCGTACATGCGGCAGCGGTTGCTGCGGGCGGCGGCGGGACCATCCTGCTGCCGGATGCGGTGATCACGCTCACGGAACCGCTCCCGGTCGCCTCAGGTATCGGTTACCAGGGGGTACAGCCGGTGCTGAACTATCTCAACGACACACTGCCGGACAGCGGATGGGATTTCGTCGGTGGCACCGTGCTTGCCGGCGACGGCTCGTTTCCGGCTTTTGCCGCCAATGACGCAGACCTTGGCTCGCCGTCCGCCACGATCACCGCCAATTGCATTGCCGCCTGGCGATGCGAGCATATCGGCTTTACCGGCTTCACACGCGCCGTCAGCATCGGCGCGGTGAACAATATCGGCCTGCAGTTTTCCACCATCCACGATCTCTTCATCCGCGACTGCAGCGACTGGGGCATGTTCCTTGCCAATTTCATGCACACGGACGTTTCCCGGATCTGGACGCATCTTTGCGAAAACGGCCAGTATTATGCATCGTTGCTGCCCGGTTCGACCCTGATGCCTGGAAACAGCCGCTTCGATTCGCTCTTCAACATCATTCCCGCCGATGGACGAGACAATCGGCTCTGCCGGGGTATCGTATTCGAAGCCGGCGGCGACGGCGCCCGTCTGAACGAGATGTATGCCGACCGCATCCAGAACAACGCCTTCAACCGGACCGAGCTTGTGGTGAGCGCGACTTTCTCCAACGGTTCGGCGAATATCGCCGTTGCCGACGGCAGCAAATTCCGGGCGCGCATGCCGGTCGCGTTCACGAGCAGCGATTACGGGATCACCGCCGGGCGGGTCCATGTCGTCAAGTCGGTGAGCGGCAACACGATTCAGATCGGAAAGGCCTTCACCTCCCCGGCCATAATAGCGTCCGGCAGCGGCTCGCTGATGCTCTCGTCCTGGGGCATGCCCTGTTTCGAGTTGAGTTCCCGCGACGAAGGCGCGTTCGTCTCCAACTCGCGCTTCCTCGGCGTCGATGCGGAAGGCGGCTCCGGCGCCGGGATTTACGTGGAGAACGCACAGGGCTGCGACCTCAACATCTCGGAAGTGCCCGGCGACAAGAATGCCGACGTCGTCGGACGCGCGACGGGCTTCAGCCGGTTCTACAGCAGCAACACGACGATTACCGATTTCGACACGGCTTCAGCAACCAGCCAGTTTCACGGCGCGCGCGGAATTGGCCGCCACGCGATGCTATCAGGTCTGTGGACCGATCAGACCCGCAACGGATTGGCGGCATTCAACATTCGCGGCGACGCAGGGGAAAACCAAGGCGATCTGGAGGTCAGGGGCGGCAACAGCTTCATCTATCCCCGCTTCGGAATGGGAATGAAGTCGACGCTCAAGACCGCGAACACCGTACTCCACCCACTGGATGCCGGCCTCGTCACCTTCGACGCCGCGTCGGCGCTCGTCTGCACGCTGCCCGCGATCACGAATTCGTCGGATGCGTCCTCGCTGGTGGGACTGCCGTTTCATATCGTCAACGCCGGATCGGCGGATTTGGCGATCAATACCAACGGCACGCAGCTCTTCAACAAGATCCCGGGCAAGACCGGCTACACGTTGAATGCCGGTGAAAGCCTTCTGGTGGTCGCCGCCGAAGGGGCGGGCTCGACGCTCTTCTGGGCCGCCTTCCCGAGTGTGGGCGTTGCCTGAACCACTGTGCTTCACGGGCTGTCGCTTCAGAGCGGCAGTCCGGTCAATCGCGCCAGCGCCGCGCGCTTTTCCTCAAGCGTTGTAAGCGACCGGAGCGACCGGTCGAATTCCATGACCTTCGCGCCGACGAGGAAACGGTACCAGTAACCTTGCAGCACGTGGTAGATCAGCCCTTCGCGGCCATCGAGGAAGCCGAGCTGGGCGATATAGCGGAACAGGAAATAGGCGAGCGCGGCGACCTGAAACGGAAGCCGGTTGTAGATCTGCTCTTTGATGCGCCGCTTGACGGTAGCCTGTCGTGAGGACGCTTCTCTCGATAGCCCCAAACCTTCTGGAAACAGCCCGTAACGCTGGCCGAGAACGTCGGCTGCCTCTCGTGTTGCATAGCCGTTGTGCTTGCCGGTGAAGAAGCTGAGATCGTTGAGATTGTGATCCGAGAACGGCGCGTCGAAAAGGACTATCCGGCCGCCCTTCACGATGATGTGCTCGTCCATCCAGCGGTCCTCGACATGTCCCTGCCCTCGCCGCCAGATGCGGGTGAGGATGAGCGGATACCGTCCGCCATGGCGGATCCAGCGGCCGAGGAAGATATGTTTTCTCTTGAGGTTCACGCCTGCGACATCGGCAGCGAGAGTGGGAAGCTCCTCAGTGATCTCCACCGCCAGTTCGGGTTCGATCACCTCATCCGCGTCGAGCCGCATGATCCAGTCGGCGGTGATCGGGGCATTGTCCAGCCCCCACTGGAATTGCCTGGAATAATTGATCCAGGGGTTGCTGAGCACGGTTGCGCCAAGCGAGCGCGCGATTTCGACCGTGCCGTCGGTCGAGAAACAATCGATGACGAAGACCTCGGACGCGAAGGGCGCGACGCTTTTCAGCGCCCGGGCGATATGGCATTCTTCGTTATAGGTGAGGATGAGGACGGCGAGGCTGGCCATTCGACGACGTGTCCAATCAGGAGTTCAACCGCACCGGAAAGATGCCGAGCTTGTCCTGCTCGAAGCGCCGCCGCAACTTCCTGGCCGGGTTGCCGGCGTAGATCGTCCACGGATCGAGGTTGCGGAAGGTGACGGCGCGGGCGCCGAGCACCGCGCCCTCCCCGACAGTGACACCTGGCCCGACAAACGCTTCCGCCGCGATCCAGGCATTCGTACCGATGACAATGGGTCTCGTAACCAGCTGGAAATTCGCATCGTCGACATCATGCGTGCCGGTGCACAGATGGGCTCCCTGGGAGACGATTGCGTGGGCGCCGAGCTCGATGCGATCCATGCAGTAACAGTTCACGCCGCTTCCCAGACAGGAATACGCGGCCATGGCGAGGTTCGGCGGATACCAGACCTCGACGCCGGGATAGATCCGCGCCGTCCGGTCAATCCGGGCTCCGAAGCGGCGCAGCAGGAACCGGCGCCATGCAAACAGCGGTACCGGCGTCCAGCGGCCGAAAAGGCTCCAGACGAGGTTCCATGCAAGCCTGAACAGCCGATGTCCCAGCGGAAAACTCGGGGCTCCCTGCCGTGGATTGGAGGTCTTCGCGTCAAGCGGCTTCATGGAGGCCTCGTGGAGAGATGGAGTGCAGAATGGTGATGAGATCGCGGGCCGCCGCCTCGATGCGGAAATGCCGTTCGAAACCCGCGCGGGCATGGGCGCGCATGGCGCTTTTGCCGTCGTCGGAGAGCGAGAGCCATGACCAGAGCAGGCTTTCGATGCCCTCCGATGTGTCCGGCCCGACGAGGCCGCCTCCGCACATTTGCACTTCACGCCAGATATTGACCTTGTCGGTCAGCAGGACCGGCGTCTTGCAGGCCATCGCTTCCGCAACGACGATTCCGAAATTCTCCTGGTGCGACGGCAGGACAAAGGCCTCGGCAGCGAGAAAGGCACCCCATTTGGCGTCGCCGGCCAGCATGCCCGGCCAATGGATACGATCGGCGATGCCGGCCTTGGCGGCTTGGACAATCAGTTTCGATTTCAGCCCGGACTGATCCGGCCCCGCCATCACCAGGTCGAGATCGGGATCGGACGCGGCGATCTTCGCGAAGGCTTCGATAAGAAGATCGCCGCCCTTCTTTGCGTGGAAACGGCTGAGGAACAGCAGGAACCGCTTGTCCTTCAATTCCGGCAGATGCCGGTGGAATGCGGCAAGCTGGCTCTCAACCCCTGCCGGCGGATCGGCCGTGCCGAAGGCGACGATACGCTCCGCATAACTGTAACCCCGGAAGACGCCGCGCGCCCGGCGACGCTCGTCTTCGCAGGTAAACAGGACCGCCGCAGCATCCCGGAGAACCCTGCCCTGCCAGGCGGACCAGAACGCCTGTTTGGCGACGTGCTTGAGCGGATGGGTTTTACGGAACCATGGGTCCATCATGCCGTGGGCAAAGACGACATAAGGCAGGCCTGTCCGCCTCAGGGCCGACCAGCCGCCGACTGAGGCATGGTTCCAGAGGCCATGGATGATCGCCGCATCGAAACGATCCGCGTTCGCGACGATCCAGCGTGCCAATTCCGGCGTATATCCGTATCTCCGGGTCCATCGCCCGCAGGCGTGAACGGGAAAGGGAAACTCTGTCACGTAGGGCGCCGATGGCTTGTCCAGCGTAACCACTTCCACCGCATGGCCCAGACGCGCCATTTGCAGTCCAGTCAGCCGCAGCGCCTCGATAGGGCCTCCGGTTTCGGGATCGGCGCTGGCGATGATGTTGAGGATTCTCATGGCAGCTCCGCGATGAGTTTTTCGAGATTTCCCTTGAAGTGCTCCATGAGATAACGGGAGCGGACCTTGTCGGCCCCCGCCTCTCCCATCGCCGCTGCCATGCCCGGATGGGCGAGAAGCATCGCGATTTTCGCGGCCAGCGCTTCGATATCCCATGCGTTCACCGCATAGCCGTCGACCCCGTCGGTAATGATCTCCGCCGCTGCATCCTCAGTGCCGCAGATCACCGGCAGGCCGTGCAGCCAGGCCTCCAGGAAAACGATGCCGAACCCCTCCTTGGACGAGGGCATCGCAAAAAGGGACGCTTGGGCATAAATCCCGGCCAGCCTCGCATCCGATACGCGACCCAGGAATTCGACCCTGTCTTCGACCGCAAACTCCCGGGCCAATGACGCCAGTTCCGATCTGAGCGGTCCCTCGCCGACGATCTGGAGGATGCATTCCACGTTCCGGCGCTTGAGCAGGGCCACCGCCTTGATCAGGGCGTCGATATTCTTGCCGCGGTCATGCCGATCCAGCCGGGCGACCGTCAGGATGTTGCCGCGATTCGTTTCCGAAACGGGTCGCCGGTCCATGTCGTCGGCGGCGTTCGGAAAGAGCGTGAATTTTTCAAGGGGCAGTTTGAATGCCTTCTGCATCCGGCTGGCCGTGAAGGTGCTGACGGAGGCGATCTGGCTGAGGGCTCTTGCCATAACCGGTTCATAAAACCGCATGCGGCGATAGGCCGGATCGTTCCAGACCTCGTCGCCATGGACGAAGAGCACGAGCTTGATTCTTGGAGACAGCAGCTTGCACAACAGTCCCACCGGCAGAAGGTTGACATGCCCGAGGAACAGGATTTTGCAGTTGAGGGCAGCGACAGCCGAATGAACGATGAAATCTAGGCGCCGACGGCCAAACGCGCGGATTGCGGCCGCCGTGGTTTCGGGAATGTCGGCCTTGCCGTCGCGCATGATGTGGATGGCCGGCCGCTTCCACCCCTTGTCGCCAGAGATTTCCGCCAGGGCAGCGATGACCCGTTGGTTGAAGCGCTGGATACCGCCTATCCGGCCATAGGTGTCCAGGGCCAGGAGCAGAATGCCACGATTGCGCGCCTCCGCCCTACTCATCGCACGCAGCCATGTTTTATGTCGGCGACCTGCTGGACAATCCGCCGGGCCAGGATCTCGTTATAGGTCCCGTTCACAAAGGTGCGCCGGTGCCCGGCATCGGCGATCGTTTGGCGCCTGCCGTCATCCGCCAGCAGACGTTTGCAAGCCTCCGCGCAATCATCCGCTCCGTCGAAAAAGATGGCTTCCTCACCCTCCTTGTAGAGCTGTTGATGATGCGGAGTGCGGGGAGCGCACATGGCGGTGCCGATAGCGGGAATTTCGGCGGAGCGCGTCGTATGCAGGTCGGCATTCTGACCGTTCAGCAGAACCAGACCGATTTTCGCGCCGGCAATTGCGCGTGTGTAGTCAAAACCTTCAAGGTGATCGGAGCGGATAAAGGGTCGGAGCAGCCGGTATTCCGGCGCTCTTTTCCATCGGGGCCCGTGAATCGCCAGCGGCACGCCCCTTTCGATCAGCCGCGCCATGAAGGCGCCGCGGCCGGGCATCCATGTGCCGATGAAAGCGACCTCGGACGACCATCGGCTTTTCTCCTCCGGCGTCGGCGACAGAGGGCGATGCGCCACCTCGTCCGCGCACTGCCAGATCGTGTCGATCCGTCTTGCACCTCTCCTCGCCATCATCTCCTCGATGCAGTCACGGCGCACGGTGACGACAAGATCGTAGTGCGGGAGGGCGCGGTGAAGGATGCTCCAGCGGAGACGTTCCGGAGACGGGTCCAGATAGGGATTGTCGGCGTTGTAGTTGACGACGATCGGCGCGGCCTTGCGGATGACGTTCAGGGCGGTTGGTCCGACCACGTCGCCGCAATCCATCAGGGCAAAATCGAAGCGTTGCCCGCCGATCCGCCGGCCGAGCCCGTTTGCCACGAGGCGATCGATACCCGGGCCGCCTGCCCTGTTCAGCCACGCCGCCCAATGGGGCGGCAGGAGAGCGTAGGGAGACAGGTGCAGAACATCGAAGCCGATACGCCGGAATGCCGCCGCCCGCTGCAGGCTGGTCCCTGATTCTGCGCCGACATAGAGGAGCCTCATCTCAGCTTCACGCCCCTCGTCAGCCAGAACATCAGAACGTAGAGCAGCACCGTCTGCGGCAGTGCCCGGACAAAGTTGCCGGCCTGGACCGCAATAGATTCGTCCATGAGGCCGTTCATGAAGAAGCGGACGATACAGATGCAGGCCAGAGCCGAAAGCAGCACATGTCTGTCCCGTGTCCGGATTGTCAGCGCGTCACCGACAATGAAAATCGCGAAGGCGAAGATGGCGAACACAACCACGTAAAATGCGCCGAGAAGGACGAAGCCATCGGCGATCGACGAGCCGGTGCGGTAACTTCCCAGTTCATCGCCGGTGACGAGAAAGTTGTAGTAATCGCCGGACGAAAAGGCGTTGCCGGATTTATCGAGTTCGGGCGCGAAAAAATTCAGAACCGGCGTCGGAATCAGCAATAGCAGCTGGTTGACGGCATTTTCACGCGCCAGACCTTCTCCGGTCTGCGACAGCGAAAGGCCAAGGGCGATGTTATGGTCGATGTATTTGGTGGCGACGAAGCGGGCCAGAAGCGGGTTGTCGATGTAGATTTCGTTATAGCTGCCCTCGGCCAGGATCCGGTCCGTCTCCCGCCGGGACTGCAGCGCATCTCCATCGAAATACGTGCCGATGGTCGACAAGACGAGATCCTGCGATGAGATGTCCGAGCGGTCGTCGCGGGCAATGACCATGGCGGTCGCGAGATCAGAGAGGATGCCGGCCGAGATGGGGCTGAGCAGGACGGCGACCGCGAGCCAGATCACGCGCCGCCTCGTCAGGATGAAGCGTCCTATCACCACTGCGATGGCGAGGCAGATCAGCACGGTCAAGACGTTGACCGCGAACACGCCGCGGCTGTTGCGCGCCAGCGCGATATAGAGCGTCAGGGCGCAGTAGGCGGTCAGCGCGAACCAGTTGACCGTGCGCTTGCCGTTCGGCGGATCGATGAGGTAGGCGGCAACCGGGATCAGGAAAGGCGCGACGGAAAATTGCGACATTCCGGCGAGCAGTTTGAAGGCGATATCCCCGAAATTGTCCTCGCCCCAGCGGTCGGCATGCGCGTACCAGGACCCGAACGACCCGAGCAGCCCCATCCACCACAATTGCCGGTTCGTCGGGGAGCGATAGAGACCGAGCGGCGCAAACATCCTTTGGCGGATCGTGATCGTCACGGCCTGCATCGCCCGCGACTGCGCATAGAACCAGTGCAGCGCTACCGCCCATATCTGCAGAAGTGCCAGAACGGAAAACGTGGCTACCGGCGCCTCGAGGTTGAAGGTGATCGGTTTCCAGGCGAGTGTCTGGACGATCAGGGCGGCCAGGCTCGAATGGACCTGAAAACCGAGCATTACCAGCGTCGAGATCGTATGACGCTCGATCCGACTAGGTTTGGTGCAGTAGCAAAATACCAGTATCCCGATCAGACCGGCTGACACGGCGCAGTACATGCTGGTGATATCCGGCGATATCCCCACCTGGATCGCCGCGCAGAGCAAGACCAAAACAACCACGCCCCAGCGGGCCTTGGCGACATAACGGGAATTGCGGCGGCGTTGCCCTTGTACCGAACGACGGCCGAATACCATGTCGCCGCTCGCCAGACCTCCACTCCCCATCATGGCCGATCCCCCGTGAGAACCACCCGCTTGCGGGAGAGGTTTGGAAGACGCCCTTGAAGGATCGCCTGCATATTGGCTGGCAGGGACCGATAGGCCATCCACGCCGCCAGCAGTGAGCCGAGCATCACCGGGAGGGATGACCAGCCGGCCGATTGAGGCCAGACCGCCATGGCGAACAGCCCGGCGATAACCGAGAGGCCACCACAAACGGATGTGGCAAAGGCATGGATTGGGAGGGGTAACCGCAGCTCTCGGAGGACTCCGCCGGCGGCCGCTGCGTAGATGAGGAAACTGGCGCTCTCGGCCGCCAGCAGCGAAAAACCGGCGCCCGGCAGCCCCCATGAGGTCAACGTCAGATAACAACCGATCACCGTGATCAGCAGAGACATGCCGTTCGCAACGATCTGCGGCAGCAGGATGTTGCTCCCCCGGACGATCGAAACCATCGGCTGGGCGAAACCGTAGACGATGATGCAGGCGCAGAGCGAGCCGAACAGCAGCGGGTCGAGATGGAAGTTGCCACGGGTCCACCACAGGAAAAGGCCGGGCGTTACCCACTGGAGCAGAATGCACCCCGGGCCGATGACGACCAGCACGAAAATCCAGCTTAGAGTGACCACGGCTTCCGCCGGCTCGCTCTTCCCTTCCCTCAGATAGCGCAGGAGCTCGGGATCGACCGGGCCTGCCAGCGCATTGATGCCCTGCATCGCTATATTCGACAGCGTCCGGGTCGCGGTGAACGCACCGAGAAGGCTGACGCCGGCGAGCGGGGCGATCAGTAGTCGGATGCCCTGCTGGTTTCCGATAGCGAGCAGCTCGCGGAGCGATACGAACAGGCTCCTCGTGAGGTTGGACCAGCCCCTGCGCAGATCGGGGACGGCAAAGCCGATTTCTTCGCGCCGCCAGAGACGAAAATAGTCGACATGAATGGCGATGTTGACGGCCACGTTGGCAACCGACGAGGCGATGACGGCGTCGAGGACGTCACCGCCGGAAAGGACTGCCGCGAGGGCCGCGAGGTTGATGCCGACCAGCAATGCAAACCGCCACCACGCCATTCTCGCGTAATAGCCGAAAGGGATGAGCGCCCGCCCGAGGATGCCGCCGACGGAGCTGGTGACGAGCCAGGCGAGCGCATAGACGATCATCGAGCCTGATAGGTCGTCCATCAGCTCCGCAGGAACGAAATCTCCGAACAACGCGTCGGCCCATCCGAAAGCCGGGGCGGCCATCCAGAAGCACAGAAGTATCGTTCCCAGCAGAATGGCGGCCGGGATGGACGAGGCGAAGTCCCGCCTTACGGCATCCTTGGTGCCGAGGCGTTGGAACTCGTAACCGAGGTAGTTCTGATGGCCGAGGTCGAACACCACGGAGAGGGAAAAAAGCGTCTGCAGCAGGACCCAGAGCCCGAATTGCTGCGCCGACCACCAGCCGAGCATGATCGGCACACTGATCGTCTGGATCAGGACATTGGCGGCAAGCAACGCCCCATTGGCGATCGAGCCCGAGATTAGCCGTACTGACACACTCATCGAAAACGCGACCTACGGCTACACGGTTGACCTTCTCAATAATTTTCGCGCGACGATGCGGACGTCCGTCGCACGGTCGGCAAGCATGTTTTCCAAAAAATCGGCAAACCCGAGCGGTGCGGTTTCCTGGGCCAAGTTCATGAACGGAGAGGCGAAGGCGGGCTGCCTGCCAGGAAAACGGACCGCCTTTGGCCAGAATAGCGGCGTGACCGGATGGAGGTAGGAATGGGCGGGCGTCCATCCCAGCCATTTCAGCCGGAACCATTTTTGCGCGTTCACCTGATGCGCATGTCCCCAGCTGGTGATCTTTTCCCACATCTCGGCGTCGCTCATGACGTAGCCGTAGTGGTAGCAGGGCGCATCGACGAGGATGGTCGCAGCAGGGGTGGTCTTCCGGGCAGTATCGAAGCGAACGCCGCTTTTGCAGCGGATCGCGAACCCCGCGTTGACATCCCTGATCGAGCCATCGCCGCTGGTCAGCACCAGCTCGGGCGTTTTCCAGAAATTGTGCCATGGGGTCAGGATGCGGTCATGCCTGCCGTCCGCCGCCATGAATTCGAGCAGCGTTTCCCAACCGCTGTCCGGATAGAACTCGTCGGCGTCCTGGATGACCAGCCAGTCGTAACCTTGGCGGATCGCCCGGTCGAGGCAGTCGTTGCGGGTATCCTCTTCAGTCTCGAAGTCGCTGCAGATCACCTCTATCTCGCAACTCATGCCTTTTGCGCGGGCGAAGGCGATCGCCTCGTCCACCTTTTCCCTGGTCGTGGGGTTTGTCCTCGTGGCGCGCGAGCCGGGCAGATAGGCCCACGGACGCTCGGGCCGGACGATGAAGATTTTGTCGACGAAACGGCCACAGTTCTCGACAACGTGCGGCAGAAAACGATCGACGTTGTAGGCGAGGATATGGCCGGCGACCTTCATGGACTGCCGCCGTCGATCAACTGCTTGATGGCGATGATGGCCGGCCATTTTGAAAGGCTCTGCACGAGAGCTGTCTGGGAATGCGGCTGCCATTCGTCCCGTTCCGACATCGCACGGACGATGTTGGCCGCCAGCTTCTCCGGATCGTTCGGCGGGGTCAGATAGACCGTGTCCTCGACGAATTGCGCCAGTTCCGTTCCTGGGTCGGCGGTCACGAGGACGGGCTTTCCGGAGGCAAGCATGCCACCGAGTTTGGAGGGCAGCGTCAAGTCGGCGGCGTTCCTGTCCTGCGGCAGCACATGCAGATCCGGCATGTTGAGGAACGCGTTCAGCCGGGAATAGGGCTGGAAGGCCAGGAAACGGACATTCTCAAGCTGGCCGTAACGAGCTTCGAGTTCCGGCTTCTGCGGTCCCTCGCCGGAGATCACGAAATGAATACGCCGCTCGTCCTTGAGACGCTCGGCCGCGTCGAGCAGCACGTTCAGGCCCTGTTTGGCGCCGATACTGCCCGAATAGAGGACGACGAAGTCGTCGCGGCCAAAGCCGAGCTCCGCACGGTAGGGGCTGACGTCCTCCAACGGATGAATATGCGCGAGATCCACCCAGTTGCGGACGACCGACAGTTTTGCGTTCGGGACGCCTTTCCCGGCCAGGCCTTCAGCCATGCGGTTGGAAATGGTGACCAGCCGATCGAACCTAGCAAGCACGCCGCGCTCGAAAACGTGGCCGACCGTCTTCAGCCAGGCCTTGGAGCTCAGATGCCCGACGGCGAATGCCGCGTCCACCTCCAGGTCGTGAACATGAAGCACGGTCCGAGCGCCGACAAATCTGGCCGCAAGCTGGGCAACGGGCGCGGCAAACAGCGTCGGTTCGACGCAGAAGACGGTAACCGGGCGATGCCGCAGGATCTGCCAGAAGACCAAGGGCGCCGAGGTGAGCGCGAAGGAGAGCGGCGCCAGGAGCCGCCAGATGCCGCCCATCTTCCGCCGCAGCATCAACGGCGCTCGCAACACCGAGATACGGCCTTCGATTTTCGACGAATAGCGGTTCCGATATCCGGCCTGGACCGCCCAGTCGGGATAATGCGGCGGGGTGGTCACCACCGTGACGTCCATGCCCTCGGCGGCGAGGTATTCGGCGATTTCGCCGGTATATTTGCCGACGCCCGCGGTTTCGGGCGCGTAGTTCATCGCATAGACGACCACGCTTTTGCGTGGCGATGTGGCAGCTGCCGTGGCCAGCCCCGGTGCGGCGTCGAACGTTTGTTCGCATTCGTCGCTGAGGGGCTGAGCGGCTGCTGTCATCAGGCAGCATCTCCTCGTTTGCGCTCAAGATATTCGCCCTTGAGGAAGGCCTGGTAGGCATCGGTTATGCCTTGCTCCAGCCCGATCCTCGGCGACCAGCCGAGCGCCCGCAGCTTGGCCACGCTCATCAACTTGCGCGGCGTGCCGTCGGGTTTGGTGAGATCATGAGAGATATCCCCCTGGAAACCGACGACCTTGGACACCAGTTTCGCGAGTTCCAGGATGGTCACGTCCTCGCCGGACCCGACATTGACATGGGTCTCGGCCGAATAGGTCTTCATCAGATGGACGCAGGCGTCGGCGCAATCGTCGACGTGCAGGAATTCGCGGCGCGGCGTGCCGGTGCCCCATACGGTGATGTCCGGAAGGTGGCCGGTCTTCGCCTCATGCGCCTTGCGGATCAGCGCCGGCATGACATGGCTGGATTTCAGGTCGAAATTGTCGCCGGGGCCGTAAAGGTTAGTGGGCATGGCCGAGATGAAGTCGCTGCCATGCTGCTTGCGATAGGCCTGGCAGAGCTTGATGCCGGCGATCTTGGCGATCGCATACCATTCGTTGGTCGGCTCCAGCGAACCGGTCAGCAGCGACTCCTCGACGATCGGCTGATCGGCGAATTTCGGGTAGATGCAGGACGAGCCGAGGAACATCAGCTTTTCGACGCCGACCTTGTGGGCGGCCTCAATGATATTCGCCTCGAGGATGAGGTTGTCGTAGAGGAAATCGGCCGGATAGGTGTCGTTGGCGAGGATGCCGCCCACCTTGGCGGCCGCCAGGAACACTGCGTCCGGGCGGTTCTTCTCCATCCAGGCCTCGACTTCCGCCTGGCGCGTCAGATCGGCATCACCGCGCGACGCCGTCAGGATCTCGCAGCCTTCCGAGGCCAGACGGCGGACGATCGCCGAGCCGACCATGCCGCGATGTCCCGCGACATAGACCTTCTTCCCCGCAAGGCTGTAGATCGTCTCAGGCATGGGAGAGACCCTTGTTGCCACCCGCGGTCGGCACGTTGCGCGCCATCACCTTCAGGTCTTCGCGGACCATTTCGGCGATCAACTGGTCGAGATTGGTCTCGTGCTTCCAGCCGAGCTTCCGGTGCGCCTTGGTGGGATCGCCGATCAGAAGGTCGACTTCCGTCGGGCGGAAATAGCGCGGGTCGATCGCCACGACGCATTCGCCGGATGTCGTGTCGTAGCCCTTCTCCTCGACACCCTCGCCGCGCCACTCGATCGGCATGCCGACCTTGGCGAAGGATTTTTCGACGAAGGACCGTACAGTATGGGTCTCGCCGGTCGCCAGAACGTAGTCGTCCGGTTCGTCCTGTTGCGTCATCAGCCACATGCCGCGCACATATTCACGGGCATGGCCCCAGTCGCGCTTGGCGTCGAGATTGCCGAGAAAGAGGCGTTCCTGAAGGCCCAGATGGATGGCGGCGGCCGCGCGAGTGATCTTGCGGGTGACGAAGGTCTCGCCGCGGATCGGGCTCTCGTGGTTGAACAGGATGCCGTTCGAGGCATGCAAGCCGTAGGCCTCGCGATAGTTGACGACGATCCAGTAGGCATAGAGCTTGGCAACCGCATAGGGCGAACGCGGATAGAAGGGCGTCGTCTCGCTCTGCGGCACTTCCTGCACCTTGCCATACAGTTCCGAGGTCGATGCCTGGTAAAAGCGGGTCTTCTTGGAAAGGCCGAGGAGCCTGATCGCCTCGAGCAGGCGCAGAGTGCCGGTGCCGTCGGCATTGGCGGTATATTCCGGCGTCTCGAAGGAGACCTGCACGTGGCTCTGGGCGGCGAGATTGTAGATTTCGTCCGGCTGGGCTTCCTGCACGACGCGGATGAGGTTGGTCGAATCCGTCATGTCGCCGAAATGCAGGATGAACCGCGGGTCTGCCACATGCGGATCTTCGTAGAGATGCTCGATGCGGTTGGTGTTGAACGAGGAAGAGCGCCGCTTGATGCCGTGGACGGTATAGCCCTTGGACAGCAAGAGTTCCGCAAGGTAAGCGCCGTCCTGGCCCGTTACCCCGGTGATCAATGCTACCTTGCCGTTGCTCTTCACATTTCCAGTCATCATATCCCCCTAACGGAACCCGTCAGTCTTTAAGTGAAACGTGCACGTCTATCCGCGCAATGTGCCAGTCGCAAGCACTGAGAACACCATTGTGATGTCCCCCGGAATGCGGCGAATCCGAGACATACAGTGATTCGTAGCATCTCGGGCTTATGCCAAACATTGCAGTGAAACGCTTCAGAAAAGATCATCGGCTGTTGTCAGGCTTCTCCCTTGTCGTTTTGATCCTGGTTGCGGTGCCGACGGAAGCCGGCGTCGGATCAGGATGCGTTTCATGGTAGTACTGCGTGTAACGCGATGCATAATAGTCCGGCGAACCGTACCCCTCATAGAGCTTCATTCTGGCGGCATCGACCTTGTTGAGGATGACGCCGAGGCAACGGCCGGCGATCTGCGGTTCCGCATTTAGGGTATCCTTCACGGCCTTTCGGGATGTCTCGCCCCACTCGACGACCATGATGAAGCCATCGACACGCGGGGCGATGGCCCTCGCATCGACGACGGGGCCGAGCGGCGGCAGGTCGAGGACGATATAATCGAAGTCGCCGGCCATCTGCGCCAGCAGCCTGGCCATGGCGGCCGATGCCAGCAGTTCCGATGAATGAGGTGTCCGCCGCTTTACGACCGCAGGCAGGAACCTCAAGCCGGTCTCCGGATCGATCAACATCGCCGAGGCCGGCGTCTGGCCTTCCAGCAGCACTTCGAGCAGCCCCTCTTCGGCATGCTGGCCCAGCGCCCTCGTGGCACCCGGATTGCGAAGATCCGCATCGATCAGCAACGTCCTCGCACTCCCGGCCAGCGCCTGGGCGAAATTCATGGCGATCGCCGATTTACCCTCGCCCGGCAGCATCGAAACGATGCCGATGATCTTGTGCGGCCTGTCGATATGGACGTCCGCCGCGATCCGGGCGCTGCGCAACGTTTCGGCAAAGGCGGAAGACGGATGCTCCAGCGCAAAGGCCGATAGGCCGTTCTTCCTCCAGACCTCCCCCTTCATGGGCTCCGTCGGGGGGCTTCCGCCCGGCTGCGGTTCCACTCGTGGTACCGAGCCCAGATATTCCAGGCCCAGAACATCCCTCACCTGTTCACCGGTACGGAAGAACCGATCCCGGAACTCACGGAATGCCCCGAGAACTCCGCCGACGCCGCTGCCGAGCGCCAGACAGAACGCAAGCACCAGCGACATCCGCGGCTCGCTGGCGGTTGCCGGCGGCACGGCCCGGGAAATGATACGCGCTTCCGTGACGGGAAAGGACTGCTGCTGCACGGCCTCCTGATATCGCTGCAGAAAAGTCTGGTAGAGGTTGCGGTAGGTTTCCGCCGCCCGTTCCAGTTCCCGCAACTGTACCTGCGTTTCCCCTGCGGTGACGCTGATGTCGGTGGCGTTGCGAACCCCTTGCGTAATCTGGCGCTCGCGCGACCGGGCGACCTCCAGCTCGCTGTGGTAACTCCTGGCGATCCGCCTGATCTCGTCGAACATCAGCCGGTCATATTCCGCCATATCCTGGCGAAGGCGGGCCGCCTGAACATGGTCCGGCCCTAACCGCCTCGATATCTCGGCCTCCCGCTTCGACGATTCCAGGTATTTTTCACGCAGCGAGCTGATCACCGAACTGTCCAGCGCGTCAGTGACGATCGCGTCCCTCTCGCCACTCGCGATGATCGCTTCGATCCGCTCGGAACGCGCCCGGGCTCTGGCGGTATCGGCACGCGCTACGATCAGCGCGCTGTTCATTTCGGTAAGCTGCTGGTCGGAAACGAGCTTGTCATTGGCAACAACAAGGCCGTTGGCGGCGCGAAATCTCTGGACTGCCAGATCCGATTCCAGCGAGCGCTGCCGCAGTTCCTCGATGCGCTCCTGCAGCCAGGTGCCGGCCCGCCTTGTGGCATCGTATTTGGCATCGAGCTTGTCGGTCAGATAGGCATCCGCAATCGCGCCGGCGACCGCTGCGGCAAGGCGCGGCGATGGGGCCGTGAAGGAGATTTCCAGAACGTAGGAACGCCCGACGCGCGAAACCTTCATATTGCCGAGAAGGTTGGTGAGCGCCTGGCGGCGTTTCGCCTCGATCTGATCGAAACGAACCTCGCCACCGCCCAGCCATCGCCTGATATCGAGTATCGAACGTATGTCGGATACTGCCGCGAGCAGCAGGCTTCGGCGGCCCGCCATGAATTCCGGATCATCCGACAATTTCAGCTTGTCGACAGCCGACAGGCCTATCGTCTCGGAGCGCAGCAGTTCGACCTGGCTGAGGACCGACGCCTCATCATCAAGAACCCCGCCGATCGTCGACAATTGCTCGACGACCTGCCGGTTGCCGCGGTCGATCAGCACGCTGGTCCTGGCGGTATATCGAGGCACGGCAGTGATGAGGTAACCGATGCCGAGCGCCACAAACACCGCGATGCAGAGGGCGACCACCCGCCACTGCCGCCGAACGATGGCGATGAGGCCGTCCATGTCCAGTTCCGGAGCCTCTTCGTTGCGGGGCTCCTGCTGCTGGCGAGTGAGAAAAACCGACCGCTGGTTCATCGCACCACCCGACCGAGGCGCGCAGCGGCCGAAACCCACCCGGAGCGGCCGCACGCGGCCTGGATGTCAGTCGCGCCAGGCATCATGACTACTCGCGATACCCCGGGTGGAGGCGGTGACCGAATTGAGGATGGTAAGGAATTTCACAAGCTCGACCGCATCGGCCGTCGATACATAGATCACGTCCTTGTCCTGCATGGGAAACTGCTGGACGGCGAAGAACGCCGCCGGATCGCGCAGATTGGCGCGGAAGATCACCGGCACGTCCCGCGCTCTGAACCGGCTGACGTCGAGGCCGATATTGCGCAGGAGATCACGCTCCACGAGGCGGTAGAGCAGGACCGATTGCGGCTCGGCCTTGTCGTCGAGCAACCCGCCGGCCTTCGCCAAAGCCTCCCCGAGCGACAGATTGGAATCGTCGAAATCGAAGCGTCCGCTTTCGCCGGTCAGGCCGAAGGCCAGGAAAGTCCGGCGATTGCGATCGACGAAGATCGTATCGCCCGGCTGCACATAGATATTCTCCCGCGGATGCTCGCTCAGCGTCCGATAGGCGACGGTGACGCTGCGGCCGCGGCGCAGGAGCGTAACGGTCGCCTCTTCCTTGGGGATATTCAAACCGCCTGCCTCGGAAATCACGTCGATGATGCGTTCGCCGGCGGGGCTGAGCTCGATCTTCTTCGCCTGCTTGACGTCGCCGAGGACCGATGCCCCCATCGAACGGCTCGTCACCGTCGAGATGACCACCTGCGGCTCGATGGCGCGGTTGGCCAGACGCTCTGCAATATCGATTTGCACGGCATCGACCGGACGGCCGGCGGCCTTCACCTTGTTCGCGTAAGGGACGCTCAATGTGCCGTCACGACCAATCGTCTGGTTCGGCAGAGTGATGTAATTGCCCGGACGGGCGCCGGCATCGGCGGGAATGAACAGGCCGCCGCTCTGCGCCTCGAAGACGGAGACCTGAACGACATCGCCAACACCGAGGGTGAGCGGCGGCGGTCCGTTACCGACACTGCCGAAACCGGCGCTCAGGCTGGGACTGGCCGATTTCGGCAGATGGGCGAGGACGGACTGATTGATGTCGACGAGCGCATAGTCGATGCCGACCCTGTTGCCGGCGGCGGAAAATGCCTTCACGGTTGCATTGGCTTCAACGGCGTGCGGATCCGGACCGGACCTAGGAAGTCCCGCGCAGCCGGACAGAAACGCAATAGTAGCAAGCGTTAAAACAGCATCCAAGGAACTAAACATACGCCCCGCCATACAACCCAAAGTATGGTATCGGTTTAGCCGATGAGGGGACCCGGTGATTCTAAGGGGTAAACCGGGGGCGAATCGAAAATCCGCATGCTGTGGCAAATCAACAACATGGTTGGTTAATCATTTACTATCCACAGAATACAGGCCCTTCGCTGCCAACGCTGTCGAACGGCCTTGTCCGCCCGCGGAATTGTCCCACAGATGGCGGCGGCGATTACCGATACCCGTATGGAAAGCCCAGCACTTTGGACGTTGTTAACACTCCTTGGGGCATCCACTTCTCATTGGCGGCGGGATCGTACATATCAGGCGGATGGCGGTAAGCATGCGAAAGTTGACGGACTGGTTTTGGGGACGCCGGCCGGCCGGACCGATCCGGCCTCGCCGCCGCCGGATCGATCTCGGTCAGAACCCGCCCTCCTATCCGATCTATGCGATCGGCGATGTGCACGGCTGCCTCGACCTGCTTCAGGATGCCGAGGCGCGCATCGCTCACGACATCGAAGAAAACCGACGTCCCGGCATGGTCATCCTGCTCGGCGACTATGTCGATCGGGGGCCGGCTTCGAGCCACGTCCTCGAACACCTGATCAGGCCCAGCGAACACGGGTTGAGACGGATAGCGCTCTGCGGCAATCATGACGATACTTTCATGAGGTTTGTGGACGATCCGGAACGTTATTCCGAATGGTTGGGAATGGGCGGCGAACAGACGCTGCTATCCTACGGCTTGGACCCCTACCAGTTCGGCGCACGCGGCAGGAAGCGCGGCGCCAGGTTCGGCGACCTGCTGATGGAAGCCGTGCCGGTGCCGCACAGGAAATTCCTCGCCAATCTCCCAGCCAGCCTGACGATCGGCAAGCTCGTCTTCGTCCATGCCGGTCTGAGGCCCGGCATACCGCTCAAACAGCAGACCGATGAAGACATGCTCTGGATCCGAGACGCCTTTCTTGCGACCGGACCGCAGCTGCCTCTCCTCGTCATCCACGGACATACGCCGCAGCCGGAACCGGATTTCGGACCCGGCCGGATCGGCATCGATACGGGCGCCTATTATTCCGGCAGGCTCACGATCCTCAAGATCGACGGCGGCCGCTTCTCGTTCCTTTGAAAGACCGGGGATGTCGGGCGGGCCGACGCCGAGACCACCGGAACAGCAGAGGCTTGATCATCGAGCCGAAGAGGCGTGTTATGTTCTCGGCGGGGATCGAACGCCGGGCCATCCTCGATCGGAAGCGGAGCCATGCCGGAGGAGGGGAAGGCAGACAGACCGACACCAGCCGACCGCCGCCGCAGGCAGCATTCGGCGGTTTTGGTTTTCGGTTTTTTCCTTGCGGTCGTGCTGGCCGCCCTCGCGACGACCGTGCTCACGGTCAACAATGGCCGAAACTACAAGCGGCTCGTCCGGCAATTCGCGCTGGAGCAATACCTACTTCCCGCGCCACCGGCGCCGCCCCTGCGGGTCGGCAGGCATAGATCGCTGCCACCGGAGAAACACTACCCGCCCTGGCTTCTCAAGGCAGGCCTCGAGCGGATGGCGGTATTCGAGAAGACCGAGGCGCTTTCGGCCGAAGAGCGCTGCGACCTGCTGCGGGACGTTAGAGGCACCGCACCGACCTTCAGCCGTTCGGGTGACGATTGGGAATGCCTATTCTTCGAGGAATTCGGGAATGCGCCTGAACCGGCTGCGCTGTTCATCCAGGCCCGCGGCACGGAGCCCGGCACCGTCAGCAGCTTTCGCATCAAGGTCAGCCTGACGGATCTGACCACGGAGCTTGCGGTGCTCAGCGAAGCGATTGGAGCCACCGAGCGTTTCGGCCTGCCGATGACGCCGGAGACGCGAACCTATCTGATCGAGAAACTGGCGGGACGCACCGAGTTCAGCTCGATCGTCGAAAACTACCGGATGACGTTCAGCCGGGAGATCACCGACGCACGGCGCTACAATCTGCTGATCCTGCCGCGCCGGCAGACGGCCGGCTGCGGCGAACGCCCGTCGGCCCCGCCGGACAGGTGGGCTACGCCGACCTATCGCATGCCGGTCGGCTGCCTGGCGCTGCGCAGCCCGTCTCAGCCGCAATCCGCCTCCTAGGCCCGCTCCAGCTGGACGAGGTCCAGCCCGTCCCCCAGCTCGCGGCGCGCGGCCTCGACTAGGCTCATCTGGTGGGTAAAGAGCACGGTCTGGAATTTTTCGCCCGCCGCCGCAAGCGTCCGGATGCCCGCTGCGGTCCGCTCGTCGTCGAAGGTCTGAAAAATGTCGTCGAGGATCAGCGGCGCCGGCTCGTTGCGGCGGCAATAATCCTCCAGGAAGGCGAGCCGCAGCGCCAGATAGAGCTGATCGCCGGTGCCTTCGCTCAGGCCGTCAAGCCTCACCTGCTCGCCGGTTTGCCGTTCGACCGCGAGCTGCAGCTCGTCGCGCTCGTCATAAACCTGGACGAGGCGCGAGAAGCGGCCACCGGTGAGATCGGCGAAGACCTGCCCTGCCCGCTGCATGACCGGGTCGGCCTGGCGTTCGCGATAGGCGTCCATCGAGTTCGCCAGAAGGCCGGCGGCGAGCTTCAGCACCACCCAGCGCCGCGCCAACTCCTTGGCTTCCGTCTCCGCCGCGAGCTTCTGGAAGACCGCGCGTTCGGCACCGATGCCGGTTTCCAGCTCCCGTCGGCGGCGCTCGCTATCGGCCTGGGCAATGCCGAGCACCTTCATCCGCTCAACCTGCCGGGCATCCTCGGCGTCCAGCCGCTCGATTTCCAGGCCGGCGGCGATCCTGTCGAAACCGACGAGCGCGGCGCGTGCCTCGTCCTCGGTCGCACCGTCCGCCTGTTCGGCAAAGCGGCTGCGGCATTGCGCGAGGCTCGCTTCCAGCCGGTTGCGTTCGCGAAGATCGCGGAGAAGGCCGTCGGCCTCCTCGATATGCTTGGATGCGGCGGTGGCAAGCCCGCGCAGGTCCGTCATAAGTCTTTCCGCGTCAGCGGCGTGCCGGGCCACCGCGAGCTCGGCGCGCTCCAGCGCTGTGGTGAGGGTGGCCCGCTGGTTTGCGGCGGTCTTTGCGTCTGTTGCGCGGTCGTTCAGCATGCCTGCCGCAACATCGGCAGGCAGCGAGACCAGATCCGGCACCACCGCAGTGGCAAGCGCCTTCACCTCCGCTTCGAAATCCTCCATGTCCCGCGCCATGCCCTTGACGCGGCGATCCCGGTTTTCTCGTTCGGAGAGAAGATCGGGAACGGTGCGCCAGACATCCAGCGCCGCGAGAGCCATGTCGACCGTCGCGTCTTCCGAGAGCCCCGCCAGGACCGCGGCATTGGAGAACGTCGAGCGCCAGCGTTCGATATCCCGGCGCAGACCGGTCTCGCGTTCCTCCAGCTTTTCCAGCGCCTCCTCGGCGGAATGGCGTTTGCCTTCCAGCGAACGGCTTTCGGTCCAGCGCTCGGTCAGGTCCCCGATCCGGCGTTCCAGCCCGCGTGCGAGTGCCAGCGGCGGCAGTGCGGATGCGGCAAGACCGATGGCATCCGCCAGCGCCAGCAAGGCCGGCTTGAGTTTTTCCTCCCTGAGACGCAGCGTCTCCAGCTCGTCTCGCGCCTCGTCCAATGCCCCCGACAGCAGGGAAAGCCCATCGACGGCACGGCGCCATTCGATCATCCGTTCCGGCATCGACGGCGCGACAGGCGCTGCATGGAAAAGGTCTTCGAATTCGGTGACCGCATCGGCGGCGGCAATGCCGCTTTCCCTGGCCGCGGTCTCGGCAGCGCCGACCGCCTCAAGCAGTTCCCGCTGCCGCAGGGTGAGGTGGGCATGGCGCGAGACACGTTCGGCGTCGGCGAGTGCCGCATCGGCGAGCCGGTCTGCATCCCCCACGGCGCTCTTCAGTTCGCTCAGCTTTTCGGCAGAAGGTTTTGCCCCGAACGCATCGACCTTTTCGTCGCGGCCGGTTCTTGCCACTGCGATATCCTCGCGGGAGACGATCCGCCCCTGCCCTTCCAGCGCCGCAAGCTGCCCGGCGATCGCCTTGGCTTCGTCGCGGATGCCGGCAAGTTTCTGGGCCGCCTGGGCGCTCTCCGCTTTGGCCGCATCGATCAGCCGGCGGTGATGGGTGAGCGTCGCGATATCCGGCAGCGGCACCGAGAGGAGACGGCCGATATCCTTGACCGGCGGGTCGAGGCGCGCGGCGGCGGCGGCAAGATCGCTTTCGGCACGGGTGACGCGCACCTGCAGGGCCTCGATGCCGGAGAGCTCGCTGACGTCCGGACGCAGCACGGCGAGCTGTTCCGCCCACGGTTTCGGATCGATCAACCGGCCATCCGGCCCGTGGTCTCCGAGCCGCCGCAGAACATCCTGGGCGTCCTCAATCTGCTGGCGAAGCTGCTTCAGGCTGCGGTCGAGCTCGCTGCCCTCCTCGACAAGCTTGCGGAGGTGCACAAGATCGGCATCGGCTGGCTGGGCGCGCTGAAGTTCCTCAAATTTGCCAAAACCGAGCCGGCGGGCCGCCTGCGCGATACGCTGATCGAAGTCGTCGACCTCGCCGCGTACCCGGGCGATATCTTCCCGAGCCTTCAGATAGGCGCCCTTGTCCGCATGGGCGGCAAGGATCCTGGGCGCCGCTGCGATCAGTGCCTCATCGACATGCACAGCGCTGATTTCATCGTGCAGGCGCGATACCTCGGCCTCCGCCGCCTTGAGCGCTTCGGCGTTCTTGTGCTCCGCCTCCAGAGCCCCGGCCAGTCGCTCCTCGAAGCCGGCAGGCAACGCAGCCAGCGCTTCGTATTGCGTGAGCAATTGCCGCTCGCGGTCGATCTCCCGCAGCACCGGTTCCAGCCGCAGCAGTTTGCGCAGCCGATCGAGGGCGCGTTTGGTTTCCTGCCGTTCGGCCTGCACGGCGGCAAGGTCGGCCTCGATCTCGGCCTGTTCGGCGAGCAGCTTCTTCCAGTCGCCGGATTTCAGCTCGTTGTCGCGTTCGGCCTTGCGCGCCTCGTCATGGCTGTCGAGGACCTGATAGAACGAGCGGTCCTTGGAGCGGCGCGGCGCATAGATGCCGTCGGCTTCCGTATCGAGCGACTTGCGCAGGTCCGAAAGCCCGGTCAGGCCGGAGGCTGCGGAAAACAGCAGGCTGCCTATCTCGCCGCCGCTTTTCAGCATCGTCTCGCCACCTGCCCTGAGCGACGCGGAATCGAGCCCGAAGGCGCGTTCGAACACGTCGCGGGACAAGGTGCCGAGGAACGGTGCCAAGGCATCCTCGGCCAAGGCCTCTTCCGCCTCATTGGCGGCGAGCAGCGTGTTCTTGCGGCCACGGCGGCGTCGGAATTCGAGCGCCTGCCCATCGCGCGCGGTGATCGCGGCACCGACGCGAAGCGCGGTCGCGTCGTGCAGGAAACTGTATTCGGCGGCAGTCGGGAACCCGAACAGCAGGTCTGAGATCGCCGACAGCGCCGAGGACTTTCCGGCTTCGTTGGGGCCGTAGATCACGTGCAATCTGGCATCCGGACGGAAGGTCAATGTCCGGTCGGTCAGCGCGCCGTAGCGCAGAATGTCGAGGCGGTTGAAGCGCATGGATCAGCCGGCCCTCGCCGCGCGCGAGAGCAGGAGATCGCGGGCCTCGGCCAGCAGCGCTTCAGCGTCATCGCCGAGCGCCAGGTCGCCGGCGCCGATGCCACCCGGCAGGCGGGCGGTGATCTCGGCGATCTTGGCGTTGGCGTCGGCGAGCAGTTCCGGCGGGAAGCCGCCCATCGGGATGAGGCCTTCGAGGCCGAGCATGTCGGTCGCGACGCGCGTCCCGTTCATTTCCGGTTCCAGCCGCACTTCCAGCTTTTCGAGCCAGATATCCTGATGGGAGCGATGGCAGGCGGCCTGGACCTCGTCGCGAAAATCCTCGGCGCGGGCCATGACCTCGTTGCGGAAGCGGCTTTTGCCCGTGAGGCGGATGCGCAGCGCCAGCGGCCGGCCTTCCATCCGTTCGACGACATCTTCCAACGCATTCTCGGTGCGGCGCAGGATCGCCGGGATGTTGTCGTCCGGTTCGACCAGGACCACGAGTTCGGCAAAGCGGGCGCTGTCGGTGATGATCCGCTCATGGGTGATGCGACCGTCCTCGACGGTCACGAGGACCGCGCCCTTCGCCCCCTGCTCGCGGATCGAGCGGCCCTGGAGATTGCCGGGGAAGACCACCAGCGGGTCTTCAGCGACGATCTCGAAATCATGCACATGGCCAAGCGCCCAGTAGTCGTAACCGCGCGAGCGCAGGTCCTCGACCGAGCACGGGGCATAGGGCGCGTGCGGCTCGCGGCCGGTGAGCGAGGTGTGCAGCACGCCGATATTGAACCAGCCCTGTTCCGGCCTCGGATAGGCGAGCGACAGGTTTTCGACGGCCGAACGTTCGGCAAAGCCCTGGCCGTGCAGCGCCACCTTCAAATGATCGAGCTTGAAGCTGCCCGGCTTGTTGACCGGGAACTCGCTGACATTCTTCGGCAGGGTGATCGTCCTGGTGATGACGCTTTCGGCGTCGTGATTGCCCTTCAGCAGGAAAACAGGAATACCGGCGCGTTCCAGCCGCGCCACTTCGCGGTTGAAGAACAGGCCAATCTTGTTGTCCTTCCAGTCACCGTCATAGACGTCGCCGGCAACGATGAAGAAGTCCACCTTGCGTTCGACCGCCTGGTCGACCAGGCCTGAAAACGCCGTGCGGCTCGCCTCGATGAACAATTCGGCGATCGCGGCATCCTTCAGCGCCAGCCCCTGGAAGGGACTGCCGAGGTGCAGGTCGGCGGCGTGAATGAATCGGAAGGAGGTCATCGAATCGCTTGTTTCGGTTGCCGGAGCTGATCAGGTGTTTTAGGCAAATGCCGGGCACGAAGGAAGCTCAGGGTTCCGCAGCCTGTGGATAGCCCAATCTTATTCGGAGGACATCATGAGAAACCACGCGTTCGGACGCACATCCTTCACCGTCAGCGAGATCGGTTTCGGCGCCTGGCAGATCGGCGGTTCCTGGGGCGATGTCGCCGAAGCGGACGGGGCCAAGGCGCTGGAAGCGGCGCTCGATGCGGGCGTCACCTTCATCGACACCGCCGACGTTTATGGCGATGGCCGCTCGGAAAAGATCATTGCCGGCGTCCTGAAGTCGCGCGGCGGCGATCGCCCGATGGTCGCGACCAAGGTCGGCCGGCGCCTCAGCCCGCATGTCGCTGACGGCTATACCAGGGCCAATCTCGAGGGCTTCATCGACCGCAGCCTCAAGAACCTCGAAATCGACAGCCTCGACCTCGTGCAGCTCCATTGCCCACCGACCGAAGTCCTTTACCGCCCGGAAGTCTTTGGCGCGCTCGACGATCTGCGTCGCGGCGGCAAGATCAAGAATTACGGCGTCAGCGTCGAGAAGGTCGAGGAAGCGCTGAAGGCGATCCAATATCCCGACGTCACCAGCATCCAGATCATCTACAACATCTTTCGCCAGCGCCCGGCCGACCTGTTCTTCAATGAAGCCAGGCGGAAGAACGTCGCGGTCATCGTCCGCGTGCCGCTCGCAAGCGGGCTGCTGTCGGGCAAGATCACCCGGGACACGGCGTTTGCCAAGGACGACCATCGCAACTTCAACCGGCATGGCGATGCCTTCGATGTCGGCGAGACCTTTGCCGGCGTGCCATTCGAAGTCGGCCTCCAGGCGGTCGAGGAAGTCCGCAAGCTGGTGCCGCAGGGAGCGTCGATGGCGGCTTTCGCGCTGAAATGGATCCTGATGAACGAGGCCGTTACCGTCGTCATTCCCGGCGCCCGCAACGAGGCGCAGGCCATGGGTAATGCGGCGGCGGCAGAGCTTGCCGCACTTTCGGCCGACGTGATGACGGCGACCAAGGAAATCTATGCGCGGCTGGTTGCCCCGCATGTGCATCAGCGCTGGTAGGAACGCCGAGCCTGCTCCTCAAATATGGCAGCTCAAGCACTGAGGGCTACCGGTTACGATCCCCATAAACACAAAAAGGCCGGGCAAAACCCGGCCTTTTCCGTTTCAACCATAGAGAGGCTTAGTGAGTGCCCTTGAGGTCGACCGGGAAGAACAGGGTCTCGCCGGAGCTGTCGTCGACGCCGTCGTTGTCGGTGACGGCGAAGGCCTTGCCGGACTTGTCGAAGGTGAAGCCTTCGAGCTTATCGACCACGTAGCCGTTCGAAGCCTTCAGGTCCGGGATGAAATCGTGGGCTTCTTCCTTCTTCACCACCGGCAGTTCGGTGCCGATCTTGGCCGGCTTCAGGTCGGCGATCGCCACCCGATAGAGCTTCTTCAGCTTGGCGGCATCGCCGATCTGGTTGTCGCGCTCGATGATGTAGACATAATCGCCGTGGGCGGTGATTTCCGAAAGGCCGACCCAGCCTGCCCCGGCCTTGTCGAGCGGGTAGCGCACGGCGCCCCATTCCTTGGACTTCGGCTTGTAGGAGACGAGCTTGACGGTGCCCTTCGGGTCATCCTTCCACTCGCGCTGCATCGCCATCCACAGGACCATGTCGTCGCCTGACCCGACCGTCGTCACGCCTTCGAAACCGAAGCGGGTCTCGCCAGCGAGCAGGTCTGCGGGAAGGCCGATCTCGGCCTTGATCTCGCCCTTGGCGTCGACGTTGTAGAGGCCATGGCCGGTCAGCTTGGCGGAGTCGCCTTCCGACGCCAGCCAGAAACCGCCCTTGCCGTCGAGCGCGATGCCTTCGATGTCGAGTTTCTGAGCCGGCTGGCCGCCGCGGGTGATGCGCAGGACGCCGGTGATTTCGGCGGGCTTCCTGGTGGTGTCGATGGTGAAGATCGACGGCTGCATGGTGTAGACCGAGTCGCTGACGGCATAGAGGACGCCGTCCTTCTGGGCGTCGCCGACCAGACCCGAGAGCGCGCCCCAGCCGAGCACGTTGCCGTCGATGTCCTTGGAGACGAGCTTCGGATAGCTGGCCACGCCTTCTTCCAGGGCGTAGATCATCACATGCGAACGGGCGCCGCCGTCCTTGCCGAGATCGACTTCATTGGCGGTCGCAAAAAGGTTGCGGCCCGGAACGGCGACGGCGCCTTCCGGCGAGATGCCCGAGGGCAGGATCTGCATGAGCTGCGGCTCGGCGCCGGTGTCCTTGTAGACGGCGACGACAGAGGCGCGTTCGGCGAGCAGGAAGAGATACTTCTGGCCGTTGAAGGTCGCGGCTTCCATGCCTTCGACCTCGATGCCCTTCGAGCGCGCGCGCTTTTCCGGGAAATGGCCGAGGCGGGCAACCGCGCGCTCCAGCGAGGCGCCTGATTCGTAGAGAACCTTGCCGGTGCGGTCGAAGATGGTGAAGCCGCGCGAGCCGCCCTTCCAGTCACCTTCGTTGGCGACCACGAGGCGGTTGTTGTCGAGCCACTTGACGGCGTCAGGCTCGCGCAACGCCGAAGCCTTGGCCGTAAAGGACAGCTGGCCGTCGGTCTTGTTGTCGATGCCTTCGAGATCGGCCTTGCCGGCGGAGAAGTGGCCGGTGACCTGGCCGGTCTTGCCGTCGATGATGACGATCTCGTTGTTCTCCTGCATTGTCAGGGCAATTTCGCCATTGTCGTTGATGGCGACGAATTCCGGCTCCGGATCTTCCGGCGCGACACCGGCAAGGCCGGTCAGCGTCACGTGTTTGATCGAGGCGCAGTCGGCGGTGCCGTCCTTCAGGGAGACGATCACCAGGTCGCCGGCCGGCATCTGCGGGAGGGCACCATCGTTGACGTCCTCGTCGCGCTCGTTCTCGATGGCGATCGCGGCAAAGGTCTTGTCCTTGGAGACGGCGATCGAATCCGGCTGGCCGCCGAGATCGCAGGTCAGGTCGACCTTCTTCGTCGCAATGTCGACGACGGCGAGGATGCCGGTCGGCTTCTGCTTGCTTTCGCCGGTGTTGACGGCGGCGAGAACCTTCTTGCCGACCGAGGCAACCGAGGTCGGCTCGCCCTTGAAGGTGAGCGCGCCGAGCGCCTTCGGGGCCTTTGGGTCGGTGATGTCGATGAAGCCGATCGCGCCGAGCGGGCTATCGGTATAGATGAGCGTCATGCCGTCTTCGCTGGCGGTGACGATTTCAGCCGAGCTGACGCTCAGCTTGTCCTTGTCAGCGGGAAGATTGGCTGCGACAGGGAAAGATGCGATGCGGTTGAAAACCTGCTCGGCGCTCGCCGGCACGGCGACCGAAGCAAGAAGTGCTGCGGTCAACGCGGCACGAAGTGAAAACGTCATGGGAAGCCCTCCTGTCCATGAAACACAGGTGGCTTGTGAGCCACGGTCGTGACAGGCAGATGACAGTTTTCGCATCCGGCGTCCTGGCCGGTGGAGATTAGCAATTCGTAAAAAAGGCCCGGGAAAACCCGGGCCTTTTCAAATGCGAGACTGTAACAGGATGCCTTAAAGGCAGCGCGTTAGCTGTTGACTGCGTCCTTCAGGCCCTTGCCGGCCGAGAACTTCGGCACGTTACGTGCCGGGATGTCGACTTCGGCGCCGGTCGAAGGATTACGACCCTTGGACGCTTCGCGACGGGAAACGGAGAAGCTGCCGAAACCGGCAAGACGGATATCGCCGCCCTTCTTCAGTTCAGCCTGTACGGTCTCAAAAACGGCGTCTACAGCGGATGCGGCATCAGCCTTAGAGAGGCCGGCCTTCTCGGCCACTGCGGATACCAACTCATTCTTATTCATGTTTCCACCCCTTTCAAACGGTTTTGGAACGACTCATGTAATCGGGGCAGACAATAGTCAGGCGCCCGCCCGTGGCAACCCAAAAGCTCCGCAATCGCCTGAAAAACAAGGGGTCCGCGTTATTTTTCACAAAAAAAGCCGGCGTTTTGCCGGCTTTTTTCATTGCTGGTGCCAATTTGGCATAACCAAAAGGCTATCGATCAGTGTGCGACGGCAACGCCTGCGTCGTCCACGCCTTCGACCGTGGTGATCAGCGGCGTTTCCACCGTACCATCCCATTCGATCGCTTCCGGCTGACGGACGAGCGCGTGACGGATCACCTCACCCATGCGGGAAACCGGAATGATCTCCATGTTGTTCTTCACGTTGTCCGGAATTTCGGCCAAATCCTTGGCGTTTTCTTCCGGGATGAGAACGGTCTTGATGTTGCCGCGAAGGGCGGCAAGCAGCTTTTCCTTGAGGCCGCCGATTGGCAGCACACGGCCGCGAAGGGTGATCTCGCCGGTCATCGCCACGTCCTTGCGAACCGGAATGCCGGTCATGATCGAGACGATCGCGGTTGCCATGCCGACACCGGCGGACGGGCCGTCCTTCGGGGTGGCACCTTCCGGAACGTGGACGTGGATGTCCGACTTGTCGAAGCGCGGCGGTTCGATGCCGAAATCCACGGCCCTGCTGCGGACATAGGATGCCGCCGCCGAGATGGATTCCTTCATGACTTCCTTGAGGTTGCCGGTGACCGTCATGCGGCCCTTGCCCGGCATCATCACGCCTTCGATCGTCAGCAGCTCGCCACCGACTTCGGTCCATGCGAGACCCGTGACCACGCCGACCTGATCCTCGCCCTCGGCTTCGCCATGGCGGAAGCGCGGAACGCCGAGGTAGTCGGAGATGTTGGCCGCGGTGATCGCAACCGACTTGGTCTTGCCCTTGATGATCTCGGTGACCGCCTTGCGGGCGAGCTTCATCAGCTCACGCTCGTAGCTACGAACGCCGGCTTCCCGCGTGTACTGCTGGCTGATCGCCATCAGGGCATCGTCGGTGACCGAGAATTCGTTCGGCTGCAGGGCATGTTCCTTGATCGCCTTCGGCAGAAGGTGACGCTTGGCGATCTCGCGCTTCTCATCCTCGGTGTAACCGGCGATACGGATGATTTCCATACGGTCCATCAGCGGAGCCGGGATGTTCAGCGTGTTCGCCGTGGTGATGAACATCACGTCGGACAGGTCGTATTCGACTTCCAGGTAGTGGTCCATGAAGGTCGAGTTCTGCGCCGGATCCAGCACTTCGAGCAGGGCCGAAGACGGGTCGCCGCGGAAATCCATGCCCATCTTGTCGATTTCGTCGAGCAGGAAGAGCGGGTTGGACTTCTTGGCCTTCTTCATCGACTGGATGACCTTGCCGGGCATCGAGCCGATATAGGTGCGGCGGTGACCGCGGATTTCGGCTTCGTCACGGACGCCACCGAGAGCCATGCGCACGTATTCGCGGCCGGTCGCCTTGGCGATCGACTGGGCGAGCGAGGTCTTGCCGACGCCCGGAGGGCCGACGAGGCACAGGATCGGACCCTTGAGCTTGGTCGCACGGGCCTGCACAGCGAGATATTCGACGATGCGTTCCTTGACCTTGTCGAGGCCGAAGTGATCCGCTTCGAGGATCTTCTCGGCATTGTTGAGGTCGGCCTTGACCTTCGACTTCTTGGCCCACGGAATGCCGAGCAGCCAGTCGAGATAGTTGCGCACGACGGTGGCTTCCGCCGACATCGGGCTCATCTGCTTGAGCTTCTTCAGCTCGGCATCGGCCTTTTCCTTGGCTTCCTTGGACAGCTTGGTCTTGGCGATGCGCTCTTCCAGTTCGGCCATCTCGTCGCGGCCTTCCTCGCCGTCGCCGAGCTCCTTCTGGATCGCCTTCATCTGTTCGTTGAGGTAGTACTCGCGCTGGGTCTTCTCCATCTGGCGTTTTACACGCGAGCGGATACGCTTTTCCACCTGAAGGACTGAGATCTCGCCTTCCATGAAGCCGAGCGCCTTTTCGAGGCGCAGCTTGACGGAAACCGTTTCCAGCATTTCCTGCTTTTCGGTAATCTTGATAGACAGATGCGAAGCGACCGTATCGGCCAGCTTCGAATAGTCCTCGATCTGGCTTGCGGCGCCCACCACTTCCGGCGAGATCTTCTTGTTGAGCTTCACGTAGTTTTCGAACTCGGAAACTACGGAGCGCGACAGGGCTTCGACCTCGACCGCGTCCTCGTCGGGTTCGGCAAGAACGCTTGCCGTCGCCTCGTAGAATTCTTCACGGTCGGTATAGCCGTCGATCTTGGCGCGCGAGCGGCCTTCCACCAGAACCTTGACGGTGCCGTCGGGCAGCTTCAGGAGCTGCAGCACGTTGGCGACGGTGCCGACCTTGTAGATTGCCGAGGGTTCGGGATCGTCGTCGCCGGCGTTGATCTGGGTGACCAGCATGATCTGCTTGTCGGAACCCATCACCTCTTCGAGCGCGCGAATAGACTTCTCCCGTCCGACGAACAAAGGCACGATCATATGCGGAAAGACCACAATGTCGCGCAGCGGCAGCACCGGATAGGTTTCGCTACCAGTCGCAGACGTTGAATTCGTCATTTCATTTCCTTTCCATCGTCCCGTTTCCGGGATACGTCCCGGGCAAATCACCCGGGCACTTCACTCTCGCCCAAAGTGGAGTTTTCGAAATTTGATTTCAAGCCTTGCAAGGCCGCCGCCGCTGGGATTGTGACAGGGGTATTACAAAGCGTGCGCACATTACGCCACGCGGAACGCCTAAGGACACGGGACGCGACTCACCTGAACTGCCAACCTGCGATCACATGCAGGCGAAGCAGCCCGGACATTGATGATCTTCCCGCACCGTCTCTAATGCAAGATGAATATGGTGCAATTCTTCGCGAGGCGAAAATGGTGGAAAAATCAAAATAAGCAAGGCTATCCACCAACATAAAAAAGAGGCCCCGACAGGGCCTCTTGCATTGTGCGGTTCGGAACGGGCGGATCAGGCCGAAACGTTCGCCTTTTCATCCTGCCGGTCGGCATAGATGTAGAGCGGCCGGGCGTTTCCACGCACGACGTCGTCCGAGATGACCACTTCGCGCACGCCTTCGAGCGTCGGCAGTTCGAACATGGTGTCGAGAAGGATCTTCTCCATGATCGAGCGCAGGCCGCGGGCGCCGGTCTTGCGGGTGATCGCCCGCTTGGCGATCTCGCGCAGCGCATCCTCGTGGAAGGTCAGATCGACGTCTTCCATCTCGAACAGGCGCTGGTACTGCTTGATCAGCGCATTCTTCGGCTCGGACAGGATCTGGATCAGCGCATCCTCGTCGAGGTCTTCGAGGGTCGCCAGAACCGGCAGACGGCCGATGAATTCCGGAATGAGACCGAACTTCACCAGATCTTCCGGCTCCAGTTCGCGCAGCACTTCGCCGACGCGACGGTCTTCCGCAGACTTCACGGAGGCACCGAAGCCGATCGAGGTCTTTTCGCCGCGGGCCGAGATGATCTTGTCGAGGCCTGCAAAGGCGCCGCCGCAGATGAACAGGATGTTCGTCGTGTCGACCTGCAGGAATTCCTGCTGCGGATGCTTGCGGCCGCCCTGCGGCGGGACCGAGGCAACCGTGCCTTCCATGATCTTCAGAAGCGCCTGCTGCACGCCCTCGCCCGACACGTCGCGGGTGATGGACGGGTTGTCGGACTTGCGGGAGATCTTGTCGACTTCGTCGATATAGACGATGCCACGCTGGGCGCGTTCGACATTGTAATCCGCAGACTGCAGAAGCTTCAGGATGATGTTTTCGACGTCCTCGCCGACATAGCCGGCTTCGGTCAGCGTCGTGGCATCGGCCATCGTGAAGGGAACGTCGATGATGCGGGCGAGCGTCTGGGCAAGATAGGTCTTGCCGCAGCCGGTCGGGCCGACCAGCATGATGTTCGACTTCGCAAGCTCGACGTCGCCGCCCTTGGAGGCGTGCGCCAGGCGCTTGTAATGGTTATGCACCGCGACCGACAGGATGCGCTTGGCCTGCTTCTGGCCGATGACGTATTCGTCGAGGACCTTGATGATGTCCTGAGGCGTGGGCACGCCGTCGCGGGACTTGACCATCGAGGTCTTGTTCTCTTCGCGGATGATGTCCATGCACAGCTCGACGCATTCATCGCAGATGAATACGGTCGGTCCGGCGATCAGCTTCCGGACTTCGTGCTGGCTCTTTCCGCAGAAAGAGCAATACAGGGTATTCTTGGAGTCGCCGCCGTTGCTGCCGCTGACTTTGCTCATATCACTTTCCTTCCAGCACTCCGCACTCACGTCAAAACGGGCGCGGTCCACTCTACCGCTTGCCGGCGCGCGCCCGACGGGCCTTGCGCGCCTGCCTTGCCTTAAGGGTACTCTACCGATCCTGCGCACATCATGCGGGATCAGCGGCAACGAAACCCCTAAGAAACGAATGCTATGTCATAAAAGTTCAACACAGCATTAATAAGTACTAATAGCGCTTTCCGTGCGACTTGAAACCCCTTTTTGCTCACTTCGGGGTGAGGTGCACGGGTCGCGCCATCAGACTCAGTCTCCGGAGCCACCTTCCATTTCCTGACGCGATGTCAGGATCTTGTCGATGACGCCCCAATCCTGGGCTTCGTCGGCCGTCATGAAATGGTCGCGGTCGAGGGTCTTTTCGACTTCCTCCAACGTGCGGCCCGTATGCTTCACGTAGACCTCGTTAAGACGTCTTTTCATCTTCAATATGTCACGGGCATGGCGCTCGATATCGGACGCCTGACCCTGGAAGCCGCCGGAGGGCTGGTGCACCATGATGCGCGAGTTCGGGGTTGCAAAGCGCATGCCCTTCTCGCCGGCGCACAGGAGCAGCGAGCCCATGGAGGCGGCCTGGCCGATGCAGAGCGTCGAAACCGCTGGCTTGATGAACTGCATCGTATCGTAGATCGCCATGCCGGCGGTGACGACGCCGCCGGGGGAATTGATGTAGAGGGCGATTTCCTTCTTCGGGTTTTCCGCCTCGAGGAAGAGAAGCTGGGCGCAGATCAGCGACGCCATATAGTCTTCGACGGGGCCCGTCAGGAAGATGATGCGCTCTTTAAGAAGACGCGAATAGATGTCGTATGAGCGCTCACCGCGATTGGTCTGCTCGACGACCATTGGCACCAAGGCCATTGCGGTATCAACTGGATTTCTCATGTCCGTCCTTTGTCAAGCTTCTCTTGATCCCTGGCCGAAGGCAGAAAGGCGCTCCGGAATCAAATGGAATGGGTCATCCCTACATAGAGTGTCAACGCCCGGTACTTCAAGACGGAGCATCCGATATCCTTAACTGCCCGGGGATGCGCGAGGCTGACCGCTATTACGATTCGTGCCCGGCCACAGCCGACAGATGCCTGGTTTCGCTGACAAGCACAGGTTTTTGCCCAATCAGGGTAAAGCAGGCGTGAACATTGTCTCGAAAATCCCTCCACCGCCGGTCCGAGCCCCGGATTTTCCGTGATCCGTGCAACGTCGTCTTAAAGACTGCATGGCATTCTGGCCGCGCTCGACATCGAGTATGGGAGTTTCGGGTGGATATTTTAACGGGCCTGATGATCTGGGCGGCGGAGGCACTGACGCTTGCCGTCCTCCTGTGCTCACGCTGGTATTACGAGCGGGACCGCTTCTACCTGAGCTGGGGCGGCGGGTTTGCGCTGCACGGGATAGGCGTCATTCTGGTCGCGCTGCGCGGCGACATTCCCGATTTCGTCTCCATCCAGATCGCCAACACGCTGGTGCTCGCCGGTGTCGGCCTGTGGATCGCCGGCCTCCTGCAGTTCGACCGAAAGCCCGTGGAAGCCTACGTCGCCATCCCGGCACTTCTCTGGGTGGCGGGCATGTTCCTCTATCCGGTGCGCGAGAACTTCGCCAACCGGGTGGCTCTCCATAACGTCGCGACCATGGTCGGCCATGCGATCATGATCGCCATCCTCCTCAGGAACCACGGCGCGTCGAAGATAACGCGACGGGTGCTTGCGGCCTTCATCGCCGTACAACTCTGCGCAAACGGCGTCGTCGCAGTTCTGGTGGTCGTCGGCGAGGCGAAAACCATCGGCGCGTCGCCGCACTCCGCCTGGTTGCTCTTCCCGGCGGCAGTCTGTCTCATCGCCATCGTCATGACCGGCGCCAAACTGCTGACCGAGCGTTCGGAGGAGAAGCTCAAGACGCTTGCGGTCACCGACCCTTTGACCGGGGTTCTCAACCGGCGCGGCCTGATCGACCAGTTCCATGCCCTGAGAAAAATCGAGAACGATGAAAAGCCGCTGATCGCTTTCCTGCATTTCGACCTCGACAACTTCAAGCAGATCAACGACCGCTGCGGCCACCAGGCGGGCGATTCGGTGCTGGTCGCCTTTTCGCAGGTCGGCCAGACCTCGATGCGCGGCCGCGGCTTCTTCGGCCGCATGGGCGGCGAGGAATTCGCCTCCATCCTGCGCGTCGGCGACATGATCGAGGCCGCGAGCATCGCCGAGGCGATCCGCCTGACGCTCAAGCGCCAGACCATCGTCACTGGCGAGCACAACATCACGGTCACCGTCAGCGCCGGCATCGCGATCGCGGCAGCCGAAAGCGCTGACCTCGATCTTCTGCTCAGCGCCGCGGACCGGGCGCTCTATACCGCAAAGGACAGCGGCCGCGATCGTACCGCGATCGATACCGGCACCGACGCCTCGGTCGTCCCGGCCGTCGACCGGCAGGGTGAGGACGAGGCGCCAACCGACGTACGCGCCAGCCACCAGGTCGCAGCTCTCAAACGCATGGCGTCGCTTGGCAAGCGCTGACATCCCCTTGTCCTCTTCATCCTGAAACCCACATTCGTCCGCAGGGATAAAACGCGGAGAGTGGGTCATGCGGGCAGGATTTTCGGGGATCAGACCTTTCGCGGGCATTTTTCTTTCATCAGTGCTTTCCGTCTCGGTGTTTTCGGCCGGTACGGCGTTTGCCCAGCAGGCGTCCGATACCGTTGCACCGGAACGGGCAACGGGGTTCACGTCCGCCAAGCGCGTCGAGACGAAAAACTTCATGGTCGCCGCCGCCAATCCACTGGCGGCCGAAGCCGGGCGCGACGTTATCGCCAGGGGCGGCAATGCGATCGACGCATTGATCGCGGTCCAAACCGTGCTCGGCCTTGTCGAGCCCCAGAGCTCCGGCCTCGGCGGCGGCTCGTTCCTCGTCTATTACGATGCGGCCACCAGCAAGCTCGTCACGTTTGACGGTCGCGAGACGGCGCCGATGGAGGCAACGCCAAAACTTTTCCTCGATGCTCAGGGCCAGCCGCTGAAATTCATGGACGCGGTTATCGGCGGTCGTTCGGTCGGCACGCCAGGTACCGTGCGCCTCCTCTCCGAAGTCCACAAGCGCTACGGCAAGGCCGATTGGGCGAGCCTGTTCGAACGGGCGGAGAAGCTTGCCGCCGACGGTTTCCAGGTCTCCCCCCGTCTGGCTTCGCTGATCGCCGCCGACGGTGACCGGCTGAAGAAACACGATGGTCCGAGGGGTTACTTCTACGACGCATCCGGCGCGCCGCTGAAGGCCGGCACGGTGCTCAAGAACCCAGCCTATGCCGAGACGCTGAAAGCGATTGCGACCGGCGGCGCGGATGCCTTCTACAAAGGGCCGATCGCCGAGGCGATCGTCAAGACGGTGCGCGAAGCGCCAGGCAATCCCGGCGTCCTGTCGTTCGCCGATCTCGCCAATTACCGCGTCAAGGAACGCGAGCCGGTCTGCGCCGCCTACCGGGCGCTCGACATCTGCGGCATGGGACCGCCCTCCTCCGGCGCGGTCGCGGTCGGCCAAATGCTCGGCGTGATCGAGAATTTCGACGTCAAGGCCCTCGGCCCACGGAACGCCGAAAGCTGGCGGATCATCGGCGACGCGCAGCGCCTCGCCTTCGCCGATCGCGAGCGCTACCTGGCCGACCCGGATTTCCAGCCCTTGCCAATCAAGGGCCTGTTGAAGAAGGACTATCTCGGCAAGCGCGCCGGCCTGCTCGACGGCACCAAGGCTCTTAACGCCGACCAGGTGAAGGCCGGAGAGCCGGAATGGGACCATGCGCTGCTGTTCGGCCGCGACGCGGCGATCGAGATGCCTTCCACCAGCCATTTCGTCATCGTCGACAGAGAGGGCAATGTCGTGTCGATGACCACGACGATCGAAAGCGGTTTCGGCTCAAGGCTGATGACAAACGGCTTCCTGCTCAACAACGAGCTCACCGACTTCTCCTTCAAGACCCATGACGGCAGCCTGCCCGTCGCCAACCGCGTCGAGCCGGGCAAGCGGCCGCGTTCCTCGATGGCGCCGACGATCGTGATGAAGGACGGCAAGCCGCTGCTCGCGATCGGCTCACCCGGCGGCAGCCAGATCATCGGCTATGTGGCGCAGGCCCTGATCGCCTATATCGACTGGGGCATGCCGGTGGAGCAGATCGTCGCCCAACCGCATTTCATCAACCGGTTCGGGACTTACGAGATCGAGGCCGGCACCGAGGCGGAAAAGCTTGCCGAACCGTTGAAGGCGCTGGGTTACGAGGTGAAGCCGGGCGAGATGAATTCCGGACTGCATGCGATCGAGATCACCGCGAGCGGTCTCGTCGGCAGCGCGGACCCGCGCCGCGAGGGCGTGGCAGTCGGCGAATGATCAGACTTCGGCGTCGCCATAGGCCAGGGCCGTCTTGGTCGGCCCTTTCGGATCGACCAGCGGTGACTTGAGAAGCGTCTTCATCACCGTCCAGGCCTTGCGCACCACCTTGATATCCGCTCCGCCTTTTTCGAGAGAAAAGCGGAAGCTGAATTCGGCGGCGATCGGCGTACGAAGCTTTTCCTCCCTCCACCAGAGGATCATGGCGCATTCCGCCTCGATCTCATTCGAAAACCTGATCCACCCTTCCTCGTAGACATGTTCGACGACACGCAGGCCGGCGACGGTCTGCACCGGGGTCTCGGGGTCTGGCAGCGAGGCCTTGCGAACATCCGTGTAAGGCGCAAGGCACTCGCCGACGGTTAGGGGCATGTGCTTCGGATTAAATTCCGCTTCCACTGAACGGCTGAACAGCGCCCAGAAACGGGGGGTGTCGGCAGGCGGCATCGCCTTCACGTCCTCCTCGAACTTGGGCTCTTCGTCGCCCTTCTTCCGCAGTTCGAAATCCTGCGCTTCGGCAAGCAGGCGGTCGCCATGCCGGAACTTCAGCGTCGCCTTCCAATCCTTGCTGGAACCCAGTTTGCGGCGCATGCGGAAAACCATGTCGGAACGGCGGTAGAGATCTCGTTTCTCGGTATCCAGAAAGAAGAGGTCACGCTGCTTGCTGTCCTTTAGCACATCAAGCCTGCCGTGCGTATCGATGTCGACGCCCTGCAGTTCCGCACGCAGACGCTCCCAGAAGCGCGCCACCGCTCTACCGCGGGCAGCCTCGTCACCGGCGAACTCCTTCGCATGCAGCATGACCTTGTATTCGCGCGATGACAGGCACACAGGCTTCCCTCCCCGCTCGACAGCGACCCTTGCATCCAAACATGATCGCAATCCTGAATTGCGTCAATCACTCAATCTTTTCCACGCTCGCGAAATCCGCTAGGTCTTTCGCATGACCATTCTGCCCGATTTCCTGCGCATCGATCCCGACACCCGCCGCGTCTCGCTCGACGGCCGCAACCCGGCTTTCTATAGCGACCCGAACCGCGTCTACGCCCTGCTCCACGAACATTGTCCAACCTTCTATTGGGAAGAGCAGCGGCAATGGTTCTTCACCGGCTACGACCATGTGAACGGGCTGTTGCGTGACCGGCGGTTCGGCCGGCAGATCCTGCATATCGCCAGCCGTGAGGAACTCGGCCTGCCCGAGCCGTTGGCTCATCTCGAAAACTTCGATCTCGCCGAGCGGTATTCGTTGCTGGAGCTTGAGCCGCCTGACCACACGCGGCTTCGCACGCTCATCAACCGCGCCTTCGTTTCGCGGCATATCGAAAGGCTTCGGCCGGAGATCGCAGAGCTTGCCGAAAGCCTGATCGACGGGCTCGGCGGCCAAGGCGAAACGGAGCTGCTCTCCGCCTTCGCCGACATCATTCCGGTAACGATGATCGCCCGGATGATCGGCATTCCGGACGAGATGGGACCTCAGCTTCTCAAATGGTCACATGCCTATGTCGGCATGTACATGTTCAAGCGGACCGAGGAGGACGAACATGCCGCCGACCGGGCAGCAAGAGAATTTTCCGACTATGTCAAAGGCCTGATCGCCGAGCGCCGCCGGGAGCCGCGCGAAGACCTCCTCACCCACATGATCCACACGGAGCACAAGGGCCAGTATCTCACCGACGACGAACTGGTCTCGACCACCATCGTGCTGCTCAATGCCGGCCACGAGGCGACGGTGCACCAGATCGGCAATTCGGTGCGGGTAATCCTGGAGAGCGGCCTGTCCCCGGCAGACCTTTTCCGCGACGAGGCGGCGACCGAGCGAACGGTCGAGGAAACGCTGCGCATCTGCGCGCCCGTGCACATCTTCCAGCGCTGGGCGCTCGAGGACGTCGAGATCGACAGGCTCGAGTTCAAGCGCGGCGACAAGGTGAGCCTCATCCTCGCCGCCGCCAATCTCGACCCCAAGAAATTCTCCGATCCGCTGGCCTTCAGGCCCAACCGGCAGGAAGCCGCAAACCTCTCCTTCGGCGCTGGCATCCATTTCTGCATCGGCGCGCCGCTCGCAAGGCTGGAACTCAATACCGTGCTGCCCATCCTCTTCCGGCGGCTGCCCGGCATGCGGATCGCCGCAACACCAGTGGTGAAGGACGTCTATCATTTCCACGGGCTTGAGCGGCTGGACCTGGCTTGGGGACAGGCAAGCCCGGCTCCCTGAATAGTTCCCGAAACCGGTGTGCAACTGCGGACTATGCCGCAGTTGCACGTCGCAGTCAGACGCCGGCGACAACTCCGTAACGGATTGCCGGCTTGTTGAGCGACAGATAGGGGCGCAGCCCGCCGCGGGCGGTCGTGTAGGTCTCATAAAGCTGCGTATCGGCAAGCGACGGCATGGTGACCAGTTCGCCACGATCGAGACCCACAAGCGCCGCATCGACAAGGTCGCCGACTTCCATGACCGAGTTCGGGTCCAGATTGTCCATCGAGCCGCCGACACGATCGAAGATTTCGGTGCGGGTATAACCGGGCAGGACCGCCTGGATCCTGACGCCGGTGTCCTTCAGCTCTGCAGCGAGGGCTTCCGTCAGGGCCAGGACGAAGGCCTTGCTGGCGGCATAGGTGCCGCTGAAGAATTCGGCGGCGAGCGCCACGGCGGAGGCGATATTGACGATGGCGCCCTGACCCCGGGCAACGAAAGCCTGCGCGGCTGCGATTGCGAGACGGTTGGCGGCGGTGACGTTGAGGTCGACCATCTGGTCGAGATAATCCGGATCGGCCTTCAGCAGCGGGCCCTTCGGGCCGATGCCGGCATTGTTGACGAAGAGCGTGATCGAGCCGTCTTCGCGCAGGCGCCTGTCGACGGCGAGCACATCGGCACGCTGGCTGAGGTCGGCGCGCAGTACGTCCGCCTTGATGCCATGTTCGCTCGTCAACCGGCCGGCAAGCGCCTTCAGGCGATCCGCGTCGCGGGCGACGAGAACGAGATCATAGCCGCGCTTGGCAAGCTTTTCCGCATAGGTCGCTCCGATGCCCGACGACGCGCCGGTCACGAGTGCGGTTCCGAGTTTCGAGGTGTTGGTCATGGTCCATCTCCTTGGTTTTGGCTGGAATTTTGGCCGGCGTTTCCGGCATCTGGAATTTACTGGCATATGCCACTATATATGAAAAGCACGATTTGAAGCTGCAAGGGGCGGCCGTAAATTTTTATCGAAGTGGAAGGGCCTGCCAAAAGCGGGCATTATCCCGCGGCAGGATCGGAACGAGACATGACGGACAAAGACAAGCAAGGGCAGAACGAAGACGGCGTCTGGCTTCATTGCAGCAATACCGCAGTGCGCCGCGCCTCGCGGCATCTCGGCCAGCTCTACGAGGATGCGATGGGCGATACCGGCCTCAAGGGAACGCAGTTCTCCCTGATGTCCCAGATCGCCGGATCCAACCAGCCGACGTTGAAAAACCTCGCGGAGGCGATGGTCATGGACCTCTCGGCGCTCGGCCATACGCTGAAGCCGCTGATCCGCGACGGACTGGTGGAACTGGTACCCGATCCCCAGGACCGCCGCGCCAAGCGCGTCCGCCTGACGGAGACGGGCGCAGCCACACAGCGCGACCTCACCGCCCGCTGGCAGATCGCTCAGGACCGTTTCGACAAGGCATTCGGCAAGGAAAAATCAGAGGAATTGCGGCGGACGCTGGCCTTCATCTCGTCGGGCGAATTCGCCAAGGCCTTCAAGCGTGATGAAGAAGCCTGACCCTCAAACCCTGATCACGTAGTCCTTGCGAGTCGTTTCAACGACTTGCCAGGTTCCCTTGAACCCGGGTCTGAGGATCATGCTGTCGCCCGGCTTTAACTGGACCGCTTCGCCGCCCTCCTCGGTGACGACCGAGTGGCCGAAGAGGATGTGGAAATATTCCCACTCGTCATAAACAATCCGCCACTTGCCGGGGGTCGCCTCCCAGATGCCGGCATAAAGCCCGCCCTCCGCTTCCTCGAAGTTCCAGGTGCGGAACGTCGGGGTGCCGGAGACCAGCCGATCCGGTGCCGGCGCGCCCTCTTCCGGTTCGATGGACGAGAGGTCGAATTTGATCCAGGCGCTCATTATTTGGTTCTCTCGGGTGCATGTTTTCGAGCTGTTTGACGCGATCACGATGATCGCCCGCAGGCGCCCGATCGGAGCACCTGCGGGCGCCGGTCATCAGATCTTCGACAAAGCCTGGTCGAGGTCGGCGATGATGTCGGCAGCATCCTCGATGCCGATCGACAGGCGCACCACGTCCGGCCCGGCGCCGGCGGCAATCTGCTGTTCTTCGCTCAGCTGCCGATGCGTCGTCGAGGCCGGATGGATGACCAGCGAACGGGTGTCGCCGATATTGGCGAGGTGGGAGAACAGCTGCAGGCCTTCCACCAGCGTCTTACCCGCCTCGTAGCCGCCGGTAACGCCGAAGGTAAAGACCGAGCCGGCGCCCTTCGGCGAATACCGCCTCTGCAGGGCATGGTTGGGGTCGTCCTCCAGACCGGAATAGCTGACCCAGGCGACCTTCGGATGCGCCTTCAGCCATTTGGCGACGGCAGCGGCGTTGTCGCAGTGTTTCTGCATCCTCAGCGGCAGCGTCTCGATGCCGGTCAGGATCAAGAACGCGTTGAAGGGCGAGATCGCCGGTCCCATATCGCGCAGGCCCAGCACGCGGCAGGCGATGGCAAAGCCGATATTGCCGAAAGCCTGGTACAGGACGATGCCGCCATATTCGTTGCGCGGTTCCGAGAGCAACGGATAATTGCCCGATTTCGACCAGTTGAAGGTGCCTCCGTCAACGATCACGCCGCCCATGGAATTGCCGTGGCCGCCCATGAACTTGGTCAGCGAGTGGATGACGATATCGGCGCCGTGCTCGAGCGGCCGAAGGAGGTAGGGGGTTGCCATGGTGTTGTCGACGATCAGCGGAATGCCCCGCCGATGCGCCACCTCGGCGATCGCCGCGATATCCACGAACGTGCCGGCGGGATTTGCCAGGCTCTCGATGAAGATCGCCCGGGTACGCTCGTCGATGCCGGCCTCGAAGCTTGCCGGATCGTCGGGATCGGCCCAGCGCACCTGCCAGTCGAAACTCTTGAACGCGTTGCCGAACTGGTTGATGGAGCCGCCGTATAGTTTTCGCGCCGCGATGAAATTGTCGCCCGGCTGCATGATCGTGTGGAAGGTCAGCATCTGCGCCGCATGGCCGGAGGCGACCGCAAGCGCCGCGGTGCCGCCCTCGAGTGCCGCCACCCGTTCCTCCAGCACCGCCTGGGTCGGGTTCATGATGCGGGTGTAGATATTGCCGAACTGCTGCAGGCCGAACAGGGCGGCGGCGTGGTCCGCATCGTTGAAGACGAAAGCGGTCGTCTGGTAGATCGGCGTCACCCGCGCCCCGGTCGTCGGGTCGGGTTGCGCCCCCGCATGCACGGCCAGCGTCGAAAACCCCGGATTGAGTGTCGGCATGTTAGTCCCTCCCCTTAAATGGCGCCTGGTTATTAGCGCTCCAACAGACCCCGGCGGTTGATCACGATCAAGGTATATCGTTCTCCGGAACCTATCCTCCGGGGAAATAGAGAGGAGTTTGCAATGGACAACACAATTCCCACCCTTGACC